>NZ_MKKA01000012.1 GCF_001942405.1 Ornithinimicrobium sp. CNJ-824
ACATGAAGCCGAGCATGATGATGGCCATCGCCGAGCCCATGAGCAGGGCCATGTAGACCCGCTCCTCGCTGAACGTCATGTGCGCCCAGGTCCAGGCGTTGGTGTAGGTCAGCAGGAACATCGTCACCGTCGAGGTGGTGATCATCGCGGCGAAGATCAGGTACATCTTCCGCTCGTGCTTCTTGTGCTGGTCGTGGTCCTGCTCGGACTGGCTGTGCTGGTCGTGCTGGGACATCAGGGGATCCTTCCTCCAGGGGTGAGGGCGGGGGTATGACGTGAGGCTAGGACGCCCTCAGCCGTCCGGCTCCTCGAGCCGTCGGCGGCGGGTCTGGTAGTCCTGCTCGTCGATCTCGCCGCGGGCGTAGCGCTCGTCGAGGATCCGGCGTGCCGCGGACCGGCCGCCGGAGGCGCTCGTCCGGCCGCCGCTGGAGCGGACCAGCAGCGCCACGACGGCGACGACGGCGACGAGCACCAGGAGCCACACCAGCAGCATCCAGATCGACCCAGCGCCCATGCCCCATCCGTTGCCCATCATCGTTCCTCTCCTTCCGGTGGCGGTCGTCGGCTCTCGCCCCGTGGGTCACCCGGCGACGATCGTGCCCATCATGCCGAGGTCCTCGTGGTCCAGGATGTGGCAGTGGTAGACGGTCCGCCCACCGAAGTCGGCGAACCTGATCCGCACGGTGACGGTGCCGCCGGCGGGGACGTTGACCACGTCCAGCCACAGCGGCTCCTCGGGGCGCCGTCCGTCCACGTCCATGACCTGCATGGGCCACACGTGCAGGTGGAAGGGGTGGTCCAGCGGGCCCACGTTGCCGATGGTCCACTCCTCGACGGTGTCCAGCCGCACCTGCTGGTCGGTGCGGTCGGGGTCGAAGGACCGACCGTCGATGGTGAAGTCCATCATCCCGCCCGGTCGGCGGCCCCCACCCCCGCCACCGGGGCCCCTGCCAGGACCACCGCGCCGCCCATCATCCCGCCCATGCCCATCTCCATGGTCAGCTCCCGGCGCCGGTCGACGTCGACGTCGCGCAGGTCGGCGAGGGGACCGTCCGGACCACCGGGGAGCCCACCGGCGACGCCTCCGTCGGACCCGCCGGCCGAGGACCCGCCCCGGTCGACCTCCAGGTGGGCCAGGACCCGTTCGGTGTCCTCCGGGCCGACCGCGCCGCCCATCATCCCGCCCATCATCTGGCCGCGGTCCACGGGCACGGCGACCAGCTCGGCCTGGCCCTCGGCCAGGTCCACGAGCAGGTCCATCCGGTTGCCCGGAGCCAGCACGACCTCATCCAGGCCCACCGGCGCAGGCAGCCGGCCCACGTTCCGGCCCACGACCTGCCCGTCGGTGCCCTCACCGCGCAGTCGCAGCGACAGGAAACGGGACGAGCAGGCGTTGACCACCCGCCACCGCTCCCGCTCGCCCGCCCGGCCGCGCAGCCGGGGCTCCAGCTGCCCGTCGAGCAGGAGGAGCTCGCCCTCCCGGCCCATCATCCGCTCCGGCATCGAGGGACCCACGACGGAACCGTCCTCGGCCAGGGTGATGTCGGAGACGACCAGCACCCGCTCGCGGTCCACGGCCGGCGGGTCGTCCTCCTCGACGACGATGGCGCCGTAGAGGCCGGCGAACAGCTGGTCGGCCACGCTGCCGTGGTGGTGGGGGTGATACCAGTACACCCCCGGCGGGTGGTCCTCGGGCAGCTGGTACTCGTACTGGTGCCTCTCCCCGGGCCCGACCTCGACGAAGACGTCGTCGCCCTTCCCCTCGGGGGTGACGTGCAAGCCGTGCACGTGCAGGTTGGTGACGTGGTCCAGCTGGTTGTCCAGCTCGATCCGCAGCAGGTCCCCGGGCCGCAGCCGCAGCGTCGGACCCGGCACGCCGCCGTTGTAGCCCATCGTGGTGGCCGACCGTCCGGCGACCTCGTGCGTGTCGAGCCGGGCCTGGAGCTGCACGTCCAGCCGGCCGTCGCTGCTGACCAGCGCCTCCGGCTCCACCAGCTCGCCCCCGGGATCGCCAGGAGCGCCCGGGGTCGTCAGCTCGCGCCACAGGCCGGTCCCGCCCGCGACCGCGCTCACCACGCCCGGACCGCCCAGGGTCAGGGCGGTCCGCCGGCTGACCGGCCTCACGGTCCGTCCTCCCCCCGGGCCAGCACGGCCCGACGCTCCTCGTACTCCTGCGTGCTCAGCTCCCCGGCCGCATACCGCTCGTCCAGGATCTCCCGCGCCCGGGAACGGGAGGCGGGGGGTGCCGACCCCTCGGAGGCATCCGTCAGGCCACCGACCAGCACGCGCACGGCGGTGTAGCCGAGCAGCGCGACCCCGACGACCAGCAGGACGATCCAGAACCACACCATGGGTCCCATCATGCTCCTGCCGGGCCGGTGCGGACCGTGTCAGGTGAGCCACAACGGCGCCAGCCACCCGGTGAGGCACGCGGACACGAGCAGCGTCCCGACGACGAGGGCGACGACGCGCCAGCGGGCCACGACGAGCATCCCGGTCAGGCCCCGACGCTCGTGCCGGCCCCGGTGATGAGGAACGCCAGCGCCGGACCGGCCCCCATGCCACCGTCCATCAATGAGGCGACCAACGGCAGCGACCCGTCCGTGTTGAGGTAGACCGGCACGCCGAGCAGCGCCGCCAGCGGGACCGCCGTGAGCGCGTTGCCGTCGCCCAGGTGCTGCTCGAAGAACGACGACGGGACGAGCTCGACGACCAGGTAGCCCAGGGTGGCGAACGCCAGGAAGTAGACCGTCAGCCGCCGGCCGTTGGCCAGCACCACCCGGCCGAACTCCCGGTGCCGGTCCGACGGCGGGGCCTCGACCTCGTCGTTGGCGCAGGTCGGTGCGCCACCGCCCTCGAGGAGGTATGCCGTCGCGCCCGTCGGCGCGTCGGGTGCCCCGCACCCTGCACCGCCGCCCCCCACCAGTGCCGGCTCCGGCACCTCAACCTCCCTCCGCGCCGGCGAGGACGCCACCACCCTCGCCTGGCCGGTCAGCCAGCCGTGCCGCTCCAGCACCCACGCGGCGGTCCCGCCCAGCAGGCCCACACCGACCGCGGCGAGGAGGAAGGTCGTGGCGAAGGCCGGCCCGAAGAGCCCGACTGACCAGGCGTACTCGCCGGGGCTGGTCAGCGGGGAGGAGGCCAGGAACGCGACCACCGGGGCCCACGGGACGGAGGCCGCCAGCGACCCGAGGACCACAGCCATCGTGCCGCAGGAGCAGAAGGGCGTCAGTGCACCCAGGGCCACGGCGCCCAGAACCGCGATCGGCGTGCTGCGCCGCAGCCATCCGCCCAGGCGGTCGGTGCCGACGTAGACCTGGATGGCCGAGGCCAGCAGGACGCTGAGCACGAGGTAGGGCCAGGTCGCCTCGACCGTGTCGAGGACCCGCTCGAGGACCCGCAGGAGAAGATGGGAGGAGGTGGTGGACATCGAGGCTCCTTTGCATAGATGTCTATCTAATGATTAGATGACTGTCTATGAAAGGCCTCGCGGTGTCAACTTCTTCCCCTGCCGAGCAGCTGCGCGAGCTGTGCTGCTCGCCGGTGCTGGCCGGTGAGCTGGACGGACCCGAGGCCGACCTGCTCGCGCGCACCCTGCGGACCCTGGGCGACCCGGTGCGGCTGCGCATCCTGGGCCGGATCCGGACCAGCGACGGGGCCCGGACGACGACGAAGGAGCTCGCCGACCACCTCGGGCTGACCCAGCCGACCGTCTCCCACCACCTCGGCGTCCTGCACGACACCGGGTTCCTCACCCGCAGCCGCGACGGGCGCCAGACCTGGTACGTCATCGAACCGACGGCCTTCGAGTCCCTGCAGCAGCTGCTAGACCCCGCGCCCGCCGCCGGAGGGTAGACGGCCAGGACTCGTCGTGGTCCCGTCCCGTTGCCGTGAGCGTCGGCCAACCGCTTTACTTGACCCACCAGCACCTCCGGTGCGAGAGAGGTGGCTCATGCGCCCATACCCAGCAGCTCCTCGGCGGTTCCTCGCCGCCACGACCGCGGCCCTGGTCGTGCTCCTGACCGCCTGCGGTGGGGACGACGACGCCGGCGAGGCCGGGGTGGAGGAGGACCAGCCGGTGGCGGCGGCCGAGACGGACCCGTCGGACGAGGAGATGGACGTTGAGGAGGTTGCGGCCCAGCAGCAGACGGACGAGGCCGCTGCCGGTGAGGCGGCCGAGGCGACCAGGATCTGCGACGCACTCACCGCGGTGGACCCCGACACGGCCTTCGCCGACCTGACGTTCAGCCCGCCCGAGCCCGGCGACGGGGTCACCTCCTGCCGGATGTCCCTGACGAACGCCGAGGGGGAGGGGCTGGCCGCCGCCCTCGACCAGAACGACCTCTTCTCGGTCTACCAGGAGCAGTACGCCGAGGACGAGGACCTCTACCGCGAGCTCGACGGGCTGGGGGAGGAGGCCTTCATCCTCAACAACTCCCAGCTGCACGTGCGGCAGGGTCAGGAACGGTGGATGGTCAGCCTGCAGGCGATCGTCTTCGGTGACGACCCGGCGGTGCCGGACGCCGACGCGACCGAGGCGGGCCTCACCGAGATCGCACGCAGCCTGCTCAGCCAGTAGGACCGTGCCGGGGCACGCCCGCGGCAGCACGGCATACCGACGTCTCCTCGCCGCCCTCGTGCTGGCGGGGGTGGCCACCTTCGCCCAGCTCTACTCGCCCCAGGGCGTGCTCCCGCAGATCGCCGACGACCTGGGCGCCACCGCCCACCGGGCCGCGCTCGCGGTGTCCGCCGCCACCCTCGGCCTCGCGCTCGCGGTCGTGCCCTGGTCGTTCGTGGGGGACCGCTACGGGCGCCTGCGGGCGATGGTCGCGGCCGTCGTCGGCGCGACCGTCCTGGGCCTGGCGGCGGCGTGGGCGCCCACCTTCGAGCTGGTCCTGCTGGCCCGCCTCCTCGAGGGCGCCTTCCTGGGCGGGGTGCCGGTGCTGGCGATGGCCTACCTCAACGACGAGGTCGACGCACGGTCGGCCTCGGTGGCCGCCGGCTGGTTCGTCGGCGGGACGACGGTCGGTGGGCTGCTCGGCCGGGTCGTGGCCACCCCGGTCGCCGACCTGACCTCGTGGCGCGTGGGGATGACGGCCGTCTCGGCGATGGCCGCGGCCGCCGCCGTCGGCTTCGTCCTGCTGGCCCCGCGCGAACGCCGTTTCGTCCGGGTCCGCGGCGAGAGCTTCCTCGACCGGACGACGGGTGCTGACCAACCTGCAGGACCGGGCCCTCCTGGGCCTCTACATCGTCGCCTTCCTGCTCATGGGCGGGTTCGTCGCCGTCTACAACTACCTGGCCTTCCGCCTCGTGGCCGCGCCCTACCTGCTGCCGGCCTGGGCGGTCGGGCTCGTGTTCCTCGCCTACCTGGCGGGCACCGTCTCCGCGCCGCGGGCGGGGGTCCTGGCCGCCCGTCACAGCAGGTATGCCGTGCTCGTCGCCTCCGTGCTCGTCATGCTGGCCGGCCTGCTCGCCACGCTGACCGGGCCGCTGTGGCTGGTGCTGCTCGGCCTGGTCGTGATGACGGCCGGCTTCTTCGGCGCCCACGCGGTGGCCTCCGGGTGGGCGGGGGCCCGGGCGGTGACCGCGAGGGCCCAGTCGACAGGGCTGTACAACCTGGCCTACTACGGCGGGTCCAGCCTGCTGGGCTGGGCCGGCGGCCTGGCCCTCGAGGCGAGGGGCTGGACCGGGGTGGTCGGCTTCGTGGCGGTGGCGATCCTGCTGTCCCTGGTGGTTCTCCGGTTGCTCGTGGGACGAGCGGGAGTAGCGTGACTGCGACCGGTCCGTGACGAGGGGAAGAGGATCCCGCCATGAGCCACCAACCACCGCAGGTCCCCGGCGACCACCTGCACCGGTTCGCACCCGACCCGGACCGAGGGGCGGAGATCGAGCAGAAGTCCCCCGGCGAGCGGGACCCGGGCCTGGAGCCCCGTGCCAACACGGTCCGCTGGGGCGGCCTGGCGGCCGGTCTTGTCGCCGCCCTCGCCATCTACCTGCTCATGGGGGACGTGGCGCACCCGGCCAAGCTGACCGCCGCCGTCGCCGTGCTCATGGGCATCTGGTGGATGACCGAGGCCCTCCCGATCCCGGCGACCGCCCTGGTGCCCCTCGTGGTGTTCCCGGTCCTGGGGGAGGCCAGCGTCAACGACGTCGGCGCGTCCTACGGCAACAACATCATCTTCCTCTTCATGGGCGGGTTCATGCTCGCCCTGGCGATGCAGCGGTGGAACCTGCACCGCCGCATCGCCTTGGTCACCGTGCGGGCGATGGGCACCAACCCGGCGATGGTGGTGGCCGGCTTCATGATCGCCACCGGCTTCCTGTCCATGTGGGTCTCCAACACCGCCACCGCCGTCATGATGCTGCCCATCGGCGTCTCGGTGCTCATGCTCGTGACCACGCTCGGCGAGAAGGTCGGCGAGCCGGCCGCGGCCGGTGCCGAGGGGGGCGAGCCCGACCTGCAGTCGGAGGCGGTCAAGGACGCCGTCATCGAGTCCAACTTCGGCACCGCCCTCATGCTCGGCATCGCCTACGCCGCCTCGATCGGCTCCCTGGGCACCATCATCGGCACGCCGCCGAACACGCTGATGGTCGGCTACCTCGCCGAGAACCACGACATCGATGTCGGCTTCGGCCAGTGGATGCTGGTCGGCGTCCCGCTCGCGGTGGTCTTCCTCGTGATCGCCTGGTTCCTGCTGACCAAGGTGATCTTCAAGCCCGAGATCGACGAGATCCCCGGCGGCCGCGAGCTCATGGACGAGGAGGTCGCCAAGCTGGGCGGCATGTCCCAGGGCGAGATCCGGGTGCTGGCCCTGTTCGTCCTCGCCGCGCTGGCCTGGGTGACCGTGCCGCTGATCTGGGAGGAGCCGCCGATCAGCGACGCCGGCATCGCGATGGCCGTGGCGCTCCTGCTCTTCCTGCTGCCCGCCGGTGCCGCCCGCGGCGTGCGCCTGCTCGACTGGGAGAGCGCGGTAGAGCTCCCGTGGGGCGTGCTGCTCCTCTTCGGCGGCGGGCTGGCGTTGTCCGCCCAGTTCGGCGCCTCCGGCCTGACCGAGTGGATCGGCGGCCAGGCCGAGGGCCTCGGCGGTCTGCCGGTCGTGCTGCTCGTCGTGGTCTTCGCCGCCGGGATCATCTTCCTCACCGAGCTGACGAGCAACACCGCGACGGCGGCCACCTTCCTGCCCGTGGCCGGCGGCGTCGCCCTCGGGATCGGGGTCGACCCGATGCTGCTGGTCATCCCGGTGGCGCTGGCCGCCACGTGCGCGTTCATGCTGCCGGTGGCCACCCCGCCCAACGCCATCGCGTTCGGCTCCGGCTACGTCACCATCCCCCAGATGATGAAGGGTGGCCTCTGGCTCAACCTCATCGGCATCGTCCTGGTGACCATCACGGTGATGACGCTGGCGGTCTGGGTGTTCTCGATCGTCTACTGACCGGACCGCAGCCTTTGGGAGGATGGAGCCATGAAGACGCTCATCGTCGCCCTGCTCATCCTCTGGCTCGTGCTCTCCGTCCTCGGCGCCCTGCTCGAGGGGCTCTTCTGGCTCCTGGTGATCGGTGTCATCGCGTTCCTGGCCACCGCCGCCTGGGGATGGTTCAAGCTGCGCAGCACGCCCTGAGGACGGAGGCAGACGGGCCCCGGCGGTTTCCCGCCGGGCCCGTCCTGCCGTACCATCGTCGCCAGCGAGGGGAGTACTTCCCAGCGCCGCTCCGGTCACTACGTCACCCCAGGGGTGTCCCGGACGGCGGCCCGTGGCCCGGGTGAAGGAGACCTCGATCCGATCGACCTGATCTGACCGAGAGGCCCTTCCCCTGATGCTGACCATCCCCGCTGCCGCCGTGCCGTCGGCCATCTCCACCGTCGCCACCCCCGGCCTATGGGCCGTCACCGTGACCGCCGTGCTGGCCCTGCTCGCGCTGGACTTCGCCCTGACCCGCACGCCCCACGAGGTGTCGATGCGGGAGGCGGTGGGCTGGAGCGTGTTCTACATCGCCCTCCCGCTGGCCTTCGGCGCCTACGTCTGGACCCGCTTCGGCTCCACCACGGGGCTGGAGTACCTCACCGGCTACCTCGTCGAGAAGTCCCTGTCCGTGGACAACCTGTTCGTCTTCATGCTCCTGCTGTCGGCCTTCGCCGTGCACAAGGAGCTGCAGCAGCGGGTCCTGCTCTTCGGCATCGCCGCCGCCCTGGTGCTGCGGGCCGTCTTCATCGCCCTTGGGGCGGCCGTGCTGGCCAACTTCACCTGGGCCTTCCTGCTCTTCGGGGTCATCCTGCTGGCCACGGCGGTCAAGGTCCTGCGCGACCAGCTCAGCGGGGGAAGCCACGACCTCGACGTGTCGTCGATGCGCTCCGTCCGGCTGATCCGCCGGTTCGTCCCCGTCACCGAGGACTACCGCGGCACCCGGCTGGTCGTGCGGGAGGCCGGCCGGCGGGCGCTCACCCCCCTGGCCGTGGTCGTGGTGGCGATCTTCGCCACCGACATCGTCTTCGCCGTCGACTCGGTGCCGGCCGTCTACGGCATCACCGGCGACCCGTTCCTCGTCTTCGCCACCAACGCGTTCGCGCTCCTGGGCCTGCGCGCGCTCTACTTCGTGCTCCAGGGCGCGCTGAGCAAGCTCGTGCACCTCGGCTACGGCCTGGCGGCGATCCTGGGCTTCATCGGCGTCAAGCTGGTGCTGCACTGGGCGCACGGCCTCTGGCCCGGCGTCCCCGAGGTGCCGACCCTGGCCTCGCTCCTGGTCATCGTCGGCGTGCTCGCCCTCGTCACCGTCACGAGCCTGTACGCCACCCGGGGCGGGGGAGACCCCGTCGGCTCGGCCCACCTGGCCCACCTGGGCACGCCCACCGAGGAGGGCTCCGACGTGCCGGCGGAGGAGGCGGACCGTTCCGTGGACACCCGGCCCGGACACCCGTCGGACCGGGCCTGACGCCCCGGCCGGTCAGGCCGACTTGATCGCGGAGATGTCCAGGACGAGCTTGATCTTCTCGCCGACGAGCACGCCGCCGGTCTCCAGGGCGGCGTTCCACGTCAGGCCCCAGTCCTTGCGGTTGATGCTGGTCTCGCCCTCGAAGCCGGCGCGCAGGTTGCCGAACGGGTCCTTGGCAAGGCCCGTGCTGGTCAGCTCGACCGACAGCGGGCGGGTGACGTCCTTGATGGTCAGCTCGCCGTCCAGCCGGAAGGTCTCCTCGTCGACGCGCTCGACGGAGGTGGTGCTGAAGCGCACCTCCGGGTAGGTCTTCACGTCGAAGAAGTCGGCCGAGCGCAGGTGGGCGTCCCGGTCGGCCGCGCCGGTGTTGATGCTCGCCGCCTGCATGACGACGGTGGCGTGCGAGGCGGACAGGTCTTCGGTGTCCACGACGCCGCTGCCCTCGAACTCGTCGAAGGTGCCGCGGACGTTGGTCACCATCGCGTGCCTCGCGACGAAGCCGAGGCTGCTGTGGCTAGGGTCGATCGTCCACGTGCCGTCGAGCTCGGCAGCGGCAGTCTCGGTCTCCGCCGCGGCCGGGACCGACCTGTCGGTGGCCGGCGACGCGGCGGTGGCCACCGGGGCCGTGGTCTTGGTGCCGGTCGAGGCGGCGTCGGACTTCTTGGTGAACCAGTCGAAGAGACCCATGCGAAAACTCCTGAAGATCGGGTGGTGGGGATTCGGCTCCACCCTAGGGGCAGTTATGTGACAAGTCAACTATCGACGGAGGCGGCCCTCCCCGAGGCGGGGCGTCACACCAGGCGGGTGGCCAGCTCCTGGACCGTCCGCTGCCGATGCACGTCGCGGTCCAGCTGCTCGGCGGCATACGCCCCCGCCACCGGCTGGACCATGACCTCGTCCACGCCGAACTGCGACGCCAGCGCCCTCACCTGGTCGGCCACCTCGTCGGCGGTCCCCAGCAGCCAGGGGTCGGTGACGGCGTCGAAGGCCGGCTGCGGGATCGGCAGCGGCTCCTCGAGCGCCTCGTCGACCGTCAGCAGCGGCCGCATCCGCAGCGGGCCTGGCGCCTGCAGGCTGGCCATCATCAGGTGGAACGGCAGCGCCAGCCGCCCGGCCTCCTCGCGGGAGTCGGCGACCACGGCGTTGACGGTGAGGAAGGTGCGCGGCTCGCCGGGGCCGGCGAAGCCGGACCGGTAGAGCTCCAGCGCCGCGGCCGTCCCGCGCCCGGCGAAGTGGTGGGCGAAGACGTAGGGCAGTCCCAGCTCGGCCGCCAGCCGCGCCGAGTAGTCGGAGGAGCCCAGCAGCCACACCGGCGGGGCCGTGCGCGCCGACGGCGTCGCGCGGATCGCATGCTGGCGCTGCCCGATCTGCACGGCGGCACCCTCAGGGTCCATGAACGCCATCACCTGCTGGACGTACTCCGGGAACCGCTGCACCGCGTCGGCGTCCGACTGCCCGGCGCGCAGGGCCCAGCTGGTCACGGGGTCGGTCCCGGGGGCCCGCCCGATCCCCAGGTCGATCCGACCGGGGTATGCCGCCTCCAGCAGCGCGAACTGCTCCGCCACCGCGAGGGGGGCGTGGTTGGGCAGCATCACCCCGCCGGAGCCGATCCGCATCCGCTCCGTCGCCGCCGCCAGCATCCCGATCGCCACCGGCGGGCTGGTCGAGGCCACCGACATCGTGTTGTGGTGCTCGGCCAGCCAGTAGCGGGTCACCCCGCCGCGGTCGGCCACGACGGCCAGGGACCGGGCGGCGTCGAGGGCCTGGGCGGTGGTCTGGCCGGTGCGGACGGGCAGGAGGTCGAGCACGGACAGGGCGATGGGTGACATGTCCACAGTCTAGGGAGCGTGCCAGGATGATCCCGCCCGACCCCCGGTGGCGCCGTACCGGCACCCGCCGCCCGCCCCTTGACCACGCCATACCCGCAGGAGCAGCCGGTGACCGACCACCCGACCCTGGCCCGGCGGCTGGGCACCGCCGACGCCGTCGTCATCGGCCTGGGCTCGATGATCGGCGCCGGGGTCTTCGCGGCGTTCGCCCCCGCGGCGCAGGCGGCCGGCACGTGGCTGCTCGTCGGCCTGGCGGTCGCCGCGCTCGTCGCCTACGCCAACGCGACCTCCTCGGCCCAGCTCGCGGCGCAGTACCCGACCTCCGGCGGCACCTACGTCTACGGCCGGGAGCGGCTGGGGGCCTGGTGGGGCTTCGCCGCCGGGTGGGCGTTCGTCGTCGGCAAGACCGCCAGCTGCGCCGCGATGGCGCTGACCTTCGCCGCGTATGCCGCACCGCCCGGCTGGGAGCGTCCCGTCGCCGCCACCGCCGTGGTGGCGCTGGCGGCGGTCAACTACCACGGGGTCACCCGGACCGCCGGGCTGGCCAGGGTCATCGTCACGGTCGTCCTCGTCTCGCTCGGGCTGGTCGTGCTGGCCGGGGTCGTCGGCGGCGACCCGGACTGGACCCGTGTGCTGCCCGCCGGGGCACCCGGTGCGGGCAGCGGCTTGGTGGGCGCGGGCACGGACGGTCTGGCGGCAGTCCCCGGCTACGGTGTCCTCCAGTCGGCCGGCCTGCTCTTCTTCGCCTTCGCCGGCTACGCCCGCATCGCGACGATGGGGGAGGAGGTGCGCGACCCCGCCCGGACGATCCCCCGGGCCATCCAGCTCGCCCTCGGCGGTGCCGTCCTCGTGTATGCCGTGGTCGCCGCCACCCTGCTCGCGGTCCTGGGTGCGGAGGGGACGGCCTCCTCGGCCGCGCCGCTGGCCGACCTGGCCGCGGCCGGCCCGTGGGCCTGGGCGGGCGTCGTCGTCCGGGTCGGGGCCGCTGCCGCCTCCCTCGGCGCCCTCCTCGCGCTCATCGCCGGGATCGGCCGGACCAGCCTGGCGATGGCGCGGCAGGACGACCTGCCCGGCTGGCTGGCCGCCGTGCACCCCCGGCACCGGGTGCCGCACCGGGCGGAGGTCGCGCTCGCGGGCGTCGTGGTCGTGCTGGTCCTCACGGTCGACCTGCGGGAGGCGATCGGCTTCTCCTCGTTCGGGGTGCTGCTCTACTACCTGGTCGCCAACCTCTCGGCCTGGACCCAGGACGAGGACCACCGTCGCTTCTCCCGAGCCCTCCAGGCCGTCGGGGCCGTCGGTTGCCTCGTCCTCGTCGTCACCCTTCCGCCCACGGCGGTGCTGGCGGGGACGGCCGTGCTGGCGTCGGGCCTGGCCCTGCGGGCCGCCCGCCTGCACCACCGTCGACCGCGGGGGCGGCGTCGCCGTCGCTGACCGACGGCTCCTCGCGCCGGTCGGCGCGGCCCGCCGCCCCTGATACCGTGGGAGGAGAGCACACGCGCTCCGGGGTCGGTGCAATTCCGAGCCGGCGGTGACAGTCCGCGAC
Source organism: Ornithinimicrobium sp. CNJ-824 (assembly GCF_001942405.1). Taxonomy (GTDB): domain Bacteria; phylum Actinomycetota; class Actinomycetes; order Actinomycetales; family Dermatophilaceae; genus Ornithinicoccus; species Ornithinicoccus kibberensis. The sequence goes on from NZ_MKKA01000012.1 coordinate 12,301, forward strand.
CCGACCGCAGCCAGCGGCCGGTTGACCTGGTGAAACTCCAGGACCGACGGTGAAAGTCCGGAAGGGAGGCAGCGCGCGGTGGACCACGCGTCGGCGTGACCCGGTCCCTCGGACCGGATCCGGCCTCCGGCGGTCCTCTGCCGTCGTCCCCCTCGTCCCGGGCAGGACCGACGACGGAGAGACGCCGATGAGCACCGACACCCGCTGGCTGGACCAGGCGGTCGACGCTGCGCTGCACGGACCCGCCGTCGACCCCAACCCCCGGGTCGGCTGCCTCGTCGTCGCGCCCGACGGCACCGTGGTGGGCCGCGGCCACCACCGCGGGGCCGGCAGCCCCCACGCCGAGGCCGTGGCCCTTGCCGCCGCCGGTGACCGCGCGAGGGGCGCGACCGCATACGTGACCCTCGAGCCGTGCAACCACCAGGGCCGCACCGGCCCCTGCACGCACGCCCTGCGGGACGCCGGGGTGGAGCGGGTGGTCTTCGCCGTCCCGGACCCCACCCCCCAGGCCGCCGGCGGGGCGGAATGGTTGCGCGAGCGGGGGATCGAGGTCGAGGTGCACCCCCACCGCGACGCCGAGGCGCTCGTGGCCGACTGGACCGCGGCCGCCCGCCTGGGCCGGCCCGTCGTGGTCTGGAAGGCGGCGATGACGCTGGACGGCCGGGTCGCCGCGGCCGACGGCTCCAGCCGCTGGATCACCTCCGCCGAGGCCAGGGCCGACGCGCACCTGCTGCGTTCGCGGGTCGGGGCCGTGGTCGTCGGCACGGGCACCGCGCTGCGGGACGACCCCAGCCTGACGGCGCGCACCGCCGAGGGTGAGCTGCTGCCCGACCAGCCCCTGCGCGTGGTCGTCGGCCGCCGGGACCTGCCGGTGGACGCGCGGCTGCGGACCGGCCCCGGCGAGCTGCTGCACCTGCGCACCTCCGAACCACGCCAGGTCCTGGCCGAGCTGTCCCGCCGCGGCGTCCACCGGGTGCTGCTGGAGGGCGGGCCCACGCTGGCCGCCGCCTTCTGGCGGGCCGGGTGCGTCGACGAAGTGCTCGTCTACCTGGCCCCGGCGCTGCTCGGTGCCGGGGCCGCCGGCGTGGGCGACCTGGGCATCGCCTCGATCGAGGACGTCGCCCGCCTGGACCTCGTCGACGTGACCCGGGTGGGACCCGACCTGCGGCTCTCCCTCGTCCCGCAGGCGCCGCCCCGCGAGCGTGGGGCGCGGTCCACCCCGTCCGTCGGGCACGCCCGACCGGCACCGCCGACCACCACCGACCAGCGGACGCTCGCCCCGTCCCCGACCCCCTGAGGAGCCCCATGTTCACCGGCATCGTCGAGGAGCTCGGCCGCCTGGCCCGACGGACCGACGGGCAGGACAGCAGCCGCGTCGAGATCTCCGGACCGACGGTCGTCCCCGGTCTCTCCCACGGCGACTCGGTCGCGTCGACGGGGTCTGCCTGACCGTGACCGAGGTCGTCGGTGACGGCTTCGTCGCCGACGTCATGGCCGAGACGCTGGCCCGCACCACGCTGGGCCGCCTCATCGAGGGGGACCCGGTTAACCTCGAGCGGGCCGTCCGGGTGGACGACCGGCTCGGCGGCCACATCGTGCAGGGCCACGTCGACGGCACCGCCCGGGTGATCTCCCGGACGCGGGGGACCGGTGGGAGGTGGTCCGGTTCTCGCTGCCGCCGGAGCTGGCCCGGTACGTCGTGCACAAGGGCTCGGTCTGCCTGGACGGGGTCTCGCTCACCGTCTCCGCGCTCGACGAGGACGCCTTCGAGGTGAGCCTCATCCCGACCACCCTGGAGCTGACCACCCTGGGCCGCCGGCAGCCCGGCGACGAGGTCAACGTCGAGGTGGACGTGCTGGCCAAGTACGTCGAGCGGCTCGTCGCCGCAGGGGCGGGCGGGACGACCGGGTCGACGGGGACGACGTCATGACGAGCAGCGCCGTGGTCCCCGGCCTGTCCTCGGTGGAGGCGGCGCTCGAGGCGCTGCGCGACGGGCTGCCGGTGCTCGTGCTGGACGACGTCGACCGGGAGAACGAGGGGGACGTCATCCTCGCCGCGCAGACGATCACGCCCCGGTGGACCGGGTGGACGATCCGGCACTCCTCGGGATACCTGTGCGCCCCGATGCCCGCCGACTGGGCCGACCGGCTCGCGCTGCCGCCGATGGTGGAGCAGAACGAGGACGCCCTGCGGACGGCCTACGCGATCACGGTCGACGTGGCCGAGGGCGTGACCACGGGGATCAGCGCCACCGACCGGTGCCGCACCGTCGCCGCCCTGGGCGACCCGGCCACGGGGGCGACCGACCTGCGCCGGCCGGGCCACGTCGTGCCCCTGCGGGCCCGCGCCGGGGGCGTGCTGGAGCGTCGCGGCCACACCGAGGCGGCCGTCGACCTGTGCGCCCTCGCCGGCCTGACGCCGGTGGCGGCCATCGCCGAGCTCGTCGACGACGAGGGCGAGATGCTGCGCACCACCCAGGTGCTCGAGCTGGGCGCCGAGCACGGGCTGCCCGTGCTGACCATCGACCAGCTCGTGACCCACCGCCGCGAGCTGGACCAGGACACGGCCGACGGACCGACGAGGAGCAGGACATGAGCAGGAGCGGAGCCCCCGCCGTGGCGGCCGACGGCAGCGGGATGCGGGTGGCCGTGGTCGCCGCGTCCTGGCACACCGTCGTCATGGACGGGCTGCTGGACGGTGCCCGCCGGGCCCTGGCCGAGGCCGGGGTCACCGAGGTCGACGAGGTGCGGGTGCCCGGCAGCTTCGAGCTGCCCGTCGCCGCGGCCCGGCTCGCGCGGACCGGCCGCTACGACGCGCTCGTGGCCCTCGGGGTCGTCATCCGGGGTGGCACGCCGCACTTCGACTACGTCTGCTCGGCGGCCACCGACGGCCTGACCACCGTCTCGGTCACCACCGGCGTCCCCGTGGGCTTCGGCGTGCTGACCTGCGACGACGAGCAGCAGGCGCTCGACCGGGCCGGCCTGCCCGGGTCGCAGGAGGACAAGGGCCACGAGGCGGCCGGTGCCGCCGTCGCGACGGCGGCGGTCCTGCGCGACGTGTAGGCACGATCACGGCCGGACGATGGTCACCCCCGGGGTCGTCGGGCCGCTCATCGCGGCCAGGGCCGCCGGTGCCTCCGCCAGCGTGATCGTCCGGCCGAGGAACCGCTCCGGCGCGAGTCGCCCCGCCACCACGTCGGCCAGCATCCGCGGGTAGTCGGCCGCGGCCATCCCGTGGCTGCCCAGCACCTGCAGCTCCCGGGCGACCACCGTATGCATCGGCACGCTGGCCCGGTCGCCGACGACGGCGGGCGGCATCAGCCCCAGCTGCAGGTGACGGCCGCGCACGCGCAGCACCGAGGTGGCGGCCCGGGCGGTGGCGACGCTGCCCAGGGCGCGACGCCGACGTCGACCCCGCCCGGCACGAGCTCCCGCACCCGCGCGACCGCGCTCTCCAGGGCAGGGTCGGTGGCGACGTCCACCCGCACGGTCTGCTCGGCGCCGACCGTGCGCGCCAGGTCGAGCGCCTCGGGGCTGACGTCCACCGCGACCACGTGCGCGCCGCGCGACCGGGCGACCATGACCGCCGCCAGCCCGACCCCACCGCATCCGAGGACGGCCACGTGCTCCCCGTCGGTCACCCGGGCCACGTCGACGATCCCGCGGTATGCCGTCGCGAACCGGCACCCCAGGCCCGCCGCGACGTCCGCCCCGATCTCGTCGGGCAGGTGGACGACGTTGTGGTCGGCCCACGGCACCGCGACCAGCTCGGCGAACGACCCTGGTCCGCTGAACCCCGGCTGCCACTGGTGCGGGCACACCTGGGAGGCGCCGGCACGGCATACCTCGCAGGTGCCGCACCCGCAGACGAACGGGACGACGACCCGGTCGCCGACGGCCACCGTGCGGACGTCCGCCCCGACCTCGTGGACCACGCCGGCGAACTCGTGGCCGGGCACGTGCGGCAGCTCGGTGATGTCGTCGTCGTGCCCCTGCCACGCGTGCCAGTCCGAGCGGCAGACCCCCGTCGCCTCGACGCGGACGACGACACCGTCCGGCCGGGGACGGGGGACCGGCACCTGCGTCACGTAGGGCTGCGCGCCGAACGCGTCGTAGCGCACGGCCCGCATGGTGGGGCGGTCGTCGGCCATGGGGCTCCTCGGGCTGTGGTGCGTGTGCGCCCTCAGTCTGGCGTCCCCCGCGCAGGCAGGACGCAGGTGGGTCACCGCCGGAGGATGGCGCGACGGTGCCCGCCAGGTCTGGGTTCGGCGCGTGCGCATCCAGGTCTGGCACCTGGCGGTCCTGCTGCTGATGGCCGTGCCCGTCGTCCTGATCTACCTCGCGGTGCGCCTCGGCGTGCGCCACGGGCGGCGGGACAGCGGCGACGGGCGCGGTGCGGGCGGGCAGGATGCACGCCACGACCGGGCCCCTCAGGGCTGAGGCCGCTGCGGTCCGTAGGGTCGGGCCATGGGTCTCTTCACCAGCGACGAACAGATCGCCCGGCTCTCCCGGAAGGTCGACTCCCTCTCGGGGCAGGTGCGCCACCTGACCCGCCTCGTCGAGCACCTCGCCCGAGGTCAGGGCGTCGACGAGGCGGTCCTCGAGGCTTCACGCCGCAGGAGGAGCCGTTCTGGGAGGAGGCCCGCCGGCTCAAGCGGGCCGGCTCGCCCATCGCTGCGATCAAGCTCGTCCGAGAGCACACGGGCATGGGCCTGCGCGAGGCCAAGGAGGCCGTCGACCGGTTGTGAGTCAGAACCGCGACGAGCTGCCCGCCCCGCTGAAGCTGCCGCCGCCGCTGTAGCCGGAGCCGGACCCGCCGGAGGCGGCCGACCGCGCCTGCTCGACCTCGCCCTTGCCGGCCGACCAGCCGGAGACGAACGCGTGGGTGCCGAACCACGTCCAGGTCGGGTAGGCCGTCGCGACGATCGTCGGCTCGGACCGCCGCCGGTCGCGCTCGGTCCTCAGCGCCGTGTCCAGCGTCTTCCGCTCGTCCTCGTCCTCCCCGAACGTCCGGGCCACGGCCCCGGCCAGCGCGTCGAGCCGTTCGCTGAGGCCGTCCCGCGTCGCCCGCAGGTGGTCGAGGGCGTCGTCGGGCGAGACCTGCCGGTGCTCCAGCTCGCCACGGAGGCGGTCCAGCCCGGCCAGCTCCTCGGAGGCGAACTGCCGCAACCGGTCCGCCTCCGGAAGTCCGCGCATCTCCTCGGGCAGCTCGGTCCCCAGGAGGTCCTCGACCCCCTCGAGGTCCTCCCGGACGGGGGCGACCTGGCGGTGCCAGGCCTCCACCCACGCGCGGTCCCGGTTGAGGAAGGCGGCGGTGTCGGCGATGACGTCGTCCAGCTGGTCCAGCGAGGTGGCCTTCTCCTCGTAGGCGGCGAGCCGCTCGACGGCCTCGGGCGTGTCGTAGTCCTTCTCCGGGATGCCGCGGGCCGCGTTGCCCAGCTCGGTCAGCTCCCGGACGCCGCGGCTGTAGTCGTCGTAGCGCCGCAGCATCTGACCGCCGTAGCGCGAGTCCTCCGGAATGAGCCGGGCGTGCAGCTCGGTCACCTCCTGGTCCCGCACGACGCTGGCCATCGCCGTGTCGCCGGCCGCCCGGCTCCGGCGGCTCCTCCTCGCCCGGTGCATCCCCACGCCGAGCCAGGTGCCGGCCCCCGCGAGCGTGGCCAGCGAGGCGACCCCGGCAACGGCGATCCCGCCGGCGGTGCGGACGAAGGGTGCGTTCATCCGGGCGGCGGCCTCCTCGACCCCGACGACCGCGCCGTCGGTCCAGCGGCCGGCGCGCAGGTCGTCCTTGGTGGCGTCCTGGATCGCCAGCTGGGCGTCCTCGCCGACCGCCCGGTCGTCGCCGAAGTAGGTCCCGACGAGCCGCCCCTCGGGGTCGACCGCCCAGACGTAGAGCCCGTCGGCCCACCGCTGCCCGTCGTCGCTGAGCCAGTCGGTCCGGTCCTGGCGGGCGTGCTCCAGGACGGCGTCGTTGAGGGCGAGGTCGTCGGTCAGCGCCTCCTCGCCGCCGCGGGTGGTGAACACCGCCACCGTGGTGGGCTCGTGGAAGCGCACGTCCTCGACCCCGGACAGCAGGTCGGGCTCGTGGATGACCCCGGCGGTGTCCTCCAGCTGGACCTGCGTGGCGGGGTGCCCGGGCGCCTCGGCGAGGAACCATCCCACGCTGGCCCCCACCACCCCGAGCGTCGCCACGCCCCCGACGAGCACCCGCTGACGGATCGACATACCCCGAGCTCCTCTCCGCGGCCGACGCTCGCCCGCAGCTGCGGGTGCGACGGCGCCGCGCACCTCCATGGTTCCACGCCACCCGGGAGTAGCCTCGGGCGCATGAGGTCGTTGCGGGCCGGTGCAGCCGCCGGGCTCGCCGTGCTGCTCACGGTGCTCGTGGCGGCTGCGGGCTGCGGGCTGCTCGGCGGTGGCCGGAACGAGGCCCTCGACGGGCCGTGGGAGCTCGCCTCCTTCGGGGACGCGGCCGGTCCGGTGGTCGACGACGCGGGGATGGTCCCGACGATGACCCTGGACGCGGGCGAGGTGACCGGGCACTCCGGGGTCAACCAGTTCGGCGGGTCCTACACCTGGAGCAGCGACGGGACGTTCCAGCTCGAGGACGTCACGAGGACCGCCGTGGGCGGGACGGAGGAGCAGATGGCGGTCGAGCAGAAGTTCTTCGACGCGCTCGAGGCGGTGCGGCGCTACGAGGTGGCCGACACCAGGCTGCGGCTCTCGGACGATCAGGGCGGGGACCTGCTGATCTTCGACCCGAAGGGACCGGGGGGTCGGTGAGCATGCCGGTCTGACGCCTCAGGAACCGCGGTGCCCAGGGCGTCAGCCGCGCGGCCGCCCGAGGATCCAGTAGGCGCAGAAGTACACCGACGTGGCGGGCACGCCGCGCTCGCGGACCAGGTGCCGGCGGACCCCGGCGGCCAGCTCCTGCTCCCCGGCGACCCAGCCGTAGTCGGGGTCCGGCAGGTCGGCGTCCGCGAGCACCTCGAGGAGGGCGTCGCCCGGCCGTCCGTCCCGCTCGACCACGGTGAGGCTGCCGCGCTCCGGGGCCGGCAGGTCGGGCAGCGCACCGGGCGTGGCCTCGAGCAGGACGTGCAGCTCGACGTCACGCCCGCGTGCGCGCTCGATCATCCCCACCATGGACGGGTATGCCGTCTCGTCGCCGGCGACCACCTGCACCCGGGCGTCGGCGGGCGGGTGGTAGCAGGTCGTGCCGGTCTGCACCGCGAGCTCGTCGCCCGGTGCGGCGGCGCGCACCCATCGGGCGCCGGGTCCCTCGTCGACCTCGCCGTCCGGGTGGAGCACGACCTCGAGGTCGAGCTCGGCGACCTCGGGCCGGTAGGCGCGGACGGTGTACCAGCGCACGTCGGGGCGCACGTCCTCCGGCATCTGCGCCAGGACCGGCCGCGGGTTGGGGCCGCTGACCCCCGACAGGTCAGGCAGTGCCGTCCCGGACTGCGGCATGACCAGGCCCACGAACTCGTCGGGCCCGAACGGCTCCCACCGGCCCACGAGGCCGGGCACGTGCACGGTGAGCCGGCGCAGCTGGGGGGCGACCCACCGCGCCGCCCGCACGGTCGCGAGGACGCAGGCGTGCTCGCTGCGCTCCAGCGGCATCGCCGTCGTGCGGGCGTCGGCCTCGGCGGCCGCCCGCTCGGCGACCTGCCGCGCGCCGCGGGCGAGGGTGTCGCTCAGGGGGGCGTTCATCGCAGGACCTCCAGCTCGGGGGCGAGCTCCGGGGCGATCCGCGGGGTGCCCGCGGTGCCCAGGGCGTGCCCGACCGGCCGGTGCCGGCCGAGCGGGATGACGGACAGGTCGCCGGTGGCCTCCTGCCACAGCACGCGGCAGGTGATGCCGAAGACGTCGCAGACGGTCTCGGCCGTCACGACCTCGCGGGGGTTGCCCTGGGCGACGACCCGGCCGCCGCGCATCGCGACCAGGTGGTCGGCGTAGCGGGCCGCCATCGCCAGGTCGTGCAGCACCATGACCACCGTCGTGCCGCGGTCGACGGACAGGTCGCGGACCAGGTCGAGCACCTCCACCTGGTGGGCGATGTCGAGGAAGCTCGTCGGCTCGTCGAGCAGCAGCAGATCGGTGCGCTGGGCCAGCACCATCGCGATCCACACGCGCTGCCGCTGCCCGCCGGAGAGCTCGCCGACCTCACGGCCGACCAGGTGGCTGGTGGAGGTCAGCTCCAGCGCCTCGGCGACCACCTCGTCGTCCTCGCGGGTCCACCGGCGCAGCAGGCCGTGGTGGGGGTGGCGGCCGCGGGCGACCAGCTCGCCGACCGTGATGCCCTCGGGCACGACCGGGTGCTGGGGCAGCAGCGCCATTGAGCGCGCCACCTGCTTGGTCGGCATCCGGTGGACGTCGCGGTCGCCGAGCAGCACGCGCCCGTCCTTGGGCCGCAGCAGGCGGGAGAGCCCGCGCAGCAGCGTGGACTTGCCGCACCCGTTGGGGCCGACGATGGCGGTGACCCTGCCCTCGGGGACGGTGAGGTCGAGGTCGTGCACGATCGTCTGCTCGCCGTAGCCGAGGCTGAGACGTTCGGCGGTCAGGGAGGTCATCTAGGAAGCCCTTTCACGGGTGAGGAGCCACAGGAGGAAGGGGGCGCCGACGAGGCCGGTGACGACACCGACGGGAAGGTTCACGTCAGGTATGGCGTAGGCGCCGGCATGGTCGGCCAGCACCACGATGACCGAGCCGACGAGGGCCGCCGCGGCGATCGAGGCCCGGCCGCCGAGGAGCCTCCGGGCGATCGGGCCGGAGAGGAAGGCGACGAAGGCGATCGGCCCGCAGACCGAGGTGGTCGCCGCGACGAGGAGCACGACCAGCAGCAGCGCCCGGGCGCGGACGAGGCCGGGCGGGGCGCCGACGCCGGCGGCGACGTCGTCGCCGAGCTCGACGAGGTGCAGCTCGCGGGCGGTGGCGAGCAGCAGCGGGAGGGCCAGCGCCACGACCACGGCGAGCAGCCCGATCTGGCGCCAGGTGACGCCGTTGAGGCTGCCGGTCAGCCAGACCATCGCCTCGTGCGCCCGGTAGACGTCGGCGCGCAGCAGCACCCAGTGCACGACCGAGGTGAGCATCGCCGACAGCGCGATCCCGACGAGGATCATCCGCGTCGGGGCCGCGCCGGGGCGGGAGGCCGACAGCGTCAGCAGGGCCACGGCCACGAGGGCGGCGCCGACCAGGGCCGCCACCGTGACGGCCGCCCCCGACCCGCCGAGGACCACGAGCGTGAAGACGGCCGCCGCGCTCGCGCCCATGGTCAGGCCGAGGACGTCGGGGCTGGCCAGGGGGTTGCGGGCCATGAGCTGGAAGGTTGCCCCGCTCGCGCCCAGCGCCATGCCGGCGAGGGTGCCGACGACGGCGCGCGGCAGCTTGGACTCCAGCAGGATGAACTCGGCGCCGCCGGGCACCTCGCCCGTGCCTAGGACGATGCGCCAGAAGTCGGGGACGGTGATCGTGAAGTCGCCCAGCAGGGTCCGCACCACCATGGCCACCAGCCAGGCGGCGAGCAGGCCGCCGAGGACGAGCTGCCCGCGCCGGCCGGCCCGGCGGCGGGAGGAGCGGACCTGCTCGACCCGGTCGACGACCCTCCCCGGGGCGACGTCCACGCTCATCGCACGGCCGTCCTGCGCACGAGCCAGATGAGGCCGGGGGCGCCGAGCACCGCGGTCATGAGGCCGACCTGGATCTCCGAGGGCGGCATGACGATCCGGCCGAGCGTGTCGGTCAGCAGCACCAGCACCGGCCCGACGATCGCGCTGCCGAGGAGGATGCGGCGGTAGTCGGGGCCGGTGACGAGCCGCACCAGGTGCGGCACGACCAGGCCGACGAAGCCGACCGGACCGGCCAGCGCCACGGCGCCGGCGGCCAGGCCGACGGCGCCGAGGGCGACGACGCCGCGCGCCAGGTGGACCCGCTGGCCGAGCGCCCGCTCGAGGTCGTCGCCCAGGGCGGTGGCGTTGAGCACCGGGCCGGACAGGGCGACGACGAGGAGGGAGACGACCAGCAGCGGCAGGACGTCGAGGACCAGGCCCACCGGTCGTCCGGCGACGCTGCCGACCTGCCAGAAGCGGAAGGTGTCCAGGGCGCTGCGGTCGCTGATGAGCAGTCCGGCCACGACGCTGACCGCCCCGGCCGTGAGGGCGGCGCCGGCCAGGGCCATGGTGAGCGGGGCGGGGCCGCCGGGCGCGGCGGCGGAGACGGCATACACGACGACGGCGGCGACGACCCCGCCCCCCAGGGCGAGCCAGCCGAACGCCGCTGCGGAACCGACGCCGAGCAGCTGGATGCCGAGCACGACCCCGAGCGCCGCTCCGGCGTTGACGCCGAGGATCCCCGGGTCCGCCAGCGGGTTGCGGGTCAGCCCCTGCATGGCTGCCCCCGACAGCGCGACCGCGAGTCCGACGACGGCGCCGACGACCGTGCGGTCGACCCGGGCGGCGACGATCGCGGCGGCCGGGTCGGTGGTGCCGCCGCGCAGGAGGGCCTCGACCCCGGAGAGCACCTCGCCGGGGCCGAGGGTGCGCGAGCCGACCGCGACCGAGATCGCGACGGCCAGCACGACGGCACCGAGCCCGACGGCCAGGGGCTCCCAGGTCCGACGGCGCCCTGCCGGCACGCCGCGGGTGCGCGGCGTGCCGGGGAGGGTGCTGGTGCGCGTGGCGATCGCGGCTCTCCGATCAGCAGGGGGGATGGGTCGCTCAGCGGGCGTCGGCCTCCGCCGCGGTGGCGGCGGCCTCGGCGACCTGCGGGACGAAACGGTCGAGTGCGACCGGGATGGACAGCGGGGTCGGCGAGCTCATGCCCACGACGTCCTGCGGCTCGTCGGCCTCGACGTAGGCCCCGGAGGCCATCGCGGGGATCTGCGAGAGCAGCGGGTCCTCGAGCAGCATGTCCGCGGTGAAGCCGCCGTCGGTGTAGAAGATGAAGACGTCGGCCTCGAGGGTGTCCGCCTGCTCGGCGGACAGGTTGGCCGAGAAGTTCTCCTCGCCGCTCATCTCCTCCACGACCGGGGCGTTGACCATGCCGAGCTCGGTGAGGAACTGCGGGCGCAGGTCGATGACGTTGTAGAGGCCGATGGTCGAGGTGTCGGTCGGGCTGAACCAGCCCCACGCGAAGGAGGTTCCCTCGAGCTGGGGGAACTCCTCACGGGCCGCCTCGAACGCGGCCTCGGTCTCGGCGACGGCCTCCTGCGCCTGCTCCGGCCGGCCGATCGCCTGGCCGACGAGCTCGACGGACTCACGCCACGGGGTCGCCCACGCCGTCTCCGGGTAGGCGACGGTCGGCGCGATCCGGGAGAGGCGGTCGTAGTCCTCCTCGCTCATGCCCGAGTTGGTGCCGATGATCAGGTCGGGCTCCATCGCGGCGATCTCGTCGACCGGGATGCCGTCGGAGTCGTCGTAGCGGGTGATGTCGGCCGGGTCGTGGCCGAGCTCGGTGACCGCCTCGTCGAACCAGTCGGTCGAGCCGGCCTCGTTGCCGCCCCAGTTGATCGTCACCGCGCCGACCGGCACCTCGCCGAGGGCGGCCATGACCTCGTGGTCGGTCCAGCCGACGGTGACCACGCGCTGGGGGTCCGCGGTGATCTCGGTGCTGCCGAAGGCGTGGTCGACGGTGACCGGGAAGGCGCCGGTGTCCTCGCCGCCGGCAGCCGATCCGTCGTCGCCGGTCGCGGTGCCCGTGCCCTGCCCGGCGTCGCCGGTGTCGTTGGCGGTGTCCCCGCTCTCCGCGTCGGAGGTCGGGCCGGTGGAGCAGGCGGTCAGGGTGAGCAGGGCGGCGGCGGCCAGGGCGGTCGTGCGGAGGACGGCGGGACGTCGGGACATCGAGGACTCCTCGGGCGGGGACCCCGTGGGGTCCGGAACGCGGACCGAAGTGAGGTTAGGGTGTCCTTACCCGATTATGCAAACACCGACGGGCGGGTATGGCGTGGCGCCGCCCGCGCCTGGGCGTGCCCCTCAGGCGTGCCCGTCAGTCGCGGCCCGCCTCCTGCCACAGCAGCCCGTCGACCGCGTCCCGGCCCAGGGCCTGGGTGACCTCGTCCGCGGCGGCCGCGCGCTCCATGCCCCTCACCCTCAGGTAGGCCAGCGCGACCGCAGGCGTGCGGTGGTGGGCGGCCACGCAGTGCAGCAGCACCCGCCGGCCCTCGGCGCGGAGGGTGGCCACCGCCCGGGCCGCCTCGGCGAGGGCGAACCGCAGGTGCTGGTGGCTGGCCGGGTCGTCGGAGTCGACGAGCCACACCTCGGCGTGGTCGCGGGGCTCGACCGGGGAGGGGGCGTGCTCGTCCTGGCCCAGCCGGCACAGCGAGACAACGGCGTCGACGCCGAGTTCGCGGACGCGGCCCAGGTCGGCGATGGTGCCCAGCAGCACGTCCGGGTCGGAGGGCAGCGCCGCCGCCAGCGGCCGCTGCGCCCCGTCGTCCATGCGGGGGACGCCCGGCCAGCCCTGGGCGCCGCGCCCACCGCCCGCGGCGGTGCGGACCGCCAGGGAGACCAGGCCCCGGGACCGCAGCCCCGGCCAGCCGTGCACCTCCCGCGTCCAGGCGAACGGCAGCGCCGAGGCGCCGTAGCGCGCCCCGAGCAGCCCGCCCGCGATCGCGGCCACCGTGTCGGTGTCGTGCCCGATGCCGACCGCCCAGTGCAGCGCGGCCACGACGTGGTCCGGGCCGGTCCCGACCTCCCGGGTGTGCCAGATCGCCGACCAGGCGGCCTGGAGGGCGGTGGCCGTCCAGCCGTTGCCCGCGAACGTCTCCGGCGGCCGGGTCTGCGCCTCCTCGAGCCGCTCGGCCCACCAGGTGCGCCGGTCCGTCGGCAGCAGGTCGAGCCCCGCCGCCACGTCGAGCACCCCGTCGAGCACGGCCCGGCGGACCGCCTCGGACCACAGCACGCACGAGTCGCCCGCGACCGGGTCGGCGTGCGTCAGGGTCGCCACGGCCCGGGCCGCCCCGGCGGTGGCCTCCCGGTCGTCGAGACGGGTCAGGCCGACCACGGAGGTGCGCATCAGCGCGCCGTTGCCGGCGGTCCGGCCGGTGCGACGGTGCAGGTCGGCGGCCAGCTCACGCAGGGCGACGTGGTCCCGGTCCGAGGGGTGGTGCGGGCGGTCGGCCAGGATCTGCCGGGTCTGGACGCCGATGTCGGCCGGGCCGTGGGCGTGCCAGCGCAGGAAGCCGGCCGCGACCTGCTCCAGGCCGTCGTCCCCGGCCAGGTCGGCCCCGGTGGCGGCCACCTGGGCGACCGCGACGGCCATCTGGGTGTCGTCGGACCACTCGCCCGGCGCGTAGCCCCCCAGCCCACCCCCCGCCATCCGGGGGCCGCTGGTCGGGTCGAGCCGGGCCGTGCCGAACTCGTAGGGGACGCCGAGGGCGTCGCCGCAGGCCTGCCCGAGGAGGACGCCGGCGGTGCGGTCGTGCTGGACGGTGCTGAGGTGCATGGGGACCTTCTTTCTTCGTGTCAGAGTGACTACATGCGAGCCCACCGACAAAGGGTGTCGTTGACCCTTAAGGGGTTACGCTGGGGCCGTGGCCGCCTACCCCGCCTTCGCCGTCACCGTCGACGTCGTCGCCCTCACCATCCGCGACGAGGTCCTCCACGTGCTCCTGGTCCGACGGGGAGGTGAGCCGTTCGCCGGCCGCTGGGCCCTCCCGGGCGGCTTCACCCGGGTCGAGGAGGACCTCGAGGAGGCGGCCTACCGCGAGCTCGCCGAGGAGTGCCGGGTCACCCGGGACGACCTGCGGCTGGAGCAGCTGCGCACCTACGGCGCGCCCGGCCGCGACCCTCGGCCCGAGCGCGTCGTCAGCGTGGCCTGGCTCGCCCTGGGCGCCCACCTGCCCGAGCCGGCGGCCGGCACCGACGCCGCCGAGGCCAGGTGGTGGCCGGTCGAGGAGGCCCTGGCGATGCCGCTGGCCTTCGACCACCACCAGATCCTCACCGACGGGCTCGAGCGGGCCAGAGCCAAGCTGGAGTACACCACCCTGGCCACCAGCTTCTGCCCCCGGGAGTTCACCCTGCGCGACCTGCGGCACGTCTACGAGACGGTGTGGGGCAGCACGCTCGACCGGTCCAACTTCCAGCGCAAGGTCCTGGGCACCGAGGGGTTCGTCGAGGACACCGGCAGGTATGCCGAGGGGCGCCGGGGTCGGCCCGCCCGGCTCTACCGGGCCGCGGCCGGGGAGGGCACGGTGCTGCACCCGCCGCTGCTGCGGGGCTGACCGGCTCCTCCGCAGCTCTGTTCAGGCGATCCCGGCGCCGGTAGCGTGATTCCCCCCTACGTCGTGGAGGTGCCCGTGAATCGACCGTCCAGCCCCCGCCCCGGTCCCGGACCGGTCTCCGCCACGCTCGCCGTCGCGCTGGCGGTCGTCCTCGCCGGGTGCGGGGGCGGCACCACCGACCCGGTGGACTCGCCCGAGTCCGCCGCCGACGCGACGACCGACGCCGGCACCGACGGCGCCTCGACGGAGGACGCCGGCACCGACGACGGGACCGATGCCGATGCCGACGTCGCGGACAGCCTGGCCGGGGCAACGTCCACGGAGGAGCTCGAGGAGATGGTCGAGGGCATGGTCGACGACCTGGCGGAGCAGCAGGAGGCCCAAGGGGGTGGCTCGGCCACGCTCACCGTCGGTGACGAGGAGTGGACCTTCGACTCCGTGCTCTGCGCCTTCGGCGAGGAGGAGATCGGCCAGGAGGGCGCCGAGGTCGTGGTCTCCTCGATCCAGGACGGCCTGCAGTTCTACGTCTCCATCGACGACTTCGGACACTCCGTCTCGCTGAACGACGTGGAGAACTTCGAGGACCCGTCGGTGGCGATCTCCTCCGACTTCGCGGCCGACGACTTCATCGAGGTCGACGGCAAGGACGTGAGCGGCGAGGTCCTGTTCGTCGACGAGGAGGGGGGCCCGGTGGGGGAGGGAAGCTTCGAGGCCACCTGTCCCTGAACCGTGCCGGCGGGGGACGCCCTGCTCAGCCGTCCGGGTCCCACCCGTGGCCGCAGTGCTCGCGGTGCGTTGCGTCACACCGGGCTCGACGACGCAGCCCAGCTGGTCCACCCACGCCACCGGGCAGGGGACGGCCGGCATCCCCAGGACGTGGTGGCGGACGTCGAGGCTGTGGCACTCAGGGCAGGTGCCCCGGGCTCCGGGCAGGTCCAGCCTCCCTCCCCGGGCCGCGAGCAGCTCGACGGCCCGGTCGTCCAGGAGGGCGAGCGGTGGAGGTGGGTCCGGCCAGCCGGAGGCCGGGCCGGGCTGGGGGAGGCGGTGCACGCCGTCCGGGTCCACGGCGAAGGGCAGCGCGAGCCGCACGTCCTCGTGGGCGCGTCGCCGGACCAGGGCGGTGGTCCCGGCCCCGGGCCGTCGTGGTTCGGCGATGTCGATCCGCAGGTGGGGCCGCCACCGGCCCATCCTGGTCGCGGCACCGCTGGTGACCACGACCGCCCGGGACAGGGCGGCGTAGCGACGCAGGCTGTCCTCGACGGCCGCACCACGCTGCCAGCCGGGACCGGCGGCGAGCGAGGTCGACAGCGCGCCCAGGTCGGCCCAGGGATCGTCGGCGACCAGCAGCTCGACCTGCATCATGGTCAGCTGGTGCGAGGCCACCATGGACGACGGGGTCATCGCCCGGAGGGTCACCCGCCGGAGGATCTCGTCGAGGGCCTCCCGGCGCGCTCCCGGCCAGCCGTCCTCGGGACGGACCACCTCCTGCGCCGTCAGCCCCGTCGCCGACGTCACGCACCGCACCTGCAGCTGCTCGGGCGTCTCCTGCAACCCGACGAGGAGGGTCGTCGCCCCGGCGGCCGCGCCCCACAGGGCGATGCTGACGGTCACCGCCCGCCGCAGCTCCTCGGGGCCGGTGACCACCGTGACCCGGCCCCGCCCGACCCCGCCGCCGACCAGGTCGTCCAGCTCGAACCAGCCGGTCGGCCACCGTCTCCCGTAGCGCTCGGCCCGCTCCTCGATGCCGCGCAGCAGCGAGTTCTCGAAGCGTCCCTGCCCGTCCACACCTCACGGTCTACCCCCAGGCACCGACAGACCCTTCGTCGGAGGGCCCGGCACGCCCGCCACGGCCGGACTACGGTGGGAGGACCGCGACGAGAGGATTCCCATGCCGACGCAGATCAGTGCCCACGTCCTCCGCGAGCCCCAGGGCTCCTTCGAACTGGTGGACGGCCTGGAGCTGGGCGATCCGCAGGCGGGGGAGGTCCGGGTCCGCTACACCTCCACGGGCCTGTGCCACACCGACCTGTTCGCCCGCGACGTCTTCCACCAGCCGGACTTCCCGCCCGCCGTCTACGGCCACGAGGGCACGGGAGTGGTCGAGGCCGTCGGGGCCGGGGTGACCGACGTCGTCGAGGGCGACCGGGTCATGGCCTCCTACGCCTCCTGCGGCCGGTGCCGCACCTGCCTGACCGGGCGGCCGTTCAACTGCCAGCAGTTCAACGACCTCAACTTCGCCCTCACCCGGGCGGACGGCAGCCCCAAGGTCACCCTGGACGGGGACCCCGTGGGGGCCAGCTTCTTCGGCCAGTCCTCCTTCGCCACGCACGGACTGGTGTCCGCCCGCAACCTGGCCAAGGTCCCCGACTGGGTCGCCGCGGAGGACGAGCACCTGCTGGGCCCGCTGGGGTGCGGCGTCCAGACCGGCGCGGGCGCGGTGCTCAACGTCCTGCGCCCCGGGCCCACGGACAGCATCGTCGTGGCCGGGACCGGTGCCGTCGGCCTGAGCGCGCTCATGGCCGCCATCGCCTCCGGCGTCGGCACGATCGTGGCCGTCGACATCGTCGAGGAACGGCTCCGGCTCGCCACCGAGCTGGGCGCCACGCACACGATCGACGGCGACGACGAAGACCAGGTCGCCCAGATCCAGGAACTGACCGGCGGCGGGGCCACCCACGCCTTCGACACCACCGGCGTCGCGCCGGTGCTCTCCCGCCTGGTCGACTCGCTCGCCTGGGGCGGCCGCCTGGGCATCGTGGGGGCGGCGCCGGACATGACGCTGGACCTGATGCCGCTGATGCAGCTGGGCCGCCAGGTGCAGGGCATCGTCGAGGGCAACTCGGTGCCGCGGGTCTTCATCCCCCAGCTGCTCGAGCTGCGACGGGCCGGCCGGTTCCCGCTCGAGAAGATCGTGCGCACCTTCCCCTTCGCCGAGCTGGAGTCCGCGATCGAGGCGACCGGGTCGGGCGAGGTGGTCAAGGCCGTCCTGGTGCACTGACCCGTGGGCGTCCCACCCCACCCGGGAGCCTCCTCGGCGCAGGTGTCGGCCCGGATGTCCCGGGCGCCCCGCCGTGAGACGGCGCCGGAGCTGGCCCTGAGGCGCGCTCTGCACGCCGCGGGTCACCGCTTCCGCGTGGTCTACCCGGTGCCCGGCAACCGACGGCGGACGGTCGACATCGCCCTCACCCGCGCGCGGCTGGCCGTCTTCGTCGACGGGTGCTTCTGGCACTCCTGCCCCGAGCACGGCACCAGGCCCCGGGCGAACGAGGCGTGGTGGGCCGGCAAGCTCGAGGCCAACCGCTCCCGCGACGCCGACACCGACCGGCTGCTGCGGGAGGCCGGCTGGTCCGTCGTGCGCATCTGGGAGCACGAGGACGTGGCGAGCGCGGCGGCGGTCGTCGAGGCAGCCCTGCGGGAGGCCCGGGGCGGGGCCGGAACAGCCTGCTGACGTCAGGACCCGTCGCCGACGATCTCGCGCAGCCACTCCACCAGCGGCCGCAGGCGTCGCCAGTCCGCCCTGACCTCCTCCACGAGCCGCGGCGTCGTCACCACGTCGCCGTCCTCGATCCACCGCATCGCCGCCAGGGACCGCCGCCGCAGCAGCCCGATCCGCGGATGGTCCCGGGAAAATCCTCGGGGTGCCGTCCGCAACGACTCGCCGACGACCTCCCACCCGGCCTGCCCGAGCTGCCCGACCACGGTCTCCAGCCGGGCCCCGCGGGGCCCGTCCACCCCGTGCCGGAACGCGCGCAGGTCCTCCGGCTCCAGGTGGTAGCACCCGCCGCCCAGCCGGAACCCGTCGGCCGACACCTCGGCATACCACCCCGTCCGGCGCCCGACCGGCACGAAGATCCCCTGGTGGGTCTTGAAGGGGCTCTTGTCGGCGCTGAAGCGCACGTCGCGGTGCGGACGGAAGATGCGCCCCTCGCCGAACTCCCCGGTGAGCTCCTCCAGCAGCGCCGCCATCGGCCCGCGCACGTCCCGCTCGTAGCGCTCGCGGTTCCGGGCCCAGAACTCCCGTGAGTTGTCCTCCTCCAGCTCGGCGTAGAAGGCGGGCGCGGCGTGCGGGACCCCGGTGAACGGCATACCCGCAGTGCAGGCCCTCGCCCGCGCCGGTGTCAACCGGACCGGGCCGTCAGACGGGGGACCGCTCGATCCTGCGCAGGCGCTCCAGCAGGGACTCCGTCCCGGCCAGGAACTCCTCCTCGCACCGGTCGCCCTCCAGGAGGGGACGCAGGTCCACCAGGGTGGGGTATGCGGTGAGATCGAGCCCGCGGTCCCGTCCACGGGGGTCGTCGGGGCCTCCCTCGTCCAGGGGGACGTCCGGCGGCGCCGTGCCCACCCCGAGCCGTGCGGTCTCCATCAGCAGGAAGCCCAGCAGGAACCCGGCGAACGCCTGGTAGGCCTCCACCGAGGACTCCCGGTCCCAGCCCAGCGTGCGCAGGTCGACGAAGAACTGGTCGACGAGCGCCAGGCTGCGCAGCGGCGGGCAGAGCCAGGGGGCCGCCGGGTGGGTGGTGGCGACCAGGGGGAACGCCTGGGGGTGGCGGTGCGCCAGCCCGCGCATGGCGTCGGCGAAACCGCGCAGGTAGTCCTCCCAGGAGCCCGTCGCAGATGGCAGCTCGAGCGTGGCCAGCAGGTGGTCGACCACCGCCTCGAGGATGCCCTCCCGGCCGTCGACGTGCCGGTAGAGCGCCATGGCCTCGTAGCCCAGGTGACGGCCGAGGCTGCGCATGCTCAGGCTCTCGAGCCCACCCTCGTCGAGGATCTCCAGCGCACCGCGCACGATCGTGCCGCGGTCCAGGTGGGGGCGGTCGAGGTGCCGGCGCCGGACCCGACCAGCGGGGGGCGCGCCGCCCGGGCCGGGGTCGTCCATCCCCTCAGTCTAGCCATTCCCCCACCCCACCCCTGGGGGTGAGGACGGTCTATTCGAGATGCGATGCCCCCAGGTGCTCTGCCATGGTCGGTCGGGTAGTGCCCCAGACGGAAGGAGTTCGCAACCATGCGCATCACCCAGGAGCACATCGACCAGCTGTACAACGCCGACGTCGTCGACCGCGACGGCGACAGCCTCGGGGGAGTGGGCCAGGTCTACCTGGACGACAACACCGGCGACCCGGCGTGGGTCACGGTCAAGACCGGGTTCTTCGGCACCAAGGAGACCTTCGTGCCGCTGACCGAGGCCGACTACGGCGACGGCACGATCCGGCTGCCCTACGAGAAGGACTTCATCAAGGACGCCCCCAACATGGAGGCCGACCAGCACCTCAGCGAGAGCGAGCAGGACGAGCTCTACCGCTACTACGAGGTGCAGGGCCTGGGCGGCGGCACCGGCCGTGGCGACGTCGACCGCGAGGGCTTCGTCGACCGCGACCGTGACGGTCGCGCCGACGACGTCGAGAGCAACGCCATGCCGCGCGGCGCCGCGATGTCCGGCGGTCTCGACGAGGACCGGCAGGACCTGAACGCCGGGGGTGACGTCGCCCGGCAGGAGTACGCCGGCGACCCCCGCGGCGATGAGGTGCGTGCCGGCGCAGACCGTGACGCCGTCGCCGGCGACGCCGCGGACCGCGGCACCGACGAGGGTCGGATGACCCTCCACGAGGAGCGGGTCGACGTAGGCACCGAGCGGGTCGAGACCGGCCGGGTCCGGCTGCGCAAGCACGTGGTCACCGACCAGAAGACCGTCACCGTCCCCGTCGAGCGCGAGGAGTACGAGGTCGTCCGCGAGCCCGTCACCGACGGCGGCACCGCCGACCGTGGTGACCTGGGGGACGACGAGGTCGAGGTGGCCGTCCACGAGGAGCGTCCGGTCATCGACAAGGATGTGGTCGCCACCGAGGAGGTCGGGGTGCAGCGCACCACCGTCACCGACGAGCGCGACGTGACCACCGACGTGGCCCACGAGGAGGTCGACGTCGTCCGGGACGGCGACGACCGCGAGGGCCTGCGCGACGGCGACGTCGACCCCGGTCGTCGCACCTGATCGGCGTACCGCGTCGGCCCTGAGCCCGACGCCCGGGCCCCGGGACAGTAGACGGCCCGCCCCCACGAGGGGGCGGGCGTCCGCGCGTGACGCCCGGGGTCACCAGTCGGTGGGCTTCTCCGGGGTGAACAGCCACACCTCGAAGAAGTGGTCGAGGTCCTCTCCGGAGATCTCCTCGGCCATCTCCATGTACTCCTGCGTCGAGGCCGTCCCACCGGCGTGCTCCTGGAGCCAGGTGCGGGTCAGCGTGAAGAAGTGGTCGTCCCCGATCTCGGTGCGCAGCGCGTGCAGCATCGCGGCGGAGCGGCTGTAGATCGCCGAGTGGAAGAGGTTGAGGGGCCCCGGGTCACCGATCTCGAGCTGCCAGAAGTCACTCGTGGCGGGCCGGTCCATCACGGCCTGGAACGCCTCGTCGGCGGTGGCCCTGCCCTGCTCCTCGTTCCACAGCCAGGTGCCGTAGGTGGCCCACCCCTCGTTGTGCCAGATGTCGGCCCAGCGCTCCACGGCGACGTCGTCCCCGATCCACTGGTGGACCAGCTCGTGCGCGACAGTGCCCTCCCGTGCGGTGCGGCTGAAGAAGGACCGTGTCTGCGTCTCCAGGGCGTAGCCGACGCTGTCGTCGTCCACGATGGCGCCGTAGGCCACGAACGGGTAGGGGCCGAAGACGCCCTCGTAGAACGTCATCATCTCGTCCGTCAGGGCCAGGTTCGCCGAGGCCGATTCCGGCAGGTCGGCATCCACGGCGTCGATGACGGGCACACCGCTGGCCGTCGTGTACTCGTGCAGCTCGAAGTTGCCGACCGTCGCGGTAGCCAGGTAGGCCGCCATCGGGTCCGGGGCGTCCCACCACCACGTGGTGCGCCCGTCGGCGGTCCTCGAGCCCCCGAGCAGCCCGTTGGCCACGGCGACCAGCCCCTCGGGCACGGTGATGGCGAAGTCGTAGGTCGCCTTGTCCGTCGGGTGGTCGCTGGTGGGGAACCACGTCGCCGCGCCGTCGGGCTGGCTGGTCACCATCGCACCGTCGCGCGTGGTCACCCAGCCGTACAGCGCACCTTCCAGGTCCAAGGGGCGGGTCGTGGTGCCTTCGTAGTCGACGACGACCTCGACCGTCCGCCCGGTCTTGAGCATCGGGCGGGGCTGGACGACCAGCTCGTTGCCCTGCTCCTGGGCGAAGGACATCGGTTTGCCGTCCACCCGGACCTCCGTGGCCGTGAGCCCTCGCAGGTCGAGGTTGAAGGACCGCAGGTCCTGGGTCGCCGTGAGGGTCAGCGTCGCCGTGCCCTCCAGCCACCCCTCGAGCGGCGCCGGGTCCGGTCCGGGCGGTGTGTAGTCGAGGTCCAGCGAGTAGTGCCGGACGTCGATCCCGCCGTTGCCGGCGAGCGGCAGGTAGGGATCTCCCGCCCCGTCCGCGCCTCGGTGTAGCGAGGGCCGGGCCCGTCCGGCGCGGCGGTGGCGGTGGTCAGTGCGGGCGCGAGCGTCAGGACGCCCAGGGCCGCGCCTGCGGTCAGCCGTCGGTGAAGAGTGCTCATCGGTGCTCCTTCGTGCCGTCGTGTCTTCGGTGCTGACGAGTCGTGATCCGGGGCGCGGCGGCTCAGCCGCCCAGGATGTCCCCCAGGCCGCCGCTGCGGCCGGTCCGCTCGCCGGCACCCGTCTCTGCTGGTTCTCGGCCGGCTGGACCAGCACGTGCCCGTTGCCGGTGAAGGCCATCTGGATGGACTCCCCGGTGCCGCCCCGCAGCATCGAGCCGATGCCCCCGGTGTCGACCTTGATGTCCATCCGCGCCCCGGCCGTCCACAGCACGACGCGTGCGCGTCGGCGAAGGTCGGCGCCTGGCCCACGTCGAGGGCGACGGGCTCGCCGCGGCTGGTGACCGCGACATACCCCGACCCGCGGAGCGAGACGTTGAACAGGCCGCCGGCCATCATCCCGCCACGCGCCGCCACCCGGTGGATGTCCCAGTCGATCGAGGCGCTGAAGGCCAGCACGTTGGCGCCGTTGACCGAGATCATGTCGTTGTCGAGGTAGAGCACCTGCACGTCGGCGGCGTCGTTTGCCAGGAACAGCTCACCCGCGCCGGCGCACTCCATGATCGGCACGCCCTCGCCGGTCAGCTTGGACTTCAGCAGCTTGTCCAGGCCGCCGGAGCCGCGGTTGGTGAACCGCACGTCGCCTGGTAGGCCACCATCGAGCCGAGCCGGGCGTTGACCGGGCCGTAGTCCATGCGGATCTTGAGCAGCTTGGAGTTCTGCCGGGTGAACTGGTCGCGGGACTCGGTCTCGCGGAAGTCCTCGAACAGCGAACCGTGGATGGCCATACGTCATCTCCTCTGGTCGGTCCCATCTCCTTCGGACCTGTCCCGAGCTCCCCGAGCGGCCCACGACCCGAGTATGGTCTGGATCACAGTCGCTGTCACCCATCCGGAGGTGGACCGTGGGATTCCTGGACAAGGCCATGCGCACCGCGAACGAGCTCGCGGGGAAGGCCGAGACGGCCCTCAACCAGAGCGGTATGACGCTGCCCGGCGGCTCGGGCGGGGTGCCGGGCGCCGAGCGGCTCTACGCCCAGCTGGGGAGGCTCGTCCACGACGAGCACCGGGGAGAGCCGGCGGACCCGGCCCGACGGGACCAGCTGCTCGCCCAGCTCGACGAGCTGGCCGACCGGGCCTCCTCGGCCCCTCCGCCCCCCGGAGGTGGTCCCTCGCCGCAGCCTCCCCCCGGTCCGGGCGCGTCGTCACCACCTGGCCCGGGCGCGTCCCCACCACCGGGCCCGGGCGCGTCCCCACCACCGGGCCCCGGCCCGTCCGCGACGCCTCCTCCGCCACCGCCCCCGCCCGGACGCTAGGTCCCGAGGCGGGGGGACGACGCCTGCTGGTGGAGCACCATCCGCGTCAGGCCCTGCGCCGCAGCATCAGCCGGGTCCACGCGCCGAGGAAGACCCGGTCGTCCTCGTCGATCTGCACCCGCACGCCACGCTCGATCGGCTCGGTCGGCAGCGGCAGTCCCACGGTCGAGACGTAGGTGCCGTTGGAGGTGTCGAGGTCCTCGACCCACCACCGGTGCCCGTCGCTGGTCAGCTGGGCGTGCCGGACGGACACGCCCGCGTCGGTGCCGGCGTCCAGGTCCGGGCGCAGCCCGCGCTCGACGTTGGTCCGGCCCACGACCACGTTGTCCTGCGTGAGGGTCACCAGCTCCGGGGGCCCCGCCTCGGGCGCCGGCTGGTCGGTGTCGCGGGTGGCGTACCAGGCGTGGTCCACCCAGATCTCGGCCACCCACCCCGCGTCCTGCTCCCGCGAGGGCGGCCGCCGCTGCGGGGGGTCGTGGGCGATCTCCATCTGGCCGGCCGCCGGCGGCGTGGGGGGCGGCACGTCCGGCCGGTGGGGCAGGTCCGCGGGGTCGAGGGCCACCTCGGCCGGGGTGGTCTGCAGCTCGATGTCGTCGGCGTCCCGCCGCGGGTCGATGTAGGCCTCCAGCGGCTCGGCGGACTGCTCCGCCGTGGGGCGCCGCTCGTCCGCCTGCGGCAGCTCCTCGGGCGCCACCGGCGGGGTGCCGGTGACGAAGTCGTAGCCGCAGGACCCGCAGAAGCTGACGTCCCCGACGCTGGTCGCGTGGCAGTGGGGGCACTCCCGGCTGGTCTCCTCGACCTCCGCCTCCGGGTCGACCGGACGGGCCGGCTCGGTGCGGCGGCCGGTGACCTCCTCCTCGTTCACGACTCCGGCCTCAGCTGGGCCAGGTAGGCCTCCTGCGCGGCGACCAGCGCCGCCGCCCGCCGGACGTCGGCCGGCTTGTTGTGCAGGGACTCCTTGGCGGCGGTGAGCATCCCGGACAGGTCCACGCTGGTCGGGGCGCCGCACCCGGCCAGGGTCGAGGCGAGCCGCTCCGCGCGGTCGGCCAGGTCGGCGTACTCCGCCAGCGCCGCCGCATACGTCGCGTGCGCCTGGTCCAGCGCCCTGCCCACGCGCTCGAGATTGCGACGTATGCCGTCAGCTCGGACTCCTCGGCCGGCACCTCCCCGAGGGCGCTCACGTCGGGGATGCCCAGGGTCGGCGCGGGCGTGACGCTCTCCAGCACCCGGGCCGCCAGGGCCCGGACGGCCTCGCCCTTGGCGACGAGGTGCTCGCGCTCGGCCCGCGCCTGGTCGAGGTCGGCGGTGCCGTGGGCCTCCTCGGCGGCGGCCACGAGCAGCGCCCGCTCCAGCCCGGCCAGCTCGGACTCCAGCTCGCCGATCTCGACCAGCGCCTCCTCGTCGGCGCGCCGCCCCAGCGCGTCGAGCCTGCGACCGGCCTGCTCGAGGCGCTCGGTGCCGTCGTCGCCGGCCACCGCGTCCGCCAGCCGTTCCAGGTCGGCCCGCAGCGCCGCCACCCGCTGACGCACCGGCAGCTCCTCGCCGTCGGCACCGGTGCGGGCCCGCAGCGAGGCGGCCAGGCGTCCGACATGCGCAGCGCGTCCGGCAGCGCCAGCGCCAGCGCCTGGGGGTCGCCGTCGGGCATCTCCAGCACACCCCACAGCAGGGTGGAGACCCACTCGCGCTCGCCGTCCCCGTCGCGCACGTCCTCCCACGTGGCCATCAGCAGGTCGTGCCGCTGGGCGATCGCGTGGTAGAGCGTCATCGAGGCGGTGACGTCCTCGTTGAGGGTGTCCCGGTCGGGATGGGTGCGGGTGACCTCGTCCAGCGCGCTGAGCTCGTGCTCGCGACGCATCCGCCACCGGGCCAGCTCGGAGAGGTAGTGGTCCACCGCCCGGTCCTCGGGGTGCTCCCCGGGCCCCGCCGGCGGGGTCGGCGCCACCGCATACCTGCTGCTCACGTGTCCTCCTGGGTCTGCCCGTCCTGGGCGTGGTGCGGGTCGGGCTGCTCGGGCACCGGCAACCGGGGTATGCCGTCCTCGCCCACCTGGAGCCCGTGGTCGTCGAGGACCTGCTCGTCCAGGTGCTCGGGCCGGACCCCGGTCTCGTCGACGAGGCGGTCCGGCCGGGTGGTGGTGCCGAACCGGGTCAGCAGCACCTCACGCTGGCGGCGAGCGTGGTCAGGATCGGCCCGGTGGACGGCGTCGTAGGCGTGGTCCACGGTCAGGCCCAGCAGGTCGAGGTCGTCGACGAGGGCCAGCAGCGGCGGGTGCTCCCCCTCGACGGCGTGCCCCGCCGCGAACCGGGACGGCAGGCGCAGGTGCGCGCCGACGGACTCCACCACCCAGGTGACCGCGCGGGCGACCGTGTCGCGGGCGAGCAGATCCAGGTCGTCGACGGGTCCGGTGGTGCGCGCCCCGGCCGGACGGCCGGAGATGTCCTCGTCCAGGAGCTCCAGCAGGTCGGCGGCGGCCCCGAGCACCCGGCGCACCCGGACCGTGACCGAGTCGTGGAGGGGAGGACCTGTCAGCAGGGGCTCCTGCTCGGCGACGGTGCGCCGCAGTGCCTCGACGGAGGGGACGTCGAGGAGGGCGGGGTCGGGCGCGTCGGGCATCACGGGTCCTGGGTCGAGGTCACGGTCGTGTCATTCTGCCCACCCCCTGGGATGGTGGCTACTCGACGGCTACTGGTAGGAGATGAAGTCGGGGGTCGGCTCGACCTGCATCGTCGCTTCCGGGGTGAAAGGCCCCGGGACGTCCTCGTCGTAGAAGTTCTTCCAGCCCCAGTGCTCCACGCCCGGCGCGTGGCCCTGCAGCGCCGTCCAGGTGTCCATCTTGCTCCCGTGGGGCCCCTGCCCGTCGGCATGGATGAGCACGGCGACCTCGGGGCGGGACCGGTCGACGTCGTCGGCACCGGGGATCATCCGGATCTGGAACTGGTGCAGCACGAGCATCTTCTGGGGCAGGTCGTGCTCGCGCACCAGCTCGGCCATCCAGTCGACCACCCGGTCGACCTCCTCGGTCTCCACCGACCCGATCCGGACCATGTGCACCTCGTCGGGGCCCAGCCGCCACTCCGGGTCCAGCGCGAGACCCACGTGGGGCAGTCGGAGCAGCTCCTCGTAGATCTGCGCCTGCTCCACGAAGTCGGTCCGGCCCGGCTGGAGGTCGAGCACGACGTAGACGCCGTTCTCGGCGGCCAGCTCGACCAGGGGCCGCAGGTCCTCGACCGGCAGCTCGTTGGAGTAGTTGCCGTCCGGCCCGGCCTCCGCGCTGGCGACCGTGGCGATGATCTCCAGGGTCGGGACCACGGGCTCGTCGGTCAGCGGCTCGTACCAGGACGCGTGCTCCTGCGCCCTGGTGATCGTGTCCTCGATGGGCTGCTCGCCGAGAACGCCGAGGGCCCCGGTGCTCGGCGTGCCGTAGAGGGCCACGTAGGTCTTGCCCGGCAGGGTCGTCAGGCCTCCGCCGGGCAGCTCCACGCCGGTGGCGGCCACGCGGGCCTGCCAGTCGAGGGTGTCCGGGTCGCCGAACTGCGCACCGAGCCCCACTAGTGAGGTCGCCCCGGCGGCCGCGTCGGCGAAGGCGGACAGCGAGTCGGACGAGGCACCGGGGTCACCGCCGGGCAGCACGACCACCTGCGCGCCCGCGGCCCTCGCCGTGCCGACAGCGGCCGTCTGCGCGGGGTCGCCGGTCGAGAGCACGAGCACGTCGTCCAGCGGGGGCGGGGGCGCGGTCGCGGGCAGCTCGTCCCGGTCGGACTCCAGGGGAGCCGGAGCCTGCGGTCCGGCGGTGGCCGTCGCGGCGTCCTGGTCGGCCCCTTCCGGCGCCGGTGCCGGGGCGGCCTCTGCGGTCGCGCTGCCCTCGTCCCCGGCCGGGGCGGCGGTCGCCGCGTCCGCGTCGGTGGACCCACCCGTGGGGCCGTCCGGCACGAGGACCTCGGGGGAGGCCGGGTCGAGGTCGGCCACCTGCTGCAACTGGTCCTCGGGACCCACGGCCACCGGCTCGCCCGTGGCACCCGCCAGGGAGGCCAGCTCGGCGTCGTCGGCGGCCATGACCACGTCGATGCCGGGGTCCGCCACGGCACCGACGACGAGGGCCACCTCGGTGCCGAGCCGGTCCAGCTGCGCCGAGGTGTCCGGGCCGTCGACGAGGACGGGCACCCCGAGGGCCACGGCGGCGGACGCGGCCCGCAGCTGCTCGTCGGCCGAGGTGAGCACGACGACCGGGGCGTCCGTGAAGAAGTGCTCGGCCGTCGCCAGGGCGAGGGCCGCGGGGTCGTCGCCCTCGGCCGGGTCGTCGTCCTCGGCCCCCAGCACGACCGTGCCCTCCTGACCCGCGGAGACGGTCGCCACGAGGCGTCCGGGTCGGTGGGCGGGGCGACGGCCGAGCCGTCCGTGCCGCGGGCCCCGTCGGTCCCGCTCCGGTCGTCCCCGTCGGACCCGGGCGAGCAGGCGGCCAGGAGGAGCGTCAGGGCGGCCGTGGCGGCCACCCCGCGGCGCCGGCCGCGACCGGCGGGCCGTCGGGCGGGCCGGTCGTCGCTGGACGGGACAGGGAAGAAGGACAGGCGGTCTGACATGCGGGCTCCCGAGCTCGTGGACCTCCCCAGGCTAGGCGAGCGGCGGACGAGCGGTGCGGTGCCACGCCTGCCGGCGCGACGGCATACCCCTGCGGGTGGGGCAGGACGCCTCGGCTGGCGCACCACGGACCGTGGTGGTGGCATGAACCCATGGCCAGGACGAAGCACAAGGACCACCTGACGTTCGACAACCCGGTGACCAGGCACCCGGACATCACGCCGCCCAAGCAGGACCAGGACATGCCCGGCCTGGACGCCGAGCTGGAGCCGCAGACCGACCGGGGGGAGAGGACCTACCGGGGGACCGGGCGGCTCGAGGGCCGCAAGGCCCTGGTCACCGGGGGCGACTCCGGGATCGGCGGGGCCGTGGCGATCGCCTACGCCCGGGAGGGGGCGGACGTGGCGATCAACTACCTGCCGGCCGAGGAGGAGGACGCCGACCGGATCGCCGAGCTCGTCGAGGCCGAGGGGCGCACCTGCATCCGGATCCCGGCCGACGTGACCGACCGGGAGTCCTGCGACCGGATCGTCAAGGAGGCCGTCGACGGTCTGGGCGGGCTCGACGCGCTCGTCGTCAACGCCGGGCGCAGGTGGCCACCGAGTCCATCGAGCAGATCAGCGACGAGCAGTTCGACGAGACCGTCAAGACCAACGTCTACGCGATGTTCTGGATCGTCCGGGCCGCGGTGAAGCACCTGGAGCCCGGGTCCACGATCGTGCTCAGCTCCTCGGTGCAGGCCTACAGCCCGAGCGAGACGCTCCTGGACTACGCGATGACCAAGTCGGCGATGAACACCTTCGGCAAGGGACTGGCCAAGCAGCTGGCCCCCAGGGGCGTGCGGGTCAACATCGTCGCCCCCGGCCCCGTGTGGACGCCGCTGCAGGTCGTGGAGGGCCAGCCCAAGAACAAGCTGCCGGACTTCGGCAAGGGGCAGCCGATCGGCCGGGCCGCCCAGCCGGTCGAGCTGGCCCCGGCCTATGTCTTCCTCGCCTCGCCGGAGAGCTCCTACGTCGTGGGGGAGACGCTCAACGTCAACGGTGGTGCCGACTCGCCGTGAACCGGCGGGACGACCGACGACGGTGACCGGACGAGGCCGACCCGAGGATCGCGACCCTGGTCGACGCGCCCGGGCCGGACGCGTCCTCCCCGGCGCCGACGGGCCGGTGCGTCACAATCGACGGGACACCAGGAGGCCTTCATGTCGCTACCCCGCCGGCTCGACGAGCTGCAGCGCCGGCACCGCTGGGTGGGCTTCCCGATCGCGGTGGTCTACAAGTTCATCGACGACC
This sequence comes from Ornithinimicrobium sp. CNJ-824, assembly GCF_001942405.1. Lineage (GTDB taxonomy): Bacteria > Actinomycetota > Actinomycetes > Actinomycetales > Dermatophilaceae > Ornithinicoccus > Ornithinicoccus kibberensis. Next base: position 41,209 of record NZ_MKKA01000012.1, read on the forward strand.
ACGGTGTCTACCTGTCGGTGCTCATCACCTACTACGGCTTCCTCGCGCTGTTCCCGATGATCCTGCTGCTGACCTCCGTGCTGGGGTTCGTCCTCGACGGGGAGCCGGAGTGGCGCGAGCGGATCCTGGAGACCGCCGTCGGCCAGTTCCCCGTCCTGGGCAGCCAGATCGGGGACGAGGGCTTCGGCGGGTCGACGACCGCGGTGGTCATCGGAGTCGTCATCGCCATCTGGGCGGCCGTGCGCGCCTCGCAGGCCACGCTGCACATGATGAACATCTGCTGGGCGGTGCCCCGGCACCAGCGCCCGGACCCGATCCGCTCGCCGATCCGGTCGCTGCCGCTCATCGCCATCGCCGGGCTGATGCTGCTGGGGACCACGGTCGGGTCGGTCCTGGCGCACTCCGCGGGGGCCTACGGGGTCGAGCTGCGGCAGATGGTGCCGTTGATGGTGATCGCGGCCAGCTTTGTCGTGGCCGTGCTCGTCTTCAGCCTCGGCATGTGGGTCGGCACGACCTACCGCGTGCGCCTGGTCGAGGTGCTGCCCGGTGCCGTCGTCGCGGCGGTCGGCTGGCTCCTGCTGCAGCGGTTCGGCATCACCTACGCCAACCAGATCGTCAGCCGCTCCGGCGACACCTACGGCGTGTTCGCGGTGGTCCTCGGCCTCATCGGGTTCATCTTCGTGGCCGCCCAGATCGTCGTGCTCGGGGTCGAGGTCAACGTGGTGCGGGTCAAGAAGCTGTGGCCCCGGGCCCTCCTCGGTCCCTTCACGAGCTCGGTCGCCCTCACCCCGGCCGACGTACGGACCTACCAGGACGCGACGGTCTCGACACGGATCAAGGACTTCCAGGACGTGGCGGTGACCTTCGACCAGTCCGACCACCTGGAGCAGGCCGAGGCACGGGCGGCCGAACGCGCCGCGGACCGGGAGTCCCGCCGGGCGGCCGCCGCGGGGGAGACCGAGGACGGCACCCGGCGGCGCCGCCTCATGCGCCGACGCCGCAACGGAGAGGCGACGGGCGAGGGGGAGATGACGGAGGACGGGGTGCCGACGGAGGACGGGGGCGACCCCGAGGACCGCCCGCTCAGTCCGCGGTGAGCCCCGACGCCGCGTCGAGCCGCTGCAGCAGTTCGTGGGCGGCCAGCTCGACCGCCTTGTGCCGCCACTGCGCGGCCCGGAAGACGCAGGCGATGAGCGCCGACCGGTGCACCCGCCGGAAGTCGCCGAACACGAACGCGTAGCGGCTCTTGGTGCCCTCGGTGGCACCCGCCGTCAGGCCGAGGTGCCACCCGGCGTACTCCTCGAAGGAGTGGCGCTCCAGGTAGGCGTTCTCGGCGTCGGCGTCCGGCTGGACGTCCGACCACTCGCTGTCGAGGACGTACTGCCGGGCGTCGATGAGGGCGCGGCAGCGGGCCACGCCGGCCTCGTTCACCGCGTAGGTGGCCACGGCCGACCGGTCGTCAGCGACGGTCGTCGTCGGTGCCCTGGTCCGGGGAGGTGCCGGGGGGCGGCGGCGCGGCCCACGGGTTGTCGGTGGACCCCTGCGACGGCGGCTGCTGCCCCGGGGTGCCCCACTGCTGGTTCCCGTCGGCGGACCCGGGCTGGCCGTAGCCCTGCTGCCCGTAGCCGGAACCTTGCTGGCCGTACCCGGGGGAGGGCGGTGCGCCATACCCCTGGCCCTGGCCGTAGCCGGAGGAGGTGCTGTAGCCGTAGCCGCCGGGGCCGTTCGTGGCCTTCTTGTCGCGGCTACGCCCGACCAGCCACAGGATCAGGCCGATCAGGGTCAGGAAGCCGAAGCCGAGGAGCGCGAGCAGGCCCAGGCCGGCGGCGAGCACGCCCATGGCCGAGGAGGCGCTCAGCTCGGGGGTGAGCTGCGCGGGGGCGTCGCAGGTGATGGTGTGGTCGCCGCTCTGCACGGCGGTGAAGGAACCCACGAGCTGGACCTGGGCGTCCCCGAGGTCCGAGAACGCCGCGTCCTGGGTGACCGCCACGTCCGAGCCGTCGGGGGCGGTCACGGTGCAGGTCGGCTCCTGCCCGCCCTCGGTGAGGATCATCCGGGAGCCGCCCTGGCTCATCGGCACGGTGGTGTCGCCGGAGACCGTGATGGTGTCGTCCATCATGTTCTGCGCGACGCGGACCGTCTGGGTCGTGCCCCACACCACCGCGATCAGGGAGAGGACGGACAGGACGAGTCCGACGAAGAACATGATCTTGCCGGCCTTGGTCATCCCGCTGCTGCGGCGGGGGAGGGACTGGCCGGGCCCGTACGGATTGGGTGCGGTGCTCACAGGCCCCACGGTATGCCGTCGGGCGCATCTCGCGCAGGTTGACATGCCCGGGGCAGCACTCCTGTCCGGTTCTTGACGCGGCCCTGGACGCTTCCGCAGGTCGCGGAGGAGGGGTCGGTCAAGAACCGGACGAGAGTGCTTCCGTCACTCCACGGGCAACCCGAGGGCCTCCAGGAAGGCGTCGCCCATGACCTCGTAGCCGGCGTCCTTGGGGTGGATGTCGCGGGCCGCGCACATCCAGGTCAGGAGGCAGATGGCTTGGTCGTCGGAACCGAACGCGGCCGCTACCTCGGCGACGTCAACGTTCCACATCAGCGCCGCAGTCTCGATGTGCTGGTTCAACGATGCTGCTGGAAGTGCGGTCATGGCCGCCAGTGCTTCGTCGATGACGAACGGGTTGTAGTAGGTGTTGATCGCGATGTCGGCCTCGGGGGAGGCGGCGCGCAGGCGGTCGAGGATCAACGGCAGGTTGGTCCCCACGCTCCCCAGTCCGTCGTCGATGCACTGCTGCAGGTCGATGGTTGGATCCCCCAAGTACGCCGAGACGCACCCCGCCACGTCGTTGGCGCCGATGTCGATCGTCACCGTCGACACCTTGTCCTTGTGGGCCCTGAGGAACTGCTCGGCCGCGTCGAGCTGGCTGCCGTGGGGGTAGGAGCACCGCCCGCCGTCGATCATCGTGTCCGACGTCTCCCCGGAGCAGGCGAGGTTGACCAGCTTGGTCTTGGCGTAGTTGTCCCGCAGCCCGTCGAGCACGTGCCCGACGTAACCGCCGTCGAGGTCGTCACCCATCCCGGGCTGGTAGCCGGCGGCCAACGAGTCGCCGAGCGCGAGGTACCACTGCACGCTCCGGGACGAGGTGTCGGGACGTTCCTGAGGAGGCCCCTTGCCGTCCGGCGGACCGGCGACCGCGGGGAGCGCGGCGAGCGGCACGGCGAGGGTCAGGGCTGCGGCGGCGGTCGCCATCCTGCGGAACATGGGTCCTCCTCTGAGAAGGACCACCGGCGCGACGGTGCGCCGATGGCGCTGAGAGCCATGATGCCGCCGTTGGGCCGTCCAGGGAAGACCCCGGACGAATCCGGGGGAGGGGCGACCGCCGGGGTCCGGGTCAGCGGTAGGTGTCCCGCCGCTCCGTGCCGCCGTCATCCCCGTCGACGGTGGGATCGTGCACGACCTCGCCGTCCTCGTCGACGAAGACCAGGCGCCCGACTCCACGAGCTGGGCGATCTCCTCGTCCGACAGCGCGGCCAGCTCCTCGTCGGTCAGGTCGACGTAGTCGTCCTCGGTGACCACGTCGAAGTCCACCGGGCCGGCGGCCTCCGGGACGTCGGCGGCGACGTCGCCGGGGCCCTCCACGCCGTCGGGCACCGCCGCGGGGCTCGCGGTCTCCTCCTCCCACCACTCGTCGGCACCCTCCGAGGGTGGCTGGGCAGACACGTCGAGGTCCTGCCCGTCGTCGTCCTCCTCGTCGGTGCCGTGCCGCACGACGAGCAGAAGGACGCCGCCGATGAGCGCCAGCGTGGCACCGCCGAAGACCCCGAGGCTGCCGAGCATGAGACCGCCCACCCGCAACAGGCCGTCGGCCGGGCTCACCTCGGGGGCGACGACCACGCCGAGGCCCGAGCAGTCGATCGTGTGCTCCCCCGAGGAGTCCGCACGGAACGATCCGACGACCTGGAAGCGGGCCAGCGGGTTGTCCACGCCGACGCGCTGGCCCTCGTCGGACAGGTGCGCGACCGGCACCTCGCCCTCGGGCCCGTCCACCGTGCAGCGGATGTCCTCGACCGGCGTGGGCACGATCTCACCGGGCGCGACCAGCCCGCCCGTGACGTAGAGGCTGCGCTGGTCGCCCTGGGACAGCGGCACCGCGGCGGTCCCGTCGAGCAGCTCGGCCGAGTTGTCGCGCAGGTTCTTCACCAGGTTTCTCGTGGCCAGGCCGGCCACGAGGGTGACGACCAGGGAGACGAGCAGCAGGACGACACCCACACGGGTCATGGCGCGGCCCGACCGGCGCAGCCGCCCGCGGCTCGAGGGCGCGTGGCTGGACCTGTCGGACTGCGCGGTGGACATGGTGCTGACTCTAGGCGTCGCGAGAGACAGGAGCCAGGGCGCGGCGCGTCGCGCCGGTCAGCCCCGACCCTGCTTCTCCGCGTCCGTCGCGTGCCGCAGCGCGAGCCGGGTCCAGGCGCCCACGAAGATCCGGTCGTCGCGGTCGATCTCCACCCGCTGGCCGGGGGTCAGGGGTGCGGTCGGCAGCGGCTCGCCGACGGTGCCGACGAACGTGCCGTTGCTGCTGCCCAGGTCCTCGATCCACCACCGCTGGCCGTCGCTGCTCAGCTGGGCGTGCCGCCTGGACACCGCGCTGTCCCCGCCGGCGTCGATCTCCGGGCGCGCGGCCAGGCTGCTGGACGGACGGCCGACGAGCGCGTTGCTGCGCGTCAGCAGGACCACGTCCGGGATTCCGGCGCTCGGGCAGGTCTCGTCGGTCTGCTGCACGGCGTACCAGTCGGGGTCCACCCAGACCTCGACGACCCACGCGTCCGCGAGCTCCCGGGAGGGAGGGGTATGCCGTGGCGCCCGGTGCGCCCGCGGTGCGGGCTCCGCGGGACTCGGCTCGGGCTCGGGCTCGGGCTCGGGCGTGACCTCGGCCTCAGGGCCGGGGGCGGCCTCCTGTGCGGGCTCGGGGTCGGGCTGGTGCTCGGGACTCGGCTCCGGCTCGGGCTCGGGGTCCGGCTCCGGCTCGACCGGCTCGACCGGCTCGACCTCGACCTGGGCCTCGTGCTCGTCCCCGGCCTCCTCCTGCTCGTCTGCCGGCTCCTCCGGCTCGCCCGCCTCCGCCCCACCCTCGGGCGGCCTGCCGTCCTCCGGCTCCGAACTCTCCGGTCCGGTCCGGTCGACCTCCGGGGCAGGACTGTCCATCGGCGGCGTCCCGGTCGTGAAGTCGTAGCCGCACGCCTCGCAGAACAGCGCCTCCTCGACGTTGGTCGCCCCGCAGTGCGGACAGGTGATCGTCGCGGGGGCCGGGGACGAGGGGGCGGGCGCACCTGCGGAACCACCCGCCCCGGGGCCCGGCAGCGAGGGCCCGAGGTCGAGCCCGCTCCCGGCCGGGGCCGGCGCGGGCGGCATACCGGCACCGCCGGACGCGTCCATGGGGGTGCCGCAGACGTCGCAGTAGTCCAACGCCTCGCTGAGGTGCCCCTCGGGGCAGCGGGCGCTCACGAAGGCCGCACCCTCGTGGTCTTCGTCGAGGCGGTGTCCAGCTCCATCTCGTCCAGGCGGTCCACGTTGCGCCGCAGCCGGACCCGTCCGGTGGCGGCATCCTCGATGTCCACCACCCGCGCCAGGCGGGAGGTGGCCGCCTCGTCCCCGGTCTGCCGGGCCAGCTGCACGGCCCGCCCCAGCTTGGACGTCGCGGTCGTGTCGTCGCCGATCGCCTTGGCGCGCAACCCTTCCTGGATCGCCGAGGCCAGCTCGGTCTGCCCGGTGTAGTGCGCGACCTCGGGGCTGATCTGGGCGGTGAGCAGGCTGTCGTCGGACCACCTGGCCTTGACCAGCCCCTGGGCCCGGACCTCGCCGGCGACGGCGAGCTGGACCCGGGCGGCGAGCTGCTCCTGACCGAGCGCGCGCGGCGCCAGCCGGACGGCAACGTGGTAGTCCCGCGTCTCGTCGCCCCACGCCCCCGTGTCGTAGGCCCCCGTCAGCGCGTTGACCTCCCGCCGCCGCCCGGTGAGGTCCTCCAGGGTCGGGGCCACCTGCTTGACGAAGAGGATCTGCGCGCCCTGCGGGGCCCACACCCGCAGCTCGGCGTCGCTGACGCCCCGGCCCATCGACTGCTGCATGAGGCGGGCGAAGTCCTCCGGCAGGCCGTCCCACGTGCGGATCAGCTCGACGGTGCCCATGAGCGCCTCGGCGATCCGGCGCACCTCCTCGACCTGCCAGGCGGCGCCGAGCCCGCGGCAGTCGGCCTGGTAGCGGCCCCGCACCTGCTCGATGGCCCAGCTCAGCTCCTGGGGGGTCTCGTGCTGGTTGGCCCCGTCGGTGAGCAGGATCGCGTGGCGCTTGGTCAGCGTCGGCACGGTCCCGAACAGCTGGGCCGCCGCCAGCAGCCAGCGGCCCATCGCGGTGCCGCCCCCGGGCACCAGCCGCTGGAGGGAGCGCTTGGCCTCCAGCCGCGACTGGGCCGACATCCGCACCATCGAGGCGGTCCCCGTCGTGGGGTAGCACAGCGCGGCCTCGTGGTTGCCCGCGACGATCGCGAACCAGACCCCGTCGACGATCTGGTCCAGCGCGGCGGACGCGGCGTAGGCCGCCGCCTGCACGCCCTGCACGTCCATCGACCCGGAGACGTCGACGATGATGATCTCGCCGGCCTCCCCGGACCCGCTGCTCATCGGTGCCACCGTGCCGGCCCCGGTGCAGGTCACCGAGACGATGGCGTGCACGTCGGTCCCGCCGTCGGGCAGGTGCTCGTTCTGGTGGACGGTCGCCGTGAACTCAGCCATGGGTCCCATCCTGCCCCGTCGGCGTGCGCACGAGCGCGACGGTGATGTTGTCGGCGCCGCCCCGCTCGTTGGCCCAGTCGACCAGCGCCTGCGCCAGGGCGAGGGGGTCGGGGGAGGAGGAGGTATGCGGTGCCTCGCCCCCGTCCGCCTCGGGCCGGGCGAGGGTGTGGACGACCTCCCGGAGGGCCCGCGGCTCGGAGGCGTAGTTCCACAGCCCGTCCGAGCACAGCAGCAGCCAGCCGGGCGTCGTGACGTCCTGGGTGGTGACCACCGGCGTGTGGTCGGGGGAGTCGGGGCCCAGCCAGCGGGTGATGGTGTGGGCCATCGGGCCGGCCTCGGCGGTCTGTCGGTCGATGCCGGCCTGGACCTGCTCCTCGGCCATCGAGTCGTCGGTGGTCAGCCGGCGGGGCTCGCCGGAGTCCGGCAGCCAGTAGGCCCGGCTGTCGCCCACTGAGCCGACCGTCGCGGTGCCGTCCTGGACGAGGGCGGCGACGTAGGTGCACGACGGCGCCGACTCTGGGAAGTCGCGGCCCACCTGCTCGACCGCCTCCGCGGCCGCGTCGGTGGCGGCGACGATCCGCTCGGCCGGGGCCAGGGCGTCGTCGACGAGCACCTCCAGCGCCGCGTCGGCGGCCGCCATGCTGGCCTCCGCGCTGCGGGTCGCGGTGGTCACGCCGTCGCAGACGACCAGGGCCGCCCGGCCCGTGCCGTCGGCCCAGACGGCCATCGCGTCCTCGTTGTCCTCGTGCCGGATCCCCCGGTCGCAGACGGCGGCGACGTGGTCGTCCGGCCGGGCGCTGAAGTGGTGCCGCGGGTCCGGCCGGCGCGACCCGCACTCGGTGCACCAGCCGTCCTCGTCGTAGGCGCCGCCGCACACCGCGCAGGTCCCGTGGTCCGGGGCCTGCTCGTCGGCGGGGGCGGGGTGCTCGGGCAGCGTCCCGTCGAGGACGAGCATCGGCTCAGGCAGGGGAGGAGGGCCGTCGGAGAAGGGCTCGGGCTCCTCGGCCTCGGGTTCTTCCGCCTCGGCCGGGTCGGTTCGGGGTCCGGCGGCGTCGGGCTCGGCAGCCTCGACCGGGTCGGCCTCCTGCCGGTCGGCCGGCTCGGGCAGGCCGTCCGGAGGCGGGGGGACGGGAGGGGTCGTCGTCATGTCCAGCTCCAGGGTCGGACGGCGTTGGCCCGGTCGATGAGGGCCGCGCGCTCGGCGGGGTCGGGGGTGTAGTCGGCCAGGAAGCGGTACTCCTGCTCCAGCGCCCGGCGGAGCGCGTCGCGGGTCAGGCGCACCTCGCCCAGGCGCCAGTCCGGCCGTTCGCCGTGCTCGCGCACCTGCTCCAGGGCCTGCTCGTAGACGCCGGCGGAGAAGTGGGCCCGCTGCCGGGGGTCCAGGGTCAGCCGGGAGACCGAGTGGACCGACTCGCGCAGGTCGGCCAGCCCGCCCCGGCGGCGGAGCAGCTCGGCGCGCAGCCAGCGGGCCCGGGGGTGCGCCCGGCTGCCGGGCGGGACGGAGTCGAGGGCCGTGATGGCCCCGTCGACGTCCCCGCGGCCCAGCCGCACCCGGTAGAGCCCGAAGGCGGCGGGCGCGACGTACGCCGCGTCCGTGCGCCACGCCCGGTCGTAGTCGAGCTCGGCCGCCTTGGCGTAGCCCCCGATCTCGCTGGCCAGCGCCAGCGCCAGCCGCGGCGCGATCTCGCCGGGGAGGGCGTCGCGCACGACCGCCAGGTGGCTGGCGGCGGCGTGGCCCGCGGCGCGGTCTGCGTCGTGGTCGGTCGGCTGCGCGGTCCCGACCCGGCTCAGCGCCCACAGGCCCCGCATCCAGGAGGCCCGCCAGTCCCAGGGGTCCTCCGCCAGCAGGCCCCGGACGGCGTCCTCCACCCACGTCTGCTGGCCGACCCGGATGCCCGCCCGGGCCTGGGCGAGCAGCACCTCGGGGGTGCGCTCGGAGGCTCCCTGCAGGGCGGCGTGCAGCGCCACGGGGTCCGAGGTGGGCAGGTTGGCGACCCAGTCCAGCATCGGGTCGGCGTCGTCGTGCTTGAGCTCGGGCAGCTCCCACCAGGCGAGGGTCTCGGTCGTCGACACCGGCGGGTCGAAGACCGGGGAGTGCGAGGACAGCGTCGCCGGGTGGTCCGACCCCGCGGCCACGACCTGCCGCAGCACGCCGACCATCTGGGTGCGCAGGTCCTCGACGGTGAGGAAGCGGTCGTTGGGGTCGGGGGCGCAGCAGCGGGCCACCAGCCGGTAGAACGCGTCGTGCTCGACGAACGGCGGCACCTGCGACATCGGGGGGAGGGAGTCGACGTACTCGCTCTGGTAGCCGCGGAACTCGAAGGTCAGCACCGCCAGCGTGCGGCCCACCGTGTAGATGTCGGAGGCGACCGACGGGCCCACCTCGGCGACCTCGGGCGCTGGTAGCCGACCGTGCCGTAGATCGGCGACTCCAGGTCGTCCTGCCGCCGCACGCCGCCGAGGTCGATGAGCTTGACGCCGTCGCCCTCCTGGATGAGGTTGTCCGGCTTGAAGTCGCAGTAGAGCAGCCCCAGGTCGTGCAGGTGGGTGAAGGCGGGGAGCACCTCGAGAACGTAGGCCAGCGCCTGCTCGACGGGGAAGGCGTCGTAGCGCCCGGCCGCCTGCATCCGGGCCTTGAGCATCTGCTTCAGGCTCGTGCCGCCGACGTGCTCCATCACGGTGTAGGCGTCGCCCTCGTGGGTGACGACGTTGTAGATCTCGACGATGAGCGGGTGCTTGACCTGCGCCAGGAACTGCTGCTCGGCGACCGCGGCGTCCAGGGCGTCGGCGTCGCCGGTGTTGAGCAGGCCCTTGAGCACGACCCACCGGTCGGAGACGTTGCGGTCGCGGGCCAGGTAGATCCAGCCCATCCCGCCGTGCGCCAGTGCCCCGGCGACCTCGTACTGCCCGGCCACGAGGTCGCCCGGGCCCAGCTTGGGGGTGAAGGAGTAGGGCGCGCCGCACTGCGGGCAGAAGCCCTGCTGCCGGCCGGTGCCCTCGCCCAGCGCCCGCCCGACGCTGGCGCCGCAGTTGGGGCAGACGCGCCGGTCCTCGGGGACCTCCGGGTCGACCATGACGGCGTCCAGAGGGTCCCCCGGGGGCACCGGCGGGACCTGGGTCAGGCCCATGCCCAGCCGGGACCGACGTCCGGACGCCGCGCGCTGCCGGCGGACCCGGGCCGCGCGGACGGCCTGGCGGGTCTGGCCGGGGGCCGGGGTGGCGACCTGGTGGGCGCTCGAACCCTCCGCCGGCGCCTCGGCCGACGGGCTCCCCACCGCCCCGTCGCCTGCCGCCGACCCGCTGCCGGACGCCGACCCGTCGCCCCCCGCGGAGGCGCCGTCGCCGTCGGACCCGGACGGCCCGGCTGCCGAGGGACCCGCCCCGACCCCGGCGCCGGCCGGGCCGAGCGAGGGGTCCCCGTGGACGTGCCCGGTCGCGCCGGCCCCGCCGGTCGGCACCTGCGTGGGCTCGGGCGACCCGCAGACGTTGCACCAGCCGTCCTCGTAGGTCCCCGGGCAGCCCGGCTCGACGCACCTGGTCACCGCGCCTCCGTCCGTCCGCCGGCCGCCGGCGCCACGTCGTGGGGCCTCACGGCTGGACCCCCATCGTCCGGACCAGCGTCTCCTGCGCCTGCACCATCGCCTCCAGCCTCGTCAGGTCGGTGGGGGTCCGGGCCAGCAGCGCCTGCGCCTGCTCGGCCAGCCCGGCGCTCGCCGCCGCGCCCTGCTCGTCGGCGTCCAGCGCCGCGTGCACCCGCTCGGCCCGCCCGGCGAGGTCCTCCCGCCGCTCCAACGCGGCGGCGTAGGCCTGCTGGGCCAGGGTGAGCGCGCGGTCCACCCGCTCCAGCCGGGTCAGGTATGCCGTGAGCTCCTGGGGATCGCCCGGCACCGGTCCGAGCTGGGCCACGTCGGGCACACCGAGCGTCGGGGCGGGGGTGACCAGGGTCCGGGCCCGCTCCGCGAGGGCCCGGACCGCGTCGCCGCGGGCGGCCAGCTCGGCCACCAGCTGCGAGGCGCGGGCGTGATCGACCCGGGCGTGCGCGCGCTGGGAGGCGGCGACGATGAGGTCGCGCTCGGTCGTGGCCGCCTCCACCTCCAGGGGCCCGAGGAAGCCGCCGACGTCGCCGCCGCGCCGGGCCCGCCCGGTGACCTCCTCCAGCCGACGGTCCAGCGCGTCGTAGGCCTGCTGCGCCGAGGCCCGGCGGCTCTCCGGCACGAGGGCGACCTGGTCGGCGATCCGCTCCACCTGCTGGCGCAGGTCGTGCAGGCGGTCGGTGACGGTCGGGTCCGCGCCGTCGAGGCGCAGGCGCATCCGCAGCGCGGAGGCCAGGGAGTCCGAGAGCCGGCAGGCCTCGGGCAGCGAGACCGCCAGGGACTGTCCGCCGGCGCGCTGTCCGGGCTGCTCCAGCGACCCCCAGACCAGGGTCGTGATCCGGCGGCGCTCACCCTCCCCGACCCGGCCGGAGTCCCAGGTGGCCAGGATGAGGCCAAGTCGGTCGGAGACGGCCTGCCACAACGTCATCGACAGCGTCACGTCAGGGGTCACGGCCGCCCGGTCCTGCGGGTCGGTCAGGTCCATCGAGGCGCGGTCGAGGGCGTCGAGCTCGACCTTGCGCCGGTCCTTCCAGGTGATCAGGTCGTCCAGGTAGCGCAGCAGCTCCCGGGGGTCGACGTCGGTGCCGAGCGCCCCGGGTGCGGGGGGGCGCCACGGCATACCTGCTCGTGGCGGGGCTCACCGGTAGTCCTGCAGACGACGGGTGATCCCGGCCCACGCCAGGCCGGCGGCGGACAGGCCCAGCAGCAGGGCCAGGCCGGAGCTGACGACGGCCGGCAGCCCGACGCGGGAGGCCGCGGCGTCCAGGCGGCCGTCCAGCCGCTCGGAGAGCTCGGCGTCCAGCCCGGCGTAGGCCTCCTGCGTCCCGGCGAGGACCTCCGCGGCCGCGGCGGGGTCGGGCGCGCCGGCGACGTCCTCCTGGGTGGCGGAGATCTGCTGCCAGGTGTCCGACAGCTCCTGGTCGTCGAGCGTGGCCAGGGCCTGCGTGGCGTCCGTGCCGTCGGTGCCGAAGCTGCCGGGGGTGCCGAGCACGGGGGCGTACTGCGCCGCCCTGGCCTCCCGGACCTGCTGCAGGGCGTTCGCCACCTCGGCGGTGCCGCTGACCTGGCCGTCGACGCTGACCGGGACGGCAGCGGGGTTGAGCGAGACGTAGGCCAGCCAGCCCGTCATCGCGGTGGCGACCAGCAGGGGGACGTTGACGATCCGCCGCGTGCGCAGCGCCAGCCAGACGAGCACGCCGAGCATGAGGAGGGTCGCGAGGGTCCCGACGACCCCGGTGAGGACCGACCGGGAGCCGGTGGCCAGGTCCTCGGCGTGCGTGGCCGCCGTGGCGTCGCTGGCGTCGCCGGCGGTGCGCAGCAGGGTGCGGGCCGCGGTCAGGTCCTCGGCCACCGTGCCGCCCCCGGCGGCACCGTCCGCCGCAGCGTCGGCGGCGGGGGCCGCGAGCGTCCGACCGACGAGGACGGCCGCCTCGGCGATCTCGGCCGCGGTCTCGCTGCTGCGGCCCGGGTCGCCGCCGGAGCGGGCGTGCGCCCCGGCCGCGACCCCCAGCGCCTCGACGGGGTCCCCGGAGGTCTCGGCCGGCGCGCTGCCGGTGGCCCGGGCGGCGGCCTGCTCGGTGGCCCGCAGCTCGGCCTCGGCCAGTCCGACGCCCGTGCGCTCGGCCGCGGTCCACTGGGCGGCGATGACGTTGGGGGTGCTGTTGACGCCCCCGGTGTCGAAGGTGCCCGTGGCCACGATCCCGGTGAGCAGGGCCGCGGCCGCCGTCACGCCGCGGGCCAGCCGGAGCAGACGGGGGGTCGAGGAGGTCGGGTGCCCCTGGGTGCCCTTCCCTGCGGTCTGCGGCTGGGCGCCCTTGCCCGGGGCCGGCTGCTGGCCTGCCTGCCCCTGCGCGGGCTTGGCCTGGGCAGCCTGCTGCCGGGCGGGCGTGGCGGCGGAGGCGGCGGTGGCGGCCCCTCCCGACGTCGCGGGCGTCCCCCCTGACGTCGCCGGCGTCGGCGTGCTCACGAGGAGGCCTCCATGTCCTCGGAACCGTTCCCGTCGTCCTCGTCGCCGTCCCCGACCTCCACGGACAGGTCCACCCCGTCGCGGTCCTCGAAGTCCTGCCGCCGCAGCGTGCGCAGCTCCTCGACGTCGACGTCCTCGGTGTCCCGCAGCCGCCAGGCGTGCCGGCCGATCGCGGCCTCGAGCATGTTGCGGGCGAAGCGTCCGTTGCCGAAGCTCGGCCCCCGCGGCGTGGCGGCCAGCATCTCGCGGAACCGCTCCTGCGCCTCCGGGTCGACGTCGTAGTCCATCTTCTCGGCGAGCACGAGCAGGATCCCGGTGAGCTCGTCGTCGGTGTAGTCGTCGAACTCGATGATCGTGCGGAACCGGCTCTCCAGGCCCGGGTTCATCCCGATGAACTCGGCCATCGGCGCCGGGTAGCCGGCGACGATGACGACCAGCTCGTCGCGGTGGTCCTCCATCTCCTTGACGAGGGTGTCGACGGCCTCCTTGCCGTACTGGTCCCCGCCCAGGCTGTACGCCTCGTCGATGAACAGCACCCCGCCCAGCGCCGACGCCACCACCTCGGCGGTCTTGGCGGCGGTCTGGCCCAGGTAGCCGGCGACCAGCTCGGAGCGGTCGACCTCGACGAGCTGCCCCTTGTCGAGCAGCCCCAGCGCCCGGTAGATGCCGCCGACCAGCCGCGCCACCGTCGTCTTGCCGGTGCCCGGGTTGCCGACGAAGACCAGGTGCCGGGTCAGCGTGGCGACCTTGAGGCCGGCCTCCTGACGGCGCGCGTCCATCTTCAGCAGGGCCACCTGCCGGTGGATCTCGGCCTTGACCCGCTCCAGCCCGATCAGCTCGTCGAGCTCTGCGAGCAGCTCCTCGACCGACCGCTGCGGGGGAGCGGGCTCGGGCGGCGGCCCGGCCTCCGCGGGCTCCTCCTGGGTGGCGGCGGCAGTGGGTTCCGGGGGGTATGCCGTGCCCGCCGGCGGCGTCCACGACGTCGGCGGGGCGGGCGGCAGCTGGCCGCCCGGGCCGCCGGCCTGGCCGAACCGGCCCATCTCGTCCAGCATCTGGCGGACCCGGCCGGACTGCTCCTGGGCACGCTCGAGCAGCTCCCGGGCCCAGGTGCGCTGGTCGGTGCCGTCCGGCCCGGCACCCTGGTGCGAGGCCGGTGCGTAGCCCTCGAGCGGGTCCGCGGCCGGCGGACGCCGCCCGGCGCGGGGGTGCCCCTGCACCCCGGCCGCGGCCAGCTGGGTCCGGGCCGCGGTGATCGCCTGACCCACCGTGGTCGCGTCCGACCCGGGCAGCGCGCTCGCCGCGGTGGCCACGTCGGCCAGCGCGACGGCATACCCCTGCGCGTGCGGGCTCGACTCGGCCAGGAGCGTCTGCAGCAGCGGCGTGGGGACGGCGCGGTAGCGGCGGCCGTGCGGGGCGGTGCCGAAGTAGTCGCTGGCGGGCAGGGCGAAGGCCTCCCCCCAGGTGCGGGCGATCCGGGCCGAGCCCACGCTGCGCTCCATGACCGCCGCGGCCAGGGCGACCCCCTCGGCGCGGGCGGACCCCTCCTCCAGGCCGGCCTGCTCGCCGACCCGGGCCAGGGTGTCGACGGCCTCGCGCAGCGGCGACGTGGTCATGAGGTCCTTCCCTCGGGCGGGGTCAGCGGGTCGACAGCGTCGTCGTCGGCAGACTCCTCCGACGGCTGCTCCGGGACCGGCGCGTGGTCGTCGGCCCCGATCCGCAACGACCCGCCCCCGGCCGACCCGCCGAACTTCTCGGCGATGAACCGGCCCTGGGCGACCAGCTCGCGGGCGTCGTCGCGGTAGACCGCGTCGAAGACCCGGTCCATCGTCAGCCCGAGCAGGTCGAGCTGGTCGACGAGGACCATGAGCGAGGTCTTGGCGCCGTCGACGGGGCGGGTGTCGGCGTACCGCCGGGGGAGGCGCTGGTAGGCGCCGATCGCCTCGGGCAGGTAGTCGGTGGCGGTCGCCACGACCGTGTAGCCCAGGCTGCTGCCGGAGATCCGACCCATCCGCGGCACGGTGTCCCGCACGGTGTCGACGACGCGCTGGGCCCGCGCGGTGACGACCGAGGGCAGCGCGGAGGAACCGAGCAGCTCCTCGGTGGTCGCGAGCGCCTGCTCGACGTCCTGCGCCGTCGGGGGCGCGGGCAGCTCGAGGCGGTCGTCGGCCGCCTCGGGCGCCCGGCCGAGCATCCGGTCGAGCAGGTCGGAGAACCCCATGCCGTCCCCGCCCCGTCAGGACAGCCGGGTCGGCGGGGCGTCGCCCAGGTCGAGCTCGCCACCCACCAGCCGGGTGTCGGTGCGGCGGGAGCGGTCCAGGTAGCCCCGCGACTTGGACACCTCTCCCTCGAGCACGCCGATGGTCTGGGCCATCGAGTCCAGCGCCTGGGAGCGGAAGGCGTCGATCGCGTCCATCGTCTCGTAGATGTTGGCGAAGGCCGCCTGCAGCTGCTCCAGGCCCAGCGTCGAGGACGCCGCCTGCTCCTGGATCGCCACCGAGTTGTCCCGCAGCATCTCGCTGGTGCGCTGGATCATGTCGGAGGTCGTCTCGTTCAGCGCGGTGATCTGGTCGAGGACCAGCTTCTGGTTGTTCAGCGCCTGGGCCACGAGGACGGCGGTGCGCAGCGCCGACACGGTGGTCGTGGAGGCCCGGTCGACACCCTTGATGAGCTCGATGTTGTTCTTCATGATGATGTCGATCGCCAGGTAGTTCTGGATCGACACCGCCAGCTGGGTCAGCAGGTCCTGGTGCTTCTGCCGGACGTAGAAGAGCACGTCCTCGCGCATCGCCTTGGCCTTCTCGGGGTCGGTCTCCTCGAGCTGGGCGACGTGGGCGGCGACGCGGGCGTCGAGCTGCTCGGCGATGTAGACGTACTGGTTGAGCCGGCCCATGGAGTCCCACAGCTGCTGCTTCTCCATGTTCAGCGCGGCGTTGTCCTTGGCCAGCTCGTCCTGCCCGCTGCGCAGCGCGTGCAGGATGCCGTCGAGGTGCTTCTCGGCCGACTCGTACTTGCGGAAGTAGTCGCGCAGCCGGTCCCCGAACGGGATCATCCCCAGGAACTTCTTGGCGCCCTGGGCCTGCGCCGGGTCGAGGTCCTCGACGGTGCGGCGCAGCTCCATGAGGGTGCGGCCGACCTTGGACTCCTTGGAGACGCCGCCCTCCTGCAGGGCCCGCACCGGCGACTTGAGCAGCCGGTTGGAGGTCTCGGCCGCGGTGCGGATCTCGGCGTCGCCCATCGTGCGGACGTCGGCGGCCTTGCGGGCGAACTCCGGCGACCGGGTCTCGGTCCGGGTCAGCCCCTGGACGAAGTCCTCGACCTTCTTGTCCAGCGCCGGGAGGGCCTGCGGGTCCACCTGAGGCGCCATGGCGGGCGCGGCGGTCTCGGCCACCGGCTGCGGCGGGGGCGGCGCGGTCAGCGTGAGCGGCTCCGGGGCGGCCAGGGGCTCGGGGGCCTGGAGCGGCTGCGGCTGGTCGGTCATCTGCTCTCCTCCGGTTGGCACCCTGCGTCGGGCGTCGTCGACGGGGCCACCTGGGCACCCGGCGGGTCTGACGTGCCCATTGTGTCCTGCCGTTCCCTCCGGCACACCTGGGGAGCCGCACGCCTGGGGAGGAGGGGTATGCCGTGGCGCGGCGCGCGCCCGGGACGCGCCCCTGCCGCGCCCGGGGCCCGGTTCACAGGGCCAGCCGGTAGACCCGCAGGTCCACGCCGGGGACCGGCGTCCAGTCGCGTCCTGGCACCCGGACGAACCCGGCGCGCTCGTACATCCGGTGGGCCGTCGACATCCACCCGTCGCTGGAGAGGACGACGGCCTGGTAGCCGTCCCGGCGGGCGCGGTCCACGATCGCGTCCAGCAGGGCCCGGCCGGCGCGACGGCCGCGCACCGCCGGGTCGACGGCGAGCATCCGGAACTCGGCCTCGCCGTCGACGGCGACCTCCCGCTGCCCGGAGCCGTGGCCTGCCCAGGTCACCGTGCCGACGACCCGGCCGTCGAGCTCGGCGATCCAGACCTCCGCGTCCGCGACCCGGGCGGCCGTGTCGCGCAGGGCCGTCCAGTAGGGCTCGTCCGGGGCCATCCCGCTCGGCCCGTAGGCCGAGACGAGGATCCGGCCGACGGCCTCGTGGTCGTCGGTGACGGCGGGCCGGAGCGAGACGTCGATGGGCACGGTGGAACGGTACCGCCAAAAAAGTTCGACAAACTTTTGACAAGGATGAATCCAAGCATGGACATCGGCCCGTAGTAGGGGTCAGAGGGCGGAGACGCCGCCCCTCACCGAAGGAGCACACGATGCGCAGGATCACCACCGCAGCCCTGGTCGCCGGCGCGACCGTCACCGCCCTCGCCGCCCCGGCGGCCGCGGACGGCCACGAGTCGGCCGTCTCCATCCTCCACGGGGTGCCCGGCCTGACCGTGGACGTCTACGTGGACGGCGAGGAGCTGCTGCCCGACTTCGAGCCCGGCACGCTGACCGACCCGATGATGCTCGAGGCCGGCACCTACGACATCGCCGTCTACGCCGACGGCGACACCCCCGACTCGGCCGACCCGGCCATCTCCGCCGAGGGTCTCGAGGTGCCCGGCGGGGCCAACCTGACCCTGGCCGCCCACCTGGCCGAGGACGGCACCCCGATGCTGTCCGCCTTCGCCAACGACGTGTCCGAGACCGCGGCGGGCGACGCCCGCCTCACCGTCCGGCACGCCGCCGCCGCCCCCGCGGTGGACGTCCGCGCCGGTGGCGAGCCGGTCATCACCGGTCTGACCAACCCGAACGAGGAGGTCCTGGACCTGCCGGCCGGCATGGTCTCGGCCGACGTGGTGCTCGCGGGCACCGAGGACGTCGTGCTCGGCCCGGCCGACCTCGACCTGGGCGAGGGCGTCAACACCATCGTCTACGCCTGGGGCTCCGCCGAGGACGGCACCCTGGACCTCGCCGTCCAGACCATCGACGGGCTGCACAGCGCCCCCGAGGGTGTCCCGTCCGGTCAGGGTGGCCTCATGGACAGCTCCATGCTGATGGTGCTGGCGGCGGCCGGTGCGGCCGGCGTGCTGGCCGCCGGTGGCCTCGTGGCCCGTCGCGCGACCCAGCGCGGCTGAGCCCCGGTCCCTCCGGACGTCGAACCTGCTGCCATGACCACTCCGCCCAGCCCCGTCCCCACCGGTGGGAACCCCACCGGTGGGGGCGGCTCCCCCCGTCGGGGGACGGCGCGCGGCGAGGGCGCGGAGCAGCAGGTCGACAGCTCCGCCGGAGGGCCCGTCCGGGCCTTCTGGCGGCGGGTCGGCGCGGTGCCCCTCGGGGTGCTGGTCGGCTCCGTCCTCCTGCTCGTCGTGGCCCTGGTCGGGCTGACACGCGACCCGGTCCCGGCGGCGGAGGACTTCGGTGAGGTCCCCGTGGAGGTGGCCATGACCTCCACGGGGACTCCCGCCGAGCAGGCCGGCGCGGCAGGCGAGAGCGAGGACGGCGCGGCCGGCGAGCGCAGGACTCACCGGCCGACGAGACGCAGGACGCGTCGAGAGAGCAGGGCGGGGAGGATGCGGCCGACGAGGCCGAGGAAGGCTCGGCCGACGACGCCGACAGCTCCCCGCGGCTGGCCGTCGAGCCGCCGGCCCGACGCCCCGCCGGTCTGGACGGGCTGGCCGCCGCCACCCGGGCCGCCGCCGACCGGGTGCCCGTGCGCCTGGAGGTCGGCTCGGTCGACCTGGCCGTGCCCCTGGACCAGGTCGGGGTGCAGGACGACGGCCAGATGCAGATCCCCGAGGACGCCGACCGGGCCGGCTGGTACCGCTACGGCCCCGCCCCGGGCGCCGACGCCGGGTCCACCGTCATCTCCGGCCACGTCGACGACCGCGACGGCCCCGGTGCCTTCCTGGCCCTCACCGACGTGGCCGAGGGCGACGAGGTGACGGTGGAGGCCGCGGACGGGACGCGCACCGCATACCGCATCGTGTCCCTGCGCACCGTGGCCAAGCCCGAGCTCGCGGTCCAGGAGGTCTTCCGCCGCGACGGGCCGCACGTCCTCCAGCTCATCACCTGCACCGGCCCGTGGTCCCCCGACACCCGGCGCTACACCGACAACCTCGTCATCACGGCCGAGCCGGTCGCCGACGGGTCGTGACCGGCGATGTCCTGGGCGGTCGCCGTGCAGGACCGGGAGGCCGGCACCCGGAGGCCGTTCACGTTGACGCCCGGTCCTGACCTGCGGCAGGTTGGTCCCGTGACCGACAGCGCCGCCTCCGACGCCGCCGGTCCACCGGCTGCGACGACCACGGAGGAGAGGCTGGCGCTGGAGGCGTGGCTGGACGGGGACGAGCGGGGCCTCGAGCTGGCCTACCGCCGCTGGGGCGGCATGGTCCACGGCCTGGCGGCCAAGGCCGTCGGTCCCGTCGAGGCCGACGACGTCACCCAGCAGGTCTTCCTGTCCGCCTGGCGCGGCCGGGACGGCTTCGACCCGGCCCGGGGTCCCCTCGGCGCCTGGCTCGTGGGGATCACCCGACGCCGGGTCGCCGACGTCGTGCGGGCCCGCCCCTTCACCGCCGAGGTGCCGACCACCGACGACGAGATGGCGACGGCCGACCTGACGGCCTGGGACGCCGCCGACTCCACCGACCTCATCACGGTCTACGAGGAGCTGGAGCGGATCGGGGAGCCCCAGCGGACCATCCTGCTCATGGCCTACGTGGAGGACCGCACCCAGAAGGAGATCGCCGAGCTGCTCGACCTGCCGCTCGGGACCGTCAAGACCCACATGACCCGCACCCTGCGACGGTTGCGCGACCGGCTAGGAGGTGAGCAGTGACCGTGCAGGACGACCGACGCCAGGAGTCCTCGGGCGAGGAGCGCGTGGTCCGGCTGCTGCGCCGGGCCGGCGACCTGAGCGCGCCGCCACCGCCGCAGGTCTGGCGAGCGGTGGAGGAGGAGCTCGGGAACCCGTCCGGTGACTGGTCCACCCGGCGGGCGCGCGGCTCCCGGCACGTGGCAGGACCGCGGCGGGCGCACGGCTCCCGACGGGCCGGCCGTCGCTCGTGGCCGGGGGTCCTGCCGATGCTGGCCGCGGCCGCGGTGGGCGGGGTGGTCGCGCTGTCGGGCGACCGGCTGCTGCAGGGTGGGCAGGAGCAGGAGCCGGAGGCTTGCTGGTGGCCGCCGCCGGTCTCGGACCGGTCGAGGACGCCACGGACGCCACGGCCGGTGCGGACGACCTCACCGCCCGCGCCGAGGTGGTCGCCGTGGACGGGCACCGTTCCCTGCTGGTCGAGCTGGACCGGCCCGTCGAGCAGGAGGGCGACTACCTGGAGGTCTGGCTGCTGCGCCCGGACGTCAGCGGGATGGTCTCGGTCGGGGTGCTCCAGGGCACGACGGCACGGCTCGAGCTCCCCGACGACGTCTCCCTGGAGGAGTACCCCTCTCGACATCTCCGTGGAGCGTCTCGACGGAGACCCGACGCACGGCGGCCGCAGCGTGCTCCGGGGCGAGCTGTCCGACGACCCCGGGCTCACCGCCCACGGCGCGCCGGCGGGTGATCCTCCGGGATCACCCCAGCAGCTGGACGGTCGCGCTGACCAGCTCGCCGAGGGCGAGGGACGCGGTCACGACCGTGACCACGGCCGGCACCTTGCCGTCGCCGAGGATGCGGTCGAACCGCGGGTCCTCCGGGTGGGTCCACGAGTAGCGGCCGCTGCGCAGCGTCACGCTGACGACCCAGGCCGCCAGCGCGGCGGCGATGAAGGCGGGTACGAGGACGGTGGGCCCCAGGGTCGTCATCGTCAGCCGTCCGACCGTCAGTGATCCCACGACGAGAGCCAGGCCGGTGCGGCGCCAGGCCAGGGCGGTCCGCTCCTGCTGCAGCCCCGGGTCGCGGACCGTGCCCCGGGCCGGCTCCTCGCCCATCAGGCCCGCAGCAGGGTGGCCACGAGCAGGACGACGCCCGCGACGGCCACGCCGATGACGACGACGATGCCGGCGGCGTTGCCGGGCAGGGGCCGTTCGGTGCGCATCGCCTGCTCGGTGCGCACCCAGCCGCGCCAGGCGTGGTATGCCGACGCGAGCCCGGTCAGGGCCAGCACGGCCGCGAGGGCGGCCTGGGCGCGGTCGTCGATGCGCAGGGGGAGGGCGTCGACCGCGGCGGCGACGGCCAGCAGCGCCAGGGAGGTGCGGATCCAGGCGAGGAAGGTGCGCTCGTTGGCCAGCGAGAACCGGGGGTCGGGCTCGTCGCCCGAGCCGTAGACGGAGCGGGGCCAGCGGGAGTAGGGCACGGTCGGCATGGTAGGCGACCGGGCTGCTCCGGGCCCTGCCGAAGTCCACTACCTAGTGTCGTAAGTCACGTCCTCAGAATGGCGTCAATGGATACCCGCAGGGGTATCGTTGGGGGCATGAACAAACTCCTCATCCTGGGGGCTGGAACGGCCGGGACCATGGCCGCCAACCACCTGCTCGCGACCCTCGACAAGAGCGCCTGGTCGATCACCGTGGTGGACCAGGACACCGAGCACCGGTATCAGCCGGGCTACCTGTTCATCCCCTTCTGGATGAAGCCCGAGCGCGTGGTCAAGGACCGGCGCGAGCTGCTGCACGACGGCATCGAGTTCGTCGAGGCCGGCATCGCCAAGGTGCACCGGGAGGAGCGTGAGGTCGAGCTGGTCGACGGCCGGCGGCTCTCCTACGACTGGCTCATCATCGCCTCCGGCACCCGGCCCGACCCGACCCTGGTCGACGGCATGGCCGACGGCTCGCTGTGGCGGGACAAGGTCCACGAGTTCTACACCTACGAGGGCTCGGTGGCGCTGAAGAAGTCGCTCGCGGAGTTCACCGAGGGCCGCATCCTCGTGCACATCACCGAGATGCCCATCAAGTGCCCGGTCGCACCGCTGGAGTTCGCCTTCCTCGTCGAGGACCACTTCCGCAAGCAGGGGATCCGGCACAAGGTCGACATCACCTACGTCACCCCGCTGGACGGCGCCTTCACCAAGCCGGTGGCCTCCAAGGAGCTGGGTGGCCTGCTCAAGGACCGCAGCATCCGCCTGGCCGCAGACTTCGCCGTGGAGCGGATCGACAACGAGGCCCAGAAGCTGGTCGCCTACGACGGGCGCGAGCTGCCCTTCGACCTCCTCGTCACCATCCCGCCGAACGTCGGCCAGCAGTTCGTCATGGACTCCGGCCTGGGCAACGACGCCGGCTTCGTCCCCGTCGACAAGCACACGCTGCGGTCGGTCGTCGACGAGCGGATCTTCGTCCTCGGCGACGCCAGCGACATCCCGACCTCCAAGGCCGGCTCGGTCGCACACTTCGCGGTCGAGGAGTTCATCGACAACTTCGTCGCCGCCGTCGACGGCCGCCCGCTGCCGAACGCCTTCGACGGGCACGCCAACTGTTTCATCGAGTCGGGTCGTGGCCAGGCCATGCTGCTCGACTTCAACTACGACACGCAGCCGCTCAAGGGCACCTTCCCGGTCCCGGTCGTCGGACCGATGACCCTGCTGAAGCCCTCGCGCGCCAACCACCTGGGCAAGCTGGCCTTCGAGCAGATCTACTGGAAGATGCTGCTCCCCGGACACAAGCTGCCCGTCTCCAGCCACATGTCGATGGCCGGCAAGCGCCAGCCGAAGGAGTGAAGAACCCCATGCCCACCAACACGCTCAACGACCGGACCTTCGAGGTCGACGCCGAGGGGTTCCTGACCCGTCGTGACGACTGGAGCGAGGACCTCGCCGCCGACATGGCCGCCCTGATCGGGATCGACCTGTCGGACGAGCACCTGGCCATCCTGCGCTTCATGCGCGAGGACTCCGCCCAGACGGGGGTCACCCCGACGCTGCGCCGCATCCAGACGGTCGGCGGCTTCGACATCAAGACCCTGTTCGCCCTGTACCCCGGCAAGCCCGCCAAAAAGATGGCCTGGCTGTCCGGTCTGCCCAAGCCCGTCGGCTGCGTCTGAGCGACCGGGTCGACGAGGAGGAGAACCACATCATGAGCACCACCACCCGCAGCACCACGCCCCCCGCGGGCTTCATCATGCCGGACTTCGGCGACAAGGGCCGCGCCGCGCCGTCCACCAACGGCACCCCCGGCACGGCGACCGCCACCGAGGCGCCGGCGCCCCGGCCTACTCCGGCCCCCGGAAGATGGCCTTCATCTGCTCCAAGGGCAACCTGGACATGGCCTACCCGGCCCTGATCATGGGCAACGCCGCGCTCGGCGAGGGCGTCGAGGTGCACATCTTCTTCACCTTCTGGGGCCTGGACATCGTCAACACCAAGACGAACGACAAGCTCAAGTTCACCCTCTCGGGCAACACCGCGATGCACATGCCCGACCTGGGCCGCATCAAGCCGGGCCTGGAGCACGTCTCCATGCCGCAGGTGCTCGGCAACCTGCCGGGGATGACGGGCTACGCCACGCGGATGATGAACAAGCAGATGGAGGAGCAGGAGATCCCCACGGTCCCCGAGTTCCTCGACCTGCTCCAGGCCTCCGGCGCACACATGTACGCCTGCCGGCTGACCTACGACATGATGAAGCTGCTCGAGGCCGACCTGCACCCCGGTGTCGAGGGTGTCATCAGCGCCGGCGACTTCATCGACATCGCCGAGGGCGCCCAGGTCGTCTTCGTCTGACGGCCCACCCCTCACCAGCCCGCCGCCGCCGACCCGTCCCTGCCTGGTCGGCGGCGGCGCTCTGCTGTCCGCCGGCTCGTCAGCGGCGCTCTGCTCTGCGCCCGCTCGTCGGCCGGCTCCGCTAGCGTCGTCCAGGTGAGCACCGAGGCCCACCCCACGTCAGCCGCACGCCCGCCGCATACCTCCCCGGTGCCCGTCGTCGACCGCCGTCCACGCCGACCGCACGACCGGGCATGGACCGACGAGGCGGTGCGCCGGCTGAAGGCGGACGCGAACCGCAGCGCCGACACGCACCTCATCGCGCTGACGATGCCGCCGGGCTGGGACGTGCAGGTCTACCTCAAGGACGAGTCCACCCACCCGACCGGGAGCCTGAAGCACCGTCTGGCTCGGTCGCTGTTCCTCTACGCGCTGTGCAACGGGGCGATCCACGAGGGCACGACGGTCATCGAGGCCAGCTCGGGCTCGACCGCGGTCAGCGAGGCGCACTTCGCCCAGATGCTGGGACTGCCGTTCGTGGCAGTGATGCACCGGGACACCAGCGCGGAGAAGATCGCTCTCATCGAGCGTGAGGGTGGCAGCTGCCACCTGGTGGACGACGCCGGTGAGGTCTACGACGTCGCCCGGGAGCTGGCCGACCGCTACGACGGCTACTACATGGACCAGTTCACCTACGCCGAGCGCGCGACGGACTGGCGGGGGAACAACAACATCGCCGAGTCGATCTTCGAGCAGATGGCGCTCGAGCTGCACCCGGTCCCGGAATGGATCGTCGTCGGCGCGGGGACGGGCGGGACGTCGGCGACGATCGGACGTTACGTGCGCCTCCACGGGCACCGGTCGCAGCTGTGCGTCGTGGATCCGGAGGGGTCGGCCTTTCTGCCGACGTTCGCGCGGGAGGAGGTCCACCGGCCGTGCGGGTCGCGGATCGAGGGGATCGGACGGCCGCGGGTCGAGCCGAGCTTCATCCCGGACGTGGTCGACCGGATGATGGGCGTGCCCGACGCCGCGTCGGTGGCGGCGATGCGCTTCCTCGAGGAGCGGACGGGGCTGTCGTGCGGTCCCTCCACGGGGACTGCGCTGTATGCGGTGATGCGGCTGGCCTGCGAGATGCGCGCCGAGGGGCGGGCGGGGGCGATCGTCACGCTGCTGTGCGACGGGGGCGCACGCTACGGGCGGAGCTACCGCGACGAGCGGTGGGTGGTCGACCACGGGTGGGACGTCGACCCCTACCTCACCGTCATGGCCCGGGCGTGGGAGGAGGGGGAGTGGACGGGGTGAGGTGACCGCGTCGGGTCGGCGGACGTCGGTCAGGCCGCCTGGCCGCCGCCGATGTTGACCATCCACCGGATCCCGAAGCCGTCGGTGCACGCGCCGAAGTGGTCGCCCCAGGGAGCGCGCTCGAGAGGCATGTCGACCGAGCCGCTGGCACTGAGCCGCTCCCAGTAGCCGAGCAGCTCGATCTCGTCCTCGGCCGGCCCGCTCAGCGAGACCTGGACGTTGTCGCCCACGGTGACGTTTACGCCCGGCGGCGCGTCGGAGGCCATGAGCGTGAGGTCCTCGTCGGTGACGAGCATCGCGTGCATGACCTGATCGGCGGTCGCCGGGTCGTCACCCAGGCCGGCCTCGCCGAAGGTGTCGATCGTCAGGTGGCCGCCGAAGACGCCGCGGTAGAACTCCATCGCCTCCCGCGCGTTGCCGGTGAACGAGATGTAGGGGTTGAGCGTCGTCATGATCTCTCCTCGTCCCGGTGATCGTCGCGGCGGCGGTCGCGGTGACGGTGTCGGGTGATCCCGTGCCACGGTCCTCCTCGGGAGGGATGCGCACAACCCCCTTCATCCCGGGGACGCTCGGAGGGGGCGGTGCTCGGCGCCGCGCCGGGTGGAGGGCCGGACAGGTGGTTGGTCGGGGCCCGCCGGCAGGCGGTCAGAAGGGCGGCGGTCCGTAAGTGGGTTTGTCCCAGGGGGTGTCGTCGTGGCCGTCGTTGTCGTGGGGGGTGGTTGTGGGGCTGGGTGGGGATGTTCAGCTTGGGGAGCTGCTCTGGCTGGGGACGGGCGGGCGCGTCGGCGCTGGTGGTCGGGTCGGGGCTGGTGGGTGGGGGTCC
>NZ_MKKA01000013.1 GCF_001942405.1 Ornithinimicrobium sp. CNJ-824
CCACCCCCTCATCCGAGAGGGAGAACCACACCTGCAGCAGGTACATCCGCAGCATCGTCTCGATCGGAACCGGCTTACGGCCCCGCTTACCCGCCCGATCCTGGTAGTAGTGCGGCTCGATCACCGCGACCCACCGATCCCACGGGACCGTCTGGTCCATCATGTCCAGGAACTTCTCCCGGCGAGAGACCCGCCGCCGGTTTCCGTACTCGATATCGGTGAAGCTGGGCTGCTCGTCGACCACACCAACATCATCCCGGCCAACCGCCCACCAGCCCCGCACGCCACCCCGGCACCGCGAAATGATCAGCGCTTCCCTAGGTCCGGGCGGTCGTCGACCAGGGGCGTGAATCCCTCCGGCCAGTGCTGGTCCGCGAGCGGGAAGTCCAGGCGCCAGGCGACGTTGTCGGTGAACTCGGTCGCGGTGAAGTCGTTCCCCCGGAGGAGGTTGCACCGCCCCTCGGGGTAGCGGTCGGACCGGGACCGGCCGACCCAGACGCAGCCGTTCATCCGCCCGACGAAGGTGTTGTCGAGGAGGTCCGCCGCGTCGGCGACGTGCCCCTCCCAGCGGCAGTTCACGAACGTGCAGCCCTCGAAGCGGGCGTGCCCCAGGGAGAACCCGCCCATGCTCCTGAAGCGGACCCGCTCGAAGGTGCACCCCCGGTAGAGGGCAGGGTCGTTGCCGAACGACCCCTGCGCCGCGAACCCGTCCGTGCCCACGACCGGACGCACCCGCTGCCGGAAGTGGCAGCCCTCGAAGGAGGACCACTGCACCGTGAGGTGCGCGGCGTTGAGCCACACCTGGACGTCGGTCACGGCCGCCCGGAAGAAGTGCAGCGGGCGCAGCCCGTCCCGCAGGGGTATGTCGGGCGCGTCCACCTCCTCGACGGTCCCGGTGGTCGCTCCCTCCCGCCCGACCCAGGGCGGCGGCCTGTCCGCCGGCACCTGGCCGCGCCACCAGTCGGGAGGGCCGGTCACCACCGGCGCCCCACCTGGCTGAGGAGCGAGGGGTCGCACCACACGTCCTCGTAGCCGGGGGCGATGAGGAAGCGCCACCCCGGGGCCACGCCGAGCATCTCCGACGGCTCCGGGAGGCACAGCGGGCTGCCGTGGGTCCTGGCCACGCGGGCCGCGTCGAGCTCCACCGGTCCATCGAAGCAGACGGCCGCGGCCGGCGGGGCCGGACGGTCGGTGGAGGTCATTCAGGTGCTCGATGGGCCCAGGGCCAGCAGCCCGTCGACGACCTCGAGGAGGTCGTCGCCGCGGACGTCGGCCGGGAGGAACACCTCACCGGGCTCCCCCTCCAGCCGGGAGCACCACCCGGCCAGTGCGCCCGCCTTCTTGGCGCCGTGGCAGTCCCAGGCGTGCACCGCGACGAGCGCCATCCGTCCCAGCTCGCAGTCGAGCGCCTCCGCGGCATACCGGTACACCTGGGGTGCAGGCTTCCAGACCCCGACCACGTCGCAGGTCACCACCTGGTCGACGTAGCGCTCCAGATCTGCGCCGGCCAGGAACGAGCGGGTGTTGTCCGGGTCGCCGACGGTCAGGCAGCCGACGGGCACACCCGCCTCGGACAGGCGGCTCAGGGCGGGGGCCGCGTCGGGGAAGGCCGGGACCTCTGCGAAGCCGCGCAGGACGTGGTCGATCGCGTCCTCGGACATGGTCTGCCGGGTCTCCGTACGCAGGGCCTGGCGTGCGGTCGCGGTGAAGTCGGCGAACTCGCCCGCCAGCGTCAGCGCCATCGCATCGCGCTGGAAGCGCATGAAGAACGGGCCCAGCACCGCAGCCGGCTGCCCCACCTCCTCGAGCCTCTCACCGATCGGATCGAGGTCGAGGAGAGTCTCGAGGACGTCGAAGACGACCGCACCGACACGAGCAGCCATGGGGGACTCCTTCACCGGGTCGAGGGGGACCGAACGGGACGGTTCCTTCACCGTCGCCGACACCCGGAGGTCGCGCAAGGCAGAACGGTCGGACGGAACCTGGTGGGGTGACGACCCGGCCTGGCACAGTGGGGCCATGAGCATCGTCGTCGACCTCGACCAGCTGGCCACGACCCTGGGTGAGTACCCGTACGGCTACCTGCTGACCACCTCCGGCGGAGCGGTCAAGGCGGTCACCGTGACGGCTGAGGTCGTCGAGGGACGTGTCCGGATCCCGGTGGGCAGCAACGGAAGCGCCCGCAACCTGGCCGACAACCCGGCGGCCACCCTGCTCTTCCCGCCTCCGGAGCCGAGGGGCTACTCGCTCATCGTCGACGGCACCGCCAGGACCACGGACGACGGCTTCGTGCTCGAGCCCGCCACGGCCGTGCTGCACCGGCCCGCGGACCACGCGGACCCGGGCACGCCGCATACCCACGACGCGGGGTGCGGGCACGACTGCCGGCCCGTGTGACCCCTCCCTCCCCGGCTGCGCCGGACGGTTCCGTTGGCGAGGCCGCAGCCGCTGGTGTTCGCTGGAGTGACGTTCAGCGCAGCCAACCGAAGGGAGAAGCGCCATGGGACTCATCTCGGGACTGCTCGGCCGGGTGACCGGTGGGACGCGTCGGGGTGGCCGCGCGGCCGGCGTCGGACGTGGCCGCACCGCAGGCCGCTCGGGGATCGGCGGGATGCTCGGCCGGCTCCTCGGCGGAGGCGCACGCCGCCGCCTCTGAGCGCCACGCGCCGTCCTCTGCAAGGCTGGGGGTGCGCCCCCGGACCGGCGCGCACCCCCAGCACCAGGAGGTCATCGTGACGTACAACGTCGGCTACTTCATCGGCAGCCTCTCGTCGGAGTCGATCAACCGCACCCTGTCCGAGGCGCTCATCAAGGTCGCGCCCAAGGACCTGCACTTCACCGAGATCCGGATCGACGACCTGCCGCTCTACAACCGCGATCTCGACGCGAACTACCCGGACGAGGCCGTGGCGATGAAGGAGGCCATCGCGGCCTCGGACGCGGTCCTGTTCGTCACCCCGGAGTACAACCGCTCGATCCCCGGCGCCCTCATGAACGCGATCGACTGGGCGTCGCGCCCCTACGGCGAGAACTCCTTCGACCACGTGCCGGTGGCGGTCATCGGGGCCTCCCCCGGCGGCATCGGCACCGCGGTCGCCCAGCAGGGGCTGCGCGGCATCCTCAGCTTCTGCAACGCCCGGCAGATGACGGCCCCCGAGGCCTACATCCAGTTCAACCCGGAGGCGTACGGCGAGGACGGTGAGGTCAAGGACCCGGAGCTGGAGAAGATCCTCACTGACTTCATGCGGGAGTTCCGCGACCACATCGAGCGGGTGCTGACGGTCCTGCCGCGGCGCTGAGCCTCCCCTGCGGGGATGCTGCTCCGCCGGCTCCGATGCGGCTTCGATGTGCGCCAGATCACATCCTGCGCCACGCTGGAACGGTCGGCTCACAGCCGAGCCGACGGCCCACTCGGAGGAAATTATGAGAAAGCACTCGAGGGCCGTGCTCGGAGGCGTAGCCGCAGCTGCGCTCGTCACGAGCATGCATCTGCCCGTCTCGGCCCACCCCGCCCACGACCTGCAGAACCCCGGCACCTCGCCGCTGAAGGGCAGGCATTACGACGGCGTCGTCGACGCCGTCAGCCCCGGCGGCGTCCCGATGGAGGCGATGTCCGACGTCCGGTGCGAGGACGGGATGGCCGGCATCTTCCCGTGCCACAAGGTCGACCTGGCCTCGTTCACCCCGCTGACCGACATGGAGTCGACGTTCGTCAACGACCTGTGGGGCTGGGAGGACGACGAGACGGGTCTGCAGCTCGCGATCGTCGGCACGTTCGAGGGCACCGCGTTCATCGACGTCACCGACGGCAGCAACCCGGTCTACCTGGGGACGCTGGAGTCGCAGGTCCCCGGTGACACGGGCAACATCTGGGGCGACGTGCGCGTCTACGAGGACACGGCCTACATCGGCAGCGAGGCGATCGACCTCGGCACCTACGTGCCGGCCACCGGCGAGCTCGACGGCTTCGGCATCCAGGTCGTCGACCTCACCCAGTTCCGCGGTGCCACGGCGCCGATCGACGTGGATCTGACGAGACACATCGACGACGTCACCAACTCGCACAACATCTCCCTCAACGAGGACAGCGGGCGGATGTACGTCGTCGGCTCGGTCTACACGTCGAGGAGTGCGGCACGCCGAACCCGGAGTTCCCGGTGCTGAACGGCAACGGCGGCGCCATCGTCTACGACGTGGCGACCGACCCGAACGACCCGCAGTTCCTCGGGTGCCTCACCGAGGACGGCTACTCCCACGACATCCAGTGCGTGGAGTACGCCGGGCCCGACGCCGACTACACCGGGCGGGAGATCTGCATCGGTTCCAACGAGGACACCGTGACGATCTACGACGCCACGGATCCGGCCGACCCGGTCGTCATCGACCGCTTCCGCTACCTGGACGAGTCGCTGGAGGTGGGTGACATCTACACCCACCAGGGCTGGCTCAGCGCCGACCACAGCTACTTCTTCCTCGGCGACGAGCTCGACGAGCTCAGCGGCGTGGCCAGCGAGCGCACGACATACATCTGGGACCTGCACGACCTGGACGACGCCACGGTGATCGGAACCCACACCGACGGCAACACCTCGATCGACCACAACATGTTCGTCGACGACTTCCTGCTCTACCAGGCCAACTACACCTCCGGCCTGTGGATCTACGACACCTGGAAGCAGGAGCAGGGCCGGGTGAAGATGCGCGGCTTCTTCGACGTCTTCCCCGCCGACGACCGGACCGAGTTCTTCGGCTCGTGGGGCACCTACCCCTACTTCGGTGACGGCAAGGTCGTCGTGACCAGCAGCGACGAAGGCGTCTTCGTGCTGCAGTCGCGCGCCAAGAGCTCGGACAACAGCGACAAGCCCGGCGGGAAGGGCCGGGGCAAGGGCGGCTCAGCCCGCTAGTACCTGGGGACGACGCCCGTGGGGCGGGGCCCCGGACCGCCGGGGTCCCGCCCTCCGCGTGCACCACCGACGGGGTATGCCGTCGCGTCCCGCCCACGCGGGTACGCACCTCTGCGTATGGTCCGCCCCGGCGGACCGGTCCTAGGTTCGGCCCGTAGGGGCCGACGGGGTCCCTCCGACCGGACGGAGACCATCATGCGTAGAACCCTCGCCACCGGAGCGGCCGGGCTGCTCCTGCTCGTCGGCGCAGCACCCGGGTCCGCCGCGCCGCCGCACGGGGACCTCATGACCGTGCACTGCGACGACGGCAGCACCCACGAGATCTGGACGAGCGGCAACGGGTCCTTCACCCCGGGCCACCTGATCGGATCCACCGGGGTGATCGTGCCGATCTCCTTCTCCATGACCATCACCGCCACCCCTCCCGGGGGCGAGCCGGTGGTGGTCGAGGAGGGCACGGACCTCAAGGGCGGCGGGGCCGTCCTCGGGCACAACCCGCGCCCGCAGGTGACCTGCTCCTTCTCCGACACGTTCACCCTGGACGTCGAGGAGGAGGGCTTCCCGCCCGGCACGGTCGTGACCTTCGACGGCGAGGTCGTGGCCCACCTCAGCGGTCGCTGAGCGGCACAGGTTCGAAGGGCGGCGTCCGCCCGACCGCGTCGAGGACGGCGTCGAGGAGGTCCGGGGTCGGCAGGGTGCGCAGACCCTCGTCGATCTCCTCCTCGGCCCACGCGCGGTCGCGCGGTGTCGCCCCCTGGTCGAGGGCGACCTTCGCCTGGGAGGACAGGAAGTTCAGCCGGGTGGCGACCAGCATCGTGAAGTCGGCCCTGGACCTCAGCCGTGCCGGACCGCCCGCCCCGACGTAGGCGGCGTAGGTGCGACGCATCGCGCCCAGGTCCGGGCTGCCGTCGTGGAAGGACAGCACGAGGGTCTTGGCGAGCTCCCTGGCCGGGTCGGCCGGACCGACGTCGTCCCAGTCGACGAGCACGAGCTCACCCTCGGGCCCGGCGAGCACGTTCTCCGGGTGGAGGTCGCGGTGGCTCAGCCGGAGCCGGTCCGGGTCGGTGGGGGCGACGGCGGCACGGAGCGCCGGGAGGGCGGCCGACGCCGCGGCCAGCCGTGGGGCCCAGGACATCCCCGCCCGGGAGGCCCCGACGAGCAGGCGGTCCCACGTGGAGTCGTCGGGCATCACCTCGTACCACCCGTCCGGTGGCGTCCCGTCGGGCTCGTTCCGGAACGGGGGCGCAACGGTATGCAGCCGCGCAAGCAGGACGCCGAGCGCCTCCGGGTCGACGGTCGGCTCGCACTGCCGCAGGTCCATCCACTCGTAGAGCCGCAGCCACCCCCCGCCCGGCAGCCCCACCACGAACTGCCCGTCGACTCCGGGACGGCTCGCCGGCAGGCGCACACCGGCGGCGGCGGCCGCCCGCGCGAGGAGGAGCTCGGCCTCCACCGTCGCGTGGGCAGGAGGCGGCCCCGTGAGCACGTGCTTGAGCGCACGGACCCGGTCGCCGACCTCGATCCGCCACACCTGGCCAACGGCGCCTCGCGGCCCGGGCGTGACCCGCAGCTCCCCCTCGCCGAGGTCGAACGCCGCCCGTGCCCTGGCGAGGACGTCGGGGTCCTCGGGATCAGCCCAGCGCCGGCGCGCGGGCCGGGTGCAGCCGCCCCGACCCGACCAGCCACCGGGCCGTGTCCCGCAGGGAGTCCTCGAGCGGCAGGGGGACGATCCCCAGCTCGGTCCTGGCCGGCCGGTCGTCCAGCCGCGTGTCCCGGCCCACGATCTCCACCCCCTCGGACTCGGCCGGGTAGCGCAGCCGGGCGGGGAGGCGGGCCATCAGGTGGTCGGTCGCCCTCAGCTGGGGTGCCAGCACCCCGGCCGGCAGGTCGACGTGGGGCAGACGACGCCCGGCCACCCGGGACAGGGTGGAGTAGAGCTCCCGGCCGGTGACGTGGTGCCCGGGCACGACGAACCGGCGGGGTCCCCTGCCCGGCTCGAGCACGGCACGGATGACGGCGGCGACGTCCCGCACGTCGACGTAGTGCAGACCGCCGCGCGGCCAGAGGGGGAAACAGTCCCCGCAGGATCCAGCGGATCAGCTCCCCCTGGTCGCCGCGGTAGGGGTCGTGCGGGCCGAGCACGGCCCCGGGGTAGACGCACACGACCGGCCGTCCCTCGGCCTGGAGCTCCCGGGCCACGGCCTCCGACTCGACCTTGAACGGCCGTAAGCGGTGGTCATGTCGCCCAGGGGCAGGTCCGGTCCCGACCCGCCCCGGCGCACGAGCGCGACGGCCGAGGACACGTGGACGACGGGGTCCAGGCGGGCGGCGGCGGCCAGCCCGAGCACGGTCCGGGTGGCGCGGACGTTCGTGCGGGCCACCTCCTGGCGACGCCGCGGGTCGAGGTGTAGACGGCCGCCGCGTGGACGACGGCGTCCATCCCCTCCAGTGCGGCCGCCACCGACGCGTCGTCGAGCACGTCGCGACGACGACGTCGGCCACCTCCGCCCCCAGCGGATCGAGCGTGACCGGGACCTGCTGGGACCGCCTCACCAGCAGCCGGACGTGGTGGCCGGCCGCGACGAGGGCGGCCACCGTGTGTCCTCCGACGAAGCCGGTCCCGCCGGTCACCAGTACGCGCATGGTCCAGTGTGCTCCTCCCCCGGCGGGAAGGACAGGGGCTGAGCCGGACCTCAGGCCAGCCCCAGCCTCCGGACGACCTCGTCGCCGCCCATCCGCCGGATCGCGTCGGCGTCCCCGACGACCACCAGCTTGTCCGTCGCGCGCGACAGGCCGACGTAGAGCCGCTCCTTGGACCGGTCCCGGGTGCCGTCCTCGTTGAAGCACAGCACGACCGCGCGGCGCTCGAGGCCCTTGCAGCCGAGCACGTGGCCGTAGAAGACGTCGTCACCGTCCCAGAAGGTGCGCCAGTAGCCCTCCTGGCCGAGCTGCTCCTGCCGCGAGTGCTGCTCGGGGTGGCGGGTGCCGGTCGTGATCAGCGCGACGTGGGACGTGGGCCAGCCCTCGTCGAGCAGCCGCTCCACCCCGTCGTCGGCGACCCCGAGCGCCTCGTCCGGCGACGCCTGGACGAAGGTCACTTCCGGCCCGTCGCCGCCCATCGGCCGCATCCGCATGGGTGCCAGCGCGCTGAAGCTCTCGGCGATCTGCCGGGTGTTGCGCAGGTTGTGGTCGAGCACGAGCGGCACCAGCGCGACCGGCGGGCGGCCGAACCGCGGGAAGAGCCGCTGGTTCTCGTCGGAGTAGACGTAGAGCCCGCCCTCCTCCGGGTCGCGCAGCGCCGTGAGCAGGGGGGTCCACCAGTCCTCGGCGAAGTCCTGGGCCTCGTCGACGATGATCGCGTCGAACTTCTGACCCTCCGGCAGCCCGGCGGCCAGCTCGGCCATCCGCGCCGGCAGCTGCTTCTCCCAGAAGTCGCTGTCGTCCCGGCCGGCGTTGATGTCGGCGCCCCAGGCCCGCCCGAGCTCCTCGAAACGCCCGATGAACGCCGGCGTGTGCTTGCGCCGGGCACCCTCGAAGGAGCGCTTGAACCACTCGCCGAGCCCGATCGAGTAGCACAGCAGCGCCACCCGCTGCGGGCGCTGCTCCCCGAAACCCCTGGTCAGCTGCTTCGCGTGGGCCATGGCCAGCACGGTCTTGCCGCTGCCCGCCCCGCCGCGCACCTCGACCCGGTGCAGCAGCCGGGTGACGCCCAGGATCATCGCCTGCTCCTGGGTGAGCCGGTCGGCCCGCGCCTCGCGGTCGTCGGACTCGGCGACGACGTCGGCGCTCATGAGATTGCGCCCGGTGAGGATCTCGGCGATGAGCTCCACGTCGTCGTGGCCGGGCCGCCGGTAGTTGGTCTCGTGCGTCTCCACCAGCGTCCGCAGCCGCCTCGTCAGGTGCGCCAGGTCGTCGCGGCCGTGCACCATCGCGCGGGAGCACCCGGGCTGGGAGAAGTCCTCCGGGACGGCGCTGTATGGCGTCACCACCGTGTGCAGCCACCGCACCCGGGCGCGGGAGGAGTCGCGCCACCGCGGGTCGTCCTGGACGTACCGCCGCAGCGCGTGCTTGACCCGCTGCGCCTGCCCGACGGGGTCGATCGTCCTCGACGAGCCGCCGCCGCTCTGGTGCCACCGGCCCTCGGAGTCGACCGAGACGCTGCCGCCCTTGACCTCGACGACGACCACGCCCGCGTCCGGGAGCAGCACGACGAGGTCGGCCGCGTGGTCCTGCTCGTGGTCGGTGAGGTGCACGTTGGCCAGGAGGACGCAGTCCTCGTCGAGCTGCCCCGCCAGCCGCTCCCACACCTCCCGTTCGGTGTGGTGGGCGAAGGCCGGCTCCGCCGGGATCAGCCGCGCGCCCACGTCATACCCCTGCCTGCCGGTGCTCCGTCGCCCATGGCCCGCAGCATAGGGGCGGGCCCCGACACCGGCCCCGCCCCCGGCCGGCCATGGACGGACCACCCCCTCGTGCGGGACCATGGCACATGGCGGTCCACGGAGCGGAAGAGATCCAGAGCCACCTGCAGGAGGTGCGGGCCCGCCGCGCCCAGATGCGGGAGTCGCTCACGGCCGTGCTCGACGCCCTCGCCGTCCCCCTCGGCAGGCCCGACGTCTGGCGGGAGCGCGCCCGGACCGCGCTGGCCGAGCTGGCCTCCGACTTCGCCGACCACGTCGACATGGCCGAGCGCCCGGACGGCATGTTCGGCGTGCTGCTCGAGGACTACCCACGACTGACCGGACCGGTCGAGACCCTGCTCGGCGAGCACGCCGCCCTGTCCGAGGACCTGTCCGCGGCCCTCGCCACGCTCGACCGGGACGGCCCGGTCGACGACCTGCCAGCGCTCCGCGAGGAGCTCACCGCCCTGGTCGGGCGGTTCGTCCGGCACCGCCAGCGGGGCAGCGACCTGCTGTGGGAGGCCTACGCCGTCGACATCGGCGGGCAGGGGTGAACGGCCGGGCGCGGGGGCGGCCCACCGACCCGACTACCTCGCCGCGGCCGTGACCCTCGCCTCGGTCCGGGCGCGCCACCACCGGGCGGCCTGCTCCGCCACCCAGCCCAGCACGAGCGCCAGGACCAGGGCGACCACGATGGCCAGCAGGGGCTGTTCCTGCACCCAGTTGCCGGCCAGCGCCCCGATGCCGACGTTGTAGGCGGCCCAGCTGGTGACCGCGATGCTGTCGAAGAGGACGAACCGCCGGCGGGGGAACTCCATGGCGCCCGCGGTGAGGTTGACGATCTGCCGGCCGCCGGGGATGTAGCGGCAGGCGACGATGATCATCCCTCCGCGCCGCAGGAGCAGTCCGGTCACCCAGGTGACGAAGGAGCGCACCTTGGGCCGCGGGCTCTCCCGCAGGCGGCCCAGCCGGGTGTACCGGCCGAGGCTGTAGGTGAGGTTGTCCCCCAGGAAGCCCCCGAGCGCGGCGACGGCGATGAGCGCCCAGACGTTGGGCTCGCCCTCGGCGACCGCCACCGCCCCGAGGGCGACCATCACCGTCTCGGCCGGTGCCGGTGGCAGGATGCCGTCGACGACGCAGACGAGGAGCACGACCGGCAGCAGCCAGGCCGAGTCGGCGTGCGACTCGATGAAGGCGTTGAGCGCCTCGATCATGCGTCCTCCCAGGGGTGCCGGCCAAGTATGGCAACAGACCCGGCGTCAGGACGGACGAACCGGGGCACCCGCCTGCCCGGACACGTCCTGCACGACCTCGTTGCGCCGCAGGGGCGCCGGCACGAGGGGCGGGTCGAAGCGGGCCCACCGGGGCGGCCCCACGGGCGTGAGCCCCGCCTCCCCGAGCGCCCGGTCGAGGACGGCCCGGTGCCGCTCGAACGAGGCCTGCGTCCACCGGCCTCGGTAGCGGCGGGCCGCGGAGAGCACGGCCGGGCGGGCGTGCAGCGTGACGTCGGGGTTCGTCGGCACCGGCGCATCGTCGAGGGTGAATCGCGCCGGGAGGACGAACGCGACGGCATACTCCCCCTGCCCGGACTCGCGCTGCACGACCGGGGTCGTCATCGCGATCCTCTCCGACTCCTGCTGGACCACGGGGGCCGTCATGGCGATCCTGGCCCTCGAGCGGTTCTGGCCCCCGATGTAGCCGGCGAGGGTGCGGAAGGCGCGGTTGCCGGCGTCCTCGAACGGCGCCCGGACGACCACCTCGGCGACGACGTGGGCGGGGTAGCGGCGCAGCTCGAACTCCGGGTAGGTCCGGACGAGCTCGTGGGCCTGCTTCTCGGTCATCGTCGTGCCCCGTTCACAGTCCCAGCATCTCCTCGCTGCGCTCCCACAGCCCCCGCGCCAGCGCCTCGTCCTTCACCTGCGGGTTGACCTTGCCGGGCCGGTTGCGCTCGTAGTACTCCCCCAACGTCCACGTCTGCCCCGGCGTGCCCTCGACGAGCCAGACGAGCCGCTTCCCGCCCGTGTCCACGCTCGTCATGAGGTGCCGGATCGGGGTGTGGTAGGCGAAGCGCATGACGCTGGAGGTGTCGTTGGCGAAGTTGGTCGCGATGCCGCCGGGGTGGAAGGCCGCCGCGGCCAGGCCCTGGTCGGCGTAGCGGCGGTGCAGCTCCTTGGTGAACAGCACGTTGGCCAGCTTGGCGTCGCCGTAGGCCTTGTTGGCGTTCCAGTCCCGGCCGTTGTCCAGGTCGTCGAGGTCGATCTTCCCGAACGCGCGGTGCCCCACGCTGGAGGTCTGGATCACCTTCGCGCCGGCCTCGACCAGCCGGTCCATGAGCAGGTGCGTCAGCAGGAACGGCGCCAGGTGGTTGACCTGGAACGTCTTCTCGAACCCGTCGACGGTCGTCTGCCGGGTGAAGATGCCGCCGGCGTTGTTGGCGAGCACGTCGATCCGGGGGTATGCCGTGAGCTCCTCGGCGAGGGCGCGCACCTGGGCGAGGTCGGCGAAGTCCGCGACGTGGAAGGGCGCGCCGATCTCCTCGGCGACGGCCGCGGTCTTCTCCGGCGAGCGCCCGACGACCACCACCCGGTGGCCGCGCCCGGTCAGCTGGCGGGCCGCTGCGGCGCCGATGCCGTCGCTGGCACCGGTGAGAACGATCGTCTGCTGGTCGGGCATGGGGGGTCCTTCGTCTCGGGGGGGCGCGTGGGGACACGCTCCTGTGTCAAGCACGACGGGGCCCAGGTCCTTCCCGCACGCAATGACGGGGTGCGAGCGCGCTTCGACGGATCGTGAGGTCTGCCCGATGAGATCCGTCACCGCCTTCTCCACGGGTCCGGGTAGCGTCGACCGTCATGACGCAGACACCCGACGAGCGTGACGTCGAGACCCGTGCCGAGCTGCTGCCCGAGGAGCAGGCGGCCGGCAGCGAGTCTCCGCAGGCCCAGGCCGAGGCGATCTTGGAAGAGTCCATCGAGAGGACCGAGGACCCGGAGGGCACCCGCCACGACTCGACCCAGACCCCCGGCTAGGACACCGGCGCAGAGCCCGCGAGCGGCGGCCAGGTCTGTCAGACCCCTCCTTTAGGGTCAAGGTGACATCGAAGGCTGGTGAACGCGCCGGCCGACCCTTCACCGAGGAGGTCCCATGACCGACGAGCCCAGCACCGGCGACCACCCGTCCGCCGCCACCCTGTCCAGGCTCATCGAGCTGTCCCGCGGCGTCCACCACGGCATCGCCCTCGGCGACGCGGCGGACCACCTCACCAGCACCGCCCCGGTCTGGCCGACCGGGGTGGCCACCCAGCTCACCCTGGCGAGCACCGAGGGCTTGGTCCGCGCGATGGAGCGGGCCGGCCAGGGCCTGGGCGTCGACTGGGGCCACGAGAACCTCGAGGCCCTGCGCCGCTGGGCCACCGCCCAGCAGGTCCCCGGCGTCGCGGGGAACCGCACCGGGACGCCCGGCCTCCTGAGCCGCTCCCCCGCCTTCGGCTCCCGGCGCGGCAACGCCCCGGCCACCGTGCGCAGCCTCCGCTCCGGCCCGCCCGCCGGCCCCGGGCAGGGCAGCCTCGGCGCCCACGCCCTCGTCCGGACGCTCCCGTTCGGGGTGCTGCTGACCCTGCACGGACCGTCCCTGACCTGGCCGGTCGAGGAGCTCGTCGGCACC
The DNA here is from genome assembly GCF_001942405.1 of Ornithinimicrobium sp. CNJ-824. GTDB lineage: Bacteria > Actinomycetota > Actinomycetes > Actinomycetales > Dermatophilaceae > Ornithinicoccus > Ornithinicoccus kibberensis. The sequence goes on from NZ_MKKA01000013.1 coordinate 12,962, forward strand.
ACCCACACGCACCCGCTCGCGACACCGACCGCGACGCTCGGCGCACTGCTGGTCGCCCAGGCGGCGGACCGGTCCGTCCCCCTGGCCGAGGGGTTCAGCGCGCTGCTGGAGAACCACGCGCCCGAGGGTGGTGACCTTGTCACGAAGCGCGTGGGCGCAGCGGTCACCACGGCCGCCGTGGAGCCCTGCGACCCGGCCAGGGTCGCCGACCTGGCACCCGACCGCTCGGCGGCGTCGACGCTCGCGGCCGCCGTCTACGTCGTGCTGTCCCACCCGGAGCCGGACGAGCTGATGCTGGCGATGGCCCTGGCGTCGTTCTCCCCCGAGAAGCATGGCACCTCCGCCGTCGTCGGCGGCCTGCTGGGCGCCCGCCACGGCAGCACGCCGATGCTGGAGCGCGGCGCAGCCCGGCTGGAGCTCGCCTGGGCCTGCGACGCGCTGGCGACCGACCTGGCGATGACCTCCCTGCTGACCCCCCTGGGCAAGGAGCCCGACGGTGCGCCGTGGCTCCCCTCGTGGGGGGCCCGCTACACGGGGTGAGCCGTACCCTGGACGGGTGACGACGCGCACCACCCGAAGCTTCGCCGTCCTGACGCCCGAGCGTCGGGCGACCCTGGCTCAGCGGGCCCAGCTGCTCGCCGCCGCCTCGGTCGTCTACAACGTCGTCGAGGCCGTGGTGGCCATCGCCGCGGGGCGGGTGGCCGGCTCGGCGGCGCTCGTCGGCTTCGGGCTGGACTCCACCGTCGAGGTCGCCAGCGGCCTCATCATCCTGTGGCAGTTCCGCCACCCGCTGCCGGAGTCGCGCGAGCAGCTGGCCGGGCGGCTGATCGGCCTGTCGTTCTTCGCGCTGGCAATCTACGTCGGCTACGAGTCGCTCTCAGCGCTGCTGACCGGCGCCCGTCCCGACACCTCCACCGTGGGGATCGTCCTGGCCACCCTGTCGCTGATGGTCATGCCGCTGCTGTCCTGGGCCCAGCGCCGCACCGGGCGCGAGCTGGGCTCGGGCGCCGTACACGCCGACGGGACCCAGACCCTGCTGTGCACCTACCTCTCCGGCGTGCTGCTCGTGGGCCTGCTCGCCAACGCCCTGCTCGGCTGGTGGTGGCTCGACGCCGTGGCCGCGCTCGTCATCGCCGCGGTGGCTGTGCGCGAGGGGCTCGAGGCGTGGCGCGGAGAGGGCTGCTGCAGCGTCTCCCCGGCGGTGGCATCCGACGCCGGCACCGCCTGCGCCTCGGAGTGCTGCCAGGACTGACCGGGGCGAGCCTTGCTTCTGGCACTGGCTGACCCGTCCCTGACCTGGCCGGCCGAGGAGATCGTCAGCACCACTCACACCCACCCGCTCGCGACGCCGACAGCGGCGCTCGGCGCGCTACTGGTCGTTTAGGTGGCCGCCGTCTACGTCGTGCTGTCCCACCCGGATCCGCACGAGCTGATGCTGGCGATGGCCCTGGCGTCGTTCTTCCCGGAGAAGCACGGCATCTCCGCCGTCGTCGGCGGCCTGCTGGGCGCCCGCCACGGCAGCACGCTGATGCTGGAGCGCGGCGCAGCCCGGCTCGAGCTCGCCTGGGCCTGCGACGCGCTCGGCACCGACCTGGCGATGACCGGCCTGCTGACCCCGCTGGCCAAGGACCCCGACGGCGAGCCGTGGCTCCCGTCGTGGGGGCGCGATACTGCAGCCAACGGTTGCGACGAGCGCCGGGGAGGAGCCCCTACGCGGACACGTGAATTACCCAGACGGCTGATGGATGTACCGACCCGACGCTGACCCACCCATAAAAGAGGGGCCGTGACCCGAAGGTCACGGCCCCGCTTTCGACAGGATGCTTAGCCGAGCGTGTCGGCGTCGATGGAGTAACCCATGACCTCACCCACACTCGTCACCGTGCCCGTGACGGAGACCTGCTGGCCCTGGCTGTAGTTGCTCACCGTCTCGATGTGGCTCTCGTCGATCTGGACCTGAACCCCGGTAAGGATAAAGGCGTCCGGCTCGGGGTCCAACGCGAAGTAGTTGCCCGAAGCATCGATGCTTCCGACGTAACCGGTAACGGTGACCAGCTTGCCCTCGTAGGTGGTCTTCGCCTTGAGCGCGTTGCTCTCCAGGTCGTCGATCATCTGCTGCGCGCTCACCTCAAGAGCTTCTTCGGCGGCGGCCTCCTCCTCAGCAGCGGCCTCCTCCTCAGCAGCGGCCTCCTCCTCGGCGGCAGCGTCCTCGCTGGCGGCGTCCTCGGTCGGCTCCTGGGCCGCGCTCTGGGTCGGCTCGTCAGTGGCCGTGTCCGCGTCTTCCCCTCCCTGCGAGGCGATCGACAGAATGATCACCAGAGCAATGAGCCCCAGCAGCCAGAACCGCTTCTTCTTGAACCAGGGCCGGTTCGCCTTCTGGTAGGCTTTCGCAGCCTTGGCCTGGGCCTTGGCATCCTTGGATGAGGTGAACTGCTGAGAAGAATTCTCAGGGGCGGGTGGGACCGTCGACATTGAACTTGACTCCTGTACAACAAGATGGCCAGACGCAGATTTGCACGCCTGCGGGGTGTTGATGGTGTAAACCCCCCGGTGAGCATACCTCCCTTACGTCGCACTGCGCCTCGAGGAACGGGGCGCTTCGTGTGTGATGGGTCTCAGTCGCAGATCGCGCCGCCCTGCGCCAGTCTCGTGACTTGTGGGCGTCGGGCAAACCTCGGCGGCCGATAGCCACACTGACCGAGCCCAGGACCAACTCATCTCGGACGTCAGCGCACCCGCGGCTCGGTGAACTCCGCCAGGAAGTCCACGAGCATCCGCGCGCTCACCTCCCGCGGCAGCGTCTCGATGAGGGCGAGCACCGCCGTCAGGTCCAGCTCGCCGTCCTCCCGTGCTGCCCGTGCCAGCTCGGCCGGGTCGGGCAGACCCGCCGACCCCACCACGCCGCCGCCGGCAGCATCAGGCCCACCGTCCGACCCCGCCCCGGCCTGCCCCCGCACGTCGTCCGCCCCGCCCGCGAGCGCCCCGGTCAGCTCGTCGATCAGCCCGGCGGTCACCGGCGTCACGGTCAGGTGGGTCGACCGCGGGATTCCCGTCCCGTCCGACTGCGTCAGCGCCGGCTGCCCCTGCAGCACGAACCCCCGTCGCTGGACCGCCACGGCCCACAGGTGCGGGTCCACCCGCTCCCCCGCCGGTACGTCTTCGTCGCGCCCGCGGCGACCAGCGGGCCGACCGGGTCGCCGAGCACCCGCAGGCCGACGATCCCGTCGACGCAGGCGCGCACCGCGGCCGTGGCGGTGACCAGGCGACGGGTCAGCGCGACATACCCCTGCTCCCCCAGCGCGGTGGTGACCGCCCACGCGGCGGCGAGCGAGGTAGCCGAGCGGGAGCCGAGGACGGTGGGGTTGACGACCGGGTAGCCGGGCCAGCCGGTGAGCGCGAAGTAGCGTGCCCGGTCCAGCTCGCGGTCGGCGAAGAGGAGGAGCGAGCTGCCCTTGGGCGCGTAGCCGTACTTGTGCAGGTCCGCCGAGATGCTGCTCACACCGGGCACCCGGAAGTCCCACGGCGGCACCGACCCGCCGCCCGCGGCCTCCCAGAACGGCAGCACGAGCCCGCCGACGCACGCGTCGACGTGGCACGGGACCCCGGCCTCCTGCGCGGCGGCGGCCACCTCCGCCACGGGGTCGACCACGCCGTGGGGGTATGCCGGTGCGCTCACCACGACCAGCGCCGTCGCCTCGTCAATGCGCCGGGTCAGGTCGCCGGCCGGCAGCGTGCCGGTCGCGGGGTCGACGGGGACGACGTCGACGTCCAGGTCGAGGTAGTGGGCGGCCTTGTGGAACGCCGCGTGCGCCGTCTGCGGGAGCACGATCCGGGGGCGGGTCGCGCTGCCCGGGTGGCGCTCCCGCCAGACGTCGCGGGCGGCCTTGACGGCGAGCAGGCAGCTCTCGGTGCCGCCGGAGGTGACCGACCCGACGGCGTCCGGGCCGTGCAGGATGCACCGGCCGAACGCGACCAGGTCGCCCTCCATCAGCGCGACGGAGGGGAAGGTCGTCGGGTCCAGCCCGTTGACCGCCTGCACGTCGCGGGCGGCCCGGGCGGCCACCTCGTCGAGCGCGGCGAGGCCGCTGTCGTAGACGTAGGACAGCACCCGGCCGCCGTGGGTGGGGGCGTCGTGGCCGCGGTAGGCCGTCAGACGGGCGAGCACCGCGTCCGCGTCGACGGCGACGTCGGCGGCGGTGGCCGGGTCGGGCTGGTGCGTCATACGGGGTCCTCGATCGGGTCGGGGGCGGGGACCTGCTCGCGGTAGCGGCGCAGTACGAGCAGGCTCGCGCCGACGAGCACGGCGGGCAGCACGGAGAAGGCGACGACGATCGCGGTCAGCGCCGCGTCGGGCTGGGCGACGACCGTGTCGGCGGTGCTGGAGCGGAAGCCGGTGACGGACAGGAGCAGCAGGACGATGCCGGGGCCGAGGGCCATCCCGCCGGTCTCCGCGGCGGTCCACAGCCCGCTCATCGAGCCGCCCCTGCCGCGGCCGGCGGAGGTGATGACGTCGGGCAGCATCGCCAGCGGGAAGAGCTGCATCCCGGCGTAGGCGATGCCGGCGACGCAGACGGGCAGGTAGAGCCAGGCGCCCGGGAAGGGCACGAGGACCACGAGGCTGAGCGTGGCGAGCGCGAAGAGGACCGACGCGAGGGCGAGCGAGCGCGGCTTGCCGTGGCGGGCGGCATACCGGGTCCACAGCGGCATGACGAGCAGCGCCGGGGCGACGAGGGCGGCGAAGAGGAAGGTCAGGGCGGACTGCTGGCCGAGGGTGTAGGTCGCGACGTACTGCGCCGCGGCGAGCATGATGCCGGTCGCGACCGCCTGGAGCACGAAGACGACGAGCAGGACGCGGTATGCCGCCACGTCCCGCAGCGCCGCGAGCCCCTCGCGGTAGCCGCGCAGGCCGTTGCCGCGGACGCCGGCGCCGGGGTCGACCTCGTCGGCCGGCAGCGCCCGGTGGCCGCGGACGCCGAGCACCGTGCCGAGCATGCCCGCCAGCAGGGCGACGGCCACGACCAGGCCCATGAGCAGGTAGCCGGCCGCTCCCCCGCCGACCGCGTCGCGCACGGCCGGGCCGCCGGCACCCACGAGCAGGATGGCGAGCGCGAGGACGGCGATCCGCCAGCCCATGAGGCGGGTGCGCTCGTCGTAGCTGCCGGTCAGGTCCGCCGGCAGCGCGATGTAGGGGACCTGGAACAGGCTGAACGACGTGGTGGCCAGCACGAAGCAGGCGGTCACCCAGACCGCCGCCCAGAGCGGGCTGAGCCCCTCGGGGACGGCGAACATGCCGACGAAGCCGACCGGCAGGGTGAGCGCACCGACGGCCATCAGCCGGGTGCGGGTGCCGCGGCCCCTCGTCTCGCGGTCGCTCAGCGCCCCCACGGCCGGGTCGATGACCACGTCCCAGACCTTGGGGACCACGACCACCAGCGTGGCCAGGAGCGCGGGTACGGCCAGGGTGTCGGTGAGGTAGTAGGCCAGCACCAGCCCCGGCAGCGTGCCGAACCCACCGGTGCCGACGCTGCCCGCGGCGTAGCCTGCGACGGCCCGGCGCGGGATGCGCTGGGTAGTGCGTTGAGTCATGCGGCACACGGTCGGCTCCCGGAACCCATGGACCGATCAACCCGGAGAAGCGGTGGTTCCCATTTGCAGTTGGAAATCACCCGCAAGCCCGGCTGGATCGGTGTGAGCCGGGGCCCTGCAAGGCTGGAGACCCTGCTATCGGGCGCGAGCTGTCGCCATGCTCGAGCGCGGACCGATTCGCCCGGGTCTGAGCCACCCTGCCAACCTCCATTCACAGCCGCGAACGACGGCACGCGGATCGGCCCAATTACCTCAGCACAAGGCCGCATACTTGCCCAACGTACGGCGATCACCGACGAGAGCGTCTATTCATCCAACGGCCGCAGTTCTCGCAAGAATCCATCCTTGACCAATCGCAATTGCGCCGGACTCAACTGCGGCGACCGACGTGCAACACGCTCGACCAACGCATCCACATAAAGCAAATTGGCCACCATTCTAAGGGCAGAGTCGTCGGAACCGACAAAGTTATCCACAAACGGGTGACGAAGATTCAAGAGCATGGAGACCATGTCTTCCTGCGGGAATCCGAGTCTCACCAACGGCTCGCCCGCCGTGGCCCCGTCCAACAAACCTAATCGCAGTGTCGGATAGGCCAAACCCCCAAACTGCAGGGACAAGGATTCCCCCACGTCCTCCAACAGGCCTTCCACCATCTCGCCTTCGATAGGATCCTCTGCAGGAAAGACACCAGTCTCTGTCAGCGTCAACTTCGCAGCTAGGGAGTCGTTGTCCTCAAGGACACCCTTCTCGGCCTCGAGGGCTGACTCAGCCCCCTTTTTAGAAAGGCTTTCCTTTTCACCACGCCGCGATTCCCGCGCCTTCTGCCGATAATCTTGAACAGTTTCAAGCAAAGCCTCAATTAGTAACGACTCTTCGGCGCCAGACCAAGAGATCTGGTCTTTGGTGTGGCTAACGGGCCAGGAATCGAACTCAAGTTCGCCGTAGAGCCTCTGCGACTCAAAACTGTTCGGCGCCTTAAAGATTTCCCAGGGCTTCCAACCCTGCGTTGGCCCTCCTGAAATCAAACGCCCACGACGGAATAAATGAAATCCAGCTTCGCGCGCCTTTCCCTGATCCAACAGAGCCACCCAGCCCCGCACGGGGCGCCCATTCACCTCAATGCTCACACTTTTCCGCCACTCAACGGCGTGATCTCCGACTTGCTCAACCCAAATCTTCGGACGATAAAATGACAGCTCCTCCGCGTTGAATCGAATAACAACGTCCCCACTCTCGATGTCTCGTCTGTACATCGAGGCCAACTCTTCCTTGATCTTGCCCAGCGTCCGCCCCACGAAAACTCGATCGTAATCCCCAAGACCCTCAACGTCTACCCTGGTGTAGTGATCCCCCAGTGGCATCTCATTACGCATACCAACAAAGAGACTCCGCGGCTTGTCGGCTTGCAGCCGCTCGACATCGACGTGAGCAGAATATTCCGTGTCCGACCCCAACTGCTTGCTAACAACGCTCCAACGCGGTCCCAACCAACAAGCCGCCGTCTTGAGCCCCATGCCGAACTCCGAGCGTCCGGATGTATTCTTCGGCGGCTTAGCCAACTGCAGTGCTCGCTTGAAATCGGTCTCGCCCATGCCCAGCGCATCATCAATCACCGACAGAGTTCCGGCATCTCTGTCATAAAAGATGTCGATCGTTAACATTGGGGCCCTACCGGAGACCTCTTCAAGCCTCCCCCGGTTGGCATAAAAGTTCTGTGTGGAGTTATCCACGAACTCCGCAAGGGCATACCAGGGTCGATACGACAACCTCTTGTAGGTCGAATATATGTCAGACTCTGGTTGGATCTGAACTTCCAGTGACGTGATCGACATTGTTATCCTCTCAAAGTGAGATCTCGTACAGGCTAGCAGATGGATCTACGGGCACAAGCCGGACTGACTTATGCGAACGCGTCAATTCATCCCGCGGTACCAATATGCACCGCTCTTGGCCCAGGCTCATGACACGAACAGAGGTGATCCGATCACTCATATGCAGGTCCAACCTAGAGTGATTCGGAAAATTTCGGGGCAATGTCGCCCTAATGCGACCACCCCAGGATTCTTCCCCCAGGCTACACAAATAACTGGCCGTCGACTCCTGTCGCTCTAACAATGAGGGGATGCGTCCAACATGCCCGCCATAATGGCCTTTTCGGGACCGCAGGGGCGAAATGGTTAGCAGTTGAAAGCCGAACTCTCTGCATTCTCGGACTAGGCTATCCGTAGCAGCATCCGCCACGCACAGGAGACCTGGTCGAATCCGGAGCACTCTCTCTAGATCCTCCCGTTCGTGCGCCCCGGAAATGGTCTCTGCCAACTGACTGCCGTAGCTTGCCTGCGACAAACGATCGAATTGGCTATGGAAATGCGACGCTGGATGCTGTGCCAGTTCTACCTCAACGACGAACCAGTCCCTGTAGTCCTTTCGAAAAGCGATTCCGTCTGGTTTGACCCTGCCCGCTGGCGAGTCTAAGAGAGGTTTCCATTCAGAGTAGTGCCATTCCGGAGCCAGTTTGGACCAGAATTGCTCGATGAATCCTTCGTATTCATCCTCACGGAGCGTGATCTGCTCGAACGTATCTGAAGAAGTGATGAACGTGTTCATGACGTTTGCACTTCGAACCATCTAGTATCAGCTAGACCGGACATATCCACCGCCTCTGCCCGCAAGCGTTCGGCCTCGCTGTCGCTTGCGTATATTGTGACGACCCTCGCTTGGTCCTTTCCCGGAGCCCTTCTTAGAACCCTCCCAAGACGCTGAATACGTTGGCGAATACTCGACGTACTCGCAGATATCAACCCGAGCGTTACATCCGGCACATCATAGCCCTCGTCTAGCGCACGACAGGTGACTAGGACATCGGCCTGGCCGCTTTCAAACATGCGCAAGGAACGAAGTCTTTCCGCAACGCCGATCTTGCTGTGGTAGCGCACGGTTCTGTGACCGGCCTGCTGCAGTAGTCGGTGAATCTCGTCTGCGGCAGCAGTAGCCTCGTGAAACACGATCGAACGTTCGCTCCGGGAGTCATTAAGCACGGCAACGGTTGCGGGGATTCTGAATCTGGCCTTTTGTAAGTATCGCGCCCTACGCAAAAGCGTCATCCTGATTTGCTCCTCGGGAGCGTCCATTGCAATTAGCCGACCAACTCGCCGCGTGAGTCGCTCATGCTCGTCCTCCTCTTCTGCCGTAAGGGGAATACGGACGTTATGCAATTCAAAGGGTGAGAGGACCCCGTCGCGCAACGCTTCGCGGTAAGAGTATTCATAGATCACGGGCCCCAGTACTGGAGAAACTAGGTCTTGAAAGCCGGAGTCGAATTGCCGATAGGGTGTCGCAGACAGCCCGACTGTGGCGAGCCAGGATCCGCGCAACGCCTGGCTATTGACTTGAGACCCATAGCGATGGCACTCATCAGCGATAAGCATCCACTCGCCTTGATCGAATTGACTCCAACGTTCACGACTTCTCATTGAGTTGACTACGGCAACTGTAAAGGACCCAGTCGGGGGATCGTTGTGGCCCGATAACGGCGTGACCACGCGGTGCAAGGTCTGGGCGATGGCACTCATCCATTGCTGCTGTAGTGCAAGTGAGGGGACCAAGACCAAGACCCGACCCGCCGGCCGTTTTGCTAGGAAATGGGAAGCGCACGCGAGTGCGAAGACGGTCTTGCCGCCGCCCGTAACCACGCTGACCACCCCACGGTTGTTGGCAGTCCAAAGGTTCATCGCTTCCCGCTGCCAGGACCTCAGCGTCCTATCTTCGAGGGCCATTCGTCTATGCCGACAGTTGGCTGGGTGTGTTGCTCCCCCAAGCAAGGTCGGGGGACGGCATGCTGAGATTCACCGCCTGAATGAGGTCATCTCCCCCAGCTAGTGCCACATCCTGCGCGTTCCGTTTCACGTGTTCACGAAGAACGTGGTATGCGCTACCGACGTGGATCGCGTTCCCGAGTTGTCTGAAGGCGACTGTTGCATCATGGAGGTCCACATTGAAGAATTCAGGAAAGCCTTGCAGTCGAGCGGCTTCTCGAGGTGTCAACCATCGCCATTCTGGTCCATAGAGGGGCGTCTGGGCCATTGCCACCAAGGCCGGTGTGTAGGTGGGCTTCTTTAGCCTGATGCCGGAAGGACGAAATTGAATGAGGCAATGGTCCATTCTGCGCGGAGAGTCCTGAGCCTGCCATTCTAGTTTGCGTCGGCTATTGGGAAATAGCGTAGTGATTCGCGCCAGTTATTCAGCCAGGGTTCAATTCTTTCGACATTGCTCCAGTAGAAATTGATGTTCTGTTCCTGAATTCGCTGCTTCCAGGGCGGGGCGCTGGATTCGACTCTGGCGTCCTTGTTCCAGAAGTCGGCCCACAGCGGATGCCCAGGGAGTGGGATGTCATCCGTTGCGTCTAGGAAATCTTGCCACGCATGGAGCCATTTTTCCTCTGAATTGCCCGATTGCAAACGCCATCGTGAACCTACCTCTGAGGATCCTCAAGAGGTAGGTCCGTCCTTAAGTCCCACTCCGGAAGCGACCACGACGCTATCGTGTTCCGTGGTGTGAGCGCCAAGGAGTCCGTCTCGGCAGACGACCTTTCCACCCCTACGCGCGTGCCTACGATGTAGAGGCGTTCACGCACCTGGGGACGGCCGCCACGGTCCAGAGGAAGTTGGTGCGGACTAATGACGGTCGGGACCGTCCCGACCTTGTACCCTAGATTGCGCAAACGTCGCAGTATATAATGATACGTTGGGCGTTGACGTGGTCCGTAAAGGTTTCGGACGTTTTCTAAAAGAATGATGGGGGGCTTTTTTACCGCGATTATTCTGATGAGGTCATGGAACACTTGACCGCGGAGCTCATCCATTCCCCTTTGGTGTCCGCTTTTGCTGTACGGCTGGCACGGAAACCCTGCGGCCAGGACCGTGTGGTCCGGAACACTATTCGCTCGCTTAGCTAGATCCACAACGTCGGCCTCAGGCTTAAGCCCCCAATTTTCCTCGTAAACTCTACGCGCGCGGGGGTCGATCTCTGCAGCGCAAACCGCTTTTCCACCCATTGCGGTTAGGGCGGCGTGAAATCCCCCAATTCCTGCGAATAGGTCTACGAAAGTAAATGGGGACATATCTCACTGTATCTCGGAGCCGGTTAACGCGCGTCATGCGACACGCGACACGCATGGGCTGGCGGGGCCCGCCGCTTGGATGGGCCCCGCCAGGGACATCAGCTGCAGCCGCTGGTGCTCCCGCAGCCCTCGCACACGTAGCACGAGCCGGCCGGGCGCATCTTCGTCCCGCAGGTCATGCAGATCGGGGCGTCGGCGACCTTGCCCTGGAACTGCTCGAGCAGCTCGGCCGAGGAGTGGACGGCCGGGTCGGCCGTGCGGGCGTCGGCCGCGCCGGCGCCGGAGGAGTCCTCGACCTTCTCGGCCTTCTGCTCCTTCTTGGCCGGGGAGGTGGCCACGCCCTGGCTGAAGGACTCCAGCTCGTCCTCGTAGGACTCGTCGTCGCTGGACTGCACCGGCGCGTAGGAGCCGGTCTCCAGCTCACGGGCCCGCTCCTCGGCGGAGTGGATGCCCATGAACGACCGGGTCTCGAAGTCCAGGTAGTCCAGCGCCAGGCGGCGGAAGACGTAGTCCATGATCGACTGCGACATCCGCACGTCCGGGTCGTCGGTCAGACCGGCCGGCTCGAAGCGCAGGTTCGTGAACTTCTCGACGTAGGTCTCCAGCGGCACGCCGTACTGCAGGCCGATCGACACTGCGATCGAGAAGGCGTCCATGACACCGGCCAGCGTCGAGCCCTGCTTGCCGAACTTGAGGAAGATCTCCCCCAGGTCGCCGCTGTCGTAGGTGCCGGCCGTGAGGTAGCCCTCCGCGCCACCGACCGCGAAGCTCGTGGTCTGGCTGCTGCGGCGCTTGGGGAGCCGCTTGCGGACGGGGCGGTACTCGATGACCTTCTCCGGCTCGTCCTTCTCGTCCGGCTTGGCGGCCTTGCCCTCCTTGCCGTCGGACAGCGGCTGGCCCACCTTGCACCCGTCGCGGTAGATCGCCAGCGCCTTCAGGCCGAGCTCCCAGCCCTGCAGGTAGACCTCCTCGACGTCCTCGATGGTCGCCGACTCGGGCAGGTTGACCGTCTTGGAGATCGCGCCGGAGAGGAACGGCTGGACCGCCGCCATCATCCGCACGTGACCCATGGGCTTGATCGAACGGGCGCCCATCGCGCAGTCGAAGACTCGTAGTGCTCGTGGCGCAGGCCCGGGGCGTCGATGACGTGACCGTTCTCGGCGATGTACTCGACGATCGCCTCGATGGTCTCCTCGGTGTAGCCCATCCGCTTGAGCGCGCGGGGCACGGTCTGGTTGACGATCTGCATCGACCCGCCACCGACGAGCTTCTTGAACTTCACCAGCGAGAAGTCCGGCTCGATGCCGGTGGTGTCGCAGTCCATCATGAAGCCGATGGTGCCGGTGGGGGCCAGCAGCGAGGCTTGCGCGTTGCGGAAGCCGTTCTTCTCACCCAGCTTGATGACGTCGTCCCAGGCCTTGGTCGCGGCCTTGTGGATCTGGGAGTCCATCGTGTGCAGGGTGCGCAGCTGGTCGTTGGCCGCCTGGTGCTTGCGCATGACGCGCTTGTGGCCGTCGGCGTTGCGGGCGTAGCGTTGTAGGGGCCGACCACGGCGGCCATCTCGGCGGACCGCCGGTAGGCGGCACCGGTCATCAGCGAGGTGATCGCCGCGGCGACCGCCCGGCCGCCCTCGGAGTCGTAGCCGTGGCCGGTGGCCATGAGCAGCGCGCCGAGGTTGGCGTAGCCGATGCCCAGCTGGCGGTAGTCACGGGTGGTCTGGCCGATCGCCTCGGTCGGGAAGTCCGCAAAGCTGATCGAGATGTCCATCGCCGTGAAGACCAGCTCGGTGACCTTCTCGAGGGTCTCCACGTCGAAGGTGTCGTCCTCGCGCAGGAACTTCAGCAGGTTGATCGAGGCCAGGTTGCACGAGCTGTTGTCCAGCGACATGTACTCCGAGCAGGGGTTGGACGCGGTGATGCGGCCGGTCTCGGGGTTGGTGTGCCAGTCGTTGATGGTGTCGTCGTACTGCAGGCCGGGGTCGGCGCACTCCCAGGCGGCCTGGGCCATCTTGCCGAAGAGCTCGCGGGCGTCGACGGTGTCGACGACCGAGCCGTCCAGGCGGGAGGTGAGGTTGAACTCCGCCCCCTGCTCGACCGCGCGCATGAACTCGTCGGAGACGCGCACGGAGTTGTTGGCGTTCTGGTACTGCACCGACACGATGTCGCGGCCGCCCAGGTCCATGTCGAAGCCGGCGTCACGCAGCGCGCGGATCTTGTCCTCCTCGCGCGCCTTGGTCTCGATGAACTCCTCGATGTCGGGGTGGTCGACGTCCAGGACGACCATCTTGGCCGCGCGACGGGTCGCCCCGCCGGACTTGATGGTGCCCGCGGAGGCGTCGGCGCCGCGCATGAAGGAGACCGGGCCGGAGGCGGTGCCGCCGGAGGAGAGCAGCTCCTTGGAGGAGCGGATGCGGGAGAGGTTGAGGCCGGCGCCGGAGCCGCCCTGGAAGATCTTGCCCTCCTCCTTGTACCAGTTGAGGATCGAGTCCATCGAGTCGTCGACGGACAGGATGAAGCACGCGCTGACCTGCTGCGGGCTCTTGGTGCCCACGTTGAACCACACCGGGGAGTTGAACGAGAAGACCTGGTGGATCAGGGCGTAGGTCAGCTCGTGCTCGAAGACCTCGGCGTCCTCGTCAGAGGCGAAGTAGCCGTGCTCCTTGCCCGCCTTGACGTAGGTCAGCACCACGCGGTCGACCAGCTGCTTCAGACCCTGCTCACGCTCCGGGGTGCCCACCGCACCGCGGAAGTACTTCGTCGTCACGATCGTCGAGGCGTTCGCCGACCAGAAGTCGGGGAACTCCACGCCGCGCTGCTCGAAGATCGTCTCGCCGCTCTTCCAGTTGGTCTGGACGACGTCCCGCTTCTCCCACGTGACCTGGTCGTAGGGGTGGACGCCCGGGGTGGTGAAGATCCGCTCGATCTTCAGCCCCTTGTCGCCGCGGCGGGTCCGCGACTTGGCCCCTGTCGTCTCCGTCATGCTGCTCTCCCTTGGTGCGTGGTGGGTGTGGTGCGTGCTTCGGTGCTGCGTGGTCCGTGATTTTCCATTCCACCGGGCGGGTCCGACATACCCGGTGACGTGCGGGTATGCGGTGCTACCGCATACCCGCCGGTGGTGCGGGTTGTGCGTCCTGCTCGGTCCGCAGGAGCGTGATCGCCTGCTCGAAGTCCTCGAGCGAGTCGAACGCCTGGTATACCGAGGCGAACCGCAGGTAGGCCACCTCGTCGAGGCAGCGCAGGGGCTCGAGGATGGCCAGGCCGACCTCGTGCGCGTCGACCTCCGCCTGCCCCTGCGAGCGGATGGTCTCCTCCACCTGCTGAGCAAGGACCTGGAGCTGGTCGTCGGTGACCGGCCGGCCCTGGCAGGCCTTGCGGACCCCGGTGATGACCTTGTCCCGGCTGAACGGCTCGGTCACCCCGGACCGCTTGATGACCGAGAGGGTGGCCGTCTCCACGGTGCCGAACCGGCGCCCGCACTCGGGGCACTGGCGGCGCCGCCGGATGACGGTGCCCTCCTCCTGGACGCGGCTGTCGACGACCCGCGAGTCGGTGTGACGGCAGAACGGGCAGTGCACGACTCTCCTCCTCGAGGGTTCGGGCAGCACGGTTTCGACACCCCTGGTGGGGGCGCCCTGTGTGCTGATCTGGGGACGACCTGTGGACGACGTGTGGGTACACGCCCTCTGGTTGTGCACAACATGTGGACGAACCACAGTGCTGTAACTACTAGATATGGGGATCGTATGCCGCCCCGCCCCTAGATGCAACACCTCGTCGGCGACGAATCTCCAGACCCGCAGGTCAGCCGCATGGGGCCCGGTGTGTCGTCGGTGTGTCGCCCCGGCGTGTCGCCCGGCCGGGGGTCGCCGCCCGCCGCCCGCCGCCGCCCGCCGCCGGGCGCGGAGGTCCTGGGTCAGCCCTTGACGGCCCCTGCCATCAGGCCGCCCACGAAGTAGCGACCGAGCAGGATGTAGACGAGCAGCGTGGGCAGGCTGGCGATGAGGGCGCCCGCCATCGAGACGCCGTAGTTCGACAGCATCGCCCCGTTGGCCAGGTTGTTCAGCGCGATCGTCACCGGTCCGTTGTTGGCGGTGGAGAAGAACACCGCGAACAAGAAGTCGTTCCACGCCGACGTGAACTGCCACAGCAGCACCACGACGAAGCTCGGGATCGAGATGGGCAGCACGACCGAGAAGAACGTCCTCAGCAGCCCCGCCCCGTCCACGCGTGCGGACTCGATGAGCTCCATGGGCACGGTCTCGTAGTAGTTGCGGAAGATCAGCGTGCAGATCGGGATGCCGTAGATGACGTGCAGGAGGATGAGGGAGGGGATCCCGTTGGGCACCTCCAGGTCGATCAGCAGCTGCACCAGCGGGATCATCACCGCCTGGTAGGGGATGAACATCCCGAAGAGGATGAGCGTGAAGATCGGGTTGGCGTGGGGGAAGCGCCAGCGGGAGAGCACGAACCCGTTCATCGAGCCCAGCAGGGCGGAGAGGACGGCGGCCGGGATGACCATCGCGAACGTGCGCAGCAGCGAGGGCGAGAGGGCGGCCCAGGCCTCAGCCCAGTTCTCGCCGGTCCAGTTCTGCGGGAAGAACCACGTGCGGGACGGGGTGGCGTCGCCCATGCCCTTGAAGCTGGTGACGAAGAGGACGTACACCGGGATCAGGACGACGATCAGGGAGACGATGAGGATGGTGTAGCGGACCGCGCGCCATCCCCCGCGGCGGCGGGCGGCCGCCCCTGACGAGGGGTCGAGGACCTTGCGGGCACGGGGCTCCGCGGACACGGTGGTCATCGCCCCTCCTTCCGGGACCGGGCGTCATACCAGAGGTAGGGCACGACGGCCAGGGCGACGAGCACGAGCAGGATGATGCCCACGGCGGCCGAGTTGGCGTAGTCGTAGACCGTGGCGTAGTTGTACATGTCGATGGCCGGCACCTTGGTCGAGTAGGTCGACTGGTTGGCGATCGACATGATGAGGTCGAACGACTTCAGCGACATGTGGCCGATGATGATCAGCGCCGAGAGCGCGACCGGCGACAGCTGCGGGAACACCACGTGGCGGTAGAGCTGCAGCTCCGTGGCCCCGTCGACCCGCGCCGCCTCCCGCAGCTCGTCGGGGATCCCCCGGAAGCCGGCGAGGAAGAGGGCCATGACGTATCCGGAGAGCTGCCAGATGGCCGGGAGGGCGATGGCGAGGATCCCGTAGGTGGGGTGGGTCCACCAGGGGTTCTGCAGGAAGTCCAGGCCGAGCATCTGGAAGAGCCTGTTCAGACCGGATGCCTGCTCCCCCTGGTTGGAGTTGAGCAGCCACTTCCAGACGACGCCGGAGGCCACGAAGCTGACGGCCATGGGGAAGAGGTAGACCGAGCGGAAGACGCCCTCCCCCTTCAGCGGGCGGTCCATGACCCAGGCCCAGGAGAAGCCCATGAGCAGCGTCCCGAGCAGGAACACCGCCGTGAAGACGAAGAGGTTGCGCAGCGAGTGCTGGAAGGCCTCGCTGCTCAGCAGGGCCGCGTAGTTCTCGAACCCGACCAGGTTGACGTCCGCGCGGCCCGTCGCCTGGGCGGCGGAGTGCTTGTCGGTGATCGACTCACGGAAGCTGATCGCGATGAAGCCGTAGACGAACACGGCCAGCAGCACCAGCGAGGGACTGATGAGAAGGAGCCCGGGGCCCCAGGTCTTGAACTTCGAGCCCATGTGCTGACCTCCAGGTGACGGATCTGAGGGCGTCGTGACGTCGGGCGGTCGGCCGGCTGCCCGGTCGACCCGGGCGGGTGCCGAGGCACCCGCCCGGGTCGGGATGGAACGGCCGCCGGCATGTCGGCAGGCCGCCCTCCCCGGACTACTGACCCAGCGAGTCGGTGGCCGCGACGAGCTCCTGCTGCAGGGTGTCCACGTCCGAGGCGCCCTGGCTGAACTTGACGATGGCCTGGTTGACGGCCGTGGACACGGCGACGGGGGCAGCGGCCCCGTGGGCCAGCGACCCGACGATGGTGTCGCTGGAGAAGTCCTCCATCGCGGACTGCTGGTACTCCGGGAATTCCGCCGCGTCGATGTCGGTGCGAGCGGGGATGGAGCCCTTGACCGTGTTGAAGGCCAGCTGGCCCTCGGCCGAGGAGATGGTGTCCAGCCATGCCTTGGTCCCGCCCGGGTGGGGCGCCCCCACGGGGAGGGTGAAGGAGTCGGCGAGGTAGTTGAAGATCCCGTCGGTCCCGGGCACCGGCCAGTAGAGGTAGTCCTCCCCGCCGGTCATGTCCTGGGCGTCGTAGGCGGCGACGGCCCAGTCACCCATGACGTTGTAGGCGGCGTTGCCCTCCATCACCTGCTGCAGGGCCGGCTCCCAGTCGAGGCCGTCCCGGTCGGTGTTGGACCACTCCACGATCTGCCCGAACTTGGTCAGCGCCGAGTTGACCTCGGAGCCGCCCCAGTCGGTGCTGCCGTCCCACAGGCCGTTGTAGGCCTCCGGGCCGAGCTCGGACAGGAGGATGTTCTCCAGCAGGTGGGTCTGGGTCCAGTCCATGCCCAGGGAGACCGGGATCTTGCCGGCGTCGGCGACCTTCTCCATGTCGGCCATCCAGGCGTCGAGGTCGGCCGGCGGGCTGCTGGGGTCGATGCCGACCTCCTCGAGCACCGCGGGGTTGACCCACGTCACGTTGGAGCGGTGCACGTTGGACGGGATCGAGTAGATCTTGTCGTCGACGGTCAGCTGCTCCATGAGCGTCTCGGGGAAGACGTCGGTCAGCCCGAACTCGTCGTAGAGGTTCGAGACGTCCTCGATCTGACCGGCGTCGATGTAGTCCTGGAGCTCGGCCCCGGCGTGCGCCTGGAAGGTGTCCGGCGGGTTCTCCGCCTGCAGGTCGGCCTGCAGCTTCTGCTTGGCCTGGGACCCGCCACCACCGGCGAGCGCAGCGTTCACGAACTCGGTGTCGGGGTGCTGCTCGTTGAACACCTCCACGAGCGCCTCGAGGCCGGCCTTCTCCGAGCCCTGGGCCCACCAGGTCATGACCTGGACCTCGCTGGCGTCCTCCTCGCCTCCCCCGGCGGTGCCGCCTCCGTCGTCGGAGGACCCACCGGAGTCGCCGTTGCCGCACGCTGCGAGCACGAGGCTCCCCGCGGCGACCAGGGCAAAGATCGTCGAGCTGCGGCCCGTCTTCGTCCTGCGCTTCATCGCACTTCCCTTCCCACGTCCTTGTCATGACCGACAAAATGCCGATCTCGGGATGAGACGGACGCTAGGTCACCTCTTTGATCCTTGTCAACGTCAGTTATCCGCATGTTATCTTCCGTTTTGTGGACAAAGTCGTGGCGGCGCAGGTGGAACCGGGTCCCCGCGCCCGGAGCAACGACCGTGCCGTCCTCCAGGTCCTCGAGGACCGGCCCCAGCTGACGCGGCAGCAGATCGTGGAGGCGACAGGGTTGTCCCGCAGCACGGTCGCCGACGTGGTGGCCCGGATGGTGTCCGCCGGCCGGCTCGCAGAGAGCCCGTCGGCCCCCGCCGGACGAGGTCGGCCAGCCCAGGTGCTGCGCCTGGCCGACCCGCAGGGGTTGCTGCTCGGCCTGGCCTTCGGCCACAACAACCTGGCGGTGGCGGTGGGGGACCCCTCGGGCCAGATCCTGCGAGAACGCGCGGTGGACGCGAGCGTGGACCACGACCCCCTCAAGACCCTGGACCTCGCGCTCCAGGTGTCCAGGGAGCTCCTGCAGGAGGAGGGCAGCGACCTGGACGACGTGGCGCACGTCGCGGCCGGCATGCCCGGACCCCTGGATCACGAGGGGGTCCTCCAGATTCCGTCGCTCCTCGGGAACGGCCAGATCATGGAGCCCGCGAAGGCCCTGCGGGAACTCTTCGGCAGACCCGTGCTGACGGTGAACGACACCGTCCTCGGCGCCTACGGCGAGATGCAGGTCGGAGCTGCCCGTGGGGTCGACACGTTCATCTTCGTCAAGGCCTCGCACGGTGTCGGCGCCGCCCTGATCGTCGGCGGCAAGCTGCACCGCGGCAGCACCGGGCTGGCCGGTGAGATCGGGCACACCCGGCTCAGCGGCGCCACAGGCCGGTGCCGGTGCGGGAACGTCGGCTGTCTCGAGACGATGTCGGGCATCGAAGGCCTGGCCCGCGAGCTCCCGGCTCCCTACGGTCAGGACTCGCTCTGCCGGCCGAGCGTCGGGGACCCGGTGGTGGACCGGGTGATCACCGACGCGGGCCGGTCGGTCGGGGCGACCCTGGCTCCGATCTGCAACCTCCTGAACCCCTCCCTCATTGTCACCGGCGGACTGCTCGGCAGCGGGCATGCCGAGGCGTTCGTCAAGGGGATGCGAGAGGGCATCGACGGCTCGACCCAGCCGGCCATCGCCCGGGCCGTCGACGTGGTGCCGTCGGCCCTGGGGATCCGGGTCGAGCGCGTGGGAGCAGTCCTGCTGGCCCGACGGGAGGCGTTGGCCGCCAGCAGCCAGCTGTAACCGGGGGACCTCAGGGCACGAGCGGCTGCTTCGTCTCGCAGTCGATCGGGGTGTAGTGCCGGCCCTGGTCGTCCACGTAGGGACCGCCGACGTAGGCCCGGCACCCCGTGTACCCGGCTCCGGGCTGGCTCGCCGGAGGCGGCGGGGGCGGAGGAGCCGGCTGCGGGGCGGGTTGGGGCGCGGGTTGCGGCGCGGGCTGCGGTTGGGGTGCGGGCTGCGGCTGCGGGGCCTGCTGCTGCGCGGCCCGTCGCTCCGCCTCCGCCCGCTCCGCGGCAGCACGCTCCGCCTCGGCCTGCTTGGCGGCGGCACGCTCCGCCGCCTCCCGTTCGGCTGCCGCCTGTCGCTCGGCCTCCTCTTCCGCAGCCTTCTCCTCCGCGGCCTTCTCCTCGGCCGCGCGCTCCTTCTCGCGCTGGGCCTTGACGGCGGCGGCGTGCACCGCCTGGGCGCGCGTCCGCATACCCCGCACGTCCTGCCGCAGCCGGTCCAGCTCACCCGTGGTCAGGCCAGCCGCGGCCAACGAGTCCGGCTCGACGTCCGCGAGCAGCACGAGCAGCTCGTCGGCCGCCTTCACCGCCTCGGTGGCCGTCTCCTCCGCCGCGGCCGGGTCCGTCTGCGCCGCGTCCTCGGCCTGAGCCATCTGGTCCTCGACCTGCTGTGCCCGGGCCGCGAAGGTGCACTCCAGCCCGGGGTCGTACATCCCTCGACCCGCTGCCTGGGCCTCCTCCAGCGCCGCCTCGACGTCGTCGAGGAAGAGGTCGTTGGGCGCGAAGTAGACCGGCACCCCCAGCCCCGCCCGGGCGATCTCGGCATTGACCAGCGAGTCGTCGAGGAAGACCCCGGCCAGGTCGCGGCCGTAGCGGTCGGTGCGTTCCTGGTCGTACTCGAGCTCGACCTCGGTGCCTGCGGGCAGCCGGTCGGCGAGGAACGCCGTGGCCTCCGGCCCGAGGCACTCGACGGCCTTGCCGGGGTGCTTGGTCTCGGGGGTGTCGACGTTGAGGAGGCGCACGCGGACCGTCTCGCCGCCGCGCAGCACGTCGAGGGTGTCGCCGTCGACGACCCGGTGGACGGTGACGAGTTCCTCGTCCACCGCGGAGTTGGCCGTCATCCCCACCGCGACCGTGACACCGAGTCCGAGCACGGCCGTGCCGAGCAACCACTTCATACCGTCTGCACCACTGCTTCTCCGCGCCCGCGCCGGCCTCTTCGACCTGCGGCCGCTCCGGCGACCGGGCCCGTGCGTCGGGCCGAGGTCCATAACTACACGACGGGACCGACGACCCCTGCGGGCGGGGCCCCGCACCACCCCTCCGACCCCGCACAGGAGCACAATGGAAGCAGGAGCCTCATCGGGGTGGCGCCGGGAAGGACGGGGACCATGACGTCCCTCAGCGACCGTTACGTCCACGCCGTCGTGCGACGGCTGCCCGCCGAGGAACGGGCCCACGTGGGGCAGGAGCTACGCTCCACGATCGGGGAACGGGTGCGGGCTCGGACGGGGCCCGACCCCGGGGAGGTCGAGCGGGACGTCCTTGTCGAGCTGGGCGACCCGGAGCGGCTGGCGGCGACCTACGCCGGGCGCGAGCTGCACCTCATCGGCCCGGCCGTCTACCCGCTCTGGCGCCGCGTGCTCCTGCTGCTGCTGTCGTTCGTGCCCGCGGTGGTGGCACTGATCACGATACTGGCGACCGTGATCGACGGCGAGCGCAACCCGTTCGTCATCGTCGGCGAGGGCCTGGGGACCGCGCTCATGACGGCCGTCCAGGTCACGTTCTGGGTGACCCTGGGCTTTGCGATCGCGGAGCGCAACGAGCAGGCCCGGCCCGGGCTGGAGGGTATGGAGCGCGGGTTCGCCTGGAACCCCGACCGGCTCCCCTCGGAGGCCGAGCGGGACATCCCCCGGTCGGAGTCGATCGCGGGGCTGGTGTTCGCCTCGGTCGCGGGCATGCTCGTGGCGTTCGGCCCCAACCCGACGATCCCGGTCGGGGACGAGCGGGTCCCGCTGTTCACCGAGACCGCCTACGCCGGGCGCTGGATGCTCGTCGTCCTGACGCTGGCGTGGGCCGCGGTCGAGGTGCTCAAGCTCTACCGGGGCTACTGGTCGTGGCCGGCGGCGTGGTTCAACGTCGCGCAGAACGCCGCGCTCGTGGCCCTCGTCGCGTGGTGGGTGTATGCCGACGGGCTGGTCAGCGAGCGCCTGCTCCAGGCCGTGCCGGCCGGGGACCCGCAGCTGTGGCGCACGATCCTGGTCGTCGTGGTTGCGGTCATCGCGACGTGGGACTCGGCGGAGTCGGTCTGGAAGGCCCGGGCGCACGAGCAGGCTGTCGCGGGAGGCTGACGCTTACCAAGTCTTTACCTGTGGACAACGGATTCTTGGGCTGCCCTCGGGCAGACTGGCTCGGTCCGTTCGCCCGCGGCCCGTGCGTGGCTGCAGACCCTGGAGGGGATCCTTGAGACGCACCGTGATCGTCGCCGTGTCCGCGCTGCTCGTCCTGAGCGCCTGCGACACGACCTCGGAACCGTCAGCACCACCGACGAGCGAGGACGCGCTGACCACGGCGACGGCCGAGCCGCCAGCGCCGGTGGAGGACGCCGAGGTCACGACCGAGCCTGAGCCGACGAGCGAGGAGCCGACGGAAGAGGCGGCTGCGATGGACCAGACGGAGGAGGGTGCGCAGGCGTTCGTCGAGCACTACGTCGAGGTCCTAGGTCGAGTGCACGCCGAGGATGGTGACATCGAGGAACTCCGCTCCTTAGGTTCGTCTACGTGTGAAACTTGCGCTGCCTTCGTAGGCGCCGCGGAACAGCGCCGGTTCGGCCATGAGTACGTCCGGCTGCGTCGCGCCGAACCCGTCCTTACGGGGGAGCAAGCCAGGGTCGAGACCACCCTCGAGCAGGTCACAGACGGGGCTGAAGTCCCCGCCGTCTTCGAGTTGATTTGGGAGGGCGGCCGGTGGCAGGTCGCAGAGATTCAGCTCTCGTCGCGCTGATTGGATTCACGGTTCTGGGTCTCTTCGGCGAGACGGCACAGGCACAAACGGGCCCGTTAGACCCGTGTCTCGAGGACGGAGATCTTGCTGCGTGTCTGGAAGAGGCGGGCGGTGTAGACGTCGGCTTGACCGTCGAACAGACCCAGGCTCTTGCCGACTCCTACCCTCCGGCCGCCTCCGCCGAGTCACCCGTCGCCTGGTACGACTACGTCGCCGTCATCGACTGCATCCCGCCCAACTCCCCCGAGCGTCCCCGGCTGGAGATCTGCGGGTTCGCCGTGACCTTCTGCGAGGAGAACGTCCCCGACTCCAGCGGGCCGCGCTCGATCATCTACCGGCGCACCGGCTACGCCGACGGCACCGACCCCACCTCGTGGGAGCCGATCGGCCCGACCTGCTACACCGACTCCGTCCCGGCACGCAGCGGTGAGCCGGCGGTCGAGCTGACCGAGGCGATGATCGTCGAGCAGTTCCACCGCACCGACTTCGCCCTCCCCCAGACGGTCATCCAGCCGCCGGACGGCACCGCCCTGGTCAACCTGCCGGTCTACTTCGAGCTGGCCTGGCCGGACGCCGGCTTCTCCCCCGCCGAGGTCGACACCACGACCCTCGTCGGTCGCCAGGTGCGCATCCGCCCCACGCTCGTCGGCGCCACCTACGTCACCGGCGACGGCACGACCGTCGGGCCGACCACCAGCCTCGGCGGCCCCTACCCCGACGGCGACGTCACCCACACCTACGACCAGCCGGCGGACGTCGCGCCCCACATTACGGTCGAGTACGGCGGCGAGGTCAGCGTCGACGGCGGCCCGTGGACCACCATCCCGAGCACCGCGACGGTCGACGGCCCGGCGGTCGACCTGCAGGTGCTCACCTCCCGCAACCGGCTCTACTCCGACTGACGCTCCACCGTCGGCTCCGTCAGTGCACGGGCCACGGCCGCGACGAAGCTCTCCCGGAAGCCCTGCGCGGCAACCAGTCCCGGCACCATGTCGGCCGCGTGCGGCATGCCCGGCACGACGACGAGCTCGAGTGGCACCCCCGCGTCCCGGAGGCGCTCGGCATACCGCACGTCCTCGTCGTGGAAGAGGTCCGCCGAGCCCACCCCCACCCAGGCCGGTGCGAGCCCGGTGAGGTCCGTGCGCCGGGCGGGCACGGCATACGACCGGTCCTCGCGGGCACGGACCTCGTGACCGAGGTACCACCCCCACGCGTCCCGGTTGTGCGCCGGCGTCCACACCATCTCCCCCCCGTCCGCCGTGGTCCTCGCGCAGCACCGTGCGGTCGTCGAGCATCGGGTAGACCAGCCCCTGGAACGCCAGCGGCACCCCGCGGTCGTGGGCCAACTGCGCCACCGACGCGGCCAGCCCACCACCGGCACTCGCCCCCGCGACCCCGATCCGTGCCGGGTCGACGCCCAGCTCGGCGGCCCGCTCGTGCAGCCACGTCAGCGCCGCCCAGCAGTCCTCGACCGCGGCCGGGAACGGGTGCTCCGGCGCCAGCCGGTAGTCCACGCTCACCACGAGCAGCCCCAGCTCGCGCGCCAGCCGGTCGCAGAGCCGGTGGTCGATCCACGGGGCACCCATGACCATCCCGCCACCGTGGATCCACACGAGCGCGCCGGACGGGCGTGCCCGGCCCGGGGTCTCGTAGCGGTATGCCGTCACCTCCGGTCCCCCTCCCGTGCCGGGGAGCGTGGTCCGACGGCCGGTCCCCGACGGCACCACCCGGTCGAGCAGCCGCTCGATCCGGGGGCGACGCCTCGGCGGGCGGGGGTCGTGCGGCCGGTCGAACACCGGCCACCACGGGCTGCGCCACTCGGGCGGCAGCGACTCGCGCGCCGGGCGCCGTCGGGACCTCACGCCAGCTCCGGGTCGTCGTCGTCCGGCCGGTAGCGCGGGCCGACCAGCATGCGGACCACGACCCACCCCAGCACGACGAGGAACGCACCGGTGGCCGCCAGGAACCACCAGCCCGGCACCTGCCCTCCGGGTCGGTGGGCGGCATACCCCATGAGCACGTCCATGCCCACGAGCAGCAGGACGGTCGCGCCGACGATGAGCATCAGGTCCTCCCGCACCAGGCGCTCGAAGCGCACCAGACGACGGGGCGTCTCCAGCCACCACTCCTTGTAGGGAGCGTTGATCCCCTGCGGCCAGACGATCGTCAGCCGGGACAGCAGGAGCAGCGGGTAGGCGAACACCAGGGGCCCGACCACCGCGAACCCCAGCGCGAACTCCCGGCTCGACCACCCGTCCGGCGTGCCCCCTCCCGACCAGTGCGTGGGGACCCGCTCGGGCAGGGTCGCGGCCATCCAGGCCAGTGTCACCAGCCACGCCACCGTGGCTCCGAGAAGCAGCAGCCGCGGCAGCCACCCGGCGGGCTCACGGGCCATGAGCCGGGCTTCCCGGGCCACCTGCCGGCGCCGCTCCTCCCGCTGCTGCCACGACTCCCCTGAGCCCCCGACCATCCCTGCTCCTGTCGTCCCGAGATCCACCTGCACCCCGAACCTAACCCCTCTACGCTGGGCCGATGACGACTCCCCCACCCGGTCCGGTGCGTCTCGAGGCACCAGGGGTGGTCCTGCGCGCCTTCGGCCCCGGGGACGTCGACGACCTCCGGGCGGCGTTCGCCGACGAGGAGATCGCCCGGTGGAACCCGGCCCCGACCGGCCCCGACGCGATCGGCCGCTTCATCGCCTCGCGCAACGACTGGAGCGAGGCCGACCAGGCGTCGTGGGCGGTGGCCGGCCCCGACGACCGACTCGTCGGCTCGGTCTCGATCTACAAGATCGACCCGGACCAGGGCGACGCCGAGGTCGGCTACTGGACCGGCCCGTGGGCGCGCAGGCAGGGGTATGCCGTGCGCGCCGTCACCACCGCGTCCCGGTTCGCCTTCGGGGAGCTCGGGCTGCGCCGGCTCCACCTGTTCCACGCCGTGGAGAACGACGGGTCGTGCGCCGTGGCGCTGGCCGCCGGCTTCCGGCACGAGGGGACGCTGCGGGAGTCCTACCGCTACGCCGACGGCGTCCACCACGACGAGCACCTGCACGGGCTGCTGGCCCGGGACCTCGGGATGGGCGTGGACGGATGACGCTGCGACCCGTCCACGAGGGCTCGCCGGCCGACTGGCTCGGAGAGCGCGGCCGGCCCTGGCCTCGGCTGTCGCTGTTCGGCCCGGTGGGCTTCGAGGCCTACGCCCGGCTGCGGTTCATCCCCGACCCCACCCGTCCGGGGCAGTCCGAGAACGACCACGACGGCGGGGACGACCTCCCCCGGGAGCTGGACCAGCTGCGCACGGTCGTCGAGGTGCTGCGACGGCATACCCGCACCCCCGACGAGGCCTGGCACTGCCTGTGGGACGGCTGGGGCGACCTGCACGCGGGGGCCACCGTGGTGACGACCCTGCACGACGACGGCCGGGTCGAGAGCCGGCCCGGGGAGCCGGCCTTCGCGCCCGACGTCCTCGGCGCTCCGACGGTGCACCACCCGCACCGCAGCTACCACCTCTTCCGCGGGCCGCTGTCGGACCTGGGCGACTGGGGCGCGGCGCCGATCGCCCCCGACGCGCCCCGCGCCGACCTGGTGCCCTCGTTCGTCTGGCCGGACGACCGGGCGTGGTGCATCGCCTACGACACCGACCCGCACTGGGCCGGGATCGGCGGGACCCGGGAGGCGGTGGAGGAGCTGGTGGCCCTGGACGGCGTCGACGTCGTCCTCGCGGACCCCGAGGAGCGGCAGCCGTTCTACGACGGCTGAGGTGCTGGTCGGGGCTGCTCAGCAGTCGGCGAGGTCCTCCCAGGTCCCCACGAAACTCCCGTCCTCCGCGCCGATGAGCACCTCGCCCGGCTCCAGCCCGGCCACGCCCTCGAGGGTGAAGTGCACTCCGGGAAGGTTCTCGACGTCGCCCTCGGGGTAGGCCTGGACGATGTAGCCACGCCCCGGCTCCAGCTGCGGGGGGTCCTCGGCCGCCGAGGGGACGAACACCTGCTCCTCGCGGTTGCGCTCCCCCAGGTCCCAGCGCCCGACCTCGGGGTTCTCCTCGTCGTCGGCCAGCCCCTCGCGGTCGGCGTGCATGACCACGGAGGTGACCTCCTCCTCGCCGCAGCTGTCCCAGACGACGGCCAGGTCGCCCTCGACGGACACGACCCCCGTCCGCCCCACCGTCTCGAAGCCGCCCGGGGCGATGCAGCCCGCGGCCAGCATCCCGACCGTCAGCCCCGTCGCCAGCGTCGTCACCCTGCGCATGCCCGACCGTAGCGCCACCTTCTCGGCCGGCGCCACGGGAGCGACGTGGGGGTCCGACTGGCCCGGTGCACGCCAGGCATCGTCCGTCCCTCGGACGTGACGTGAGGTTGGGGCGACCGACATCGGCGTGCACGGCGATGAAGGTCCGACGGACCCAAGGTCGGGTCCGTAGAGACGCCCTACTCGTCCACGGGCAACCCGTTGAGCCATTCCACGATGCGATCTGCGGACTGCTCCTGACCCAACCGACTGGTGTCCAGCCGGAAGTGCCGGTGCTGACCCAGCAGACGCCAGCCCGGCAGGTCGTCCCGTCCAGGGCTGTCGTCCGTGTTCATCACGTGGCGTTCCATCTCGCGCACGTTGGCGTCGGACCAGTCCAGATCCCGCTTCGACCGCTTCTCCGCCAACCGGTGCTCGGTGCGGTTGCGCCCGAGCCGCGTCGGCAGGTCGGCGGCCAGCTCGACGAAGGAGACGACCGCTCCCCGGTCCACGTAGGGGGCGATCTGCAGCGACAGCTCCTCGACGTCCTCCTCCAGCTCCAGGCCCCACACGTAGGTCAGGACGAGGTCCGTCCCGAACGCTGCTGCCTCCTCGACGACCCGCTGGCGCATCTCCCGCAGCAGCCGCACGAACGGCGGCGTGCCGTAGTCGAAGACCTCGAGCAGCGGCTCGATCAGGGCGTGGTTGTGGAGAAGGCGGAACCCGGTGCGCTCGACGACCCGTCGGCCGATGGTCATCTTGCCCACCGCCGGCGGCCCGAAGATCACGACAAGGTGCACCGGCCCAGCCTGACACGTCGGGTCGGGCGACCGTGAGCGACACCGCCCACCCGCCCCTGCCGTGCGGCCGGGCGGGTGGGCGGTGGTGGCGTCAGGTCAGCTCCGGCGGACGTGCGCGTCCTCGCCGGTGACGGCGGCGATGTCGTCGTCGGCGGTCACCAGCAGCCGTTCGGCCAGGTGCCGCAGGGCGCGGCCCGCAGCCACCTCGTCGCCGATCTCCGGGACGACCGGGTCGTCGGGCGCGCGGTGGCTGTCCCCTTCGGCCTTGAGGTGCTGCGGGGAGTCGCCGAGCAGCACCGCCTGCGCGTGGGTGTCGTCGCCGGACTCGTAGATCGAGACTCGGACGGTCCACTCGCGCACGTGGCCGGGCTGCCCCGGGCCGGTGGCTGCCGGCCGCCCGGCGGGGGCCGCCGAGCCGCCGTCCGTGGCCGCCTGCGCAGCCGCGGCGTCCCCGGCGCCCTGACCGGCGTCCTCGTGGCGTTCGGAGACGTGCAGCACCGACCCGGGCCCGGGGAACAGCAGTCCCGTGTGCCCGTCGGACCACTCCACGACGTACGGCGGACCGCCGTCCTCGCCGCGGACCTCCACGACCCGCCCGTCCCGCGTCGCTCGCCCACGTGGGTGGCGGCCAGAACGATCCGGGCTCCCGGGAAGGCCCTCATGACCGCGTCACCGGCACGGTCCGTGCCCCGGCCTGCTCCTCGGCGATCGGCACCTTCACCTCGAGCACGCCATCGGTGTAGGACGCCTCGACCGCGTCGCGTCCGCGCCCGGGGGCAGGGTCACGCTGCGGCGGAAGGAGCCGTAGTGGAACTCCTGGTGGTTGCGGTCCTTCTTCTCCTCGCGACGTTCGCCGCTGATGGTGAGCACGTCGCCCTGGACGGTCACCTCGACGTCCTCGTCGGAGTCCAGGCCGGGCACCTCGGCCCGCAGCACGTAGCTGCCGTCCTCGACGAAGTCCTCGACCCGGACGTACGGCGCCAGCCCCACCCCCTTGCGTCCCTTGGGTCCAGCGAGGTCCAACCACTCGAGCATCTCGGCGAGCGGGTTGGTCGTGCGGGTCAGCTCCTTGCTCATCGTTCCTTCTCCTGCTCCGGGGCGACGTTGCCCCACCTCCATTGTCCGCCGGTCGGGGACGACACGCCAGGGACCGACCGCTGGAAGGCGCCCGGATGTGAGCAACCAGACGCCGCTACCACCCCCGCCCGGTCCGGACGCGCCATACTTCCCCATGGACACCATCGACGACGCCGTCGCCGCGATGGACCGCCTCCTCGACCGGTCCCTGGCCACGCACGACCCGCGCGGCTTCTTCACCTGCGTCTACCGGGCGGTGACCGTGCGGGTGCGCGACGGGATCCGAGCCGGTGAGTTCGACGACGGCGAGCGGATGGAGCGCTTCGACGTCGAGTTCGCCCGGCTCTACCTCGACGCGGTGCGCGACCACGGCCGCGGTCGCCCGGTGCGGGCCTCGTGGGCGGTCACCTTCGACGCACCCAGCCGCGGCACGCTGGCGCTGCAGCACCTGCTGGCCGGGATGAACGCCCACATCAACCTCGACCTCGGCCTGGCCGCCGCGACCGTCCAGCAGGGCCGGCCGATCGCCGACCTGCGCGACGACTTCGAGCGGATCTCCGACGTGCTGGCCGTCATGGTCGACCGGATGCAGGAGGGGCTGGCCAGGGTCTCGCCCTGGACGGCCCTGGCCGACCGGGTGGGCTGCCGCTTCGACGAGTGCCTGTCCGCGTGGTCGATCTCCTACGCCGCCGGCGGGCGTGGGACTTCGCCGAGCTCCTCGCCGGGGCCGGCGACGGCCACGGCCCCCTCGTCGAGGAGCAGGACCGGCGCGTCGCCCGGCTCGGGGAGCAGCTGCTCCACCCGGGTATGCCGCTGCGCTGGGTGGTCGCGGCCGCCGCCGCCCGCGAGCGGCGCGCCATGCGGGAGATGCACGACCTGCTGCTGCAGCCGCTCTGAGACCCGGCCGCAGGCATACCTCGCGGGGTCCCGTGGTTGACGCCTGCATGCCCACCTCGAACCGTCGTGTCCCCCTGTCCGTCCTCGAGCTCGCCCCCCGGTCCCAGGGGATGACCCCGCGGGACGCGCTGGCGGCGTCGACGCAGCTGGCGCAGGAGGTCGACCGGTTGGGCTACCACCGGCTGTGGGTGGCCGAGCACCACGGGTCGGAGGCGTTCATGGCGTCGGCCACCTCGCTGCTCCTGGGGCACCTGGCCCAGCACACCGAGCGCATACGGCTGGGCTCCGGCGGCGTCATGCTGCCCAACCACTCCCCGCTCATGGTCGCGGAGTACTACGGCACCCTCGCCACGCTCTACGGCGACCGTTTCGACCTGGGCCTGGGCCGCGCGCCCGGCACCGACCCGATGACCGCCGCCGCCCTCGCGCGGGGCAGCGGCCAGCTCAACGACTTCGCCGCCGACGTCATGGGCCTGCAGGCCTACCTGGGCGACCCGCGGCCCGACGCCCGGGTGCGCGCCATCCCCGGCGAGGGCACCCACGTGCCGCTGTGGATGCTCGGCTCCTCGACCGGCGGCGCCCAGGTGGCGGCCGCGCTGGGGCTGCCGTTCAGCTTCGCCTCGCACTTCGCCCCCGACCAGATCCGTGAGGCGTTCCTGGTCTACCGCGACCGGTTCAACCCCGACGCCGAGACCGCCCAGGTGGACCGGCCGACGACGATGGCCGGCGTCAACGTGCTCGTCGCGCCGACCCAGGAGGAGGCCGACTTCCTCTTCACCTCCGCCCAGCTCATGGCGATCCGGATCCGCAGCGGCCAGCCCGCCCCGATCGACCCGCCGGTGCAGGACCTGTCCGAGGTGGTCCCGGCGCAGCTGATGCCGCTGGCGCAGGCGCACCAGGCCGTGCGGATGGTCGGCACGCCGGACGTCGTCGTGGACCGGCTGGAGGAGTTCGCCGCCGAGCACGAGCTGGACGAGCTGATCGTGACGACCTACACCTACGACCCGCAGATGCGGCGCCGCTCCTACCGGCTGCTCGCCGAGGCGTGGGGTATGGAGAGCGCGCCCGCCGGGGCGGACCAGGTCGGCGCCAGGGCCTGACGGCCCTTGCCACCGGTCCCCTCCGGTGGGACCGTGGACGGATGGGCACCCGCCGGAGGCCGCTGACCGCCCGCGAGCTCCAGCTCGCGGACGGCATGGACGACTGGCGCGCGCTGGGCTGGGGTGCGGTCGCGTGGTTCGAGGCACCGTCCATGCGGTCGGGGGCCGCCCTCGTGCGCGCGGTCGTCGACGTCGCCGGGGCCCGGTTGCCCGACCTGGACCTGCGGCCCGGCGGTGTCCGCGTGCAGCTGCGCCGTCCCAGGGACGGCTACGGCCCCGAGGACCTCGAGCGGGCGCGGGCCGTCTCCGCGGCCGCCGCCCGCCTGGGGCTTCGTGCGGACCCGGCGGGGGTGCAGGACGTGCAGCTGACGATGGACGCGCTCGACCACGCGGCGGTCATGCCGTTCTGGCAGGCGGCCCTGGCTACGTCCCCGTCGGCGAGGAGGACCTCGTCGACCCGGGCCGGCGCCTGCCGTCGATCTGGTTCCAGGAGCAGGACGAGCCCCGGCCGCTGCGCAACCGGCTGCACCTGGACGTCGTCGTCCCGCAGCCGGTGGCGGCGGCCACGCTCGCCGAGGTCCGGGAGCGCGGGGCCGGCGCGTGACCGAGCACGGCTACTACGCCACGGTCGCCGACGCCGAGGGCAACGAGGTCGACCTGCTCCCGCTCGTGGAGGGTGCCGACCGGTGGGAGGGCCCGGAGACCGAGGACTGGCGCCTGGTGTTCTCGGCGATGGCCTCCTACGTCGCGCCGGGCGCCGGGCCCGCCGCAGAGCTGGCCGGGGCGGTGGCCGGCCTGGCCGACGACGCCGGCCTGCCGCTCGGGGTGGACCTGCGGGCCTCCCCCGACGGCGAGGTCGCCGTGACCGTCGACACCGG
The DNA here is from genome assembly GCF_001942405.1 of Ornithinimicrobium sp. CNJ-824. Classification (GTDB taxonomy): domain Bacteria; phylum Actinomycetota; class Actinomycetes; order Actinomycetales; family Dermatophilaceae; genus Ornithinicoccus; species Ornithinicoccus kibberensis. The sequence goes on from NZ_MKKA01000013.1 coordinate 44,103, forward strand.
CAAGGACCGCTGGGAGATGGACGAGGGCTACCGGCCGCTGGCGGCCCAGGTGCAGCAGGCGGCCCGCGACCTCGGGCTGCGGCCGGACGTCGACCGTCCCCGGTTCGTCCAGGTGGGCATCGACGCCGTGGACATCCCGGCGGTGCGTAGGTTCTGGGCGGCCGCGCTCGGCTACGTCGAGGACCCCCGGCCGCACGTCACCGACCTGGTCGACCCGCGCGGGCTCGGCATACCGTTCTTCCTCCAGCCGACGGAGGCCGACGACACCGCCCGTCGGGCCCAGCGCAACCGGATCCATGTGGACGTCTTCGTACCGGACGACCGGGCGCGGACCCGGATCGAGGCGGCCCTGCGGGCCGGCGGCCGGGTGGTCCGGGACGCCGACGCGCCGTTCGGGACGACCATCGCCGACCCGGAGGGCAACGAGGTCGACATCGCCGTCGAGGTCGGCCGCGAGGAGGGATGACCGGACCGGCACTACGGTGGTCGCCGTGCCCGCGCCGACCACCTCCCCCGCCCCGCTGCTCGGCCTGCTGCCGGCCGTCGGGGTCTCCTTCTCGGCGTTCCTGCTCTTCGCGCTCATGGTGGGCTGGCCGGGGCACGTCGTGCTCGCGCTCAGCCTCGCAGCGGCATACCTGATCCACCGTCCCCTGTTCCGGGACCTGCTGCTCATCGGGATCGGCATCACCATCGTGTCGACGACCTCGGTCGAGGCCGACATCAGCTGGCCGATGTTCTTCCGCCTGGGCGTCGTCCTGGGGGCCGCGGTGCTGGTGCCCGTGCTCGTCGACCGGCTGGTCTACCGGCGCGAGCCGGCCATCCGGTTCCCGTGGTTCACCGGTCGGCGGTGGACAGGGCTGCAGTGGGCCTACGTGGTCGCGGTGCCCGTGCTGGGCTGGCTGATCCTGCCGTCCTACTTCATCAACTCCGGGGCGTACCAGAACTGGCCGCCGATCCAGACGCCCAGCGAGTTCGGCCGGTTCTTCGTCGGGGTCAACGTGGTCGGCCTGTGGGACGAGCTGTTCTTCATCTGCATCTGCTTCGCCCTGCTGAGCCGGCACTTCCCGCTGTGGCAGGCCAACGTGCTGCAGGCGGTGATCTTCGTGTCGTTCCTGTGGGAGCTGGGATACCGCTCGTGGGGGCCGCTGCTGACGATCCCGTTCGCGCTGCTCCAGGGCTGGATCTTCACCAGGACCAAGTCCTTGACGTACGTCGTGATCATCCACCTGCTCTTCGACGCCGTGGTCTTCCTCGCCATCGTGCACGCGCACGACCGCAGCATCTTCCCGTTCTTCGTCTACTGACACGGACGCGGGTGGCCGGACGCTTGCCAGGTCGGGCGCCACAGGCGGATGATGGTCGTTCGTGGGTGCCTCCTGGACCCGGCCCGCGCGTCTGGTGACCGTCGCGTTCGCCGTGGCGGCCGTCGCCGGGACGGTGCTCCTGCTGCTGCCCGCCTCCCGGACGCCGGGGTCACCGGCCGATCCCATGGTCGCGGCCTTCACCACCGTCTCGGCGCTGTGCGTCACCGGGCTCATCACCGTCGACACCGCGACCTACTGGACGCCGTTCGGGCAGGCGGTGATCCTGGCCCTCATCCACGTCGGCGGTGCGGGGGTCATGGCGCTGGCCACGCTGCTGGCCCTCACCGTGCGGGGGCGGCTGGGGATCCGTGGTGCGCTGGTCGCCCAGGCCGAGACGCACGCCAGCTCGCTCGGCGACGTCCGCCGGGTCGTCGGGCGCATCGTCCTGGTCATGCTCGTCGTCGAGAGCCTCGTGGGGGTGGTCCTCACGGCCCGCTTCCGGGCGGGCTACGACCTGGGGTGGCCGAGCGCCCTGTGGCACGGCGTCTTCCACGCCGGCTCGGCGTTCAACAACGCCGGGTTCGCCCTGTGGACCGACAACCTCATGCCGTTCGTCGCGGACGCCTGGATCATCCTGCCGCTGGTCGTCGCGGTGGTGCTGGGCGGTCTCGGCCTGCCGGTGCTGCGGGAGCTGCGTCGCGGGTGGCGGCGTCCGTCCCGGTGGAGCGTGCACACGCGGCTGACCGTCAACGGCAGCCTCGTGCTGCTCGCGGTGGGCACCGTGCTGTTCTGGCTGTTCGAGTCCGGCGCCGGCGGCACCCTGGCGCACCTGGGGCCGGGCGGCCAGGCCCTCGGTGCCGTCGCCGGCGGCGCCTTCCCCCGGACGGCGGGCTTCAACGCCGTGGACTACGCCCTCGTCAGCGACGAGACGGAGACGGTCACCACCGTGCTGATGTTCATCGGGGGCGGCAGCGCCGGGACGGCCGGCGGCATCAAGGTGACCACCTTCCTGGTGCTGGCCTACGTCGTGCTGGCGGAGGTCCGTGGTGAGCCGGACGTGAGCATCGGCCGCAGGCGCATCGCCACCTCCGTCCAGCGTCAGGCACTGGCGGTCGTCGTGCTGGCGCTGACCCTGGTCACCACCTCGCTCGTGGCCGTCATGGCAATCACCGACCTGCCCGCCATCGACCTGACCTTCGAGGTCGTCTCGGCCTTCGCCACGGTCGGGCTGTCCACCGGGATCACCGCCGACCTGCCGCCCTCGGCGCAGGCCATCCTCATGGTCCTCATGTTCGTCGGCCGCGTGGGCAGCATCACCGTCGCCTCCGCCCTGGCCCTCAACACCCACCACCGTCACTACCGCCTGCCCGAGGAGCGCCCCATTGTCGGCTGACCGCACCCCCCTCCCCCGCCGTGCCGCGCACCGGCGGCCCGCCCGTCGGCACGCCGACGTGCTCGTCGTCGGCCTCGGCCGCTTCGGCTCGGCCGTCGCCGAGTCGCTCGTGCGGCAGGGCGTCGACGTGCTCGCGATCGACGAGAACCCCGACCGCGTGCAGCGGTTCGCCGAGGACTTCACCCACACCGTCCAGGCCGACGCCACCGACGGGGAGGCGATGCGCCAGCTGGGCATCGGCGACCTGGACGCCGCCGTCGTGGCCATCGGGTCCGACATCGAGGCCAGCGTGCTGGCGGTCATCACCCTCGTGGAGGCGGGCGTCCCGGAGATCTTCGCCAAGGCCATCACCCGCAAGCACGGCAAGATCCTCACCAGCATCGGCGCCCACCACGTCATCTACCCCGAGCTGATCATGGGGCAGCGCGTGGCGCACATGGTCACCGGCGGCCTGCAGGACTACCTGGAGCTCGACGACGGCTTCGCCGTCGCCCGCTCGGCCGCCCCGCCGCAGACCTGGGACCAGGACCTGGCCACATCGGCGCTACGGACCCGGCACCGCATCACCGTCGTCGGGGTCCGCCGCGCCGCCGGCGGGTTCGTCCACGCCGCGCCGGACACGGTCGTCCACGCCGGGGACGACCTCGTGCTCGCCGGGCGGACCGAGGACGTCGAGCGGTTCACGGCACTGACGCGCGGGGTTCGCCAGGACCGCGACCGCTGACGGGTCGAGGCCCCTGCCCCCACCGCCCCACCGCGCCCGTCGGCGGGACCGGCCCACCTGAGAGGATGAGGTCGTGGCCATCGGGAGCCCGACCGAACGCACGATCCCCCCGCACCTCGCCGGGGCGGGAGACCTGACGCAGCAGCTCGGGGTCGACCCGGACGTCGGGCTGAGCAGCGCCGAGGTGCAGGCCCGCCTGGCCGAGCACGGCCCCAACGAGCTGCGGCCCAAGGACCCGGTGCCGCTGTGGCGACGCATGCTCGCGCAGTTCCAGGACCCCCTCGTCTACCTCCTGCTCGTCGCGATCGCCGTCTCCGTCACCGCCTGGGTGATCGAGGGCGCCGAGGGGGCTCCGGTCGACGCGATCGTCATCGGCGCGATTCTCACCCTCAACGCCGTCCTCGGCTTCGTCCAGGAGGCCAAGGCCGAGAACGCCGTCGCCGCGCTGGCCACGATGACGGCTGCCAGCTCCTCGGTGCTCCGCGACGGCCGGCCGACCGAGCTGCCGTCCGCCGAGCTCGTTCCCGGCGACATCCTCCTGCTCAGCGAGGGCGACGCCGTCGGCGCGGACGCCCGCCTCCTGGTGACCACCGGCCTGAAGGTGCAGGAGGCCGCGCTCACCGGCGAGTCCTCCGCCACCGTCAAGTCCGCCACGGCCCTCTCCGGCGAGGTTGCCCTCGCCGACCGCGTCAACATGGTGCACAAGGGCACCGCCGTGGTCGAGGGCGTGGGTCGTGCGGTCGTCACGACGACCGGCATGCGGACCGAGATGGGCGACATCGCGGCCCTCCTCGACCGCACCGAGCAGCAGCCCTCCCCCCTGCAGGTCGAGATCGCCCGGGTCTCGCGCACCCTGGGCGCCCTGGTCATCGGCATCGCGGTCGTGGTCATGGCCACCCTGGCGTTCGTCCAGGCGCCGACTCCGCGCAGGAGTGGGTCACCATCCTCCTGCTCGGGGTCTCGCTCGCCGTCGCCGCGGTGCCCGAGGGCCTGCCCGCGATCCTCTCCGTCGTCCTCGCGATCGGGGTCCGGGCCATGGCCCGGCGCAACGCGGTCATGAAGCACCTGCACTCGGTCGAGACCCTCGGCTCGGCGTCGGTCATCTGCTCCGACAAGACCGGGACCCTCACCCGCAACGAGATGACCCTGCGGACCATCGTCACCGCCTCCGGCCGCGTCGAGCTCTCCGGCACGGGGTACGCCCCGATCGGCGAGGCCGTCCTCGTCCCTGACGCCGACGGCGACGACGACGAGGCCCTCCTCGTCGAGGCGCGGCTCGTGCTCATCGGCGGGTCCATCGCCAACAACGCCACCGTCATCGAGCAGGACGGGCAGTGGGTCGTCCACGGCGACCCGACCGAGGCCGCCTTCCTCGTCGCCAGCTCCAAGCTCGGGGAGGTGCCCGAGCGGATCGGGCACTACGAGCGCCGGGCCGAGGCGCCGTTCACCTCCGAGCGCAAGATGATGTCGGTCCTGGCCCACCACGACGACCGCGCGGAGAGCCGGATCTACACCAAGGGCGCGGCGGACGTCCTCCTCGGGCGCTGCGTCGCCCAGCGCCACGGGGACGAGATCGTCCCCCTCGACGACGTGGCCCGCGCGAGGATCACGCAGGCCGTCGAGGAGCTCTCCGCCGAGGGCTACCGGACGCTGGGCGTGGCCTACCGCGTCGCCGACGAGGGGGAGGCGGCCAGCCCCGACCAGGACGTCGAGCACCACCTCGTCCTCGCCGGCCTGGTCGGCATCATCGACCCGCCGCGGGAGGAGGCCAGGGCCGCCGTCGCCGCGGCCCGTCGCGCGGGGGTGCGCACCATCATGATCACCGGCGACCACCCGGCGACCGCCCAGCGGATCGCCACCGACCTCGGCATCATCACCGAGGGCGCACGGGCCGCCGCCGGCGTGGAGCTGGAGCGGCTGGACGACGAGGCCCTCGTCGACCTCGTCCGTGAGGTCAGCGTGTACGCCCGCGTCGCCCCCCACCACAAGCTGCGCATCGTGGACGCCCTCCAGCGCGACGGGCACGTCGTGGCGATGACCGGCGACGGCGTCAACGACGCACCGGCGCTCAAGAGCGCCGACATCGGGATCGCCATGGGCATCACCGGCACCGAGGTGACCAAGGAAGCCAGCCGGATGATCCTCGGCGACGACAACTTCGCCACGATCGTCGCGGCGATCCACCGCGGGCGGATCATCTTCGACAACATCGGCAAGTTCCTGCGCTACATGATGTCCTCCAACCTGGGCGAGGTCGTCACTGTCTTCTTCGGCATCGTCCTCGCCGGCGTCCTGGGGCTGCGCGACACCGCGAACCCGGACGCGCTCGTCGTCCCGCTCCTGGCCACGCAGATCCTGTGGATCAACATGGTCACCGACTCCGTGCCGGCGCTCGCCATGGGCGTCGACCCCGAGATCGACGACGTCATGGCCCGCCCGCCACGCCGGCCCGACCGTCCGATCCTCGACCGCCCGATGTGGGCCCGGATCCTCTTCACCGGGTTCCTCATGGGGGCGGTCACCCTGCTGACGATGGACCTCTTCCTGCCCGGCGGGCTGATCGAGGGCTCGGAGTCCTTCGACATGGCGCGGACGGCCGGGTTCACCACCCTGGTCCTCGCGCAGCTGCTCAACGCGCTCAGCTCCCGCTCGGCGGCCCAGAGCTCGTTCCACCGGATGTTCCGCAACCCCTGGCTGTGGGCGGCGATCGGGCTGGTCGTCGCGCTGCAGGTCCTCGTCGTGCACGTCCCCGTGATGCAGCAGGCCTTCACCACCGTCCCCCTGACGGGCATGCAGTGGCTCGTCTGCCTCGCGATGGCCTCGGTCGTGCTGTGGGCCCAGGAGGTCGTCAAGTTGGCGCAGCGCGGGTGGGTTCGGCGTCGTCCCGAGGCGGCCGCCGACCCTGTGAGGCCCTAGCCCTCCACGGCCAGCACGAGCGGCAGGACGGCGTCGGCCCCGGCGAGCCGCAGCTCACGCGCCGCGACGGTGAGGGTCCACCGCGAGTCCACGACGTCGTCGACGAGCAGCACGGGCCCGCGGGTCGAGGCGAGCGCCTCCTGCAGCTGCGGCCCCACGCCGAGCCGGCCCCAGACGTTGGCCAGCCGGAAGGCGCTGTTGCCGCCCGGCTCGCCGACCGGGCCGCCGTGGACCAGGTCGAGGCTGCCCAGCAGCGGCAGCCGGCCGATCGAGCTGATCTGCTCGGCCAGCGAGCCCACCACCGCCGGACGGCGCCGCGACGGCATGGCCACGACGCCGACGGGACGCTCCACCCAGTCCCACCCCGACAGCACCTGGACCACCGCACGGACGACGTCCTGCGGCACCGGTTGTCCGGCGACCAGGGCCGGACCGAGCTCCGGGTCGTCGGGCACGTCCGGGTCGGGCCGGGACTCCCCCGCCACCAGCACGGCCCGCAGGCGTTGCCCCCACCCGAGGTCGGAGAGCCGGGCCAGGGCCCGCCCGACGCCGGCCTGCTCCTCCGGCCGGATCTTGCCCTTGACGTCCACGCCGAGGCGGGGCATCCCGGTCGGCCACTGCCCGCGCGGCTCGACGGGCACGCCCACGGCACCGAGCCGGTCCTTGGCCGACCCGACCGACTCCTCGGGGATCTCGGTGGGGAACCACGTCCCGGCGCACCGGTCGCACCGCCCGCAGGGCTCGGCGGTGCTGTCGTCGAGGCACTCCTGGAGGAAGGCCATCCGGCACCCGTCGGTGGCCTGGTAGGCCAGCATCAGCTCGGCCTCGCGCACCCTCGCCTCCGCCACCCGGGTGTAGCGCTCCTTGTCGTAGACCCACGGCTGCCCGGTGGCCGTCCACCCGCCCTGGACCTTGGCGACGGCCCCCTCGACGTCGAGCACCTTCAGCAGCAGCTCCAGCCGGGTGCGCCGCACGTCGACCACGGTCTCCAGCGCCGGCGTGGACATCGGCCGCCCCGCCTCGGCGAGCGCCGCCAGGACGGCGTCGGCCTGGTCCTGGCGGGGCATGGAGACGGTGGCGAAGTAGTTCCAGATGTCGCGGTCCTCCGAGCCCGGCAGGAGGAGAACGTCGGCCCGCTCGGTGGCACGGCCGGCACGGCCGACCTGCTGGTAGTAGGCCACCGGCGAGCTGGGCGCCCCCAGGTGCACGACGAAGCCCAGGTCGGGCTTGTCGAAGCCCATCCCCAGGGCGCTCGTGGCGACGAGGGCCTTGACCTGGTTGTCCCGCAGCCCCCTCGAGCCGTTCGCGGTCCTCGGTGTCGGTCCGGCCGGTGTAGGCGGCCACCTCGTGCCCGGCGCCGCGCAGGGCCTCGGCCACGTCCTCGGCCGCCGAGACGGTCAGGCAGTAGATGATCCCGCTGCCGGGCAGGGTCTCCAGGTGGGCCAGCAGCCAGCCGAGCCGCTGCTCGGGGGACAGCCGGGGCAGCACCCCCAGCCGCAGGGACGCCCTGGCCAGGGGCCCGCGGATGGTGCGCACCTGCGAGCCACCGACCCCGAGCTGCTCGACGACGTCCTCGACGACGCGCTCGTTGGCCGTCGCCGTCGTCGCCAGCACGGGCGTGCCCTCCGGCAGGGCGTCCAGCAGGGTCCGGATCCGACGGTAGTCGGGGCGGAAGTCATGACCCCAGTCGGAGATGCAGTGGGCCTCGTCGACGACGAGCAGCCCGCAGCGCCGGGCCAGGTCGGGCAGCTGCTCGTCGCGGAAGCGCGGGTTGTTGAGCCGCTCGGGGCTGACGAGCAGGACGTCGACGCGGTCCTCGGCCAGCGCCTGCCGGACCTCGTCCCACTCGGTGGCGTTGGCGGAGTTCATCGTCACGGCCCGCACGCCGGCCCGGGCGGCCGCGGAGATCTGGTCGCGCATCAGGGCCAGCAGCGGCGAGACGATGACCGTCGGCCCGGCACCCTGGGCCCGCCGCAGGGCGGTGGCCACGAAGTAGACGGCCGACTTGCCCCAACCGGTGCGCTGGACGACCAGCACCCGTGCCCGGTCCTCCACCAGCGCCGTGACGGCCTCGAGCTGCCCGTCGCGGAACTGCGCGTCGTCCCGGCCGACGAGCCGCCGCAGGGCCGCCTGCGCCTGCTCGGGCAGCGGCGCGCCGGGGTCGACCTGGTGCTGGGGGCGGTCCACGTCTGCCTGGCTGGTCGTCATCCCCCGACGGTAGCCGCCGCGGCCGACAGCCCCCGCCGCCCGTCCCCTACGCTGGCCGCATGGACTGGGACGACGTCGACGCCGTGCTCCTCGACCTCGACGGGGTCATCACCCCGACCGCCGAGGTGCACATGCGCGCGTGGGAGGTGATGTTCACCCGTTTCCTCGACAGCCTCCCGGAGGAGCACGAGCCCTACACCGACGCCGACTACTTCGCCCACGTCGACGGCCGGCCCCGCTACGAGGGCGTGGCCACGTTCCTGGACTCCCGCGGGATCGAGCTGCCCCAGGGCGACCCCTCCGACGGTCCGGACGAGCAGACCGTCTGCGGGCTGGGCAACCGCAAGAACGACCTGTTCAACGAGGTGCTCCGCGAGGAGGGCATCGAGGCCTACCCCGGCTCGGTCCGCCTGCTCGACGAGCTGCCCCGGCGCGGGGTCGCGATGGCCGTGGTCTCCTCGTCCAAGAACGCCGTCGAGGTGCTGCGCACCGCCGGCCTGGCCGACCGGTTCGAGGTCGTCGTCGACGGGGTCGTCGCCGCCGAGCACGGCCTGGCGGGCAAGCCGGAGCCGGACACCTTCCGGTATGCCGCGGAGCGGCTCGGCAAGGACCCCGCCCGGTGCGTGGTCGTCGAGGACGCGGTGTCCGGGGTGGCCGCCGGCGCCGCCGGCGGGTTCGCCCGGGTCGTCGGCGTGGACCGCGGCGTGGGCGCCGACACCCTGCGCGAGCACGGGGCCGACGAGGTCGTCACCGACCTGGCCGAGCTGCTCTGACCCGGCGCGCGACCGCATACCCCTCCCCCAGCCCGACCCCTGGAGCCCCCGTGCAGACCGACTCCGCCAACTGGCACCGCCCGCCCGACCCCGCCGACCCGATGGACCGCACGCGCTTCCCGGTGGACCCGTGGCGGCTGGTGGAGAGCGAGTACGACGCCGCCGACCTGGGTGTGACCGAGACCCTGTTCGCCGTCTCGAACGGCTACCTGGGGCTGCGCGGCAACGTCGAGGAGGGCCGGGACACCCACCTGCACGGCACCTTCGTCAACGGCTTCCACGAGACCTGGCCCATCCAGCACGCCGAGGAGGCCTTCGGGCTGGCGCGCGTGGGCCAGACCATCGTCAACGTGCCCGACCCCAAGACCATCAAGCTCTACGTCGACGACGAGCCGCTGCTGCTGACGACCGCCGACCTGGAGCACTACGAGCGCGCCCTCGACCTGCGTTCGGGCGTGCTCCGCCGTGACGTGGTGTGGCGCACCAGCTCCGGCAAGCGGGTGCGGATCACCAGCACCCGGATGGCCAGCGTCGAGGAGCGGCACCTGGCCGTGCTGACCTTCGAGGTGGAGATGCTGGACGGGGACGCCTCGCTCGTCATCTCCAGCCAGCTGCTCAACCGCCAGGACGGCTCGGACGAGTACCACGTGCGCTCGGCCGCCATGGGTGAGGGCGTCGACCCGCGACGGGCCGACACCTTCGAGCACCGGGTCCTCGAGCCACGGCTGCACGAGGTGCGCGACGACCGGCTCCTGCTGGGCTACCGCACCCACAACTCCCGGATGACCATCGCCACCATGGTCGAGCACCGGATCGAGACCGAGGACCCGTTGCGGCGGGACGTCGTCGTCGAGGAGGACCTGGCCAAGGAGGTCTTCCGGATCGAGGCCACGCCCGGGCGGTCGGTGCGCCTGGAGAAGCTGGTCGCCGTGCACACCTCCCGGGGGGTGCCGGCCCGGGAGCTGGCCGACCGGTGCACCCGCACGCTCGACCGGGCATCCGGCAGGGGCGTCCCCGCGCTGCACGAGGAGCACGCCCGGACCTGGGAGCGGTTCTGGGCCGAGTCCGACGTCGAGGTCGACGGGCTGCCGGACGTGCAGCAGGCGGTGCGCTGGAACCTGTTCCAGCTCGGCCAGGCCGCGATGCGGGCGGGAAGCCACGGCATCGCCGCCAAGGGGCTGACCGGGTCCGGCTACGGGGGGCACTACTTCTGGGACACCGAGTGCTACGTGCTGCCCTTCCTCACCTACACCCACCCGCAGGCGGCCCGCAACGCCCTGCGCTTCCGGCACGGCATGCTCGACGACGCGCGTCGCCGGGCGGCGAGATGGCCCAGTACGGCGCCCTGTTCCCCTGGCGCACGATCAACGGGCACGAGGCCTCGGCCTACTTCGCCGCCGGGACCGCGCAGTACCACATCAACGCCGACATCTCCTACGCCCTGATGAAGTACGCCCGCGCCACCGGCGACCGGCAGTTCCTCTGCTCCCAGGGCGTGGACCTGCTCGTGGAGACCGCCCGGCTGTGGGCCGACCTGGGCTTCTGGCAGGTCAACGGGGACAAGTCCTTCCACCTGCACGCGGTGACGGGGCCGGACGAGTACAACACCGTCGTCAACGACAACTTCTTCACCAACGCGATGGCCCGGCACAACCTGTGCGCGGCCGTCGAGGTGGTCCGCGAGCTCGAGCGCACCGACCTGCCCCAGCTGCGGCGCGCCGCCGCCCGGCTGGGCCTGCAGCGCAGCGAGGTGGCCGAGTGGGAGCGCATCTCCGAGCACATGCACATCCCCTTCGACGAGGACTTCGGCATCCACCCCCAGGACAGCCAGTTCCTCGAGCGAGAGGTGTGGGACCTGGAGGGCACGCCGGCGGAGAACGCGCCGCTCCTGCTCCACTACCACCCGCTGGTCATCTACCGGTTCCAGGTGCTCAAGCAGGCCGACGTCGTGCTGGCGCTCTACCTGCTGGGCGACCAGTTCAGCCTCGGCGACAAGCGCGCCGACTTCGACTACTACGACCCGATCACCACCGGCGACTCCTCGCTCTCGGCCGTGGTCCAGTGCATCATCGCGGCGAGGTGGGCTACCACGAGCTGGCGCTGCGCTACTTCTACGACGCGCTCTTCGTCGACCTGGCCGACCGGCACCGCAACGCCGCGGACGGGGTGCACGTCGCCTCCACGGGCGGCGTCTGGAGCACCCTGGTCGGCGGCTTCGCCGGGATGCGCGACCACGGCGGCCGGCTGACGTTCGACCCCCGCTTCCCGGCGGGCTGGGCGGGGATGACCTTCCGGATGCGGTGGCACGGGTCTCGCCTGCGCCTGCGCCTCACGCAGGAGGCGCTGACGCTCGTGGTCGAGGTCGGTGAGCCCGTCGAGGTCGAGGTCCGGGGCGAGCCGGTGGAGGTCGGTACCCGGCCGGTCACGGTCCCGCTCGAGGGTCAGGGCCCCCGGATGGAGGGCGGGCCGCTGCCGCACCGGGGAGGGGAGTCGCCCAGCCGTCGGAAGCCCGACCCCGACGCCGGCCACGAGCCCGGCCCGACGGCCGACCGGGGCGTCGAGCACGCTCCTGGGGTGGTCCCGCACAGCTGGTCCCACGAGCTGGACGACCCCACCGGGCCCGTCCCCGTGCGCCGGCCCGACGTGCGCTGAGGCCCTCGGTCCGGCACCACCGGAACCACGACGACGTGTCGTCCTGATTGGGACGGCCGCCCGGGGTGTGGTCCGATAGAGGCATGAGCGATCCGACATCGATGCCGTTCCAGGACGACGACCGCCCGCGGGACGAGGAGTCGCTCTACGAGGACGCGCGGCCCCAGGCCGCCGGTGGCGACCCCCTCGCGCACGACCCCACGACCGGCACGGACGCCGAGCCCGAGCCCTCGGACGGCCTGCTGCCCCCCGAGGAGACGCGCACCGACCTGCTCGCGGCCCGGGTCGAGGGACCGGACGACCACGAGGGCATGACCGCGCTGTGGCGCGAGACGATGGACCTGGAGCACTGGTGGTTCATCGCCGTCGGCGAGGAGGGTCAGGAGTCGCCCGCCGCCGCGCAGATCGACGGCCAGATGATGCTGCTCACCTTCACCAACGCCGAGCGCGCCCGTCACTTCGCGGTGCAGAACGGCATGATCGGGGCCGACGACGACCTGCGGGCGATCGCCCTGCCCCCGCAGGAGGTCGTCGAGTCCGACGACGCCTACCGCCAGGCGGGCATCGCAGGTCTGATGTTCGACCCCCACATCACCGGCTACTTCATGCCCTCGGACCAGCTGTCCGTCGTGTGGAACGCGATCTGGTCGGGTCGCTGACCGCGCCGTAGACCTGACCGTGCCCTGGACCTGACCGCGCCGTAGACGACGCGGGCCCGCTCAGCGCCCCGGGATCACCAGCACCTGGCCGGCGGCCACGCTCGTGGTGCTCAGCTTGTTGGCCCGCTGGATGTCCACGACCGCCTGGCTCAGCGGCACGTCCGGCAGGTGCTCGGCCGCGATCTGGCTCAGCGTCGTCCCCGGCTCGACGGTCACCGCCGAGCTCGCCCCGGCCGGGCCGATCGCGTTGAACAGCGAGGCGAAGGCCAGGACCAGCACGAGGACGGCCGTCGCGGTCAGGGTCAGCCGGCCGCGTCGGGTGAGCCGGACCGGGGCGGGGACGGGACGTCGTTCGTCGGCGGCGACCAGGCGCAGGTGTCCACCCGGGCGGCTGACGGCCCACGGTGCGACCGCCCCGGACACGGGGTGGAGGTCGGCGGTGGCAGTGCTCATGGTGGTCCTCCTCGGGATCATCCTGCGACATGCGTTCGATAGCACGTCTGTCCTATTGATAGCACGCACGTACGACTTTGTCGACACGCCGGTCGAACACATGTTTGCCACTGGGTGGGTTGGTCCGTACGCTGTGTGCATGTCAGGTACTCAAACACCGACCACTGACAGACCCTCTGACCTGCCTGACGGCCGGGGCCTGGCAGCCAGAGGACGACGGGGACGGAGACAGCCCATGGCCACGATCCACGAGATGCCCGACCGGGACGGCGGGGCGCAGCTGACCAACCGGCAGCGACGCGTCCTCGACGTCATCCGGGACTCCGTCGACGCCCGGGGCTATCCCCCGAGCCTGCGCGAGATCGGCGAGGCGGTCGGCCTGACCTCGCCCAGCTCGGTCGCCCACCAGCTCAAGATGCTGGAGCGCAAGGGCTTCCTGCGGCGCGACCCGCACCGGCCGCGGGCCATCGAGGTCGTGGTGCCCGGGAGCGAGGGCGGATACCGCCGGAGCGCCCAGGAGGACCCGGCCGACGTCCCCGGGCTCGCGGCCCGCCCCGACGACGGGGCCGCCGCGGCCCACGGGTCAGGGGCCTACGACGAGACCGGGATCGGCGACTCCCGCCCCGAGGCCTCCTACGTCCCGGTCGTCGGCCGGATCGCGGCCGGCGGCCCGATCCTGGCCGAGGAGGCCGTCGAGGACGTCTTCCCCCTCCCCCGGCAGATCGTGGGCGAGGGCGAGCTCTTCCTGCTCAAGGTGGTCGGGGACTCCATGGTCGACGCCGCCATCTGCGACGGCGACTGGGTGGTCGTGCGCCGGCAGCCGACGGCGGTCAACGGCGACATCGTGGCGGCCATGCTGGACAACGAGGCGACGGTCAAGACCTTCAAGCGGGGCAAGGACAAGGTCTGGCTCATGCCCCACAACCCGGCCTACGAGCCGATCGACGGCGACCACGCCGTCGTCCTGGGCAAGGTCACCGCGGTGCTTCGCCGCGTCTGACCCTCGGCGGGACAGCAGTCACCGTGCCGCTGCCACTGCACGGGTCCCTCCGCTCCCACGGCGCCGCCCTGCTCGACCGGGGCGGCGTCGTGCTGTCCGGGCCCCTCAGTCGGCGGGGCCCTCCCCCTGCTCCACGGCGTAGTAGTCGTAGAGGTCGTGCTCGTCGTTCTCGCTGAGGTGTCCCTTGGTGTCCACCTCCGGGGCGTCCTTGATCATCGCGCTGGAGTAGGCACCCGGACCTGTCCGTCCACGAGCTCGGCGGTGGCCAGCGGGACGAAGATCTTGCGGCCACCGAACCATCCGGTGCGCACGGTCACCCAGGCCGCCTCCCCCGTGGCGTTGTCGACGTAGACCTGCCCCAGGGACCCCACCTTCTCGCCGTCCTGGTCCACCACCTCGGCGTCGTACAGCGCCTCCAGCTCCTCCTGGGAGATGGTCACGTCGGCCTCCTTCGGCTCGATCCGCCCGCCGGCAGGGGTGCTCGGCGGGTGCACAGCACCATACCCAGGCCGTGCCCGGGCGGTCGGGAACCCACCGGACCGGGCTCAGCTGCGGGGCCCGCGCCCCTCGTGGCGGCGCAGCCGGCCGGGCCTGCCCGGGCCGGTCGTCGGCCCGCCGACCGGTCCCTCCGGCCGGTCCTGGGCGGAGGGGTAGGCGACGTTCTCCGAGGCCCCGGTCACCGCCTCCTCGGGGCGCAGCTCGGCGCGGCGGGCCAGGGAGTCGTCGGCCCCGGCGTCGGTGCGGGCCGGCTCCTGGGGACGCACCAGTCCGTAGTGGCGGAACAGCCGGTGCTGCGCGTCCTCGTCGAGGTGCGTGTCGGCCCCGACCGTCGGGGCGTCCTCGACCTCCTGCCGGGTGTGCGCGACCCGGATCGTTCCCTCCTGGACCTCGGCCCCGACGAGCGGGACGAGGCTCTCGCCGACCTCGGACGCCCCGGTGCGCACGCTCACCCACGCCGGAGCGCCGGTCTCGTCGTCGAGGTAGACCTGCCCGACCTGGCCGAGACGGTCGCCGTCGGTGGTCCTCACCTCGGCGTCGTAGAGGGCGCTGATCCGCTCCTGGTCCACGTTGCTGTCCATGTCCATCTCGTGCCTCCTCGTCCCGGCCGGCAGGGTGCGGCTACCTCCCGATGTCACCAGGGATCGGGGGCGCCCGCATCCCGAGGATGGTCCTGCAGAGCCACCAGGTCGTCCACGAGCCGCGGGAGGACGTCCTGCAGCAGGCTGTCCACCTGGACCGTGGTCTCGGCCCAGCCGCGGGTGGCCCCACGGGTGACGACCGCCACGGGGATCCCGTCGCGGGCCGCGCGGCGGACGAACCGGTAGCCGCTCATCACCCGCAGCGACGACCCGAGCACGAGCAGGGTGCCGGCCCCGTGGACCATCTCGTAGGCGGTGTCCACGAGGGCCCGGTCGACCGACCCGCCGAAGAAGACGACGTCGGGCTTGAGCGCGTCGCCGTCGCAGACGAGGCACCGGGGCGCGCGGAACCGGGCGACCAGCTCCTCCGGGACGACGATGTCCCCGTCGGGCCGCACCTCCGCCCCGTCCTGGACCAGCGCGCCGAAGCCGGGGTTGGCCTCGACCAGCCAGTCGTGCACCTGGTCCCGCTGGTAGGGCTCGCCGCAGTCCAGGCACTGCACGCGCGCCAGGCTGCCGTGCAGCTCCAGCACCGACCGGGCGCCCGCCTCCTGGTGCAGCCCGTCGACGTTCTGGGTGATGACCCCCGTGACCACCCCGAGCTGCTCGAGCGCCGCGACCGCCAGGTGGGCCACGTTGGGCCGGGCCGCGGCGAACCGTTCCCAGCCGCTGAACGCCCGGGCCCAGTAGCGGCGGCGGGCCTGGGAGGACCCGGCGAACTCCGCGTGCTGCATCGGCTGCACGCGGCGCTGACCGTCCGGCCCCCGGTAGTCCGGGATCCCCGAGGCGGTCGACATCCCGGCCCCGGTGAGGACCACGACCTCCCCGTCGGCCACGAGGTCGCGCAGCAGGGCGTAGCGCTCCTCATCGACGGGGGTCCGGGGCGGCACGGTCAGGGCGGTGTCGACCGGGCCCGGGACCAGCGGCGGGCGTCCGTCCGCCGCGGGCAGCGGCTCCCCCAGCGCGCGCACCCAGGACCGGTTCTCCACCCCGCCATCATCCCTGACGCCGGAGGGGTATGACGTGCCGCCCGCCCGGGGACGCCCCCCCTCCCGCCCCGGGGACGCGTCGACGGCGGGCCCGGTGGGGCCCGCCGTCGTGGTGGTGGATGTGTCTAGACGATCATCACCGGTGCCGTGGCCTCCTCGGCCACCGCCGCCGCCGTCGGTCCTCGCGGGAGGACGATGATCTCGGCGCCGGCGTCGTGGACCAGGACGGCCGCGACCGGGTGCTGCTGCCGGTCCGTCCGCACGACCACGAGCGGACGCTCGTCCCGCTCGGCCCGCAGCCGCGCGGCGACGACCACGCGGTCGGCGTCCTCGCAGGGACCGGTGGCCACGGCGACGACCGGGGCCTGCGGGTCCACCCGGCCGGGTTCCCAGCCGGGGGGCACCAGGACCAGGGTCCCGGCTCCCTCGTGGACGAGCCGGCGGGCGGTCGAGCCCAGCCGCATCCCCGGGAAACCGCCGGAGCCGCGGCGGCCGACGACCGTCATGGCCTGCTCCGCGTCGGACCCCGAGGTGGCGCCCACCGCCCGGCCGATGGTGCCGGCCGGGCAGGCACCGTCGTCCCGGTCCGCCTCCAGGACCAGCTCGGTCGAGGCCCGCGGGTCCGACCTGCGGGCCCCGTCCCGGGCCCGTTCGAGCAGGGCCCGTCCGACCGCCCGGCCGGCCCCGCTGTCGTGGACCAGCACCAGGCGGGTGCCCTCCGCGGACGCTCCGCGGTCGCCCAGGCGACCGCGGAGGCGGAGGAGGCCGACCCGTCCACGCCCACCAGCACCGGACCCAGGGCCCGAACCGTGGCGCTCACGACCCGACCCCGGATCTC
>NZ_MKKA01000014.1 GCF_001942405.1 Ornithinimicrobium sp. CNJ-824
TTATCCCAGAGTGAAGGGCAGGTTACTCACGTGTTACTCACCCGTTCGCCACTAATCCACCCAGCAAGCTGGGCTTCATCGTTCGACTTGCATGTGTTAGGCACGCCGCCAGCGTTCGTCCTGAGCCAGGATCAAACTCTCCGATAAAAACCAAAACTCTTACCAAAGAATCCAGTTTCCTGACAAACAAACCACCACGCCCCACCGGGGGGCAGGAACGCGATGGCCAAACAAATACATGGCATCAATAAACTGACACGCTGTTGAGTTCTCAAGAATCGGACACACACCACCAGAAACCCACACAACCGTGCAAGCCTCATCCGGGGCAACCTCTCCAGGTTATTCCCTCCATCGCTGCGGAGTCAACTCCGCGGGCGGTTCGAGACCGCCTGGTCGATGAGGGGTGCCGACCCGGGACCGGCCACCGTTCCCGGTGTCCGTGCCTCCCTGTCGGTGCGGCGAGAGATAACTTTAGGCACGTGGCCCGCGGAACACAAATCCGCAGGTCAGACGCCTGATCGTGGCGCGGTGGGACCTCAGGGCGTGGCTGGGCCGTCGCTGCGGCGGACCGCGGCGAGGTTCTTCCGGCCACGGCGCAGGAGCACGACCTCGCCGTGGAGGAAGTCCTGCTCCTGGAGGGTGCGCTCGACGTCCTCCACCTTGGCGTTGTTCAGGCTGACGCCACCCTCCGCCATCAGACGCCGGGCGGCGCCCCTGCTGTCCGCCAGGCCGGCGAGCACGAGCGCCTCCACGAGGCTGGCGCCCACGGGCACCTCGGCGCCGGGCAGCTCGGCCGTCGCGTCGCGCAGGGTGCCAGCGTCGACGGTGGCGGGATCCCCCCGGCCGAACAGGACCCGGCTGGCGGCCTCGACCTGAGCGGTGGCCGCCTGCCCGTGCACGAGGGTGGTGACGTCGGCGGCGAGGGCGCGCTGGGCCTCACGCAGGTGCGGACGTTCCCTGGCGGCGACCTCCAGCTCGGCGACCTCCGCCTCGTCACGGTCGGTGAACACCCGCAGGAGCTTGCCCACCTCGCTGTCCGCCACGTTGATCCAGTACTGGTAGAACGCGTAGGGGCTGGTCATGTCGGCCGCGAGCCAGACCGCGTTGCCGGCGGACTTGCCGTACTTCTCGCCGTTCTCGTCGGTGATGAGCGGTGTGGTCAGCACGTGGGCCGTCCCGCCCTCCGCCCGGTGGATGAGGTCAACGCCGGCCGTGAGGTTTCCCCACTGGTCCTGCCCGCCCGTCTGCAGGGTGCAGCCGTGCTCGCGGTAGAGGTGCAGGTAGTCCAGCGCCTGCAGCAGCTGGTAGCTGAACTCGGTGTAGGAGATGCCCTCCTGGCTCTCGAGCCGGGCGGCGATCGCCTCCTTGCGGATCATCTGGTTGACCCGGAAGTGCTTGCCCACGTCGCGGAGGAAGTCGAGCGCGCTCATCGGGGCGGTCCAGTCCAGGTTGTTGACCACGACCGCCGGGTTGTCCCCCTCGAAGTCCAGGAAGGGCCGGACCTGCTCACGGATCCGTTCCACGTAGTGGGCCGTCGTCTCCTTGGTCTTGAGCACCCGCTCGGACGTGGGCCTCGGATCGCCGATGAGGCCCGTGGAACCGCCCACCAGGCACAGGACGCGGTGCCCGGCCCGCTGCAGGTGGCGCAGGACGATCAGCTGCACGAGGTTGCCGAAGTGCAGGCTGGGGGCGGTGGGGTCGAAGCCGCAGTACACCGTCAGGGTGTCGTCGAGCGCCTCGCGGAGGCCGGCCTCGTCGGTGGTCTGGGCCACCAGCCCCCGCCACTGCAGCTCGTCGAGGATGTTGGTCACGCTCGCAGGTCCTTCCGGTGGGGTGTATGCGGTGTCCCTGACGGCGGCACAGGGTCGGGCAGGTGTCATGGGACGGGTGCGGGCCCAGCCTACGTGCGGGGCGGGTCGGTCCCGGCCCGGCCGGGACGCCGTCGGGCCGTCCCGGGACGGTACGCGGACACGGTCGGGTCCCCGTCGATCCAGAAGCGCCACGGATGCAGCCGTCCGTCGCCGCCCTCCCCCGAGACCCCCACCCGTGGGCCCTGACGCACGGTCCCGACCTCGCCGTCCGCGACCCGCAGCTCCACCGGGCTGGCGGCATCGAGCAGGTCCAGGCCGTCGTGCTCGCGCCCCAGGCCGAGCGCGGAGGCAGCCGAGCCGGTCCGCGGGCCAGGTCCCGGGCCGGGTGCGGCCGGGCCCGGCCCGCGTCGCGTCGGGCGCGCGCGGACTCCATACCCGCGACGACCTCCCCGGCCCGCAGCAGCACCGCGCTCGCCTCCCCGTCGGGGCCGCACACCACGTTGCAGCACCAGTGCATCCCGTAGGAGAAGTAGACGTAGAGGTGCCCGGGCGGGCCGAACATCACCTGGGTGCGTGGCGTGGGGCCGCGGAAGGCGTGCGAGCCCGGGTCGCGGGTGCCCGCGTAGGCCTCGACCTCGGTGAGCCGGACCGTCACCCCGCCGGCGCTGACGTGGGCCCCGAGCAGGGCGGGCGCGACCTGCAGGACCGGTCCTGCCAGCCAGTCGCGGCGCGGCTGCACCATCGGGGGCAGGGGCGGACGCGCACCCGGCGCTCCTGCCCCGACGTGCTCAGTCACGCACCTGCGGAACGTCCTGGACCCAGTGCCGGTGCCGCGCAACCTGCTTGAGCAGATGGGCGTGCTGCTCGCTGACCCGGGCCGGGGCGGTGCCCCCGTGGGCGTTGCGGGAGGCCAGCGACCCCGCGACGGTGAGCACCCCGCGCACCTGCGGGTCGAGGTGCGGGCTGATCGCCGCGAGGTCCTCGTCGGAGAGCTCCTCCAGGCCGATGCCGCGCTCCTCGCACACCCGGACGCAGCCGCCCGCGACCTCGTGGGCGACGCGGAAGGGAACTCCTTGGCGCACCAGCCACTCGGCCACGTCGGTGGCGAGGGAGAACCCCTGGGGGGCGAGCTGCGCCAGCCGGTCGGTGTCGAAGGTCAGGGTGGCCACCATCCCGGCGACGGCGGGGAGCAGGACCTCGAGGGTGTCGACCGCGTCGAAGACCGGTTCCTTGTCCTCCTGCAGGTCGCGGTTGTAGGCCAGCGGCAGCCCCTTGAGGGTGGCCATCAGCCCGGCGAGGTCGCCGATCAGCCGGCCGGCCTTCCCCCGGGCCAGCTCGGCCACGTCCGGGTTCTTCTTCTGCGGCATGATGCTGGACCCGGTCGAGAAGGCGTCGTCGAGGGTGACGAAGCCGAACTCGGCGGTGGCCCAGAGGATGACCTCCTCGGCGATGCGCGACAGGTCGACCGACACCATGGCCGCCACGAAGGAGAACTCCGCGGCGAAGTCCCGGGAGGCCGTGCCGTCGATCGAGTTCTCGCTGGGCCGGTCCATGCCCAGGTCGTGGGCGATCGACTCCGGGTCCAGCCCCAGCGAGGACCCGGCCAGCGCCCCGGACCCGTAGGGGGACACGGCCGCCCTGACGTCCCAGTCGGCCCAGCGGTCCACGTCGCGCAGCAGGGCCCACGCGTGCGCCTGCAGGTGGTGGGCCAGCAGCACCGGCTGCGCGTGCTGCAGGTGCGTGCGGCCCGGCATGGCCGTCGTGGGGTGGGCCGCAGCCTGGTCGAGGAGCGCCTGGACGACGTCGAGCACCTTGGCCGAGAGCAGGCGGGCCTGGTCCCGCAGGTACATCCGGAACTGGGTGGCGACCTGGTCGTTGCGGGAACGGCCCGCCCGCAGCCGCCCGCCCACGTCGGGCCCGATCCGTTCGATCAGCCCGCGCTCGAGCGCGGTGTGCACGTCCTCGTCGTCCGGCGCCGGGACGAACTCCCCGGACCGCACGTCCTCGCCGAGCTGCCGCAGTCCGCCGAGCATGACGCCCAGGTGCTCGTCCGAGAGCAGCCCGGCCCGGTGCAGGACCCGGGCATGGGCACGGGACCCCGCCAGGTCGTACGGCGCCAGGCGCCAGTCGAAGTGCGTGCTCTTGCTGAGCGCCGCCAGGGCGTCGCTGGGGCCGCCGGTGAAGCGACCTCCCCACAGGCTTGCCGTCATGGCCCCATCCTCCCCCATGACCGCCCGTGCCCGCCCGGCCCCCCGCGGCACGTCATGGGCCGACGTCCCCCAGGTCGGCGATCGAGAGCAGCCGCTCGGCGGTCTCCGGCCCGCCGTCCGGAGCCGTGGTGATGACCAGGATGGTGTCGTCGCCGGCGATGGTGCCGAGCACGTCGGGGTCGTCGCTGCGGTCGATCGCCGCCGCGAGGTACTGGGCGGCTCCCGGAGGCGTCCGCAGGACGACCTGGTTGCCGACCGCGCGGGCGCTCACGAGCAGCTCCTGCAGGAGACGGACCAGGCGGGCCGAGACCTGCTGGGCGTCCTGAGCGGGGCGGGGCGTGGTGTCCCCGCCCTCGCCGGGCACGGCGTACACGAGCTGCCGGCCGCGGCGCACCTTGACCGCCCCCAGGTCGACGAGGTCACGCGACAGCGTCGCCTGGGTCACGTGGATGGCGTCCTCGGCCAGGAGGTCCAGCAGCTGCGCCTGCGACCCCACCGCGTGCCGTTCGAGCAGGTCAGCGATCCGCTGGTGCCGGGCCGCCCGCGTCATCGGAATGCTGGTCACGGCGTGACTATACAAGAGCATGCATGAGTATGCGCTCACTCGCCGCCGTGCCGTCGTCGGCCGTGCGGTCGTGGGCCATGTGCCGGTGGCACCGTGCCGCCGTGGGCCGTGCGGGCGTCAGCCGCGGAGGGGATCGTCCTCGCCCCATGGGCGCAGGCGGAGCATCCGCTCCCCCTCGCCCAGGCCCGCCCGGGAACGTGCGCGCAGCAGGTCGAGGTCGTCCGTGCCCGCCCGCAGGAAGCGGCCGCTGAACCCGTCGAGCTCGCCGTGGGCGATCGCCAGGACCAGCGCCTTGACGTCCTCCGGGTCGGTCCAGTCGGTACGCCCCTGGTGCATCCGCATCGAGTGCGTCATGTCGGACTCGATCACCCCCGGCGCGAGGTCGAACGCACGCACCCCGTGCTCCGCGCCGGCCAGCGCGACGCCGCCCGTCAGCCTGGCGAGGGCTGACTTGGAGGCGTGGTAGGAGGTCAGCACGTCGCTCTCACGGGTCCCCGAGCCGGAGTTGAGGTTGACGACGCGCCCTCCCCCGCCGGCGATCATGTGCGGCACCACCGCGCGCATGAGCAGGAACGGTCCCTTGACGTTGGTGACCATGACCTGCCACCACTCGTCGACGTCGGCCTCCCACAAGGGCTGCTCGGTCTCGACCAGGCCCGCGTTGTTGACGAGCAGGTCGATCCGTCCGTGGCGGTCCACCACCTGACGGACCGCCTCCTCGACGGCCGCGGCGTCGGTGACGTCGCACGCCAGCCCCTCGGCCCCGTCGGTCACCTGGCCCGAGCGGGAGAGGCCGACGACCGTCCAGCCGTCGTCGAGCAGCGCGGCGACGATGTGCGCACCGATGCCGCGCGAGGCACCGGTGACGAGGGCGACGTGGGCGGGGGGAGCGCTCATGCAGCCCAGCCTAGTCGGCGGGTCAGCGCTGGGCGGCGCCGTGGTCCTGCGTGGCGCGGGCCACGGCGGCGTCGCGGGCGGTGTTGACCTCCTCGGTGGTCAGGGTGCGGTCCGGGGCCCGGAAGTGCATCCGGAAGGCCAGCGACTGCTGGTCCGGCCCGACCTGGTCGCCGACGTAGACGTCGAACAGCTCGATGGCCTCGAGCAGGTCCCCCGCTCCGGCGCGCAGCGACTCCTCCACGTCGCCGTACCGGGTCGACAGGGGGACCACCAGTGCTACGTCGGAGGCGGCAGTGGGGTGGGTCGACAGCGGGCGCGCCTGGGTGCGGTGGTCGCTGGCCCGCAGGAGCACCTCCAGGTCGAGCTCGGCGGCGGCGGTCCGGTCGGGCAGTCCGAGGCGCTGGACCACCTTGGGGTGCAGCTCGCCGGCCCAGCCGACGGTCGTGCCGTCGGCGAGCGTGAGCTCCACGCAGCGCCCGGGGTGGAAGGGTGCCCGGTCGGCCGGCCTGCGCCGGACGGGGACACCGAGGGTGTCCGCGACCGCGTGCGCCCAGGCTGCGACGTCGGTCACGTCGACGTGCCGGCCGCTGCCCCACCAGCCGGCACGGTCGGCCTGGCCGGCGGCCATGAGCGCCACGTGCCACGGCTGCGCCGGGACGGCCGCGCGGATCGTCGCGAGGGTCTCCTCGTCCGGGCGTGCACCGACACCGGGCACCGGGGCCTTGGCCGCGTGGTCGGGGAGCGTGACCGTGTCGATCTCGAAGAGCGCCACGTCGCGGCTCCCGCGGGAGACGTTGCGGCGCAAGGACTCGGGCAGGGTCTGCAGCAGCTCGGTCCGCATCAGCGGTGCCTCGTCGGAGAGCGGGTTGGCGAGGCGCAGCGCCGCGCGGCGCGGGTCGTCGGCCGGCAGGGCGAGCTCCTCGAACCTGCTCTCGCCGACGAAGGGGTAGGTCAGCACCTCCTGCAGGCCGGATCCGGCCAGGGCCGCCGCCACGGCCCGGCGGGAACGCTGCGCGTGGGTGAGGCCGCGCCCGCCGGTGGCCCGCGGCACGACGGAGGGGATCTTGTCGTAGCCGTCGATCCGGGCGACCTCCTCCACCAGCGTGGGCGCGTCGGTCAGGTCGGGCCGCCAGGTGGGCGGGACGACCGTCAGCATGCCCTCGCCCTCGGCCCGGACGTCGCAGCCGATCGCCTCGAGCAGCTCGACGACCCGCGCGGCCGGGTAGTCCACCCCGACGTAGCGCGTCGGCAGGTCCACCTCCATCCGGATCGGCGCCATGCCCGTGGTCGGGCGCTCGTCACGGTCGGTGATCGCCGGGTCGGCGGTGCCACCCCCGTGCTCGACGAGCAGGTCGACGGCGAGCTGGGCCGCCGCCGCGGCCACCGCCGGGTCGACCCCGCGCTCGAACCGCTTTGCCGCCTCGCTCGAGAGGCGGTGGCGCCGCGAGGTGCGGGCGACGGTGCGGGGGTCGAAATGGGCCGACTCGATGAGCACGTCGGTGGTCGTCCCGGGCGTCACCTCGCCGTCCTCGCCGCCCATCACGCCGGCCAGGGCCAGGATGCGCTCCCCGTCGGGGCCGCAGGTGATGAGCAGGTCCTCGGGGTCCAGCTCGCGGTCGACGTCGTCGAGCGTGCGCAGCCGCTCACCCGCCCGCGCCCGGCGGACCACGATCGGGCTGTCCAGCGTGGCCAGGTCGAAGGCGTGCAGCGGCTGGCCCAGCGCGAGCATGACGTAGTTGGTGACGTCGACGGCCAGGCCGATCGGGCGCATGCCGGCCTCGGTCAGGCGGCGGGCCATCCACTCCGGCGTCTGCCGGGTCAGGTCGAGTCCCCGCACGACCCGGGCCACGTAGCGGTCGCAGCCGGGCACCTCGCCGTGGGGGCGGTGCTCGTCGCGCAGCTCCACGGCATACCCGTCCCCCGTCGCCGGGTCGACCGGCAGGTCGGCGGGGTCACGGTATGCCGCGCCCGTCGCGTGGGAGTACTCCCGGGCGATGCCGCGGATGCTGAAGCAGTAGCCGCGGTCGGGGGTGACGTTGACCTCGACGACCTCGCGGTCCAGGCCGAGGACCCCGACGAGGTCGTCGCCGGGCGTCAGCCCCAGCTGCTCGACCTGCTCGTGGCCGAGCAGACGTGGGAGCACGATGATGCCCTCGTGGTCGTCGCCGATGCCCAGCTCGCGGACCGAGCAGATCATCCCGGCGGACACGTGGCCGTAGGTCTTGCGGGCGGAGATGGTCATCGGACCCTGCAGGGTCGGCAGCACGCCTCCGGGCAGGATGACCGCCACCAGGTCGCCGACCTCGAAGTTGTGCGCGCCGCACACGATACCCTGGGGCTCGCCGGTGCCGTTGGCGTCCGCGACGTCCACCTGGCACCAGTTGATCGTCCTGCCGTTCTTCTGCGGCTCCGGGTGCTTCTCCAGCACGCGGCCCACGACGAGCGGGCCGCCGACGCCGCTGGTGTGCAGGCCCTCCTCCTCGAGGCCCACGGAGACCAGGGCCGCGGCGATCTGCTCGCCGGTGACGTCCTGCGGCAGCTCGACGTACTCGCCCAGCCAGTCGACCGGAACCCGCATCAGATCTCCATCCCGAACTGCGCGTTGAAGCGCACGTCTCCCTCGATCAGCTCCCGCATGTCGGTGATGCCGTGGCGGAACATCGCGGTCCGCTCCACGCCCATCCCGAAGGCGAAGCCTGGTAGCGCTCCGGGTCCACGCCGCAGGCCCGCAGGACGTTGTGGTTGACCATGCCGCAGCCCCCCCACTCGATCCAGCCCGTGCCGCCGCACGTCCGGCACCCGGTGTCCTCCCCGCGGCAGACGAAGCAGCGGAAGTCCATCTCGGCGCTGGGCTCGGTGAACGGGAAGTAGGCCGGGCGCAGGCGGCTGACGATGCCGGGGCCGAACATCGCCTCGGCGAGCCGGTCGAGCGTGCCCTTGAGGTGGGCCATCGTCAGCCCCTCGTCGACGGCCAGCCCCTCGAGCTGGTGGAAGACGGGGGTATGGGTGGCGTCCAGCTCGTCGGTGCGGAAGGTCTTGCCGGGCACGGCCACGTAGAGCGGCACGCCCCGCTCGAGCAGGGACCGCGCCTGGACCGGCGAGGTGTGCGTGCGCAGGACCAGGCCGGCGTCGGCCGGGTCGACGAAGAAGGTGTCCTGCATCTGCCGTGCCGGGTGGTCCTTGTCGAAGTTGAGCGCGTCGAAGTTGAACCACTCGGCCTCCACGCCGGGCCCCTCGGCGATCTCCCACCCCATGCCGACCATGGCGTCGGCCATCCGTTCCGCGGTGACCGTCAGCACGTGCCGGCGGCCCAGCGGGCGGCGGGCGGGCACGGCCGTGAGGTCCATCGCCTCCTCGACGAGGATCCGCTCGTCCCGCTCGGCCTCCAGCTCGGCCTGCCGTGCGGTCAGCGCGGCGTTGACGCGGCCGCGCGCCTGCCCGACCCGCTTGCCGGCCTCGGCCTTGGCGCTGGGCGGAAGGGCGCCGATCTCGCGGTTGGCCAGGGCGAGCGGGGAGCGCTCCCCGGCGTGCGCCAGCCGGGCGGCCTTCAGGGCGTCGAGGGAGTCGGCGGCCTCGATCGCCGCGAGCGCGTCGGCGACGGCCTGGTCGACCGCCTCCGGCGCGAGGGCGGCGACCTCGACGGGGTCGTAGCTGGTGTTGGGTCCGGACACCTGCGCAAGTGTAGGCGGCGGCACGACGACCCCCGACGAGCGCCTAGTCTGACGCCATGCCCCCCGTGACGACCTCGATCCTGCATGCGGCCCGCGGGGCGCTCGTCGGCGCCGCCGAGGTGGTGCCCGGCATCAGCGGCGGGACCGTCATGCTCATCGTCGGCATCTACGAGCGGCTGGTCACCTCCGCCGGGCACTTCGTGGGCGGGCTGCGGCTGCTGCCGACCGACCGGCCCGCGGCCCGGGCCGAGCTGGCCCGGGTGCGCTGGGACGTCGTGCTGCCGGTGGTCGCGGGCATGGTGCCGGCGGCGTTGCTCACCGCCGCGCTCGTGGCGCCGGTCGCCGAGCGGCACCCGGTGCCCACGCTGGGGCTGTTCCTGGGGATGAGCGCGGCCGCCGTGCTGGTGCCGGCGACCATCGTCGGGCGCGCCTGGTCGTGGCGCTACGTCGCGCTGGCGGCCGTGGTGGCCGTGGCGGCCGCCGTCCTGGTCGGCCTGCCTCCCCAGCACCTGCCGACGCACCCCGCCGTCGTCTTCGCGGCCGCCGCGGTCGCCGTCTGCGCCCTGGCGCTGCCCGGCCTCTCGGGCTCGTTCCTCCTGCTGACCCTGGGCCTGTACGAACCCACCCTGGCCGCCCTCAACGAACGCGACCTGGGCTACCTGCTCGTCTTCGGGGCGGGTGCGGCCGTCGGCCTGGCGTCCTTCCTCCGCCTGCTCCAGCGGTTGCTCGAGCACCACCACGTGCCCACCCTCGTCGTGCTCACGGGTGTGATCCTGGGGGCCTTGCGCGCGCTGTGGCCCTGGCAGGACGAGGACCGAGGACTGCTGGCGCCCGACGGACAGGTGGGGGTCACGCTCGCCCTGGCCGCCCTGGGTGCCCTCGCCGTGCTGGTCCTGGCGCTCCTGGGCCGCCGGTCGGGCTGACTCAGACGGCGCCGGTGGCCACCGAGGAGGCGTGCAGGCACACGGTCGCCGCCATCGCCAGGTTGAGCGACTCGGCCCGGCGGATCGGCACCGACACCGCGGCGTCGCACCCCGCGAGCACGTCGGGAGGAAGGCCCCAGGCCTCGTTGCCCATCACCCAGGCGTGCGGGCCGGTGAGGTCGACGTCCGGCAACCGGGTCTGCCCCGACCCGTCGGCCGCGAGCAGGCGGATGCCCCGGGCGCGGCAGGCCTGCAGCACCTCCTGGACGGGGGTGCCCACGCTCACCGGCAGGTGGAAGAGCGAGCCCGCGGTGGACCTCACCACCTTGGGGTTGTAGACGTCGACCGAGGCCGCGCTGACGACGACGGCCGCGGCGCCGAAGGCGTCCGCGGCCCGCAGCACCGTGCCCGCGTTGCCCGGGTCACGCACGTGCGCGAGCACCACGACGAACCCCTGCTCCCCGACCGCCGCCAGCGCCTGCTCCAGCGGGACGTCGACCCGCCGGGCCACCGCCAGCAGCCCCTGAGGGTGCTCGGTCCCCGCCATGACGCCCAGGACGTCCGCGGTGCACTCCCGCACGGCCACCCCGAGGCGCACCGCCTGCTCGACGAGGTCGGCGTGGCGGTCCAGGGCCGCGGGGGTGACGTAGAGGACCTCGGCCGCGCCCGCGGCATACCCGAGCAGCTCGCGCACGGCCTGCGGCCCCTCGACGAGGAAGCGCCCCTGCCGGTCGCGGGCAGCACGACGCCCCAGCGCCGTGACCTGCCGGACGCGCTCGCTGCGGGTGCTGCTCAGCGGCGGGAGGCCGGTCACGGGGCTGGGGCGGACGTGGGGTGTGCCGGTCAGGCGGCCGAGTCGGCCTTCTCGCCCTCGGCGGGGACGTTGGCCCTGGCCAGGTCGACGAGCGCGACGAAGGCGGCCTCGTCGTGCACGGCCAGCTCGGCCAGCATGCGGCGGTCGACCTCGATCCCGGCGGCCTTGAGGCCCTGGATGAACCGGTTGTAGGTCATCCCGTTGGCGCGGGCGCGGCGTTGATCCGCTGGATCCACAGGCGACGGAAGTCACCCTTGCGCTTGCGCCGGTCGTTGTAGGAGTAGACCAGCGAGTGGGTGACCTGCTCCTTGGCCTTGCGGTAGAGCCGGCTGCGCTGTCCGCGGTAGCCGCTGGCGCGGTCCAGGACGACCCGACGCTTCTTGTGGGCGTTGACCGCCCGCTTCACGCGTGCCACGTGATGTCTCCTTGTGTGTGCTGGGAGGTGCGGAAGGTGCTGCGGCTCAGAGGCCGAGCATCTTCTTCACCTTGCGGACGTCGGACGGGGCGACCAGCTTGTCGTTCACGAGACGACGGGCCGCCTTGGAGCTGCGCTCCTGGAACTTGTGGACGTGGCGGGCCCGCTGGTGCATGACCTTGCCGGTCCCGGTCACCCGGAAGCGCTTCTTGGCGCCGCTGTGGGTCTTCATCTTCGGCATGGGCCGATCTCCTTCGTGCGTGGGCCCGCTGCTGCCGCGGGCGTGGTGGTGCGCAGGTGGACGCCGGGGCGTCTCAGGCCTGCTCGGTCTGGGTGGTGCCCGCCTCGGACGCGGCGGGAGCCTCGCCCCCCGGCTCGCCGGTGCGCGACCGCTCGGCCTCGCGGCGCTTCTCCTGACGGACGACCGTCTTCTTCTTGGTCGGCCCGAGCACCATGACCATGTTGCGGCCGTCCTGGCGCGGGGCGCTCTCGACGAAGCCCAGCTCGGCGACGTCCTCGGCCAACCGCTGCAGGAGCCGGAAGCCCAGCTCCGGTCGGGACTGCTCCCGGCCGCGGAACATGATGGTCACCTTGACCTTGTCGCCCCCCTTGAGGAAGCGGACGACGTGGCCCTTCTTGGTGCCGTAGTCGTGGTCGTCGATCTTGGGACGGAGCTTGATCTCCTTGATGACCGTGTTGACCTGGTTCTTCCGGGACTCCCGGGCCTTCATGGCGGTCTCGTACTTGTACTTGCCGAAGTCCATGAGCTTGGCGACCGGGGGACGTGCCTCGGGGGCCACCTCGACCAGGTCGAGGTCCGCCTCGGCGGCCAGCCGCAGCGCGTCCTCGACGCGCACGATGCCGACCTGCTCCCCGTTCGGTCCCACCAGCCGGACCTCGGGAACACGGATCCGGTCGTTGATGCGAGGCTCGCTGATGTGCTTGCTCCTTCGTCCGTCATGACGACCAGGCACCAGAAAGGCCTCCTGGCACCAGGTGCGCAAGAGGCCTGTCCACGGGTCCGTCCGGTCGCGGAAGCGCCGGTGGGTATGCCGTGGACGAACCACGTCAAGCCCGTGCACCGAGGTGGTGCGGACCCGGACCCGGCGACCCGGAGGTCGACGCGGGTGGGGACGGAAAGGCCCCTCTTGCACGTCGGACGCGCGGACGTCCGACTGGTCGATCCATCATGCTAGCAGATCTGCGTCCCCGCCCCGGGCGTCGGAAAGCGGCGCGGCCTGAACTTGAACGATTCAAGGAAACGTGGTCCGATGGGCCCATGCCGACCGCCCCGATGGACCTGCTGCGCTCGGCCGGTCTGCGGGTCACCGGCCCCAGGGTCGCCGTGCTGGAGGTCCTCGCCGAGCACCCCCACGCCGACGCCGCCCAGGTGCTCGAGCGGGTCCGTGGCGGGTCCGCCGACGGGGCCCCCGGCGTGTCGGTGCAGGGGGTCTACGACGTCCTCTCCACGCTCGACGGGGCCGGGGTCCTGCGTCGGATCCAGCCGGCCCACTCGGTCGCCCGCTACGAGATCGACGGCGGGGACAACCACCACCACGTCGTCTGCCGCGGCTGCGGCCGTCTGCACGACGTTCCCTGCGCGACGGGCAGCGTCCCCTGCCTGGACCCCGCCGGCCCGCAGTCCCTCGGGTTCCTCGTCGACGAGGCCGAGGTCATCTACTGGGGCCTGTGCCCTTCCTGCCGCACGGACGGGGACCACTCCCCCGGCGGCGGGGCGGGGCCCTCCACCCGGAACACCCCGACCATCCACCACTCGAAGGAGAACGCATGAGCGAGACCCAGCACGGGTTCGTCAACCAGCTCCACCACGAGCAGCACCCCAGCACCACGGGGTCCACGACCACCGCGGGCGTGCCCTCGGGCTCGGACCGCAACTCGTTGTCCGTCGGCGCCGACGGACCGCTGCTCCTGCACGACGTGAGCCTCATCGAGACGCTGGCCCACTTCGACCGCGAGAAGGTGCCGGAGAGGCTGCCCCACGCCAAGGGTTCGGGTGCGTTCGGCCGGTTCGTCGTCACCGAGGACGTCTCCCGCTGGACCAAGGCCGCCGCCTTCCAGCAGGGCGCGGAGTCCGAGGCGCTCGTCCGCTTCTCCACCGTCGCCGGCGAGCAGGGCTCCCCCGACACCTGGCGGGACGTGCGTGGCTTCGCCGTGCGCCTCTACACCAGCGAGGGCAACCACGACGTGGTGGGCAACAACACGCCCATCTTCTTCGTGCGCGACCCGATGAAGTTCCCCCACTTCATCCGCAGCCAGCGGCGCCTGCCCGACAGCGGCCTGCGGTCGAACAACATGCAGTGGGACTTCTGGACCTCCACCCCCGAGTCGGCCCACCAGGTCACCTACCTCATGGGCGACCGTGGCCTGCCCAAGACCTGGCGGCACATGAACGGCTACTCCTCGCACACCTACATGTGGGTCAACGCCGAGGGCGAGCGCTTCTTCGTCAAGTACCACTGGCACAGCGAGCAGGGCGTGGAGAACCTGACGAACGAGGAGGCCGGGCAGCTGGCCGGCGAGGACGCGGACTTCCACCGCCGCGACCTGTTCGACGCGATCGAGCGGGGGGACCACCCCTCCTGGACGCTGTCGATGCAGATCATGCCGTACGAGGAGGCCAAGACCTACCGGATCAACCCGTTCGACCTCACCAAGGTGTGGCCGCACGCGGACTACCCGCTCGTGAAGGTCGGCACCCTGACGCTGGACCGCAACCCGGTCAACTTCCACGCCGAGATCGAGCAGGCCGCCTTCTCCCCGTCGAACCAGGTCCCCGGGACCGGGGTCTCCCCCGACAAGATGCTCCTGGCGCGCGTCTTCTCCTACCCGGACGCCCAGCGTCACCGCATCGGGGCCAACTTCCAGCACCTGCCGGTCAACCAGCCCCAGGTGCAGACCAACGCCTACCAGTTCGACGGCCCGATGGCCTTCCTGCACTCGGGCAACCAGCCCACCTACGCCCCCAACTCCTACGACCGCCCCTGGTCGGACGAGACCGGGCCGGTGGAGAACGGCTGGGAGGCCGACGGCGAGCTGGTGCGCTCGGCCTACACCCTGCGCGCGGACGACGACGACTTCACCCAGCCCGGCATCCTCGTCCGCGAGGTGTACAGCGAGGAGCAGCGCCAGCGTCTGGTGGAGACCGTGGTCGGCTCCCTCATGCCGGACGACGTGCGCGAGCCCGTGCTCTCCCGCGTCTTCGAGTACTGGCGCAACGTCGACGAGAACATCGGTCGTCGCGTCGAGGAGGCCTACCGGGCCGCCAAGGGTGACCAGGTCCCCGGCGCCGGCCCCAAGGACGAGGACTCCGGGACGCCCGACGCCGAGGGCGTG
The DNA here is from genome assembly GCF_001942405.1 of Ornithinimicrobium sp. CNJ-824. Taxonomy (GTDB): domain Bacteria; phylum Actinomycetota; class Actinomycetes; order Actinomycetales; family Dermatophilaceae; genus Ornithinicoccus; species Ornithinicoccus kibberensis. The sequence goes on from NZ_MKKA01000014.1 coordinate 14,664, forward strand.
CGGCCCGAGCGTCCGCCTCCGCCCAGCCGGGGCACGCCGCCGACAGCTGAGCGGCACCGCACCCGGCCGTCGACGGGCGCGTCGCTCCTGCCAGGAGCGGCGCGCCCGTCGTGCGCGTCCGGACCTCAGGTCCGTCCCAGCCGGAAGGCCACGGCGTCGATCCGGGCCCGGGCCTCACCGTCGGCGGCGATCCGCTCGCCCACCCCGGTGACGAGCCGACGGATCTCCTCCTGCCCCAGGCCGGGGGCGAGCGTCAGCTCGACCTGCAGGGCCCCGTCGGGACCGGCGGTGCACCGGTGGTCCACCACCGCCTCCTGGTCCGCCACGGCCGCGGCGACGGCGCGGAGCACCTGGTCGTCCTCGTGCGCGGGAACCCACGGCCGCCCCATGGCCAGGGCCCACACCATGGACGGCCGGAGCAGGTATGCCGCGCTCCCCGGCGGGGAGGGCAGGTCCAGGGGGATGACCGAGCACCCTTCCTGCACGGCCGCCAGGGCGGCGCGCTGAGCGGTCACCGGCACCGGGCGGGCGTCGGCGTTCCACGCCGTCAGGGCCGCCACGGAGGTGAAGGCCGGCAGGGCGCGGGCGCCGTCGGGGGCGACGAGCGTCACCGACGCCATGTCGATGCGGGTGTCGACCGGGACGCCCGAGGAGTCGTCGATCTCCCCCGGCACGGCCACGACGGGCACGATGAGCCGCGCCTGTGCCACGGCGGCGACGAGCTCGGCCGGGTCGAGCGGCGGCCCGCCCCCGCCGTCGCCGGCCCGCCGGTGGGCCTGGAGCAGGACGGCCAGTCCCTCGTCGGCGGTGCCGTCGTCCTGGTCGAAACCGGTGCCCGTCAGGGTGCGTCCCTGCCACGGCACCCCGGCGCTGTCGGAGCCCTCCTGCGGGTCGTGGCTGCTGAACCGGTGGGTCATGCGACGGCCTCCTTGGCCTGGGAGAGGGTGAAGGCGCCGTGGTAGAGGGCGGACCCCAGGACCGCCCCCGCGGCGCCGGCGGCGCGGAGTGCGCGCAGGTCGTCGAGCTCGGCCACCCCTCCGGAGGCGACCACGGGCGCGAGGGAGCCCAGGTGGGCCACGACCCGGCGGACCAGACCGACGTCCACCCCCGTACGGCGTCCGTCGCGTCCGGCGTCCGCGAGCACGATCGCACCCGGGGGTGCCGGGCGCAGGGTCTCGACGAGGACGTCGAGGACCTCCGGCAGGGGCCCCAGGTCCACGCCCGACCCGCGGGCGACCACCCGGTCCCCGACGACGTCCACCCCGACCGCGACCCGCGCGCCGTGCTCGGCGACAAGGGCCTGGAGCGCGGCCGGGTCACGGAGTGCGGCCGCCGCCAGGTTGACCCGCCACGCCCCGGTCGCCAGGGCCTCCAGGGCCGCCCCGGGACCGTCGAGCCCCCCGGAGAGCTGGGTCGGGACGGGAAGGGCGTGGACGAGCCCGGCAAGGTAGGTCAGGTCCGAGCCCCGGCCGAAGGCACGGTCCAGGTCGACGACGTGGATGCGGTCGGCCCCCTCCATGACCCATCGCCGTGCGACGGCGAGCGGGTCCGCGGGTCCCCCGTCGACGACCTGGACGGCCCGGCGGCCGGACACGTCCACGGCGGGCAGCAGCTGGAACGGGCTCCCCGCGCCACCCGGTGCCGGGCTTCCCGCGAGGGCGCCGGTCACTCCAGGACCCCGAGCTCCCGCCGCAGCCGGACGGAGTCGGCGACGGCGTCCTCGAACCACGACACCTGTCGGGCCGACGGGTCGTGCCGCGTGGCACCGGGCAGCTCGGCGGCCCGCACCGGGTCCTGGAGAAGGCGTGGACCGGGCAGGCCGAGCGTGGCCATCACGGCCTGCAGCATCGTCATCGGACGTGGCCCGGTCTCGTGCAGCAGGTCGACCAGCTCCTCCCGGGTCCGCGCGGGACAGCCGGCCAGCCGCACGATCTCCCCCGGGCCGGCCAGGTCGAGACCAGGGGGCCGCACCAGACCCACCCCCGGCTCCCACACCACCCACCCCGGGCCCCGCCGGCGACCGGCGGCATGGACCGTGATCACGGCGCGTCCGCCGGTCTCGGAGAAGCCCAGCGCCGGTCCGGTCCTGGCGGGCACGGGGCGACCGACGAGCAGGAGCGCACCGTCGTCGTACGGCGGCCCCGTGGGGGGACCGGCCGCCGCGACGGCGACGGTCCACCGCCCGACGGGGGCCACGACGAGCGGCACCACGGACCGGGAGACCCAGCCGGCCACCCGCTCCCGCGGCCCGCGCAGGAGCAGGAGCGCCGTCGGTGGGGGGACCGACGCCGGACCTGCTGCGCGGTCGTCCGTCGGACGCGTGCTGGGCGTGGTCACCCGGACATCCTACGAACGCCCCCGGCCGGTGTCCCGCCCCCCGCTCCTGGGTCCCCTGGTGGGGCGGGGGAACCGGGCGGCCGACGGTGGCGGCCCGTCCGCCGCCCGGGAGAACCCGGCGGCCCTGCCCGGCAGGCCCCGGTCCCGGTGCGTGGTCGCCGGCCCTCGGCCTCCGTGCGCCGGCGGTGCGTCCCCGTAGAACAACCGGTCGACGACCTGGCGGGCGTGCCGCGCGGTGCGCCGCCACTCCTCGGCCAGCTCGGACCCGTGCCCGGGTGGCCGCCCCATCACCCGTGACATGCCCTCCGCGTCCCGCAAGGCGCTGGGGACGGAGTCGACCGGCCGGCCCCGCCACATCACGCCGGCGTCGCGCAGCTGGGAAGCCGTCTCCCAGGCGCGCGCCAGCACGACCTGGTCCTCCTGGTCGAGCAGGCCGGCACCCACCGCCGCGTCCAGGGCCTCCACGGTGCTCGTCGTGCGCAGCCCGTCGTGCTCGTGCGCGTGCTGCAGCTGCAGCAGCTGCACGACCCACTCCACGTCGGACAGGCCGCCGCGGCCGAGCTTGAGGTGGGCGCGCGGGTCCGCCCCCCTCGGCAGGCGCTCAGACTCCATCCGTGCCTTCAGCCGACGGATCTCCCGCACCGCCTCGGGCGCGATCCCGCCCGCGGGCCAGCGCAGCGGCTCGACCAGCTCGGTGAAGCACGGGCCAGGTCCGGGTCCCCCGCGACCGGACGGGCCCGCAGCAGCGCCTGCGACTCCCACCCCGCCGACCAACGTGCGTAGTAGGTGGCATAGCTCTCCAGGCTGCGCACCAGGGTCCGGACCGCCCCTCCGGCCGCAGGTCGGCGTCGAGCTCGAGCACGGGGTCGGGACCGGAACGGTCGGACAGTCCCGACCGGAGCTCGCCCACCACGTCCGCCGCCTGGCGGTTCGCCCGTTCCGCGTCCGCACCCGGGCGGGGCCGGTGCACGAAGAGCACGTCGGCGTCGCTGGCGTATCCCAGCTCCCTCCCGCCGAGCCGCCCCATCCCGACGACGAGCAGGTCGGTGACCAGCTCCCCGTCCCGCTCCCGGACCGTGCGGAGGGCGACGTCGAGCGCCCCGCGCAGCGTCGCCTCGGTGACGTCGGTGAGGGCACGGCGCACCTGCGTCCCCGACCAGCCTCCGACCAGGTCCCCCAGCACGACGCGGACGAGCTCGCGGGCCCGCACCGTGCGGACGGCGAGGACCGCCCCGGCCGGGTCGTCCCGGCGGGTCGCGGCAGCGGCCATGCGGGCCAGCAGGGCCTCCTGGTCGGGCACCTGCAAGCTCCGGGGTCCCCGAGCAGGGCCACCGTCTCGGCGACCGCAGCAGGAGGTCCACGGCGTAGCGGCTGGTCGACAGCACCCGGGCCAGGCGCTCGGCGGCCGTCCCCTCGTCCCGCAGCATCCCCAGGTACCAGTGGGTCGTGCCCAGCGCGTCGCTGATCCGTCGGAAGGCCAGCAGCCCGGCGTCCGGGTCGGCACCGTCGGCGAACCAGGCCAGCATCACCGGGAGCAGGTGGCGCTGGATGGTGGCCCGCCGGCTGACCCCTTCCGTCAAGGTGCCGAGGTGGCGCAGGGCTCCGTCCGGGTCCCGGAAGCCGAGTGCGGAGAGCCGCTCCCGGGCCGCCTCCGGGGACAGCCGGACCTCGTCGGTGGACAACCGGGCCACGGCGCCCAGCAGCGGGCGGTAGAAGAGCCGTTCGTGCAGCCGGCGCACGTCCCGCTGCACCGCTCGCCACCGCTGGACCACCGCACGGTCGGCCTCCCCCCGCTCGCCGAGCGACCGACCCAGGCGGCGCAGCTCGCGTCCGCCGTCGGCATGACGTGGGTCCGCCGCATCCGGTGGAGCTGGAGGCGGTGCTCCAGCGCCCGCAGCAACCGGTAGGCTCGTCGAGGACCCGGGCGTCGTCACGGCCCACGTACCCTCCGTCCCGGAGGGCGGCCAGGGCCTCCAGGGTGGTCCTCGAGCGCAACGACTCGTCGGTGCGGCCGTGCACGAGCTGCAGCAGCTGGACGCTGAACTCGATGTCCCGCAGCCCACCCGGTCCCAGCTTCAGCTCCCGGTCCCCGTCCCCGGCACGCACAGAACGCTCGACGCGGCGTCGCATCGCCTGCACGTCGTCGACGAAGTTCTCCCGCCCCGAGGCCCCCCACACCAGCGGCTCGACCAGCTCGGACCAGCGCCTGGCCAGCTCCTCGTCGCCGGCGACGTGCCGGGCCTTGAGCAGCGCCTGGAACTCCCAGGTCTTGGCCCAGCGCTGGTAGTACTCCTGGTGGGAGTGCAGCGAACGGACGAGCGGACCGTTCTTGCCCTCGGGACGCAGGGCGGCGTCCACGGGCCACAGCGACCCCTCGGAGGTGGACTGCCCGCAGATGCGCATGACCGCGCTGGACAGGATCGCCCCCACCGCCAGCGCCCGGTCCTCCGGCGTCCCGTCCCGGGGTGCGGCCAGGAAGATGACGTCGAGGTCGCTGATGTAGTTCAGCTCGCACCCGCCGGTCTTGCCCATGGCCACGACCGCGAGCTCACAGCCCTCCTCCCCCTCCGTCTCCGCCCGGGCCAGCAGCAGCGCCCCGCGGAGGGCGGCCCCGGCGAGCTCGGCCAGCCAGGCGGCCACGGTCGGGACGAGCTCGACCGGGTCCTCGCTGGTCAGGTCCTGGGTGGCCACCCGCAGGAGCTGCCGCCGGTAGGCGACCCGCAGCGCCTCCGCCCCGTCCCGCCCGGACGCACCGTGGACCGACTCCTCGACCGCGGACGGGTCGGGGTCCTGACCGTCGACCACGTCGGGCAGGTGCTCCGGATGGCGGACCAGGTGGTCGGCCAGGGCACCGCTGCCGCCCAGGAGCGCCAGCAGGCGCCGACGCCGCGTCCCGGTGTCCCGCACGACGGGCAGCACCGGCTCGTCGGTCCGGGACCCGTCGGCCGCGGTGGTGCGCGGATCGAGCAGGCGGACCAGACCCAGCAGGGCGGCGTCAGGGTCGGCCACCCGGGAGAGGTCGGCCAGCAGTGCCGCCACGTCGAACCCGGGCCCGGCCCGTCCGACGACCTCGGCGAGCAGCCTCCGGACCGGCGGGTGTCCGCCACCCCGGCGCGCGCCAGCTCGGCCGCCGTCACCTGCCCGTCGTCCTCCCCCGGCGGGCCGCCTCGTCGCCGCACGGGTCCGGACCTCACAGGTGGAGCAGGTAGCGGTCGAGCTCGAAGCGGGTGACCTGGGAGCGGTACTCGCCCCACTCCTGCCACTTGTTGCGCAGGTAGAAGTCGAACACCTGCTCCCCCAGGACCTCGGCCACCAGGTCCGAGTCCTCCATGACGGCCACGGCCTCGCCCAGGCTCTGCGGCAGCGGGTCGATCCCGAGCGCCCGTCGCTCCCCGTCGGTCAGGGCCCACACGTCGTCCTCCGCCTCGGGCGGGAGGTCGTAGCCCTCCTTGATGCCGCGCAGCCCGGAGGCGAGGATCACCGCATACGTGAGGTAGGGGTTGCACGCGGCGTCGATCGAGCGGACCTCGATCCGGCGGGAGTGGCCCTTGCCGATGGAGTACATCGGCACCCGGGCCAGGGCCGAGCGGTTGTTGTGCCCCCAGCACACGTAGGCGGGGGCCTCGCCGCCGCCCCAGAGCCGCTTGTAGGAGTTCACCCACTGGTTGGTCACCGCGCAGATCTCGCGGCTGTGCGCCAGCACCCCGGCCATGAACCGACGCCCCGTGGTCGACAGCTCGTAGGAGGCCCCGGGCTCGTAGAAGGCGTTGGCGTCCCCCTCGAACAGGGAGACGTGCGTGTGCATCCCGGAGCCGGGGTGCAGCGCCAGTGGCTTGGGCATGAAGGTGGCGAAGGCCTTCTCGTGGAGGGCGACCTCCCGGACCACGGTGCGGAAGGTCATGATGTTGTCGGCCATGGACAGCGCGTCGGCGTAGCGCAGGTCGATCTCCTGCTGGCCGGGGCCACCCTCGTGGTGGCTGAACTCCACCGAGATGCCCATCTGCTCGAGCATCTCGATCGCCCCCCGGCGGAAGTCGTGCCCGTCGCCCCGGGCGACGTGGTCGAAGTATCCCGCCTGGTCGACGGGCACCGGCCCGACCGCGGGTTCGTAGGGCTCCTTGAACAGGTAGAACTCGATCTCCGGGTGGGTGTAGAAGGTGAACCCCTCCTGACCGGCCGCGTCGAGGGCCCTACGCAGGATGTGGCGCGAGTCGGTGGGGGCCGGGGTGCCGTCGGGCATGTGGATGTCGCAGAACATCCTGGCGGTCCGTTCCCGCCAGGGCAGCACCTGGAAGGTGTCGGCGTCGGGCTGGACGACCATGTCGGCCTCGTAGACGCGGGTGAAGCCCTCGATGACGCTGCCGTCGATGCCGATGCCCTCGGTGAAGGCCTGCTCCAGCTCCGCTGGCGCCACGGCCACGGACTTCAGCGTGCCCAGGATGTCGGTGAACCAGAGCCGGACGAACCGGATGTCCCGCTCCTCGATGGTCCGGAGGACGTACTCCTGCTGGCGGTTCATGGCCTCATCCTGCCGCATCGTCGAGGTCGGCGGTGGCCCGCCCGTGGTCCTCGGCGAGCCGGTCGAGGTCCGCCCGGTGGGCCCCGATCCGGCAGCCCCGCCCGTCGGGGTGCAGCCCGATGCCCTCCTGCTCCCAGCGTGGCCGGGCCCGGGCCAGCAGGTCGGGGCGCAGGCGGCCGGCGCGGTCGGTCACCCGCCACCACGGGACGGACCCGCCCCACCGGGCCAGGACCGCACCCACCTGACGGGGGCCGGTGCCCACGAGGGCCGCGAGGTCCCCGTAGCTGACGACCCGTCCGGGAGGCACCTGCTCGACGGCCCGGAGGACGCGTTCGACGAGAAGGTCGTCCATCCGCCGGACCCTACCCGGACGCGGCGCCTACGCTGCAGCCATGAGCACCCCCACCATCGGCTACGCCGCCATGCTCGAGCAGTTCCACCCCACGGAGGCCGTGCGGCTCACCGCCCTGGCGGAGAAGCACGGCTTCTCCGGCTGCATGGCCGCCGACCACTTCCAGCCCTGGGTCCCGGCGCAGGGGCAGTCCGCCTTCGTGTGGAACGTGCTCACGGCCGTCGGCGAGCGCACCCGGGGCGACCTGGGCCCGGGGGTCGTCTGCCCGAGCTTCCGGTGGCACCCGGCCATGGTGGCCCAGGCGGCGGCAACCCTCGAGGCGATGTACCCCGGCCGGACCTGGCTGGGGCTGGGCGTCGGGGAGGCGCTCAACGAGCACGTCGTGGGCGGCTACTGGCCGGAGGCCGGTGAGCGGTCCCGCCGGCTGTTCGAGGCGGTGGACCTGATCGCCCAGCTCTTCGCGGCGTCCCGGGAGGGCAGGGACACGCGCTGGTCGGGCGAGCACTTCCGGATGGAGACCACGCGCCTGTGGACGATGCCCGAGCAGGCACCTCCCATCCTCGTGGCCACGGCGGGGCCGGTGAACGCCCGTCGCACCGGCCGGCACGCCGACGGGATCATCACCGTCGGGGCCCCGCACGAGAAGGTCGGGATGCTGCTGGACCGCTTCGCCCAGGGCGCCCGCGACGCCGGCAAGGACCCCGACGGCATGACGAAGGTCCTCCAGCTGCACCTGTCCTGGGCGCCGACGGACGAGGAGGCCCTGGCCAACGCCCTCACCGAGTGGCCCAACGGCGGGATGGCCTTCCCCAAGGCCGACATCCGCTCCCCCCACGAGCTGGCCCAGATGGCCCGGCTCGTGCGGCCCGAGGACTTCGCCGGGCGGATGGTCATCTCCAGCGACCCGGACGTGCACCGGGCGACCGTGCAGGGCTACCTCGACCACGGGTTCGACCGCGTCTACCTCCACAACGTGGGCCGCAACCAGCGGGAGTGGATCGAGGTGTTCGGGCGCGAGGTGCTGCCCGCCCTGCGGCGGTGAGGCGACCGCTCAGCCGTTGAGCGGGTTGGCGTCCCAGTCACGGGCCTGCGGGTCACCCGTGCGCCACGCGTCCTCGGCGGCCTCCTCCTCGTCCCAGCGGGCGGTCCGTTCGGCGGCGATCTCCAACGCCCGGGAGGCCTCCTCCTCGGTCTCGTAGGGGCCCAGGAGGTCGTGGCTGCGCGCCCGCTCCGGGTCGTCGGCCGCCTCCACCTGCCGTGTGCGCGTGTTGAACCAGTACTGCATACCGACTCCTCTCCGGTGCACCCCCGCAGGGGCGCAGCCGTCTGCTCGACCGTGGGCACCCGTGGCGGGGCACCTACACTCGACCCTATGCCGACCAGCATCCCCCTCGCCCCCGGGAAGATCAGCCCGCGCCGCCCGGTCCCGGCCGGCATCGCCCGCCCCGAGTACGTCGACCGGCCGGCACCGGCGCCGTTCCGCGGCACGGAGGTCAAGGACGAGGAGACCGTCGAGCGGATGCGGCACGCCGGGCGCATCGCCGCCCAGGCGCTGCAGCTGTGCGGCGAGATGGTCCGCCCGGGCGTGACGACCGACGAGATCGACCGCGCCGGGCACGAGTTCCTGCTCGACCACGGGGCCTACCCCTCGACGCTGGGCTACCGCGGGTTCCCCAAGTCGCTGTGCACGTCGGTCAACGAGGTCGTCTGCCACGGCATCCCGGACGACCGCGAGCTGCAGGACGGCGACATCTGCAACATCGACGTGACCGCCTACGTCGGGGGGGTCCACGGCGACAACAACGCCACCTTCCTCTGCGGCGAGGTGGCCGAGGAGACACGACTGCTCGTGGAGCGCACCCAGGAGGCCCTCATGCGGGGCATCCGCGCAGCCCGGCCCGGCCGGGAGATCAACGTCATCGGCCGGGTCATCGAGAGCTACGCGCGGCGGTTCGGCTACGGGGTGGTCCGCGACTTCACCGGTCACGGCGTCGGCGAGGCCTTCCACTCCGGCCTGGTGATCCCGCACTACGACGCCGCCCCCGACTACGACACCCTCATCGAGCCCGGGATGACCTTCACCATCGAGCCGATGCTCAACCTCGGCACCCACGAGTGGGTCGAGTGGGACGACGGCTGGACCGTCCTGACGGCCGACGGCCGCCCCTCCGCCCAGTTCGAGCACACCATCCTCGTCACCGAGGACGGACCGGAGATCCTCACCCTGCCCTGACGACCGGGTCACCCACCCCTCCCAGCCCCCTTCGGAAGGACCAACACCATGGGCCAGCACATCCTCGGAGTCGACATCGGCGGCAGCGGCATCAAGGGCGCTCCCGTCGACCTGGACAAGGCGCCTTCGCCGACGACCGCGTCCGCATCGACACCCCCGACGACGCGACCCCGGAGGCGGTGGCGGACATCGTGGCCGAGATCATCGAGGAGTTCGACGACATCGACGAGGAGAGCCCGGTCGGCATCACGGTGCCGGCGGTGGTGCACCACGGCGTGGTGCGGACGGCGGCGAACATCGACAGCAGCTGGATCGGCACCGACGCGACGCGTTGTTCACCCGTCGGCTGGACCGGCCGGTGCACGTGGTCAACGACGCGGACGCCGCGGGGGTCGCCGAGATGCACTTCGGGGCGGGCCGGGGCAACGACGGCGTCGTGCTGCTCACCACGCTGGGCACCGGGATCGGCTCGGCGCTGTTCCGTGGCGGCGAGCTGCTCCCGAACACCGAGCTGGGGCACCTCGAGCTCGACGGGCACGACGCCGAGACCCGGGCCGCCAGCAGCGCCCGCGAGCAGGAGGACCTGTCGTGGGAGGAGTGGGCCGAACGGCTGCAGCGCTACTACTCGCACGTGGAGAACCTGCTGTGGCCCGATCTCATCATCGTCGGCGGGGGGGTCTCGAAGAAGGCCCACAAGTTCCTGCCGCTGCTCCACCTGCGCGCCCCGATCGTGGCGGCCGAGCTGCGCAACGACGCCGGCATCATCGGCGCCGCCTGGCACACCCGGCACCTGGAGGAGTAGGGCGGCGGTCCTCCCCGCCACGAGCGCGTCCTCCCGGGCGGCACCAGGTGCGACCGTCTACCAGGACGTGTGGCGGGGTCTGCCCTCCTCGAACCCGGCCGCGCCCTGTACCCCGACGACCGACCGCGTGTGGAACTCCCCGATCGTGCGCGCGCCGGCGTAGGTAAAGGCGCTGCGGACGCCGGAGACGATGCGGTCGACGACGTCCTCGACCCCGGGCCGCAGGGGGTCGAGGAACATCCGTCCGGAGGAGATGCCCTCCTCGAACAGCGCCGAGCGGGCGCGGTCGAAGGCCGAGAGGTCCTTCGTGCGCTGCCGCACCGCCCGTGCGGAGGCCATCCCGAAGGACTCCTTGTAGGCGCGCCCCTCGGCGTCGCGCATGAGGTCGCCGGGCGACTCCAGGGTGCCCGCGAACCAGGACCCCACCATGACCGAGGCCGCCCCGCCGGCGAGCGCCAGCGCCACGTCCCGGGGGTGCTTGACCCCGCCGTCCGCCCACACGTGGATCCCGCTCTCGCGGGCCGCCTCGGCGCACTCCACGACCGCGGAGAACTGCGGCCTGCCCACCCCGGTCATCATCCGGGTGGTGCACATGGCGCCGGGTCCCACCCCCACCTTGACGATGTCGGCCCCGGCGGCGGCCAGGTCGTGGACCCCGGCCCGGGAGACGACGTTGCCGGCCACGACGGGGACCCGCACGCCGGTCCGGGCGGCGTGCTCGTCGCGGACCGCGACGACCTGCGGGAGCGCGTCGAGCATCTTCTCCTGGTGACCGTGGGCGGTGTCCACCACGAGCACGTCGACGCCGATGCCGAGCAGCTCGGTCGCCTTGGCGGGCACGTCCCCGTTGATGCCCACCGCGGCCCCGATGCAGAGCCGGCCGTCACGGTCGACCGCCGGGGTGTAGATCGCCGACCGCAGCAGCCCGGTGCGCGTGACGATCCCGCGCAGCAGGCCGCCGGCCACCACCGGTGCCAGACCGGCCCGGGTCCGTTCGAGCTCGTCGAAGGCGACCCGCAGGTCGACCCCGTCCTCGAGGACCACCCGTGGCTCCTGCATGACCTCGGCGACGGAGGAGAACCGGTCGACGTCCTCGCAGTCGCCCTCGGTCACCACACCGACGGGACGGCCCGCCTCCACGACGACCGCGGCGCGGTGCGCCCGCTTGCCCATGACGGACAGCAGCTGGGCGACCGGGGCGGAGCGCTCGATGACGATGGGGGTCTCGTAGACCGGGTGGCTGCCCTTGACCCGCTCGACGGTGCGCCGCACCTCGGGCAGCGGGATGTCCTGCGGCAGCACGGCCGTGCCGCCCCGCCGGGCGACCGTCTCGGCCATCCGTCGGCCGGAGACGGCGGTCATGTTGGCCACGACCACCGGAATCGTCGTCCCCACGCGGTCCGGGGTGGTCAGGTCGACGTCGAGCCGGGAGGTGACCGCCGAGCGGGAGGGCACCATGAACACGTCGTCGTAGGTCAGCTCGTGCGTCGGCCGCATGCCGTTGAGGAACTCCACGGGGACCCAGCGTACGCACCCCTGGCGTCGGTCCTCCGACCGTCCTAGCGTGGGGGTGACATCCACCCGAGACGGAAGGCGCATCATGCAGCTGACGCACCTGGGCCACGCGTGCCTGCTCGTCGAGGAGGGCGGGCAGCGGATCCTCGTCGACCCGGGCTCCTTCTCCGACCTCGACGGGCTGCGCGGCCTGACCGCCGTGGTCGTGACCCACCAGCACCCGGACCACCTCGACCCCCGTCGCGGGCCGGACCTGCTGCGGGCCAACCCCGACGCCGGGTGCTCGTGGAGGCGCAGACCGCCGACCTGCTCGTGCGCGAGGGGCTGGAGGGCCGGGTGGAGCGCCTCGAGCCGGGCGGCCAGGTGGACCTCGACCCGGTCCTCGTGCGCCCGGTGGGGAAGCAGCACGCCGTCATCCACCCGTGGGTGGAACGCATCGGCAACACCGGGGTGGTGCTGGAGGCCGAAGGTGCTCCCGTGCTGTTCCACCCCGGGGACGCCCTGGACGCCGAGCCCGGGCCGGTCGACGTGCTGGCCGTCCCGGTCAACGCGCCCTGGGGAAAGGTCGCCGAGACCCTGCAGTTCGTCCGCCGGATCGCACCGCGACGGGGCGTGGTCCCCATCCACGACGGGCTGCTCAACGACACCGGCCGGTCGATGTACCTCGGGCACGTCGCAGACTTCGGCGCCGACGGCGGGGTCGAGGTGCTCGACCTGCGGGGGGCGGGCGCGACGACGCTGGGGCGGTAGACTGGGTGGTCGAGGATGAGTCGGCCAGGCGGCCGCGTCGGACCCCCGGGTCCGCCGAGGAACGTCCGGGCTCCACAGGGCACGGTGGTGGCTAACGGCCACCCGGGGCGACCCGCGGGACAGTGCCACAGAAAGTAGACCGCCCACCGGTCCGCCGGTGGGTCAGGGTGAAAGGGTGGTGTAAGAGACCACCAGCACGCCAGGCGACTGGCGTGGCTCGGTAAACCCCACCGGGAGCAAGACCAGACAGTGCGTGCTCGAGGGCTGCCCGCCCGAGCGCACGGGTAGGTCGCTGGAGGCGGTCGGCAACGGCCGTCGTAGATGGATGGCCGCCACCTCCGCAGGGCCGGCGACGGCGCGGAGGGACAGAACCCGGCGTACCGGTCGGCTCATCCTCGCCCCCTGCCCACCCCCGGGACGCACGGAAGGCGCCGCCGGCCTCGGCCGGCGGCGCCTCCGGGACGTCGTGGGCGGGCCGGTCAGAAGAGCGCGCCGGAGACCAGGTCGACGAGCACGAAGACCGCCGTGAAGGCGGCGACCCCGATCGGGATGACCGACAGGACCTTGTTCATCGACCGGGTGTCGGGAGAACCCGTCGGCAACGAGTCGGAGGTCGGGGCGGGCGCACGGAAACTCATGCGGGCGATTCTGCCACACCGGCGGACGCCGCCCCGCCGACCACCCGCAGGTCGACCTGCCCGGAGAGCACGTCGGTGCCGACCACCTCGACCCGGACCTCGGCGCCGGGCTCGGCGCTCCCCTCGGCGAACTCGCTCACCGGCGGGTCGACCAGCTGGACCACGGGGTCGCCACGTCGGCCCACGTCCACCACGACGGCGTCGAAGGTCCCCCCGACGTGGTCGGCCAGGACGGCCGCCTCGACCGCCGACAGGCAGGCCCGCTCGACCGAGCGGGTCCGCCGGTCCGCCTCGGCCATGAGGTCGGGCAGGACCGGCATCGCCGCAGCGGCCCAGCCGGGCACCTCCCGGCCGTGGACGAGCGCCTCGCACACGGCCAGGGAGAACCGGTCGACGAGACGGCGGAGGGGCGCCGTGGTGTGCGTGTAGGGGGCGGCGATGGCCGCCTGGACGACGTCCTCCTCCGCCGGGGCCACGCCGTCCAGCACCGTGTAGCCGGCCCCGCGGAACAGGCTGGTGGCGGCGTTGACGACGGCCAGGTGGGCAGGGTCGTCACGGTCCAGGGTCCGCAGGAACCGTCCGTAGCTGAGCTCCTCCGGCCAGGGCACCCCCAGGGCCTGTGCCTCCCGACGGAAGCGGGCCACGCTGCCCTCGTCGGGTGCGGGCATCGTGCGGAGGATCCCCGTGCCCGCCTCGAGCATGATCTGGGCCGCGACCATCCCGGTGAGCAGCGAGATCTGGGCGTTCCAGTCCTCCGCGGCCAGGAGGGGACGCAGCCTGAGGTGGTAGTGGCCCGCGTCGTCGACCTCCACGTCCTGCTCCGGCATCGGCAGGCTGGCACCGCCCCGGTCGTCCTCGCGCCGGACCCGGAGCTCGCCCACCTCCTTGAGCAGACGCAGGGTGGGCTCGGCCGTCCCGCCGTCCACCAGGCCCTGCACCTCCTCGTAGGTGTAGCGCCGCACGGACCGCACCATCGCGCGGTAGAGGTCGGCGTGGTCCCGCTCCCCCTCCGGCGTCAGGTGCATGTCCCACACGTAGGCGGGCCTCACCTGGTCGGGGAGCAGGCTGGCGGCGTCCTCGCTCAGCTGCGGGGGGTGCAGGGGCACGCGCACGTCGGGGCAGTAGACCGTCATGCCCCGTCGACGCACCTCCTCGTCGAGGGCACCCCCCTCCCGGAGGAACGCCGGGACGTCGGCGATCGCGTAGCGCACCCGGTAGCCCTCACCGGCGCGTTCGATGTGCATCGCCTGGTCGAGGTCCATCGAGCCGGGAGGGTCGATCGTGACGAAGGGGACCTGCGTCTCGTCCCGCTCCGGCAGGTCCGGGTCGGCCACGGCCCGCTCGACCTCGGCGAGCACCTCGGGGGGGAAGCCGGTCGGGAGGTCCTGCTCGGCCCGGGCCCGCGCGAAGGCCCGTTCGAGCAGCTGGGTGTGCTCACCGGTGCCGGTGAGCCGTGTCGCACGCTGAACCATGCCGTCACCCTACGTGGCCTACCCTGCCTGTCGTGCTGATCCTCCTGCCCCCGTCCGAGTCCAAGGCGACCCGGGACCGCGGGGCACCCGCGCGACCGCATACCCTCGCCTTCCCCGAGCTGGCCCCCGCCCGCGCGGAGGTCGCCAAGGCCCTGACGACGGTGAGCGCACGCCCGGACGCGGCGTCGCTGCTCGGGGTCGGGCCGGCCGTCGCCGGCGAGGTCGGGCGCAACCTGCGCCTGGCGGACGCGCCCGCGCTGCCGGCCCGGGAGCTCTACACCGGGGTGCTCTACGACGCTCTGGACCTCGCCTCCCTGGACGCCGCGTCCGCCCGTCGGGCCGCCCGCCGGATCGTCGTGGTGTCGGCGCTCTACGGCGCGGTGCGACCCACCGACCGGCTGGCCCCCTACCGCCTCTCCATGGGGGTGCCGCTGCCAGGGCCGGGGCCCCTGGCCACGTTCTGGCGCCCCCACCTGGGACCGGTGCTCGCCTCGGCGGCCGGCCGCGGCCTGGTCGTGGACTGCCGGTCCAGCACGTATGCCGCCGCCTGGGCCCCGGCGGGCGAGCTCGGCCGCCGGTGGGTCCAGGTGCGGGTGCCGGGTGCGACCCACATGGCCAAGCACACCCGGGGGCTGGTGGCCCGGGCCCTGTGCCGCACCCCCGAGGACCCCCGACGCCCGGAGGCGCTCGTCGAGCTCCTCGAGGAGGAGTTCGAGGTCGCCCTGCACGAGCCGGGGCGGGCCGGGAGGCCCTGGACGATGGACGTCGTCCACCGAGGCTAGGCCGGGGGGCCCTCCAGGGAGCTGTCGAGGATGCGCACCTGCGCCTCCAGCTGGGCGAGGTCCTCGGCGAAGGCGGGGTCGTAGAGGTGGTGGGTGTCGTTGACGAACTCCACCTGGACACCGCCGTCGGCCCAGACCTCGACCGCCGTCAGGGACGTGGGCGCCGTGGCGACCGACCAGGCCCGGGAGTGGTCGATGCCCAGCAGCCGGCCGAGCACCGACATCAGGACCCCCCGGTGGGTCGCGACCACTACCGTCCCCCCGCGGGAGATCGCCCGACCCAGCGCCGCGCCCACCCGTCGGTCGAGCTCGCGACGGGTCTCCCCGCCGGGAGGGGCGAAGTCGAGGTCGTGCCGGAGGCGGGCCAGGTCCGCGGCGCTGTCCCGGACGAGGTCGGGCATGGCCCGACCGTCCCAGGAGCCGAACCCCTGCTCGTCCCAGTCCGCATCCTCCTCGCGGGCCACGCCCAGGTGGTCGGCGACGACCTGCCCCGTCTGCCGGGCCCGCCGCAGCGACGACGAGACCACCGTGACGCGCCCCGGGTCCGAGCGGTCCAGCAGACGCCGCACGGCGACGGCGGCGGCCCTGGCCTGCGCCAGCCCGGTGGCGTTGAGGGCGGGGTCGGCGCCTCCGCGTCCGTCGAGCCGGTGGCCCTGGGTGAAGTCGGTCACCCCGTGCCGCACCAGGACCAGCCGGGTCTGCCCCTCGAGGGTCGGCACGGTCTCGTCGGAGACGAACACGTCGGTGAGCGGCACGCGGGCGTCGCCGAAGACCTGCCCCGTGCCGGGCCCTGCCGCGGCGGGCGTCTCCTCCGCCGTCCCGGGTCCGTCCGAGCCCGCGCGCTCGCGCGCGAGGTCGCGGTGGACCGTCCGGCCGTCCATCGCGACGTTGGACAGCGCGTCGGCCGCCCCGTTGCGCTCGCGGGGGATCCAGGTGAACCGGACCGAACCACCTGCGGTCTGGATGCGGTCGACGAGGGCGCGGGCCTGGAGGGCCAGCCGGCGCATGTCCTCGTGCTTGATCTTCCACCGTCCGCACATCTGCTCCACGACCAGCTTGGAGTCCATCCGGACCTCCACGGCCGCGTCGGTGGCCAGGCCCAGGTCGAGCACGGCCTCCAGGCCCGCCACGAGGCCGCTGTACTCGGCGACGTTGTTGGAGGCCGTCCCCAGGGGCAGGGCCCGCTCGGCGAGCAGCTCGCCGGTCCGTGCGTCCTTGACCAGCGCCCCGTAGCCGGCCACCCCCGGGTTGCCCCGGGACCCACCGTCGGCCTCGACCAGCAGGGCGGGACGAAGGCTCACAGGCCGGACTCCTCGGTCCGGACGAGGATCCGGCCGCACTCCTCGCAGCGCAGGACCTCGTCCTCGGGGGCGTTGCGGATCCGGGAGAGGTCGACCGCGTTGAGGTCGAGCCGGCAGCCGCCGCACCGACGCTGCACCAGCGGGGCGGCACCGGTGCCGCTGTGCGCCCGTACCCGGTCGTAGAGGGCGAGCAGCTCGGCGGACAGGTCGGCCACGATCCCGGGACGACCCTCGGCGACCTGCTCCCTCTCGGCCCCGATGCGGGCGGCCTTCTCGTCGCGCTGCACCCTCAGCGCCGCCAGCTTCTCGGCGTGGGTGGCGTGCTCCCGCACGGCCCGGTCGGCGGCCGCCTGGGCCGCCTCGACACGTTCCATGACCTCGAGCTGCTCGTCCTCCAGCACCTCCTGACGCCGGGCGAGCGAGGCGAGCTCGTGCTGCAGCCCCTGCAGCGACTTGGACGTGCCGCTGCCCTCGTCGAGGCGCGCCTGGTCGCGCGCGGCCCGGTCCCGCACCTGCTGGACCGCCGCCTCGGCCCGGGCCACCTCGCGCTGCAGGTCGGAGACCGCCGTCTCGGTGCGCACCACCTCGGCCTTCAGGTCCGCCTCGGCCGACTCGAGCCGGGCGATGTCCGTCAGCTCCGGCAGCGTGCGCAGCTGGTGGTCCAGCTGGGTGAGCCTGGTGTCGAGGTCGAGCAGGTCCAGGAGTCGGGACTGCATCTGCGGGCTGGCCTTCACGGCATACCTCCGGGTCGGGGGGCGGACGGACCGGTGGGCGGGTGGTCCTCCGCCGGTGGACGTGCGCCCACGACGAAGTCCCAGGGGTCGGTGCGCACGGTGGACAGGGAGAGGCTCACGCTACCGCCGAGCCGCTCGGCGAGCAGATCGCGGACGAGCGGCAGCCACAGCCACTCGCTGGCCCAGTGCCCGGCGTCGACGAGGTAGGGGGTGCCCGTCCCCGGCTCCGCACCGCGGCCGCGGGCGTCGGCCCGGGCCTCCTCGCGCGCCTCCAGGGCAGGGTGGTGACGCAGGTCGGCCGTGACGTAGACGTCGGCGCCGCAGGCCCTGGCGGCAGCCAGGGCGGAGTCGCCCGCCCCGCCCAGCACGGCGACCCGGCGCACGACCGCGCCGGGAGGGCCGGCGACCCGCACCCCTCCGGCCGTCGGCGGCATCGCGGCGTGCAGCCGGGTGGCCAGGTCGGCCAGGGTCGTCGGCCGCGGCAGGTCCCCCACCCGGCCGAGGTCCTGCCCCTCCACGACCTGCAGGGGCTGCGTGAGGTCCAGACCGCAGGCGCGCGCCAGGGCGTGACCCACGCCGAGGTCGGCCACGTCGGCGTTGGTGTGCGAGCAGTAGAGGGCGACGTCGTTGACGACGAGGTCGGTGATGGTGGCGCCCTTGGCCGTGCTCGTGGCCACGGAGTGGATCCCCCGCAGGAGCAGCGGGTGGTGGGTCAGGACCAGGTCCGCCCCGGTCGCGACCGCCTCCGCGACGACCTCCAGCGTCGGGTCGACCGCCAGCAGCACGTGCCGCACCCGCTGGTCCGGGTCGCCCGCGACCAGCCCCACGCGGTCCCACGACTGGGCGGTGTCGGGGGGGTAGAGCCGCTCCAGGACGGACACCACCTCGTGGAGCGGCAGCCCGTCCGGTCCTGCGGTCTCTCTGCTGTTGTCCACGTGGGCCCGGCCGGCTCGAACCGACGACCTACGCGGTGTAAACGCGGCGCTCTACCAGCTGAGCTACAGGCCCCTTGGGGCGACCATTGTGCCAGCCCCGCGGGACCCCCGGCGTACACGGCGCACCGACGGCCTCCTCGCCTCTGAGCTACAGCCCGCGGACCGCCTCGTGCAGCAGCCCGATCGGCCGCTCCTCGCCCGGGCCGTGGACCAGGCTCCAGGTGACCACCCGGTCGGGGTCCACCAGGAAGGTGCCTCGCGTCGCCGCGCCGGTGCCCTCGTCGAGCACCCCGTAGGAACGGGCGGCGCGACCGTGCGGCCAGAAGTCCGACAGCAGCGGGAAGCGGTAGCCCTCCTGGGCGGCCCACGCGCGCAGCGAGGAGGTGGGGTCGCACGATACGCCCACGACCTGCACCCGGTCGTTGACGAACTCGTCGATGTTGAGCTGGATCTCGAGCAGCTCCCCGGTGCAGATGGAGGAGAAGGCGAACGGGAAGAACACCACCAGCAGGTGCCGGTCGGCCACGAGCTCCGGCAGCAGCCGCCGTTCCCCGTGCTGGTCGGGCAGGTCCAGCTCGGGCGCGCGGTCGCCCACCCGGGGGACGGTCGTCACCGACGACCCACGAGCCGCTGACCCACCCAGGAGCCCAGGGGCACCGCTCCCGAGGCCGACAGCGAGCACGTGGTGCAGGCCTCCTGCACCTCGTGCGCGGCCACCCGGTCCGGGCGCCCCGCCCCGGGTGTGAGCAGGGCGATGAACCCGCCGTCCTCCAGCGTCGTGAGGGCGTCGACGAGCTCGTCGGCCAGGTCGCCGTCGCCGTCGCGCCACCACAGCAGGACGACGTCGACGACCCCGTCGTAGTCCTCCCCCTCGAGCGGCCCCTCCACGAGGGCCTCGACGGCCGCCCGCAGGTCCTCCTCGACGTCGTCGTCGTCGCCGTACTCCACCACGATCTGGCCGGGGGCGAAGCCCAGCCGTCGGGCGGGCCCGACGAGCGGGCCTGCGTCCGTGCCGATCTCGTTCACGTTCCTCTCACCGTCCATGGTGGGGACTACACAACTAGAGGGTGGGCCGGATGTAAAGGCGGCGCCCCAAGGTTCCCGGGCCGGTGCGGACCGACCGGACGTCCGGTCGCCCCGGCGTGACAGACTGGCACCGTCACCACGACGGAAAGGTTGCCCCATGTCTTTCGAGCGTCCAGTCGGCCCGATCCTCAACGGGTTGCCGAGCCAGGTCCCGGACACGGACCCCGACGAGACCCAGGAGTGGCTCGAGTCGCTCGACGCCGCGATCGAGGCCGGCGGCCGGGGCCGCGCCCGCTACCTCATGCTCCGCATGCTCGAGCGCGCCCGCGACTCCCAGGTGGGTCTGCCGTCGCTGACGACGACCGACTACATCAACACGATCCCGCCCGAGCGCGAGCCGTGGTTCCCCGGCGACGAGGACATGGAACGGCGCTACCGGGCCTGGATCCGGTGGAACGCGGCCGTCATGGTCCACCGGGCCCAGCACCCCGAGATCTCCGTCGGTGGCCACATCTCGACCTACGCCTCGATCTCCACGCTGTGGGAGGTCGGCTTCAACCACTTCTGGCGCGGCCGTGACCACGAGGGCGGCGGCGACCAGATCTTCTTCCAGGGCCACGCCTCCCCCGGCATCTACGCCCGGGCCTTCCTCGAGGGGCGGCTCTCGGAGAAGGACCTGGACGGGTTCCGGCAGGAGAAGAGCCGCGGGCTCGACGAGGACGTCCAGCCGCTTCCGTCCTACCCGCACCCGCGCAGCATGCCCGAGTTCTGGCAGTTCCCCACCGTCTCCATGGGCCTGGGGCCGATGAACGCGATCTACCAGGCCGCGTTCAACAAGTACCTGCACAACCGCGGCCTGAAGGACACCAGCCAGCAGCACGTGTGGGCCTTCCTCGGCGACGGCGAGATGGACGAGCCGGAGTCGCGCGGCCTGCTCCAGGTGGCGGCCAACGACGAGCTCGACAACCTCACCTTCGTCGTGAACTGCAACCTGCAGCGGCTGGACGGGCCGGTGCGCGGCAACGGCAAGATCGTCCAGGAGCTGGAGAGCTTCTTCCGCGGTGCCGGCTGGAACGTCATCAAGGTGCTGTGGGGCCGCGGCTGGGACGAGCTCATCGCCAAGGACACCTCCGGGGCCCTGGTCAACCTGATGAACTCCACCCCGGACGGCGACTTCCAGACCTTCCGCGCCAACGACGGGGCCTTCATCCGCGACCACTTCTTCGGCCGGGACCCCCGCACCAAGGAGATGGTCAAGGACTGGTCCGACGAGGACGTCTGGTGGAAGCTCAAGCGAGGTGGGCACGACTACCGCAAGGTCTACGCCGCCTACGCCGCCGCGCTGCGGCACACCGGCCAGCCGACGGTCATCCTGGCCCACACGATCAAGGGCTACAGCCTGGGCACGCACTTCGCGGGGCGCAACGCGACCCACCAGATGAAGAAGATGACCCTCGACGACCTCAAGGGCTTCCGCGACAGCCTGCGGATCCCGATCTCCGACGAGCAGCTCGAGGCCGATCCGTACAAGCCGCCGTACTACCACCCCGGTCAGGACGACGAGGCGATCCGCTACATGCAGGAGCGCCGCAAGGAGCTGGGCGGCTACCTGCCCAAGCGGGAGCCCGCCAAGGCCGGCGAGCTGAAGCTGCCGGACACCAAGGTCTACGACGTCGCCAAGAAGGGCTCCGGCAAGCAGAACGTCGCCACCACGATGGCGCTGGTGCGCATCTTCAAGGAGTGGATGCGCGACAAGGAGTTCGGCAAGCACCTGGTGCCGATCATCCCCGACGAGGCGCGCACGTTCGGCATGGACAGCTTCTTCCCCACGGCGAAGATCTACAACGTCCACGGCCAGAACTACACCTCGGTGGACGCCGACCTGATGCTGGCCTACAAGGAGTCGACGAGCGGCCAGATCTGGCACGTGGGGATCAACGAGGGGGGATCGGTGGCGGCCTTCACCGCGGCCGGCACCTCCTACGACACCCACTCGGTGCCGATGGTGCCCTTCTACATCTTCTACTCGATGTTCGGCTTCCAGCGCACCGGCGACGGCATCTGGGCCGCCGCCGACCAGCTGGTGCGCGGCTTCATGATCGGGGCGACCGCCGGCCGGACCACGCTGACCGGCGAGGGGCTGCAGCACGCCGACGGCCACTCCCCCCTGCTGGCGTCCACCAACCCGGCCTGCGTCTCCTACGACCCCGCCTACGCCTACGAGATGGCGCACATCCTGCCCGACGCCCTCGAGCGGATGTACGGCGAGAACGCCAAGGACGTCTTCTACTACCTCACCGTCTACAACGAGCCGATGCGCCAGCCGGCCCAGCCGGAGGACGTGGACACCGAGGGCATCGTCAAGGGGATGCACCGCATCAAGGCGGCGGAGTCCGGCGACGAGGGCCGTCGTGTCCAGCTGCTGGCCTCCGGCGTGGGGGTGCCGTGGGCGCTGGAGGCCGAGGAGCTCCTCCGGGAGGACTGGGGCGTGCACGCCGACGTCTGGTCGGTCACCTCCTGGTCCGAGCTGCGCCGGGAGGCGATGGCCTGCGACGAGGACGCCTTCCTCCACCCCGACCAGGAGCGGCGGGTGCCCTACGTGACCCGGCGGCTGTCGGAGGGCAGCGGCCCGATCGTCGCGACGAGCGACTACATGCGGGCCGTGCAGGACCAGATCGCCCCGTGGGTGCCCGAGGACTACCACGCCCTGGGCGCCGACGGCTTCGGGTTCGCCGACACCCGTGCGGCGGCGCGCCGGTTCTTCCACATCGACGGTCCGTCGATGGCGGTCAAGGCCCTGCAGATGCTCGCCGACCGCGGGGAGCTCGACCCCCAGGTGCCCCGGGAGGCGGCCGAGCGCTACCGGCTGCTCGACGTCAACGCCGGCACCTCCGGCAACGTGGGCGGGGACGCCTGAGAACGGCACCTTCGCACGCCCGGGCGGGGCGGCCGGTGCGACTGCCGGCCGCCCCGCCCCGTGCGTGCGGTCACTAGGCTGGACCGGTGCACCCCTCCCCGCCTCCGGGCTCGACCGGTCGCCCCGAGCCCCTGCAGCGACGCGCAGGAGAGCTGGCGACCCGGGTCACGCGGAGGATGGCCGAGGAGCACGACTGGTTCACGGCGCTGAGCCCCGACGACCGCTCCTGGGTCGGTCTGATCGCCCAGGGGGGGATCACCAACCTGCTCACCTGGTATGCCGCTGGAGCCCCCGAGCGCAGCGTCTCGGGGGACCCGTTCGCCGCAGCCCCCCGTGCCCTGGCCCAGACCATCTCCCTGCGGCAGGCCCTGGACCTGACCCGGACGGCGGTGGCGACCGTCGAGGACGCCGTCGACGACCTGGTGGGGGCGGAGGAACGCCCCCGCCTGCGGGAGGCGGTGCTGCGCTACTCGCGGGACGTGGCGTTCGCCGCGGCCACGGTGTACGCGAGGGCCGCGGAGCAGCGGGGCGGCTGGGACGCGCGGCTGGAGTCCCTGGTCGTCCACGCGATCGTGCGGGGCGAGGCCGACGACACCCTGGCCTCCCGGGCCGCCGAGCTGGGCTGGGAGGACGTGACCGGGGTGGCCGTCGTCGTCGGGTCCCTGCCCGAGGGCGGGTCCGGACCTGCCCTCGACGGGGTCCGGTCCGCGGCGCAGCGGGCGGGACGGCACGTGCTCACCGCGGCCCTGGGACGCCGGCTGGTGTGCGTGCTCGGCGGGACGGACGACCCCCTGTCCGACGCCAAT
The DNA here is from genome assembly GCF_001942405.1 of Ornithinimicrobium sp. CNJ-824. GTDB lineage: Bacteria > Actinomycetota > Actinomycetes > Actinomycetales > Dermatophilaceae > Ornithinicoccus > Ornithinicoccus kibberensis. The sequence goes on from NZ_MKKA01000014.1 coordinate 37,783, forward strand.
GTCCTCGCGCCGCTCCTCGGGCGCGGCCCCGTCGTCGTCGGCCCGCGGGTCCCCCACCTGTTCGCGGCCGGCCGCAGCGTGCGCGCCGCCCTCTCGGCCTGCGACGCCGCGCCCGGCTGGCGGGAGGCCCCCCGGCCCGTGGGCGCCGACGACCTGCTCCCCGAGCGCGCCCTGCTGGGCGAGCAGCCCGCCCGCCGGATGCTCAGCGACCGGGTCTACCGTCCGTTGCGGGACCACCCCTCCCCTCTGCTGGAGACCGTCCAGGCCTACCTGGACCACGGCCGCGCCCTCGAGGCCACCGCCCGGTCGCTCTTCCTGCACCCCAACACGGTCAGGTACCGCCTGCGAAGGGTGGCGGACGTCGTCGCCCTCGATCCCCACGACCCCCGGGACGCCTGGGTGCTGCAGGTCGCGCTCGCCCTGGGGCGGATGACGGGTCGGGACCGCCGGCCCGCCCACTGAGACCACGACCGGCACCACCGTCTTTGGAGGATTCCTCCAAGGGCACTCCCTGGTTCTCGTCGAGAACCCTGAGGCCGATCCGGGTCCTCGGCGGGCAGAGTGGGGGTCGTGCTCGTCATCGTCGCGCCCGGACAGGGCTCCCAGGCCCCTGGCTTCCTCTCCCCCTGGCTGGAGCTTCCCGGCCTCGTGGACCGGCTCGGCCGGCTCTCGGAGGTCGCCGGGACCGACCTGGTGGCTCACGGCACCGTCTCGGACGCGGAGACCATCAAGGACACGGCCGTGGCCCAGCCCCTCATCGTCGGCTCCGGGCTGGTCTGCCTGTCGGCGCTGGGAACGGCGGCCACGACCGAGGGCGCCCCGCTGCTCGACCTGGTCGGCGCGACGGCCGGCCATTCCGTCGGGGAGATCACGGCGGCGGCGATCGCGGGGGTGCTCACCGACGACGAGGCGACGGCTTTCGTCCGCGAGCGGGGACTGGGCATGGCCGAGGCCTCGGCCGCCGCGGCGACCGGCATGAGCGCCGTCGTCGGCGGCGAGCCCGTCGAGGTGCTCTCGACCCTGGAGTCCCTCGGTCTGACGGCGGCCAACAACAACGGTGCCGGCCAGGTCGTGGCCGCCGGCACGCTGGACCAGCTCTCCGCCCTCTCCGACGCCCCGCCCGCACGGGCCCGGGTCATCCCCCTCCAGGTTGCCGGGGCCTTCCACACGCGGCACATGCAGCCGGCGGTGGAGCGGCTGAGCAGGCACGCGCGCGAGCTCGCCCCGATGGACCCGTCGCTGCCGCTGCTGTCGAACGCCGACGGCCGCGTGGTGGACGACGGGCAGGAGGTGCTCCGCCGGCTGGTGCAGCAGGTCTCCAGCCCGGTGCGCTGGGACCTGACGATGGAGACGTTCGTCTCGATGGGCGTCACCGGTCTGATCGAGCTCCCCCCGGCCGGCACCCTGGTCGGTCTGGCCAAGCGCGGCCTGCGCGGGGTGGAGACCCTCGCCCTGCGCACCCCCGACGACCTCGACGAGGCCCGCCGCATGGTCCGCGACCACGGCCGGCCCCGGGACGCCGTCGCGACGGACGGATCCGCCCACCCCCCCACCCAGTCGCCGCGGCTGCACCCTCAGGAGGACACCCCGTGACCCCTACCCGTCCCGGTCGTCCCGTCCCCACGCTGACGAGCCCGCAGACCCTCCGGCACGCCCGGATCCTCGGCCTGGGCGGCTACCGCCCCGAGCGCGTGGTGACCAACGAGGAGATCTGCCGCTACATCGACTCCTCGGACGAGTGGATCCAGCAGCGGTCCGGCATCGTCACCCGCCGGTTCGCCCGGCCGGACGAGACGGTGGTCGACATGGCCGAGGCCGCCTCGCGGCAGGCCATCGACCGGGCCGGGATCGACCCGGGACAGATCGGCGCGGTCATCATGGCCACGGTCACCCACCCCTACCAGACGCCGGCCGCCGCGCCCGAGCTCGGCCACCGCCTCGGGATCCCCGACCCGGCCGCCTTCGACATCTCGGCCGCCTGCGCCGGCTACTGCCACGGCATCTCGCTGGCCAACGACATGGTGCGCGCCGGGACGGTCGACCACGTCCTCGTCGTGGGGGTGGAGAAGCTGTCCGACTTCACGGACAAGCACGACCGGGGTTCGGCGTTCATCTTCGGCGATGGGGCGGGGGCCGCGGTCGTGGGGGTCTCCGACACGCCCGGCATCGGGCCCACCCTGTGGGGCAGCCTGGGCGACAAGACCGACGTGATCACCCAGCGCGAGCCCTGGACCGAGCTGCGCCCGGCGATGGAGGACCCCTCCCACCACGGGGAGATCGCCTGGCCCTCCTTCGTCATGCAGGGGCAGACCGTCTTCCGGTGGGCGGTGTTCTCCATGGCCCAGGTCGCGATCGACACGGTGGCTGCGGCCCGGATCACCACCGAGGACCTGGACGCCTTCGTCCCCCATCAGGCCAACATGCGCATCACCGACGCATGATCAAGGCGCTCAAGCTGCCCGCCCACGTGCCGGTGGCGCGGGACATCGCCGAGACCGGCAACACCTCAGCGGCCTCGATCCCGCTGGCCATGTCGCGGATGCTCGACGAGGGGGAGGCACCGCACGGTGGCCTCGCCCTCCAGATCGGCTTCGGCGCGGGCCTGGTCTACGCCGCCCAGGTCGTGGTGATGCCATGACCGCCACCCCTGGCCGGACCGGCGCGACGACGTCGCCGGGGACCGGCCTCAGGACCTGACCACCCGAGGCCCGGCGGGACGCACCCGGGTCATCCCCTCACCGAAGGAGCAGCACACATGGCCATGAGCGAGCAGGAGATCCTGGCGGGTCTCGCGGAGATCGTCAACGAGGAGACCGGGCTGGAGCAGGAGGAGGTCCAGATGGACAAGTCCTTCACCGAGGACCTGGACATCGACTCCCTGTCGATGATGACCATCGTGGTCAACGCCGAGGACAAGTTCGGCGTCCGGATCCCCGACGACGAGGTCAAGAACCTCACCCACGTGCGCGACGCCGTCACCTACATCGCCAACAACCAGGGCTGAGCCTGCCGGTCCCGGCGCGACCCGACAGGTCGCGCCGGGACGGCGCGGCACCCGTCGCTCAGGTCCTCCCCGGACCGGGCCGGAGCCCGCACCCCAGCCCACCCCATACCCCGTCCTGTCGGCGGCCCCGCCGCCGCGAACCTGCCCCGGAGGCCGTGCAGATGTCCCCCAGCCCCAGCCCGACCCCCCGCCGCGTCGTCGTGACCGGCCTGGGCGCCACCACCCCCGTCGGCGGCACCGCCCCCGCCACCTGGGACGCGGTCCTGGCGGGCCGGTCCGGCGCCCGTCCCATCCCCCAGGAGTGGGTCGCCGAGCACGAGCTGCCGGTCACCTTCGCGGCGCAGATCCACACCCCGCCGAGCGAGGTGATGCGCAAGGTCGAGGTCCGCCGCAACGACCCCTCGGGGCAGTACGCCCTCCTCGCGTCCAGGGAGGCCTGGGCCGACGCGGGCAGCCCCGAGATCGAGCCCGAACGTCTCGGCGTGGCGGTCGGTTCCGGGATCGGCGGCGTCTGGACCCTGCTCGACCAGTGGGAGAACCTGCGCACCCGCGGGCCCCGCCGGGTGTTCCCGCTCACCGTCCCCATGCTCATGCCCAACGGGCCGGCCGCGGCGGTCTCCCTCGACCTGTCCGCGCGGGCCGGGGCGCACTGCCCCGTCAGCGCCTGCGCCTCGGGCGCGGAGGGGATGGGGCTGGCCTTCTCGATGATCCGCAGCGGACGCGCGGACATGATGGTCGCCGGGGGGACCGAGGCCGCCATCCACCCGCTCCCCATCGCCGCGTTCGCGGCGATGACCGCCCTGTCCTCGCGCAACGACGACCCCGAGCGGGCCTCCCGCCCCTACGACGTGGACCGCGACGGGTTCGTCATGGCCGAGGGTGCAGCCGTCATGGTCCTCGAGGCCGAGGAGCACGCGCTGGCCCGCGGCGCCCGCATCTACGCAGAGCTCGTCGCGTCGGCATGTCCAGCGACGCCTACCACATCACCGCCGGCGAGCCCGACGCGCCGGGGCCGCCCGCGCCATGGCCGAGGCGGTGGCCGACGCCGACCTGTCCATGGGCGACATCGGCCACATCAACGCCCACGCCACCTCCACGCCCGTGGGGGACGCCGCCGAGGCGCGCGCCATCCGGCGGGCTTTCGGCGACCACGCGGACCGCATCCCGGTCACCGCCACCAAGTCGATGACCGGGCACCTGCTGGGCGCGGCCGGGGCACTGGAGGCGGTCCTGACCGTGCAGACCCTGCATCAGCGTCAGGTGCCGGCCACGATCAACCTGGACCGGCAGGACCCCCAGATCGACCTGGACGTGGTCACCGGGGCCCCCCGTGCCCTGCCCGAGGGTGACCTGGCCGCGGTCAACAACTCCTTCGGCTTCGGCGGCGTCAACGTGGCGCTGGCCTTCCGCAGCCGCGGGTGAGGGTCCGGCCGCGGGCCGGGTAGGCTCGCCGTCCCATGCACATCCTCCGCGTCGCCAACTTCGTCAGCCCGACGTCCGGTGGCATCAAGACCGCCCTGCGGGCGTGGGGGGAGCACTACCGGGAGCTGGGCCATGAGGCCTCGCTGATCATCCCCGGACCCGGTCCGGAGATCAGCCAGGAGGCCCAGGGGACCGTCTACCGGGTGCCGGCCACCCCGGTGCCGGGCACCGGATACTCCCTGATGTTCGAGCGCCGGGCGCTGTCGCGACTGATGGATGCGGTGGCACCGGACGCGCTGGAGGTGTCCGACCGGTCGACGACCCGATGGATGGGTCGCTGGGCCCGGCGTCGGGGTGTGGGGTCGGTGATGATCAGCCACGAGCACATGACCGGGATCCTGGTGCGCCGCACCCCGATCCCGGAGGGCGCGGCCGTCCGGGCCGCCGACCTGATCAACAGGCGCAGCGCGCACGACTACGACGCCATCGTCTGCCCGAGCCGGTTCGCGGCGGAGGAGTTCCACCGGAACGGCATCGACGCCCGGGTCGTCCCCCTGGGCGTCGACCTGGACACCTTCCGCCCGAGCCGGGACCTCGCCACCTACCGGCCGCCCGGCCCCGGGGAGCCCCTCCGGCTGGTCCACTGCGGGCGCCTCTCCCCGGAGAAGCGGCCGGCGCTGTCCGTGGAGACCGTGCGGGAGCTGGTCAGGCGCGGGCACGACGTGGAGATGACCGTCTTCGGCCACGGGCCCATGCGGGAGGAGCTCATCGAGCGGGCCCGCGACCTGCCCGTCGTCTTCCACGCCTACATCACCGACCGGGCGGAGCTGGCCGCCCGGATGGGGACGGCCGACGTGGCCGTGGCCCCCGGGCCGCTGGAGACCTTCGGCCTGGCCGCCCTGGAGGTCCTCGCCTGCGGCGTGCCCGCCGTGTGCCCGGACGAGGGTGCGCTCCAGGAGGTGGTCGGGGACGCCGGCGTGGTGGCCCCGTCCACCCCCGCGGCCTTCGCCGACGGCGTCGAGACGCTGCTCACCCGGCCCGGGGCCGCCCCCCGCGCCCGCGCTCAGGCCGAGCGGTTCAACTGGCGCGCGTCCGCCCAGGCCATGCTGGCCGTGCACGCCGAGGTCGCCGCGAGCCGTCCGCGCCCGGCCTGACCCTGCTGCCCCCGGGCCTCACAGGCGGCCCTGGGCGAGCAGGTAGGTGCGCGGCGGACCGTCGTAGGGACGACGTCCCCTCGGACCCGCGGGGCCGCGGACCCACAGGACCCGCGGCCGTCTCAGCCGACCTTGTGCAACCAGGTGACGGGGGCTCCCTCGCCGGCGTGCCGGTAGACCTCGAGCTCGTCGTCCCAGGCGGAACCCAGGACACGGTCGAGCTCGGCCGCGAGCACGGCCGCGTTGCCCGCAGCCTGCTCGACGACCGTGCGCAACCGGTCCTCGTTGACGACGACGTCGCCGTTGGCGGACAGCCGCGCCTGGTGGATGCCGAGGGAGGGCGTGTGCGTCCACCGCATCCCGTCGCTGCCGCGGCTGGCTTCCTCGACGACCTCGTACCGCAGGCCGTCCCAGCCGCGCATCGCACTCGCGATGAGGGCACCGGTGCCCGCCTCACCGGTCCACGAGAACTCGGTGCGCACCAGCCCGGACTCGACCGGTTGGGGCACCCAGTCCAGGCTGACCCGCGTGTCGAGGACCCCCTCCAGGGCCCAGTTGATGTGCGGGCACAGCGCAAGTGGCGCGGAGTGGACGAACACCACTCCGCGGGTCATGACTCGGGGCATGACGACGGACATCCTGGCCTCCTGTGTGGTGAGGGACGTCTTCCCCAACGCCTCGTCACACGCCGGCCACCGGCATCGGACCCACCGTACGGTTATTCGTCACATTGTGCTCTGTCGTCACTCCAGTATCAAGTGCGGCCGGTCACGACTCACCCAGCCCGGACGGCAGAGGTGATGGACGTCACGGACAGTGCGCTGACCAGCACAGATGCCGAGATGGACGGCTCGAACGGCAGGACGATCCACACGACACGCCGCAGGGACTTGGCCATTTCGTGATCTTTTCGTAACCTGATTCAGGCGCACCTGTCCCCGACCCTCCGGTACGCCCCCGCCCTGACCATGGCGCCCAGGTCCTCCCTGTGCCTGCGTGCCCCGCACAACGAGGTCGTGCCCCCCGCACGGCCCCGGAGGTTCTATGAAGTTCACCGGCAAGCACCGCCTCTCCAGCACCGCACCGCGCAGCAGCGCCGCCGCACTGATGATCGGCGGCCTCGTGGCCGGCACGGTCGCCACGGCGGGCGCGGTCACCCTCAAGCAGGACCCCGGGACGTCGGACGACGTCGCCGCGGCCGTCACCGGTGACCTGGTCGGCGCCGTCCGCGACGCCGAGGCTCCGCCCGCCCCTTCCGAGGAGGCCGCCCAGCTGGCGAGCCTGCGCAGCGCGTCGCTCTCCGAGCTGCGTGACCAGGGCGCCGCGGACCGCAGCGAGGCCCGGGAGGCGCCCGAGGACGCCGCCACCGTGAGCACCCTGCTCGGCGACTCCGGCTTCTCGGCCCGTACGGTCGAGGTGGCCCCCGCCGAGGAGAGCCAGGAGCCCGCCCAGGACGCCCCGGTCCAGGAGGAGGCTGCTCCGGCCCAGGAGCAGCCGGCCCCCGTGCAGGAGCCGGCCCCCGTGCAGGAGCCGACCGCCCCCGCCCGGCAGGCGGAGCCCGAGCCCGAGCCGGTGCAGCAGACCCAGGTCCAGGCCGCCCCCGCGCAGCAGGCCGAGCCCGAGCCGGTGCAGCAGACCCAGCCCGTGCAGCAGGCGGCCCCCGCGCCGGTCGGCGGCTCCCTCCTCGGTATTGCGGCCAGCTACGTTGGTTACCCCTACGTGCTGTACGGCACCCCGCCGCAGGCCTTCGACTGCTCCGCCTACACCTGGTGGGTGTTCAAGCAGGCTGGTATCGACATCCCCCGCACCGTCGCCGGGCAGGAGGCCGCCGTCACCCGCGTGTCCAACCCTCAGCCCGGCGACCTCGTCTTCTACTACGACTTCTACCACGTCGGCATCTACGCCGGGAACGGCATGACGTACGAAGCCATGAACCCCAGCACCGACGTCCGCTACGGCCCCCTCATCACCTCCAACGTCTGGTACGGCCGCATCGGCTGACCGACCGCCGCTCCGCGAGGACCCCCCGACCGACCAGGTCGGGGGTCCTCGTGCGTCCCGGCCGGACCCGAGGGGAGGCGGGATGCGCGGTCGGTGCCGGGCACCCGGCGGCTGCTGCGTGCTAACGTCGAGCATGCGCGTCTCCGACTGATCAGGAAGAGGCTCCTCGGTGGTGACCCTCCCGCCGACGGCCACGGTGGCCGACCTGCTGGAGACCCTCGACGAGCACCGCATCGGCGCCGTCGTGGTCGTCGACGAGGGCGGCGCCGTCACCGGGATCGCCTCCGAGCGGGACGTCGTCCACCACCTCCGAGGTGGAAGCGGCACCCACTCCCCCGTCACCGAGCTCATGACTGCCGAGGTCCACACCTGCACCGCAGGTGACGACCTCGTGCAGCTGGCGACCGTCATGACCGAGCGCCGGCTGCGGCATCTTCCGGTCGTCGAGGATGGCCGGCTCCGGGGCATCGTCTCCATCGGCGACGTGGTCAAGGCCCGCCTGGACGCCCTCGAGGCCGAGCGGGACATGCTCGAGGACTACCTGCGCCGGTGAGCGTGCCGGCCCGGTTAGGATCGTCGTCCCGGGCCAGTAGCTCAGCCGGTCAGAGCAGCGGACTCATAATCCGTCGGTCGTCGGTTCAAGCCCGACCTGGCCCACCCAAGGTCACAAGTCGGTGACACTGTCCCTTCAACCGGTGACGCCGCAGGTCACCTGCCGTTAGTGTGCCCGACATGACGGACACCCCCTCCCCGGCCGGACGGGCGCCCGGTGCGCCGCTGGTCGTCCTGACGGACGTGAACAAGCACTTCGGTGACCTGCACGTCCTCCAGGACATCAACCTCACGGTGCACGAGGGTGAGGTCGTGGTCGTGATCGGGCCCTCGGGGTCGGGCAAGTCGACCCTGTGCCGCACCATCAACCGGCTGGAGACCTACGAGTCGGGCACGATCACGATCGACGGCCAGGACCTGCCCCAGGAGGGCAAGGCGCTCGCCCGGCTGCGGGCCGACGTCGGCATGGTGTTCCAGTCCTTCAACCTCTTCTCCCACAAGACCATCCTGGAGAACGTCACGCTCGGTCCCATCAAGGTCCGGGGCCTGAAGCCGAAGGAGGCCGAGAAGCAGGCCATGGCGCTGCTCGAGCGCGTCGGGGTCGCGCACCAGGCCAAGAAGTATCCCGCACAGCTCTCGGGCGGCCAGCAGCAGCGCGTGGCCATCGCCCGCTCCCTGGCGATGGAGCCACGGGTCATGCTCTTCGACGAGCCGACCTCGGCCCTCGACCCCGAGATGATCAACGAGGTCCTCGACGTCATGGTCTCGTTGGCCAAGAGCGGCATGACCATGATCGTGGTCACCCACGAGATGGGCTTCGCCCGCAAGGCCGCCGACCGTGTGGTCTTCATGTCCGACGGCGCGATCGTCGAGGAGAACACCCCCGAGGAGTTCTTCACCAACCCCCAGTCACCCCGTGCCAAGGACTTCCTCGGCAAGATCCTCACCCACTGAAGGAGAACCACCGTGAAGAAGCACTCCCCCTTCCGCATCGCCGCCGTCCTTGCGGCCTCGGCCCTCGTGCTCAGCGCCTGCGGCGACGACACCGGCACCGAGGACGCCGGTGACGGCGGCACCGCCGCCGAGGACACCGCCGACGACGACAGCGGCACCGGCGAGGGCACCGAGGACGACGCGGCCGCCGGGGGCTCGGGCGAGGGCCTGACCATCGGCATCAAGTTCGACCAGCCCGGCCTCGGACTGCAGGAGGGCGACGAGTACTCCGGCATGGACGTCGACGTCGCCATCGCCGTCGCCGAGGCCCTCGGGGTCGCCGAGGAGGACATCACCTGGCGTGAGGCACCCACGCCGCAGCGTGAGAACCTCCTGACCACCAACCAGGTCGACATGATCTTCGCGACCTACTCGATCACCGACGCCCGCAAGGAGGAGGTCCAGTTCGCCGGGCCCTACTTCGTCGCCGGGCAGGACCTGCTCGTCGCGGCGGACAGCGACATCGAGGGTCTGGACGACCTGGACGGCAAGCTGCTGTGCTCCGTCACCGGGTCGACCTCGGCGACGAACGTCCAGGAGGAGGTCCCCGGCGTCCAGCTGCAGGAGTACGGCACGTACTCCGAGTGCGTCGAGCAGCTGGCCAACGGCACCATCGACGCCCTCACCACCGACGACACCATCCTGGCGGGGTATGCCGCCCAGGACCAGTACGCCGGTCAGCTGCGGGTCGTGGGCGCGCCCTTCAGCGAGGAGCACTACGGCGTCGGTCTGAACAAGGACTCCGAGCGCTGCGAGGAGATCAACGAGATCCTCCAGGGCTTCTGGGACGACGGCACGATGGAGGGCATCATCGAGGACAACCTCGGTGCCGCCGACTACACGGCCAACCCGGACCTGAACCCGCCGTCGGAGATCGGCGGCCACTGCGGCTGAGCCGCGCTGACCCCCCTCCTCCCGGCCGCACCCCGGGCGACCGCCCACGGGTGCGGCCGGACCCCGTCCGCCCCAGCCGAAGGATCTCGATGCTCGAGCTGATCAACGACTTCAACGTCCTGGCGGCCTTCTGGATGACCATCCGGCTGGCCCTGTGGTCCTCGATCTTCGCCCTGCTCATCGGCACGGTCGTGGCCATCATGCGGCTCTCGCCCGTCGGCGTGCTCCAGCGGGCGGGGGCGGCCTACGTGACCCTGCTGCGGAACACTCCCCTGACCCTGATCATCATCTTCTGCAGCCTCGGCCTGTGGGGCCAGCTCGGGATCGAGCCGGCCTCCCGTGAGTCGGACACCTTCATCGCCGACCTCAACTTCCGCCTGGCCGTCATCGGCCTGGCCTTCTACCACGCCGCGTTCGTCACCGAGGCGATCCGCAGCGGGGTCAACACCATCCCGGTGGGTCAGGCCGAGGCGGCCCGCTCGATCGGGCTCACGTTCTCCCAGAACCTGCGCCACATCATCCTGCCGCAGGCCTTCCGAGGGGCGATCACGCCCCTGGCAACGTCCTCATCGCGCTGATCAAGAACACCACCGTCGCCGTGGCGATCGGCGTGGCCGAGGCCGCCTACGCGCTGCGGAACATGATCGAGTTCCGCCCCGACGTCATCCTGCTGAACTTCTTCCTCATCGCCATCGGCTTCGTCATCCTCACGCTGCCCACCGGACTTGCCGTCAGCTACTTCTCCCAGAAGCTGGTGGTGCGGCGATGAGCGCACAGCAGGTCCTCTTCGACGCACCTGGTCCTCGGGCGGTCCGGCTCTACCGGATCATGGCACTGGTTGGCACCGTCGTCGTGCTCGGTGTGCTCGGCTGGATCGGCTGGCGGATGTGGGACCGCGGACAGCTCACGGCGGACAAGTGGATGCCGTTCCTGGAGTGGAGGACCTGGCAGAACTACTACCTGCCCGGCTTCTGGGACACCGCCCGGGCGGCCCTGACCGCCATCGTCGTGTCGATGTCGCTCGCCCTCGTGCTGGCCATGGGCCGCATGTCCGACCTGGCCCCCCTGCGCTGGGTGACGACGGTCTTCGTCGAGTTCTTCCGGGCCGTGCCCGTGCTGATCATGATGATCTTCACGTTCTTCTTCCTGTCCCGTCAGGGCTGGTTCCCCGACGAGCTCAACCCGTTCATCGCCACCGTGACGGGCCTGGTGCTCTACAACTCCTCGGTGCTGTGCGAGGTCATCCGCAACGGGGTGGGCTCCCTGCCCAACGGGCAGCGGGAGGCCGGGCTGTCGATCGGGCTGAGCTCGTCCCAGACCCGCCGCATCATCCTCATCCCCCAGGCGTTGACCGCGATGCTGCCGACCCTGGTCAGCCAGATCATCGTCATCGTCAAGGACACGGCGTTGGGCTACATCATCCTCTACCCCGAGCTGCTGACCCGGGCCCGCCAGCTGGGGTCGGCCGAGGCGAACGTGGTGCCGGCCTACCTCGTCGCCGCAGCCCTGTTCATCCTCATCAACTACGGTCTGGGCCGGGCCGCCGAGGCCATCGAGAACCGCCAGCGCCGACGCTCGCGCAGCGCGGCCAAGGCCGGGCAAGGCAGCGCGACGATGGGCGATGCGTCGGGAGTGGCCGCCGGCGTGGGCATGCACGGCAAGATCGGCACCGGCAGCACCTCGGGAACGGCCGAGGACGGCTACTGAGGGCCGGGGACGGCGCGACAGCCCGAGACGACGAAGGGCCCGGCACCATCTCGGTGCCGGGCCCTTCGTCGTGGGTGCTCCCCCGGTTGGACTCGAACCAACATGCAGGATTGTTGGACTCGCGTAGACACAAGCGGACATACGTGCCTCTGACCTGCAAAAACAGCAGAATTGCTGCGGCTCCAACTGTCCGCCGAAGGCCCATCAAAGGACACTTTTTGCCGTACGATCCGATGCATGAACGATGCAAGATCGCCCCGCCGGCGCTTCGGGCAGGTGACGCGGATGCGATCGGGACGCTGGCAGGCGCGCTTCACGGTCCCGCTCGGGCACCCCTCCGGACGCGGCGGCCAGACGGTCACGGCACCCCACACCTTTGAACCCACCACCTACGGCAAGGAGGCTGCCGGGGACTGGCTCCGCGACGAGGAGCGGCGCCTCAACGCCGACGGGGCAGCGTGGGTCACCCTCGCCGAGCTCGCCGAGGCCGAGCGAGCACGGGTCGAGCGCGAGGCCGTTGTCACGTTCGGCGAGTACTCCGCCGTCTGGCTCCGCACGCGCCGAACCAAGAACGGTCCCCTGCAGGAGTCAACCCGTCGCGGCTACCGGATCTGGCTGGACAAGTACCTCCTGCCAACCCTCGGGCACCTCCCCCTCGACCAGATCACCCCGACGGTCGTGCTCCGCTGGTACGAGGACGTTCTCCCCCACGACAAGCCGAAGACGACGCGCGAGTGCTACGCCCTCGGCTCGGCCATCATGCGGACGGCGACGGCCGCAGACGGCGTGCTCGCGGGAGCTGTGAACCCGTTCAAGATCGACGGTGCCGGTTCCATCGGCGGGCGCTCCCGCGCCCGGACAGAAGTGATCGACGACCAGGACCTGAGGCTGATCATGTCGACCATCCGGCCAGAGTGGCGGGCGATGGTCGCGCTCGCCCTCGGTTGCGGGCTGCGGTTCGGAGAGATCGTCGCGCTCCGCCAGTCCGATATCGACCTGCGGGCGACACCGCCCGTCGTGCGGGTCAACCGCGCCGTCGGCACCGGCCCAGGTGGTCGTCGCTACGAGAAGGGCCCCAAGAGCAAGGCGGGAGCACGCGACCAGCGCATGCCCGTCGCCGTCGTCGACGCTGTCACCGAACACCTGCGATCGTGCGGCACGGGCCGGGATGGGCTTCTCTTCCCTGCCCCGGATGGCGGTTGGCTGTCCGAGACGACGTTCCGGAAGGCCTCAGGCGGCTGGCTCGCTGTCCGCGAGGCGGTGGGTCGCCCCATCAGGTTTCACGACCTGCGTGCGACCGGCGCCACGCGGATGGCCCAGCGCGGGGCGCACATCGACGAGGTCAAGGTGTTCCTCGGGGACAGCTCGACCCAGGCGGCCGAGCGCTACGTCAGAGCCACGCAGAGCCGGATGGACGAGCTCACCGCGGCTGCGTTCGCAGCCGTCGACTTCCGGACTGCGGGCGAACGGTGACGGGAACGGACCGGTACGAGCTACGCACGGTGGGTGTCGGCCGGTCAATCGGGCCCCGGCTCGAGTCCCGGTGGCTGGAGCGGCCAGCCCTGAGGGCTGCACGTCGCCCGTCACCACCTGGCCGCCATCAACTTTTCCAGGGACGTAGCCAACTTCTCCAGGGACGTCACCGGACTTTCCCAGAGACGTCCTCGACTTTCCCAGAGACGTGGCCCTGACCTGCGGCGATGCTCGACAGGGGCGCTCAGGCGACGGCTGCCTGACAGAGGACCAGAGACGTGCCCCCGCCCAGGGAGAGACGTTGCTAGGGACGTTGGGGGGACGCACCGTGACCTGCGCAAACGCCCGCATCAGAGCCACGCGGGCATGCCCAGCAACCCACGGGACGACGCCGTCAGGGGCGCGGGCGTGAGCGCAGGGGGGACGCTTCCGGAGACGTAACCGGGAGCGCGCTCACGTCATCGTCTGGGCCACATCGACGCGGTGTGGAAGGAGACGACGATGAGCGTAGCGATCTGTCTTGGGGTGGACACCCACGAGCGACCGCCCATGCGGTGGGCGCGGGACCACTGGCATGACTGGGGCCGGACCGAACCGGGGCTGTTGGTCGTCTCGGACCTGCTCGACCTGCCGCGCCGGCTGGGGCAGACGGCACCGGAAGGGAGGGATGCGGTGCTGGCGGCACTCGCGCGCACGGCCGAGCACGACGTGGGAGCGGTCTCGGTGATCACGTGGCTCCTGGTCCCGGGAGCGGTGAACCTGGCTAGGCAGCTGGCCGACCTCTCCCCCGACATCGACGCTCTGGTCGCCGGACAGCTGTGGTTGACAGCTCGGTTCTACCGCGGCGACCCGCCGCGACGCGTCGCGGCCACGCTGCTGGCCCGGACCCGGCGCGAGGTGATGGCCGACCTCGGTGTCGGTGACGCGGCGCTGCGTCGCGACCGCATCTGGGCATCAGCGGTCCCGATGGGGACGGTCCCGGAGGCGCCCGACCTCGACACCGGGCCGGACCCCGAGCGCGAGCTGGCTGAGCTTCTCGAGGACGCTGCCGTCACGGGCGCTCTGACCCGCGAGGACCGAGCCCTGCTCCTGGACGTGGCCAGGGAGGCGGCCCGCCTCAACGTACCCGCGCGACGGGGCCGGGGTGGCTTGATGACCCCGTCGGTGGCCGAGCTCGTCGCCGAGGACTACGAAGCGTCGGCACGGACGGTCCGTCGCCGGACGGCCAGGGCCGTCGCCGGCCTCGAGGCGTTCCGCCGGTCGACCCCGTGACCCACCTCCGGCGTCAGCCAGTACGGGCGGCCAAGTCTCGGCGACGCGCTCCGCTAAGCGCTGGTCCGCCGACGGCTGTAGACGGATCCGTCTACACCGGGCTACGCTGGTCTCATGGGTGAGACGACGACGATCCGTATCAGTCGGGACACGCACGCACGGGTGACTCGGCTCGCGGCCGAGCGCCACGAGACGATCGACGAGACCGTGAGCAACGCGATCCGGGCGCTGCGTCAGGACGCGATGGGGCGCGACCTGGCGGCTGATCTCACGGCCGAGGAGAGCGCGTGGCTGGATGCTGACGCCGGGTGACGTCGTCGAGCTCGATCTCGGGATGCCCTCGGGCAGCGAGGCGGGACTTCGCCGCCCGGCCATCGTGGTGACCGCCTATCGGGTCTTGCGGGGGGAACCGAACGTCGTCCAGGTCGTTCCCCTGACCCGGACGCTCCGTCACAGCAGCACCGAGGTGGTCATCGATCCCGACGAGGGCAACCGGCTGGTGGCGCCCTCGTCGGCGCAGTGCCAGCATGTGCGCTCCGTCGCCACGACGCGCATTCACGAACGCACGGGAAATGTGGGCCCGGTCGTCCTCGGCGAGGTCCGCGAGACGCTTGCGTTGCTCATGGACCTGTGACTGGCCGCGCGGGACGGCTTCCGGTCGGGTCACCTTCAGCAACCCCACCGGCATCCGTGGCTCAGCGGCTGGGACCGTAAGGGGAGGGACCGGAGGGGGCAGGACTGCGATCCTCTGGCCGCATCCGCACCCGTTTCGGCTCGGTTCCGCGGGACGCCGGTGTGGCCTGTTGCTGGGGGTCGATCATGCGGAACCACAGTGCCGAGGTCGCCTCGTCGTCCGGTAGCGGGCCTTGGGCAGTCGCCTTCTCCAGCCGGTCAGGTACGTCGACGCCGGCACGGTGCAGCCGGTCCAGCCGCTGCGCCAGCTGCGGGGTGAACCAGTCCCGGTGTCCGACGTGCTCGATGATGAGACGCTCCCAGTGCCGCAGCGCGTCGGGCAGCTGGCCGGTGACCCTGCAGGCGAGGCCGCGTGCGTACCGGCCGGCCGCTCCCCCGCCGTCCAACGGTCCGACCGGGCGCGAGTCGGTGTGATTGACGCCTCTGGCGGCCCGCCACACGGTGAGATCGGCGAGGAGGTCAGGACTGATGTGGGGCGCGAGGGGCGCCGCCCACCGCTGGCCGGCAGTGCTTGCCTGGCGCACCTGGGCGGCCAGCGACTGGACCCGTTCGGCTCGGGCGGTGAGGTAGCCGGCCCAGACGGGATCGGCGCCCAGCCGCTTGGGGATGCCGGGCAGCCATGGGAGCGGGCCGCCTGCCGGTGCGCGGTTCAGACGTGAGAGCAGGACGGCGGCAGGCTCGTCGGCGTCGCCGAGCCCCCGGTAGGTGGACGCTTCCGTGAGGGCTCCGACGGCGTCGCGGCCGTCGGCCTGGGTGAGCATCAGGTGGGCCCGCAGGCTGGGCCAGGCCGGGGCGTGGGGCAGACCCGGGACCAAAGCCTCGGCGGCAGACTCCAGGTGATCGCCCCAGCCGGGGCCGAGGACCCTCTCGGCACCGGCCAGGACACCGTCCTCGTACCTTTCTGCCGCGTCGTGAAGCAGCGCCGCCGGGTCGGCCGCTCGTGCCCTCTCCGTGGTCGCCGAGACCGCGGCACCGTCACGTGCCAGCACGCCCTGCAGGGTCTCGGTCGCCGTGGCCGGGCTGCTCGTCTCGATCAGCGGCAGGGTGTGCCCGTCTGCGTCGGTGGCCGACACGACGTGCACGTGGTTCTCGTGCCGGCCCCGGGTGAGCATGGTGTAGAGCAGCTGCCGGGACTCCTGCCCGGTGGCGATGCCGTGCATAGTGTCTGCGGTGAGCCCCTGGGCCGTGTGGACGGTCGCGGCGTATCCGAGCTCGACGTGCCCGGCGACGTAACTCCCCGGCAGCCTGGCCCGGAGCCCAGAGCTGAGGTGACGCACGCGAAGGGAGGGGCCATCCACCGCGGTCACGGTCCACCGGTCACCGTTCTTGACCCAGTCGCCCCTGCCGACGCCCAGCCGGCGGTCGTTGCGCCGGGTGATGACCACGTCCCCGGCGGACGCGCGGGTGCCGTCGGCCAGGGCCACCTCGCGGCCAGGCGGGCCGCTCGCCAGTCGCGCGGCGCGGGCGCGGGTGTTGAGGCTGGCCACGATCTCGCGGGTGGGCGCGAGCATGAGGCAGTCCCGCCCGGTCGCGCGGTCCCGGGACCAGGCGGTGAAGACGGCCTCGACGGTGGTGGCCAGGTCCCCGACGTGCACCCGGTCCCGGTCCAGGTAGAACCCGAGTGCGGAGTTGTCGCCGGCCCGCAACGCCAGGGACGCCTGCGCCTCGGCGGGGTCGGCGAACCGGACCACCTCGTCCAGGCGTTCGGCGCCGTGGGCGGTGGCGATGTCGCGCAGCGCTCCGCCGGCGCCGACGGCGGCGAGCTGCTGGTCGTCGCCGACGAGCCGGACCGAGGCCCCCCGGGCCAGGGCGTGCGTGATCACCCGGTCCAGGGTGAGCGTGTCCGCCATGCCCGCCTCGTCGACGACCACGAGGGTGTCCGCGCCGATCGCCTCGTCCAGCCACGACCGGGGTCCGTGGTCGAGTTCGTGGACGAGTTTGGCCAGCGTCTCGGACGGTATGCCCGTCGCCTCGGCGAGCACGCTCGCTGCGGCCGCCGAGGGCGCGAACCCGATCACTGGACCGACGTGGCCGCGCCAGGCGTCGGCGAGGACCCGCACGGCGGTGGTCTTGCCCGAGCCTGCCGGGGCCAGGACGAGCTGCACTCGACGACCGCTGCAGGCCAGCGCCAGCACCAGGTCCGCCTGCCCGCGGTTGAGGTCCCTCCCCCGCACGGACGCCTCGAGCACCGCGAGCTCAGCGTCCTCGCGGGTAAGTGCAGCACCGTCGCCTCGGCCGGCGGCAGCGGTGATCCGCTGCTCGGCCTGAAGGACCCGCAGGCTGGTGTAGTGGTCGCTGCCGGTGTGGCGGTACACGCTGGTGCCGTCGCTTCGCCGCAAGCCGTCCGGCTCGCCGATGGGGTCCAGGTCCGGGGTGAGGTTGACCGAGCGTGCGACCGTCGCCGCGTCGACGACCCGCCCGACGACGCCGGCGACCATGCTCGGGTGCAGGTCCAGGCCACGGACCTGGCGCTGCGCCTCGGCCTGCAGGTGCCAGACCTGCCAGGTTGCCCGCCGCGCCTCGACCTCGGCGACCACCCGCTGCGCCGCCTCCTGGACCCACCCTTCGGACACGTCCTGCGGCGGGCGGCTCGCCTGGCCCAGCACGGTCGCCACCATCTGCTGGATCCCCTCCGCCCCGAGGACTCCGGCCGCCTCGGCCCTCCACGTCTCGCGCTGGGCGGCCAGGGACCGCGGCTCGTGCTTGGCCGCCCGGGTCTCCAGGTTGGCCCGCTGGGCCAGGGCGATCTGCTCCATCGGTGTCGGCGGCCGCCCGTGCGCCTCGAGGAACTCCCGGGACAGCACCTCCTGCCGGGCGGTGATGTCACCCCGGCGCCGGGACCACAGCTCGCACAGCGCGCGGTCGACCCCCTCGACCTCCCGGACCGGCCGCTTGTCGCCGCTCCCTCCCGGCCGCTCGACGAAACGCAGACCCAGGGCAGCACGCAGGTGAGCCTCGACGGCGGTGTTGTAGACCTCCGACGCGGCGACGACATGCTGGTGCAGCACCCGCCCGTAGATCGAGAGCCACTTGCCCTCGAGCGTCTGCACCTTGTTGGCGACCGCGACGTGGGTATGCAGATCGGGGTCGCCGTCGCGGGAGTCACGGTGGGTGAAGGCCGCCGCGATCAGCCCCCTGGTCTCGACCTGGCGCGCCCCGTCCTTGCCCTCCCGCGTGTACAGCACCTGACGTTCGAGGAAGGCCAGCGCGTCCTGCACCGCGGCGTCATGCGCGTCCGCGACCGCCTGGGAGATCTCCGGTGGGGCGATGGCCCACAGTGTCGACACCGACTTCACCGGGCTGAACGTCAGGTCATACCCCGCCACGGCCGTCCGCTGCGGCCGTGAGTACCGAGCCACCGCCGAGGCCAGCTCCCGGGCATCACGCGGCTCCCTCCCGTGCTCGCGCGCGAAGTACTCCCGTGCCACCTCGCTGCGCGCCGCGGCGACCTGCGCCAGCTGCTTCGCCGGCCCGGTCGAGCCGTCAGCACGTGCGTCCACCAGGCGGGTGACCTCCACGTTGAACCCTCCCCCGTCGCTGTCGTAGACCCGGTAGGGCGCGCCCAGCGCCACACCTGTCAACGGGTGACGGCCGGCGCCGAACAGGTTCGCCATCTGCTCCGAGGTGACCCGGTCACCGGATTCGAGCCCGTCGATCCCGACAAGGCCGGAGCCCGTCCAGCGACCGGGCGACTCACCCTTGGCCGCGTAGTAGTCCTCCAGCCCCCGGCGACCGATCTCGGTGTCGTCCCCCGCCGCCACCTGGCGGGTGAGGTACTCATACCCCGACCCCGCCGACAGCTTGTGCAGCGTCATCGTCACGCCCCCCAAGGCCGCAGCCAGCCAGCGAGTGGCCACGGAGTACTGGTGGACAGCCCTATTGGAACGTGTCCTTATAGCCCCTCGGTACCGGCATCGCGGACACCCCGCCGGCCTCCGCTACGCGCAGCTGGGGCAGGATGAACGGGTGAAGGTGCAATTCCTCTACTTCGACGGGTGCCCGCACTGGGAGCTGGCGCAGGCGCGTCTGCGCGAGGCGCTCGAGGTACACGGGGAGCCGGTCGAGGTGGAGCGCGTGGTGGTGGACACGCCGGAGAAGGCGGAGTCCTACGGGTTCCTGGGCTCGCCGTCGGTGCTGATCGATGGTGTGGATCCGTTCGCTGAACCAGCAGCGCCGGTGGCGTTGTCGTGCCGGTTGTACCGCACACCGGAAGGGGTGGCCGGGTCGCCGACCGTGCAGCAGCTCGTCGCAGCGCTCTCGGAAGCATCAGCTTCGTAGGGATCAGCACGGCGCAGGTGGGTGTCGCGTTGCGCGGTGTAGGTGCTCCATCCGCGGGAGGCCAGGGCGGCCCACCGGGTCGCGGTGTTGGGTGCCAGGCCGAGGATGTCGGCGAGGATCGGGGTGGGCATGCTCGCGGCGAGCTGGAACATGGCGGCGTTGCGGGCTGCCATGGGCTGGATGCCTCGTTCGACGAGCTGGCTGCGGACGTTCTCGGTGGCCAGGTGCTTGCCGGGAATGCCGCCGGGGAAGAGCCATATTTCGGCGCGGCTGGCGTAGGAGGCCTGCCCGCGGCGGGTCAGGTGGGTGCGAACCAGGCGGTCGAGCGGGTCCGGCAGCTCGATGGGGAAGGTGTCGAACGTGGCGGTGACGACGCCGTCGGGGTTGACGGTGATCTGGTGGGCGCGCATGCGGACGACCCGGGCCAGGGGTTGGGCGTAGAGCAGGACGAACAGGCCGGCGACGCGGGTGTAGAGGCGGATGGTGTCGTCGTGCAGGAGCAGTTGGACGTGCGCCCACCTGCCTCATCGGAGAGGGTGACGGCGGGCTGGGTGCTGGGGCGGGTGGCCACGGACAGATTCCCTCCGAGACCGGTGCGGGCGCGCCAGGCCAGGAACGGTCGCAGCGCGAGGGCGCGGGCGCGGTGCTGCTGCGCGTACCGGTCCAGATCTCCCTGGCCGATGTCGGTCAGGTCGGTGCCGTCCTCGGTGAGCCAGTCCATGAAGCGCGCGGTGACGACGATGGTCGCCCTGGCTGCCGAGATCGCGCCGTGGGTGAGGGTCCCGTGATGCTCCTGGCGGCGCAGCCTGCTCAGCACCTGCCAGCGGGCGAACCGGGCCAGGACCTCGGACTGCCCGGCCGGCAGGGTGCTCAGCAGCTCCTCCAGCCACGGGCTGACCCGCTCGAGCTCGGCGTGGAAGGGCGGCAGGACCCCCAGGGCGGTGAGCAGGTCGCGCAGGTAGCTGTTCGTCCTGCTCGCGGGCATGGCCTCGAAGGTCGCGTGGGAGATGTCGAGCTCGCCGCGGGCCATCGCGCCCAGGGTGGCCGGGCCGGTGGAGCGGGTGAACCAGTACAGGGTGGACTGGGGTCGTGGGCCCGAGATCAGGGCGTCGTACACCGGCCGCAGCCGGGGGTGGATGACCCCGTCGGGGCTGGACAGCAGCACGGTGGCCTTCTCCTGCAGCGCGCAGTGCCCGCACAGCCGGCCCCACGGGGAGTCCTCCCGCCCGCAGGCGGTGCAGGCGTAGACGGTCTCGTTGCCGGTGCAGGCCGCGCACGCCGGCCGGCGCCGGTCGTCGTAGAAGGCCAGCACCCTGATGTGCCCGCAACGGGGCAGGGCTGGGCTGTCCGGGCGAAACGCAGCGTGCAGCGCTGGCAGACGGCCTTCTCCAGGACGACCCGGGTGCATCGGTCGTGGCGCCCGCAGTGCGCGCAGTCCTGGCGCGGCAGCGCGGGCGCGGGCTCACCGGTCCTCAGGAGGGCGGCGGACCCGGGCCCGGATCGGACGCAGGTCACCGATGCCCGGTCCGCCCTCCCCGGTACCGGTCTTGGAGGCTTGCTCCTGCACGACGGTAGGGACCAGCAGGTCGTTCGGTTCGCAGTCCAGGATGTCGCACAGCGCGGCCAGGACCTCCATGTTCAGCCGTTGCGGGGTCCGGGCCACCAGCCGGTAGACGTGCTCACGGGACAGGTGGACCCCGCGCTCGGCCAGCAGCGGGACGAGCTCGGAGGTCTGGTACATGCCGTGGGTGGCCATCACCTGACGCAGGTTCCACCCCATCACGGTGCGGACGGTCATCACTGGTCCTCCTGATCGGCGGGTGCGTAGACGCGCTCCAGCGCGGCCTTGAGGGTCTTGTCCTTGAAGTCGTTGCTGACCGAGGCGTAGATGGCGGTGGTCGAGGCGTAGGCGTGCCCGACCTGTTCCTGGATGAACCGTTCGGGGTAGCCGAACTCGATCAGGTGGGTC
This sequence comes from Ornithinimicrobium sp. CNJ-824, assembly GCF_001942405.1. GTDB lineage: Bacteria > Actinomycetota > Actinomycetes > Actinomycetales > Dermatophilaceae > Ornithinicoccus > Ornithinicoccus kibberensis. The sequence goes on from NZ_MKKA01000014.1 coordinate 59,195, forward strand.
ACGTAGGAGTGGCGCAGGCAGTGCAGCGACAGCGCCGGGTCCAGGCCCGCCTGGTGGCGGACCGTCGCGAAGCGGGCGTCGAAGTGGCGCAGCGAGACCCGTGAGAGCCGCTCGGTCACCCACAGGGCTGGATGGCCAGGCATGCCGAACAGCGGCCTTGCCTGCTCGACCCACTGGCGCATCCCTTCGATGGCCCAGTCGAACTCGGGCACCGCCAGGACCGTGCGGCGGCGCGGGACCCCACCGCGAACGGCCTTGCCGTAGCGGACGTGGACCGAGCCGTAGGTGCCCCACCGGGGCACGTGCGGGTTGGGCCGCAGGTCGGCTACGTCCAGGCGGCACAGCTCGTTGCGGCGCAGCCCGAACGCATAGGCGGTCTTGAAGACCTGCGCGTCCCGCAACGCGCTCAACGCTCCCTTGCGGCCCGAGGACGCGGCGCGTTCGACCTGGGAGTCCAGGTGGTCGAAGAGATCCTGCAACTCCCCGTAGGTGAGCGGTCGCCGTGCCGGGCGGCCCTCGTACTCGTTCAGGTGCGCCACCGTGTTCCATTCGTGGCACACCTGCGAGGGCACAGAGCCGAACCGGTCGCGACACTGGCGGGGCCACTCGTACCGGGCGTCGGTGAGGTAATCGCAGAACATCCGCAGCGCCAGGTGGTACCCGCGGATCGTCGAGGGTGACCGACGACCGTCCCCGCTGGCCAGGGATACCGTGAAGTCCTCCACGTCC
>NZ_MKKA01000015.1 GCF_001942405.1 Ornithinimicrobium sp. CNJ-824
GGCGGTTGGCGCGGGTGGTGCTCGTGGCCGGCAGGCCGGCCACCGGCCGCCCGGTGCGGACCGCGGCCAGGGTCGTGGCCACCGAGGACAGCAACGCCAACGACCCGGTGTCCAGGCCCAGCTCGGTCAGCACCGACCGCAACCGCACTTCCACCGGTTCACCAGGCCCCGGACCGGCCGGCCCGTCCACGGCGGCGGGGTCGGACGATCCGGGACCGCCCGCAGGGTCGGAGCGACGGTCGTCGCCGGACGGGGCCAGCACTCCAGGCCCACCGGCCGGGCGCACGGCACCGAGCTCGACGTGGACCACGTGCTCGGCCAGGTCCGGGCCCGGGTCGAAGGACAACCACAGCCCCAGCTGCTGCTCCAACGGCGACTCACCAGGCCCCTCCTGCCGCGGCAGCTGCACCGGTGCCCTCATCGTCCCCTCCCTTCCCCAGAACGGACCATCACCTCGACGGTCGACCGACTGCTCCTCGCCGCAATTCCGACGATGCACCTACGTTAGAACACGTGTACGACATACCCGGGTCTGCGACCCAGCCGCCAGCACCTCTGGGGACGAAGAGGAGCGAACACCGACGATGTGGACGGCCAGCGACAACCACCCCGTCGCGCCGCCGGACGCGCGCGTCCGGACGGTCGAGACAAGTGGGTGAGTCAGGCGCCGGGATGGTCCCTGCCCATCGGCCGGGGGGCCGCACCTGCAGCCTCAGGAAGCGTGGTGGTGCTCTGCGTCCCGCAGCCGGTACCCCACCTCGCGCACCGACTCCAGCAGGTCGGGGGCCCCGGCCCGCCGCAGCTTGGTGCGGATCCGGCTGATGTGGGTGTCCAACGTGCGAAGCCCCGTCCGAGGGCGGTCAAGGGCCTCGGCGAGCTCGGCGCGGGTGAGGACGTCGGGCTGCCGCAGCGCGAGCGCCAGCAGGAGGTCGAACTCGGTCCTGGTCAGGTTGACCTCGGCGGTGCCGACCGTGACGGTCCGGCTCCCTGGCGTCACCCGGACGATCTCGCCGACCACCACGTCCGGCGGCACGCGGGTCTCGACAGACGCGGGTTGCGCGCTTCGCAGGAGCGCCTCCACCCTGGCCCCGATCTTGCGCGGCGGGGCCGGCAGTGCGATGACGTCCCGGGCGCCTCGGTCGAGGAGGACGGCCTCGAAGTCGTCGGTGAGACGCTCGACCAGCAGGAGGGTGGGGACGTCAGCGTCGGTGAGCCAGCGCTGGACGTCCATGAGCAGGGGGGTGATCACCCCGCCGTGGACGAGTGCCACCCCTGGGAGCGCGTGCTCCAAGGCCTCACGCAGCTGGTGTGCCCGGACCGTCGACCAGGCGACCCCGTGCTTCTTCAGCACACCGGTGGTGACCCCGAGGTGTGCCGGAGAAGGCTGAACGGGGATCAGCCAGACGCGACGGCTCACGATGCTCCTAGCAGAGCACGAACGCCGGGACGACATTCCCGGCAACCCCTTCCTAACCTTTGCAGTCTTTACCTTCCCTTTACCGTTGTCAACGGTTCTGCTGGGCCCCGTCCACGGCCCTCGGGCATCACCCGTCACCTCACCCGCGGCAGCTTCTGGTCCGCCTGCAGCACCCCTCGGAACAGGTCCCCCCGTTCCGCCAGCCGGTCCAGGATCGTCCGCACCGTCCACCGGTCCGGCCGCAGCTCAGGATCCTCCAGCTCGTCCCAGGCGATCGGCGCCGACACTGGTGCCCCGGCCGCCGGCCTCGGGCTGTACGGCGCCACCAGCGTCTTGTTCACCGCGTTCTGCGTGTAGTCCAGTCGCGCCAGCCCGCCCCGCTCCTTCACCGACCAGCTCCAGCTGACCAGGTCCGGCACCACCGCCCCGATGCTCCGGGACACCTTCTCCGCCCACGCCCGCGTGTCCGCGAAGGTCGGCCCCCGACGGATCGGCACCCACACCTGGAATCCCCGCCGGCCCGTCACCTTCGGATAACCCCGAACCTCCATGTGGTCCAGCGCGGTCCGGTGCAGCCGGGCGAGCTCCACCGTCTGCTCCCAGGTCGTCTCCTCGCCGGGGTCGATGTCGAACATGACGTAGCTTGGGCGGTCCGGCGCCTCCGTCGGCGAGGTCCACGGATGCCACTCCAACGCACCGAAGTTCGCCGCCCAGACCAACGCGGCAGGCTCGTCGATGACCAGGTAGGTCCGCGTCTCACCAGGGTCGGCGTCGGGGTTGTCCCACCGCCCGATCCACTCCGGGGCGTGACCGGGCAGCTCCTTGTGCCAGAACCCGTTCGACCCCACGCCGTCCGGGAAACGGTGCATGTTCAGCGCCCGCCCCCGCAGGTAGGGCAGCACCGTCGGGGCCACCTGCGCGGCATACCGGAGCAGGTCGCGCTTCGTGACCGGTTCCTCACCCTCCCGCGCGGGGAAGAGGACCTTGTCGAGGTTCGTCACCTTCAGCGTGCGGCCGAGGACCTCCCAGCTGCCGGCTGCGCCGAGCCCGTCCAGGGCCGCCAGTGCCTCGTCGGCCACCACGGCGACCGCCTCGTCCCCGACCTCCACCGAGGCGCGGTCCGCGGGAAGGTCGGAACGCCATACCCGCTCCGGGTCCGCCCGCACCTCCTCGTTGGTGCGACCGCTGAGGACCGACCTCGGGAAGTCCTCGGCGTCCCAGCCCTCCTCGACGTGCTCGTCGTGCTTGTGGAACAGCAGCCACTGCTCCTTGTCCCCCTCCTGCCGACCGGTCCGAACGAGCATGAACTCGCCCCGCAGCTTCTCCCCGTGGAGCCGCACGTGCAGCGTTCCGGCGCGGATCGCCGCCGCCGGGTCGTCGTCGTGGGACTCCCACGTGCCGGTGTCCCAGACGATGACGTCGCCGCCGCCGTACTCGCCCTCGGGGATGACCCCTTCGAAGTGGAGGTACTCCATCGGGTGGTCCTCCACGTGGATGGCCAGCCGCCGCACCTCCGGGTCGAGCGAGGGCCCCTTCGGCACGGCCCAGCTCGCGAGCACCCCGTCGACCTCGAGCCGGAAGTCGTAGTGCCGCCGCGTCGCCCGGTGCCGCTGCACGACGAAGACGGGTCCGGAGCCGGCGGGGTCGACGGGGCGGTCGCCAGCGGTGTCCTCGGAGGCCTCCCCGCTCGGCTCCGGGGTCCTCGCGAAGTCCCGCATGCGCCGATAGGTGCGCAGGGCCTCCTCGGGCGCCGGTCCCGCCTCCGCGGTCGCGTCCTTGTCGGGGGTATGCCGCTCGCGCGCCACTCCTCCACGGTGCCACGGGGGCAGGGGGTGACGCGCGTGGTGGAGCCTCTCCACACCTCGACCGTGCCGGGGCCGCCTGCCCACAGGAGGCTGTATGACAAGTGTATGACAACGGAGTATCGTCCCAGCATGGGCATCGTGAACGTCCGAATCTCCGGAGAGGCCGAGCAGGCACTCGCCGAGCTGACCGCCGACGGCACATCGACCTCGGAGGCGGTCCGCCGCGCCCTTCTGGACGCTGTCGTCCTCCGCCGGCGACGGCAGATGCGGGCCGAGGCTGCCCGGGCCCTGGCCGACCCGGACGACCGCGCGGCGGTCGAGGAGGCCATGCAGGAATGGGCCGATGTTGATCCGGGGTGACGTGTATGTCGTGCCGACGACCCGCGGCGCTCGGGGGCACGAGCAGCGGGGGCCCCGCCTCGGTGTCGTGGTCCAGGCCGACGACCTGCCGCTGTCGACCGTGGTGCTGGCGCCCACGTCACGCTCTGCCCCGCCGCGCATCTTCAGGCCCGAGGTCCAGATCGCCGGGGAGCGGACGTGCGTGCTCGTGGAGCAGCTGAGGACGGTGGACGTGGGCCGGCTCGGCCCGCTGGTCGGTCACCTCGACCTGGCGGACCAACGATCCGTGGACCTGGCCCTCGAGCTCGTCCTGGGGCTCGATCGTCCGGGCAACGGGTAGGAGAGGTCTGCGAGGAAGGGGAGATCTGCGAAAGGGTGGGGTGATGGCGCAGCCGGAGGACACGGTGCAGACCGCCTACGACCTGGTGGCGGACGACTACGCGCGGCTGCTGCCGGACACCCGTGCCGAGACCGCCCTCGACCTGGCCGTGCTCGACGCCTTCGTCGCACGGGTCCGGGACGAGGGGGATGTTCTCGACGCCGGCTGCGGGGCCGGGCGGATGGCCCGCCACCTGGCCGACCGGGGCTGCACGGTCCGCGGTGTGGACCTGTCGCCCCGGATGATCGCGGCCGGACATCGCGCCCACCCCGACCTCGACCTGACGGTGGCGTCGCTGGCCGACCTGCCCTTCGAGGACGGCCGGTTCGCGGGGGTGATGGCGTGGTACTCCACGATCCACACCCCCGACGAGGAGCTGCCCGGCGTCCTGGCCGAGCTCGTCCGGGTGCTGCGGCCGGGCGGCCACCTGCTCGTCGCCTTCCAGGCGGGGGAGGGTGTCGTTGACCTGGCCGAGTCGTACGGCCGGCACGGGCACGACGTGGTCCTGGAGCGCTACCGGCGCAGGGTGGACGCGATGGCCCACCTCCTGGATCGGGTCGGGTGCCAGGAGGTGGTTCGGATGGTCAGGGCTCCGAAGGGTAACGAGGCCGAGGACCAGGCGGTGATGCTCGTGCGGCGGCGCTGAGCGGCGGCTCAACCCACCCAGACCTGCTCCGGCTCCGGGTGGGACAGGAAGTGGCTCATCGCCTGGGTGACCGCGTAGGCGCCGGCCTGCCCGAACACCACGACGTCCCCCGGGCGCAGGTCCTCGGGCAGGTCGCCGGTGCGACCCGGTCGAGCGAGGTGCACAGCGGCCCGGCCAGGGTCGTCGGCACGAGGCTCCCGCCCGTCCCGTCGGCCGGACCGCCCAGCATCCCCACCCCCGGCCGCAGCGCGACCGTCGGGAACGACTGCCCGGTCAGCAGCGGCCGCAGCAGGTGGTTGATCCCGCCCTCGAGCATGACGAACCGCTGCCCGCGCGAGACCTTCGTCCGCACCACGCGCGCGCAGTAGACCCCGGTCGGCGCCGACAGCCACCGTCCCGGCTCGAGCAGCAGCTCGCCCTCGAACCACGGGTTCTCCGACAGCACCCGACCCAGCCCAGCCCCCAGGGCGCGCACGTCGAGGCTCGGCTCGTCGGCGGTATACCTGACCCCCAGGCCCCCGCCCAGGTCGATCAGGTCGAGGCCGTGCCCGAGCAGCCCGGCCAGCTCCCGCCCGATGCGCAGCGCCGTGCGGTGGTTGGCCAGCAGCCTGCCGGCGTCCAGCTCGTTGCTGGCCGCGAACACCTGCAGGCCGGTGATGCGCACCCGGTCGTACGCCCGCGCCGCCGCGACGAACTCCGCCACCTCCTCCTCGTCGACGCCGAACGCGCTCGGCCCGCCAGCACCGATGATGGCCGTGCCCTCCGACACACCCGAGGCGGGGTTCACCCGCACGCTCACCTCGAGCGGCTCGTCCCCGGTGTGGAGGGTATGCAGCCGGGCCACGTCCTCGATCCCGTCCACCTGGACGCGTGCGCCGGCGAAGAGCGCCGCCTGCAGGTCGCGCTCGGACTTGGCCGGCCCGGCGAAGACCATCCGCCGGCCCGTGCCCCCGGCGGCGAGCACGACCGAGACCTCGCCCGCGCTCGCGCAGTCGAACCACGCACCGGCGGCCGAGAAGGTCTCCAGCAGCGGCAGGCCGGGGTTGGACTTCACGGCGTAGGCGAGGCGTACCCGCTCGGGGAGCGCGGCCCGGAGCCGGGCGAACCGCTCCCGCGCCACGCCCAGGTCGTAGGCGAAGAACGGTCCTGCGTAGTCGGCGGCGAGGTCGAGCAGCCGCTCGGCCCCGAACGCGAACAGCTCGGTCGTCGACGGTGCCAAGATCATCCTTCCCACCAGGGCGCCAGGCGCACCAGGCCCTCCACGAGCTCCTCGACCGGGCCGCCGAGGCTGACCCGCAGGAAGCCGGCGCCGCGCGGCCCGAAGGCGTCCCCCGGCACGGTCGTCACCAGGCTCTCGTCGCGGACCCGCAGGGCGAACGCGGTCGTGCCCGCCGGGTCCGTCCCGGCCGGGAGGGGGAGCCAGAGGTAGAACCCGGCGCGGGACATCGAGCGGGATCCGGCTCCTGCAGCGGGTTGCTGCCCGCTGCAGGAGCCGGTTCCCGCTGCAGGTCCGGGATCCGGCCGCCCCGCGGCCGCGTCGGCCCGCGCCAGCAGCTCCGGCGCCACCTCGGCCAGCACCTCCCAGCGCCGGGCCACCTCCCGCCGGGCGGTCGGCAGCACCTCGGCGGCCGACGTCAGCAGGGCGGTCGCGGCGTCCTGCGAGGGGCGCGCCGGCGCGGTCGTCATCGCGTTGTGGACGACCCGCGCGGGGGCCAGCAGCTCGGCCGGGCCGACCGCCCACCCGACCCGCAGGCCGGGGGCGCCGAAGGCCTTGCTCACCGACCCCAGCACCACGCCCGCGTCGAGCCCGGCCGCCTCGTGCAGCCCGGCTGGTTGTCCGCCCGCGCCGACCCACAGCTCCCGGTAGACCTCGTCGCTGACCAGCACGGCCCCGTGCCGCGCGCACAGCTCGGCCACCCGCCGCAGCGAGTCCGCGTCCGCCAGGCCGCCGGTCGGGTTCGCCGGGTGGTTGAGCACGACCATCGACACCGGGTGGCCTGCGCGCAGTGCCTCCACCAGGGCCGCCTCGACCAGATCGGCGTCGAGCGCACCGCCGGGACCCAGGGCATACCCCACGGGCTGCGCCTGGCACAGCTGCGCGAGCGAGCGGTAGGCCACGAACCCCGGGTCCGGCCCGAGCACCGCGCTGCCCGCCTCGACGTGCGCGTGGAAGAGCGCGAACAGCGCCGCCTGGCTCCCGGAGGTCACCATGACCTCCTCCGTCGCGAGGGGTATGCCGTGCTGCCCCGCCACCGCCGCGACCAGCTCGGGGGAGGAGGAGTTGGGACCGTAGGGCAGCGGCCCGTCGGTGCGGCCCTGGTGCTCCAGGCAGCGGCGGGCCGGGGCGGGCATCGGCCAGCCGGGCTCGCCGAGGGCCAGGCTGACGGTGCCCTCGGGCGCGCGACGGCCATGCGTCGGATGGGGGAGACGGCCAGGCCGCCCACCCGTGCTGCAGCGGTCACCGCAGCGCCCCCTCGAGGACGGTGGCGGCGTCGGTGCCGGCGTCGCGGTACTTGACGATCACCGGCGCGTAGAGCGAGAGGCCGAGCTTGTCGGCGTAGTCGCCGCGGGCGGGCCGCGATCCCGGCACGACGACCGCGCCCTCGGGCACCTCGCCGCGCCACTCGCGCTCCTCGACGAGGTCGTAGACCGTCGTCCCGGCCGTCAGCACGACGCCCGGCGCGAGCACGGCGCGCGAGCGCACGACGACCCCCTCGTAGAGACCGCACTGCGCGCCGACGAAGACGTCGTCCTCGACGACGACCGGGCGGGCGCCGACCGGCTCGAGCACGCCGCCGAGCTGGACTGCGGTCGACAGGTGCACGCGCTCGCCGACCTGGGCGCACGAGCCGACGAGCACGTGGCTGTCGACCATCGTCCCGGCCCCGACGTGGGCCCCGACGTTGACGTAGCTCGGCGGCATGACGACGACCCCGGCCGCGACGTGGGCGCCCCGGCGCACCGAGGTGCCGCCCGGCACGACCCGCACGCCGTCGCCCGCCCCGAACGACCGTGCCGGCACCAGCGACCGGTCGACCGCTCCGCCGGGCCAGTCCATCTCCACGGTGTCGCTGAGCCGGAAGGCCGCGAGGATGCCCTCCTTGACCCAGGCGTGCGCCGACCAGCTGCCGTCCTCGCCCCGGGTCGCGGCGCGCACCGTCCCCGCCTCGAGGTCGGCCAGCAGCTCCTCGACCTGCTCGACGGTCCCGACCTGGCGCTCGCCGATGTCCTCCACCCGGCGCTCGCCGTCCGTCGCCCGCACCTCTGGCACGTCGTCCGTCACCTGCTCCTGCGTCCCCGCCGTCACGACGCCACCCGGCCGGTCAGGCTCTCCCGGGCCGGCGCGTCCAACCGCGCGGCCGACGGGCGGCGACCACCCCGGCGAGCGCCGTCTGCACCTGCGACCAGGTGCCCGGCTCGGCCGGCGACAGCGGCAGCCGGACCATCGCGGTCCCCAGCCCCAGGCAGGCGAGCGTGGCCTTGACCGGCACCGGGTTGGTCTCGACGAACATCGCCTCCATGAGCGGCGCAAGCTGACCGAAGAGTTCCCGCGCCCGGTCCAGCTCCCCGCGCCGCGCGGCCCGGACGAGCTGCGCGGTCTCGACCGGGGCGACGTTGGCGCACACCGACACCAGCCCCTGCGCGCCGACCGCGATCGAGGCGAGCGCGAGGTCGTCGTCCCCGGCGAGCACCACCCGCCCGGCGGGCGCCTCCTGGCAGATCCGGGCGATCTGCCGCAGGTCGCCGGAGGACTCCTTGACCGCGACGACCTGGTCGACCTCCCAGATCCGCCGCATGGCCGCCGGGGTGAGGTTGGTGCCGGTGCGCCCGGGCACGTTGTAGGCCACGATCGGCACCCCCGGCGCCGCCTCCGCGACCGCCCGGAAGTGCGCGACCAGGCCGCTGACCTGCGGCTTGTTGTAGTAGGGCGTGACCACCAGCAGCTCGTCCGCCCCTGCCGCGACCGCCTGGACGGCCAGCTCGCAGGTGCGCTCGGTGTCGTTGTGCCCGACGCCGACCACGACCGGCACGTGCCGCCGCAGCCGTCCCTCGCGCCGGGCCGCCGAGACGTGCTCGACCGCCTGCCGCACGAGCGCGTGCCGCTCGGGATCGGTCACGGTCGCAGCCTCGCCGGTCGAGCCGAGCACGACGAGGAAGTCGACGCCGCGCCCGTCGGCGAGCACGTGGTCGAGCAGCCGCGCGTACGCCGGGTGGTCCACCTCCGGCTTTCGCCCGGCCCCTCCCGCGTCGGTGCCGGTGGTGAACGGGGTCGCCAGGGCGACGCCGAGACCGGTGAACGGGGCAGCAGCCAGGTGGGACATGAGGAACCTCTCGTGCGGGCATGCGGCGCGCCCGGTCAGGCGGCAGCGTCCGGCGCGGGTGCGCCGGGGGTGGTGGGTGGTGTGCCGGCGGCGCCCGTGGTGGACGCGGGACCGGCGAGGGTCGTCAGGTGCTCGGCGGCCAGGTCGGCCATCGACCACCGTCCGGCGGGTCGGCCGACCAGCCAGCGGGCGGCGGTGAGGGCGCCGGCGGCGAAGATGGCCCGGTCGTGGGCCTCGTGGGTGATCGTGATCGTCTCCAGCGCGGAGGCGGCGAGAACCTCGTGCCGGCCGACGACCTCGCCGACCCGCAGGCTGGTGGTCTGGACCGGGTGGGGGCCGGCGCCCCTGTCGTCACCGCCGCTGCCGTCGCCGCGCGTCCCCGCGACGAGCGCCTCCCGCAGCAGGACGGCCGTCCCGCTCGGGGCGTCCACCTTGTGCCGGTGGTGGGTGTCGGTGACGGCGAGGTCGACGGGGGAGGGGGCGTGCGCGGCATACCGTCCCAGCGCGCGTGCCAGCTGCTCGACCAGGGCGACGCCGAGGGAGAAGTTGGGGGCGACGAGGACGGGCAGGTCGACGTCGGCCGGGACGAGCACCGGGTCCCAGCCGGTGGTGCCGACGACCAGCGGGGTGCCGGTGCGGCGGGCCCAGGCGAGGTGGTCGGCGACCGCGTCGGCGGAGCTGACGTCGACCGCGACGTCGACGGGGGCCGGCCCGTCGAGGACCGTCCCTCGGCCGACCGCCCAGACGACCTCCACGTCGTCCTGCGACGCGGCGGCAGCCCGGATCGCCGACCCGAGACGGCCGGTGCCGAGAAGTCCGACGGAGAGTGGCATGCGTCGAGTATGCCGCCGCTCGAAGGGGTCTTCAGGCAGTGTTTGTGCAGGTCAGAGAGGGTTTCCTGCCGGCCGCCCCGCTGACCGGACGATCTTCGGCGGTGGGGTGCCGGCGGCCTCCTGCGCGTCCCGCGGATTCGCGAGAAGTTGGTACGGGCCAGGAACGGGAGGGCCGGACCGCTCAGGGACCGCTCAGGGACGCACGAGCCCCGACCGGTAGGCCAGCGCCACGAGCTGGGCCCGGTCGTGCGAGCCTGTCTTCATGAGCAGCCGGGAGATGTGCGTCTTGACGGTGGCCTCGGAGAGGTAGAGCATCTCGGCCAGCTCGGCGTTGGTGGGGGCGTCGGCCATGAGCCGGAGGACCTCGATCTCGCGGGGGGAGAGGAACTCCAGCGTCGGCCGCCCCCGCCCGTCCGTCGCCGACATCGCCCGGAGGGTGGCGATCACCTTGCCCGCCACGCTGGGGTCGATCCAGGAGCCGCCCTCGGCGACCGTCCGGACCGCGTCGACCAGGTCGGACGGCGCAGAGTGCTTGAGCAGGTAGCCGGAGGCCCCCGCCCGCAGCGCCCCGTAGAGCACGTCGTCGTGGTCGAAGGTGGTCAGCACGAGCACCGCGACGGTCTCGTCTCGTCCGCCCCGGCCCGCGGCGCCGTCGACCTGGTGCTCGGTGATCTGCCGGGTGGCCTCGACCCCGTCCGTCGTGGGCATCCGGATGTCCATGAGCACGACGTCGGGGTGCTCCCGGCGGGCGAGCATCACCGCCTCGGCGCCGTCCCGTGCCGTGCCGACGACCTCGATGTCGGCCTCGGCGGCCAGCATCATGGACATGCCCTCCCGGACCTCCGGTTGGTCGTCGGCGACCACCACGCGGATCACCGGGCACCTCCGTCGGCCGGCGCCGCCACCAGCGGCAGGTCCGCGGTCGTGACGAACTCCTCGCCCGTGCGGCCCGCGTCGAAGCGTCCGCCCACGAGCTCCACCCGCTGCCGGAGACCGACCAGCCCGTTGCCTCCGCCGCCCGTGTCCGGCCGGAAGCCTTCCGGGCCGGGCCGGCAGCGCACCTGCAGCTGCAGCTCGTCGGCGCCCCAGGTGACGAACAGGTCGACGAGCGCGCCGTGCCCGGCGTGCTTCATCGCGTTGGCCAACGACTCCTGGATCACCCGGTAGGCGGCCAGTCCCACCGACCAGTCCGGCTGCCGCGGTCGACCGGACCGGTGGACCTCGACGAGCACCCCGCTGCTGCGGGTGATGCGCACGAGCTCGTCCACCGAGTCCATCCCCGGCGGGCTGCTCACGACCTCCCGCTCCGCGGGGCCGTCCTGGTGCAGCACGCCCAGCAGCCGCTGCAGCTCGCGCATGCTCGTGGACCCGGTCTCCTCGACGCTCGTCAGCGCCTGCTCCACGGCGGCCCACCGGGGGTCGACGCCCCTCCCGCCGTCACACCCGACGTCACCGTCGTCCCCGTCCGCCTGGTCCCGGACGATCCCGCGCACCACCGCCCGGGCCCCGGCCGCCTGCATCATCATCGCGCTGACCGAGTGGGCCAGGATGTCGTGCAGCTCCCGGGCGATCCGGCGTCGCTCCTCGATGGCCGCGTGCTCCTCGACCTGCGCCAGCTCCCCCCCGCAGGCCGACCGCCTCCCGCTCGACCTGCAGCTGGTGGCGGCCGACGAGCCACACGCCCAGGACGGCCGCCGCCAGCACGCCCATGGCCAGGGGTGGCGCCAGCCCGCGGTCCGGCTGGAAGGGCACCGGCACCACCACGGCCACCGCGGCCAGGAGCAGCACGGCCCGGCTGAGCCAGACGTGCTGCACGGTCGCCGCGGCCGCGTAGAGCGCCAGCATGACCCCGGCCAGCGGCCGCGCCGCCGGGGAGACGAAGGACAGCGCCGTCGTGGCCACGGCCATGACGGTCATGACGACGACCGGGTGGCGGCGGCGCAGCAGCAGGACCCCGTAGACCCCGGCCAGCAGTCCGCCGTAGAGACCGATCGAGACGTCGACGACGCCGAACGCCTGCCAGGGGTGTCCGTCGCGCGCGTCCGCCCGGGGGATGGTCAGCAGCAGGTCGACCGCGTAGACCACGACCGTCGCCAGGACGAAGGCCCCGTGGGTGCCCAGCCCGCGCACGACGCGCGCCCGGTCGAGCCGACCCAGGGCGGGGCGGGCTGGTGCAGCACGGGTGGGCGACGTCATACCTCCCCCTTCCCGGCGCAGCGGTCCGTCCCTGCCATTGTCGCGCAGGACGGGGTATGAGGTGTGGTCGCGGCGTCCGTCCCTGCCACCCCCTGCTGCGGCAGGGACGGACGCCGGTCGTGGTGCGCGCGCGTCAGTCGTCCCAGGGCCGGCACGCTCACGGATCGGCGGCTCCTCGACGAGAGGTGGCCCACCGGGTGCACCGTCAGTCAGTCTGGTGGGCGGGGTGGCCGGGGTCGTCATCCTCCAGAGTGATTTCCGGGAGTCGTGGGGCCGCAGGACCCCGTCGGAAGGAGGTGCGGGTGTGGCAGGCTGGGCGCACACGTCCTGCGCCCGGTGGCGGCGCGGACCCGGCACCAGGAGGACCCATGGAGCGCGTGCAGGTCGACTTGGACACCGAGGGTGCGGGCCGTGGCACGGTCATCCGCTACGGCCACTGGGGGCGGCCGGTGCTGGTGTTCCCCTCGGAGGCCGGCCGCGCGTGGGACTTCGAGAACAACGGCATGGTCGAGGCGGTCCGGGACCTGAGCGACGGGGGCCGGGTCAAGCTCTACTGCGTCGACGCCTTCGACCACCTGAGCTGGTCCGACAACAGCCTGCCGACCGAGGAGCGGGCGCGTCGTCACGGCACGTACGAGAAGTGGATCCTCGAGACGGTCGTGCCCCGGATCGACGAGGACTCGCCCGGCCACGCCGGGATCGTCACCACCGGCTGCAGCATGGGCGCCTTCCACGCGGTGAACTTCGGGCTCAAGCGGCCGGACCTGTTCCCGGTGGCGATCGGCCTGTCCGGCAACTACGACCCGACGTCCTGGCACTGCTGGGGCGACCTGGGCGAGGCGACCTACTTCGCCAACCCGTGCGCCTACGTCCCGGGGATGGAGGACGGCCACCTCGACTGGGTGCGGGCGCACGCCAACATCCTGCTCGTCGTCGGCCAGGGAGCCTTCGAGGTGCACCCCACCAAGTCGCTGCCCGGGGCCCATCAGCTGGCCGACCTGCTCGCCCAGAAGCACATCCCGCACGAGCTGGACGTCTGGGGCCACGACTCGGCCCACGACTGGCCGTGGTGGCGCAAGCAGCTGGCCCACCACCTGCCGCGGTTCTGCTGAGGGGCCGGCCCGCGGACGGGTGACCACCGGTCACCCCACCACGTGCCGGCCCGTCCGTCAGACGGTGGTCCGCCCCGACCGGTCCGCGGCAGCTGCGAGCTCAGGCGGCCCGCCTGCGTGCTGGCTCAGGAACCTCCTGAGCTCCACCTCGTCCTGCAGGTCCACCAGCGCAGAACCGTCGTCGGCGGGACGGCGGGGTTGGTGGGGCCACCTGTCCGGCACGGGTGCGTGGTGCAGCAGGGCGTCGTAGACGCCCACGTAGGTCTCGGCCTGGGTCCGCCAGTCCATCAGGTCCACCGCGCGACGGCGGGCCGCCATCCCGAGCTCGACCCTTGCCTCCACGTCGTCGAGAAGGCCGACCACCGCGTCCGCGTAGGCCCCGATGTCGCCCGAGGGCACCAGGATCCCGGTCTCACCCACCGAGGCACGGGTCTCGATCAGGTCGAAGGAGACGGTCGGCAGGCCGAAGGCCATGTACTCCAACGTCTTGTTCATGGTCGAGAACCGGTTGAGGGGAGTATCCATGTCCGGCCCGAGTCCGATGTCGGCCGCGCTGAGGTACTCCCTGACCTCGGCCGGTCCCACCCGTCCCGTGAAGACGACGTGGTCGTCGAGGTCGAGGGCGGTGCACTGGCGACGCAGGTCCTCCAGGCAGTCGCCGAACCCCATGAGGACGGCGCGGACACCGGTCCTGCCCCGCCGGTGGACGAGTTCGTCCATGAGCAGCAGCACGTTGTCGACACCGTCCTGGGGGCCCATGATTCCGATGTAGGCGAGCAGGTGCTCGGCTCCCTCCCGGATGCTGCACGTGGGGTAGACCGGCCTCATCACCGTGGTGTCCGGGCCGCTCCGGACGACCGCGAGCCGGCGCGTCGGCACGTGGTCGCGCTCCTGGACGATGCGTAGGTAGGAACCGTTGGTCTCGATCGCCTGGTCGGCCACCCAGTAGGTCATCCGCTCCAGCCACCGCAGCGCGCCCAGCTCCACGCGTCCGCCCAGGCCGTCCGGTTCACCGAAGCGGGACAGGAAGAGCTCGGGGCACAGGTCGTGGTGGTCGTAGACGAACCGGACGCCGCGCAGCCGCCACAGCAGCGCCAGCAGCCAGTAGGTGTCCGGCGGGTTGCACGCCTGGATGACGTCGAACCTCGACCGCCTCCAGGCGATGGTGGACAGGAGGGCGGTCCGCACCCACGAGTAGGCGAACTCCAGGGCGAACCCGGCCAGGCCCTGGGCCTCCGGCGCCGGTGGGTACCGGTGGATGTGTACGCCGTCCAGCAGCTCGTAGCGGGAGTCATCCGGTCCCTGGGGACAGATGACGGTCACCCCGTAGCCCTGTGCGATCAGCGCCTGGCACTCCAGCCAGACCCGTCGGTCGAGCGGCACGGGAAGGTTCTGAACGATGACGAGCACGTGGGGCGTGGGTGTGGACGGCGGCGACTCCTCGGGCGGGTGGGCCGCCCTGCCGCGTGTCGACGAGCCAGTTCTCAGCGGCGTCAGGTAGGTGGCCAGAAGCGGGATGGTGACCCCGGAAAGAATCTTCGACGCAGCGACCGCCAGGGCATGCGCGCGGCGTCGATGGGCGCCTCCGGGGGGGGCGATGGTCGAGAACGGTGGCTGCGATAGCCATGGGGATCTCCTGTCACGAGGAGCTCCAGCCGTCGGTCCGCGCCACGAAGGCTAAGGGGGTCCCCTCCCCCTGGGCACGACGGACTGGTCTAGGTCGAGCGACGACGGCCGTATCCGTGACCACGATCGCTTCGCGCGACCGGCCGCCTAGTACACCGGGGCGGGCGTCACGGTTTGTCGGTCCGCGCTCCACGGGTCGCAGGCGTCCGTGGTCCCGGCGATGAAAACCTCTGTCACGAGCTGCCTGGCCGCCTTCGGCCGGGCATCGACCCACACCCTGCATTGTGGGTCAGGTCACAAAGTAACGCGTGTGCAAGGCCCAGGTAAAGGGTTGGCACAGAATTTTTCTTGCCCGTTCGGGTGCGGGCGGTCCTCACCGCATCCCGGACCAGGCAAAGGCGCAGGCCAGGGCGACACGGTCGCCCAGGGTGACGTCGACCCGGACCGTCGTCGCCGGGGGGGCCAACCGTCGGGCAGCGTCACCTTGCCACCGGCGGCGTCGGGGAGTACGTGGATCGACCGCCAGGGGACCGGGCCGTCGTCGATCACCCCCAGCGACTTCCACACGGACTCCTTCCCGGCCAGCAGCGCGCTGAAGCCGATCTCCGGCCGGCCGGCCCGCCGCGCCCACAAGGCCTCGTCGGGCGCGAACCACCGACGCTCGAAGGCCGTGCCGTACCGCTCCAGCAGACGAGCGACACGGGCGACCTCGACCACATCGATCCCCACACCGAGGAGCGGCACGGCTCAGGGCGTGACGTCGGCGAGGTGTCCGACCAGCTCGGCGGCCAGGCGCTCCGACCCCACGGTGTTGAGGTGGGCCCCGTCGGAGCTGTAGCCGGAGAAGAGCTCGGGTGCCCTCAGCACCCCTTCGGGGTCGGTGGCCTCCAGCTTGGCCAGGTCGAAGAGCTCACCGTTCCCGTAGGTCTGGCGCATCAGCTCGTTGTAGCGCTCCCGGGTGGCGTTGTCGTCGCGACCCGCCAGGATCTTCAGGTGGTCGCGTATCCCGTACGGACCCGTCGTGAGCGGGACCGTCAGGTGGACGAACCGCACGTCCGGATAGTCGCTCTCCAACCGGGAGAGAGTGTTCTGGTAGCGGGCGAAGAGGGCCTCGACGTCGGAGTTCCACCGGATGTCGATGTAGCAGAACTTCAGCGCGGCGACGTCGACCTGTTCGCCCAGACCGGCCCGTAGGGTGGCATCGAAGTTCTTCAGCTTGCCGACGGGGTGACGGTTCTCGCCGATGAGGGCATGGACGAGCAGGCCGTCCTGCGGCAGATCGGGTGACTCTCCCGGTGCGATCTCGATCACCGGTGGCGGATCCACCTCGTGTGCGGCGTAGACCCTGTCCAAGCCGTCCAGGATGTTGCGACCGACCGACATGTGTCCGAAGAAGATCCGTTGCCCTGCCACCGCCTCGAGCTGCTCGACGTCCGCGAGGGCGGCGCCCTCGGCGGCGACCGCCGTGTAGGACGGCGTCGGATCCCACCACACCGTTGCCGCACCTGCCGTCAGCACCCCGGTGACGACTGTGACTGCGGCGAGACGTCTGACCACCCTGCGGTTCACGAGATGTCCTCTCTCGTCTGTGCCCCTGAAACGTGCGACGTTACACCGCGAGGTCGCACCGGGGAATGGCCTGAAGGATGATTTTTTCGTGCTCTCGAAACGGGGACAGCCGGAGGCCGGATCACTACACTCATCCGGGGAAGGTGATTTCCGAGCGCAGGGAGGGCACCATGAGTTCGCACGTGCCGGAGCGGATCCGACAGTTCATCCTGACCTCCTACCTGTTCGGCGACCACCATCGGATGCCCTCCGACACCGAGTCCTTGATGGCCTCCGGCGTGCTGGACTCCACGGGCGTCCTGGAACTCATCGAGTTCCTCGAGTCCGAGTTCGGCATCTCGGTGGCGGAGTCCGAGACGGTGCCGGCCAACCTGGACAGCATCGACGGACTGGTCTGCTACGTCAGTGCCAAGGAGCAGGCGGGTGACGAGGGTGTGGCGTGAGTGAGGACATGGTGGAGCGGCTGCTCGCCGAGGCTGCGCACCTGCCACCGGTCCCTGACCGTCGGCTGGACGCGCTGAGGCGAGCCATCCTCGTCGAGGACTGGCTCGACGTCGTCCTCTCGGACGAGCAGATCGCGGGAGCGACCTCACGGATCCGGCGGTGCTTCGAGAGCTCGCGGCCTTGTCCCGGTCGGGCTGATGTGCGGGATCTGCGGCACGGTGAGCTTCGGCTCCCGGCCGGATCCCGACCTCGTCTCCGACATGGTGGCCACGCTGACACATCGGGGGCCCGATGACTGCGCGGTCCTTGTCGACCATGCGGCAGTGCTCGGCCACACCCGCCTCGCCCTGATCGACGTCGAGGGTGGGGCGCAGCCGCTGACCACACCGGACCGGTCCGTCTGGGTCACGTTCAACGGGGAGATCTTCAACTACGTGGAGCTGGCTCAAGAGCTCCGTGCACTGGGGCACGTCCTCACCACCGCCAGCGACACCGAGGTCATCGCACACGCCTACGAGGAGTGGGGGAGCGCGTGCTTCGAGCGGTTCAACGGGCAGTGGGCCGTTGGCCTGTGGGACAGGCGGCGGCAGCGTCTCGTGCTCGCGCGTGACCGGATGGGTATCCTTCCGCTCTTCTACCGCTGTGGTCCCCGATCGATCAGCTTCGCCTCACGGGTCGCCACCCTCCTGGCCGACCCTGCGGCCACCAGGGAGTTCGACCCGGTGGGGCTGCAGCAGGTGTGGACGTTCTGGTGCAGCATCTCTCCTCGCACGGCGTTCGCCGCGGTCTCGCAGCTGCCGCCCGGTCACGTCGCAACCTTCGACAGCTCGGGGCTGAGGACGTGGCCCTACTGGTCCGCGGAGTTCCCGCCTCGGGGCCAGGAACCCCACCAGGACCTGCAGGAGAACGCCGAAGAGTTGCGCGCGCTCCTGGTGCGGGCCACCCGGCTGCGGTTCGAGCGGAGCGACTTCCCGGTCGGTGCCTACCTGTCCGGCGGTCTTGACTCGGCCGTCACCGCTGCGGCCATCCGGCACTTCACCGACGTCGAGCTCACGACCTTCTCCTTGCGGTTCACCACCCCGGAGTTCGACGAGGGTTCCTACCAGCAGCTGGTCGCGGACCGGCTCGGCACCACCCACCACAGCGTGGACGTCGCCCCGAGCGACATCGCGGAGGTGTTCCCCGACGTGGTCTGGCACGCCGAGGCGCCGCTGCTACGCACCGCACCCGCGCCGCTGTTCCTCCTGTCCCGGCTCGTCCGGGCCAACGGCTACAAGGTCGTCGTCACCGGCGAGGGGGCCGACGAGATCCTCGGCGGCTACGACATCTACCGGGAGGCGAGGGTGCGGGAGTTCTGGGCGCGGGACCAGGGGTCGCGACTCCGTGACGATGCCGTCCAGCTGCTCTACCCGTGGATGGCGCTCAACCCCGCGCAGGCTCCGTCCTTCGCCCGCCACTTCTTCGGCGCCGACCTGGACCTCGCCGACCTCGGGCTGTCCCACCGGCCGAGGTGGGCAAGCACCGCTGCCCTCCAGACGATGCTCGCCCCCACCCTGCGCGAGCGGTTGTCCTCCTCGCCGGCCGTCGACCCGGTGGAGCACATGCCTGCCTCCGCCTCGGGTTGGGACCGGCTCAGCCGAGCCCAGTGGCTCGAGATGACCACCCTCCTGCCGGGATACATCCTGGCTCGCAGGGCGACCGGATGCTCATGGCCCACTCGGTCGAGGGCCGGTTCCCCTTCCTCGACCCCACGGTCGTGGACTTCGCCGCCTCGCTGCCCGCCCGGCACAAGCTCTTCGGGCTGGAGGAGAAGTTCATCCTCAAGCACGCCTTTGCAGACCTCGTTCCTCCTGAGATCCTCGCGCGTCCCAAGCAGCCCTACCGGCGCCCGATGCGGCCAGCTTCTTCGCCGGCAAGGAGCCCGAATGGGTGTCCGAGGTGACCTCCCCCCCGGGCCGTGACGGCAGCCGGCGTCTTCGACCACCGCCAGGTCGCCGGCCTGGTCGAGAAGGCGCGACGCCGGAGCCGCAGCTTCGGCAACACCGACAACATGAGGATGATCTCCGTCCTCTCCACGCAGCTGCTCCACGACCAGTTCGTCGCCGGGTCACGGCTGGGCCGTGAAAGCCGACCACCGACGATGCGCCGCATCGATCTCACCACCGCCGAGGAGGACTCATGGCGCACACCCCACAGTTCGGTCACCACGTGCTCGACATCGACTGCGAGACCGAGGTCGCGCGCATCGTCACCACGCTCAGGGACTACCTGACCGACGTCCGGCGCAAGGGTTTCGTCGTCGCCCTGTCGGGCGGGATCGACTCCAGCGTCACCGCCGCTCTCTGCGTGCGGGCGGTCGGTCCCGAACGCGTCTTCGGCCTGCACATGCCCGAGCGGGCGTCCGCGCCGGAGACGATTCGGCTGAGCCGCGCCGTCTCCGACACGTTCGCTTTCGACTCCGAGGTCGAGGAGATCGCGGGCACCCTGGAGGCCATCGGGTGCTACCGCAGGTATGACGACGCCGTCCGACGCGTCGTGCCGGGCTACGGGGCCGGCTGGCGGTCCAAGATCGTCCTGCCGAGCGTGACGGAGGACGACACCCTGCGCCTCTACTCGATCGTCGTCGAGGACCCCGACGGCCAGCGCAGCCGGCACCGGCTGTCGGTCGACGCCTATCTCGGGGTGGTGGCCGCGACGAACTTCAAGCAGCGTGTCCGCAAGGTTCTCGAGTACCACCATGCGGACAGGCTCAACTACGCCACCACCGGCACGCCCAACCTGCTGGAGTACGACCAGGGATTCTTCGTCAAGCTCGGTGACGGCGCCGCCGACGTCAAACCCATCGCCCACCTCTACAAGACGCAGGTGTACGCGCTCGGCGAACACCTCGGGGTGCCGGCAGAGATCCTCGATCGGCCCTCCACGACCGACACCTACTCGCTCGCCCAGTCGCAGGAGGAGTTCTACTTCTCGCTCCCGCACCACCTGATGGACCTGGCCCTCTACGCCCGCGACCACGACGTGCCGCCGGCCGAGCTGGCGCAGGCGCTGGACCTCGACGTGCCCGCCGTGGAGCGGGTCCTGCGCGACATCGACCAGAAGCGTCGCAGCACCCGTTACCTGCACCAGCCTCCGGTGCTCGTCGAAGAGATCGGTCCGGGCGACGGCTGAGGTGGACACCGAGCAGGAGGCCCGTGAGACCGGCCTGGGGGCGAAGGCGCTGAAGGGCGGGTCGCTGCTCGCCGTCGCGACGGTGTTCGAGCGCTTGACCCGGCTGGGACGCAACATGCTGCTCGCGCGCGTGATCGCGCCGGACCAGTTCGGTCTGATGGCGCTGGTCCTCGCGGTGCTGGCCCTGCTCGAGGCGATCACCGAGGTGGGGGTCGCGCAAGCCGTCATCCAGAACGCGCGCGGCACGTCCCGCGACTTCCTCAACGTGGCCTGGTGGTTCGGGATTCTGCGCGGCCTCGTCGTCGCCCTGGTGGCTCTGCCGCTGGCCGGGCCGGTCGCCTCCTTCTACGACGCGCCCGAGCTCGAGGGCCTCCTGCTCGTGGCACCGCTCACCGTCGTGCTCACCGGGCTGGCCAGCCCCCGCGTCTACGCGCTGCAGCGCGAGTTCCGGTTCGGTGCCACCCTGGTCAGCATCCAGGGCGCGGCGCTCCTGGGCACCGCGGCGACCATCGCCCTGGGGCTGTGGCTGCAAAATGTCTGGGCGCTGCTGCTGGGAGCGGTCCTCGAGGCCTTCCTCCGTTTCGTGCTGTCCTTCGTGGTGGCGCCGTTCCGTCCGTCGCTGCGCTGGGAGGCGCAGTCCCGGCGCGACCTGTTCAGGTTCACCAAGGGCATGGCAGGGCTGTCGCTGCTCACCTTCCTCATCATGCAGGCCGACGTCTTCGTCCTCGGCAAGACGGCAACGGTGGACGACCTCGGTCTCTACACCATGGCGGTCGCCCTGGCCTCGCTGCCGCTGGCCATCTTCAGCAAGGTGGCACAGCCGCTCGTGGTCCCGGTCCTGGCCCGGTTCCAGGACGACATGGCGGCCATGCGGCGCACGGTGCTGCGCATGACTCGCCTGGTCTGGCTCTTCGGCCTGCCGCTCGCCGCAGTGATGGCCGCCGTCGCGGGACCGCTCCTGACGGTCGTCTACGGCCGTCCCGAGTTCAGCCGGGTGGCGACGGCGTTCTCTGTCTACGCCGCTTTCGTCGTCATGTACATGGCCTCGATGGTCACCTTCTCCGTCTACCTGGCCCTGGGCCGTCCCGAGCTGCAGCGACGGTTCACCCTCGTACGCGCGGCGCTCGTGGTCGGGCTGCTCTACCCCCTGACAGTGAACTGGGGCCCCACGGGAGCGGCCGGTGCCCTCCTCGCCTCGATGGTGGGGGCCATGGGGTTCCAGCTGATGACCCTCCGCCGGATCACCGGCCTCCGGCCGGTCGACTACCTCCGCACGCTGGTTCCCGCCGTGGTCCCCACCGCCGTGCCCGTGGCCGCCCTGCTGGCGACCTCGGCGCTGACCGACGCCTCGGGGTGGATGCTGGTCTCCCTCGCCATGCTGGTCGGCGGTGCCACCTGGTCGGTCCTGCTGCTTCGCGAGCGCCACGAGATCCGCACCGTGCGCGGCTCGTCGGCCACGCCGGGAGCGCGTCAGTTGCGCGGCAGGACAGGCTCCCCGTCCACGTAGACGTTGTCCTGCCAGACGTTGCCCGGGGCGTCCGTGTCGAACGCCTCGATCGCGCCGTGGATGCCGCAGGTGCCGTCGTCCCCCCGGTCGAACACGTTGCCGATGAAGCGGATGCGGTTGGCGTCCCCGCTGAACGGCTTGTCCCGCGTGGACCCGCCGAAGGCACAGAACGAGGCCGTCCCGGACCTGAACAGGTTGCCCTCGACGAGGTTGTTCTCGACCGGCGCGAAGTCGCCGTATCCGGTCAGTGCCGCAGAACAGCCGGACGCAGGGGGGAGGCGCTCTCCCTCGCACACGATCGTGTTGTTGCGCAGGGTGGTGTTACGGCCCATCCGGATGCCGCTCAGGTGCGCCTCGCCGTCGGGGTCGCCGGCCTGCGCGTGCACCCATGAGCTCTCCACCGTGCAGTCGGCCTCGCAGTTGATCGAGCGTCTACCGCCGCTCACCTCGACGCGCCGTGCGGTGAAGTTGCCGTTCCCGAGAGCGGTGACGAGACGTTCGCCCACCACGACCTCGCTGTCGCTGATCTCGAACGAGCCGCCCTCCTCGGGCTGCTGCACGACGACCCGACCGAGGATCCGGGACCGCGTGATCACCACTCCGTCAGCGCGGATGCGCAGGTCGCACTCGACGAGACGGGCATCCACCACGGTGCCTGGCTCGATGACCGTGCAGTCCCCGTCCCACGGCGTCAGCTCGGTACCGGGTGGTACACCGGTGTTCTCCGGGCCCGGCCACTCGCGTTGCTGGCTCGTGCTCGCTGCAGCGTCCGGATGCGAGGTCGGCGACGGGGGCGGGGAGGATGATGGCGTGCACGCGGCGGCGAGGACGAGCACGCTCACGCCCGGGAAAGCCGCTCGCTCGAGCCCCGCCATACCCAGATGGTAGTCCTCGACTGCCGTCAGGCCACCCGTAGGGCAAGGAGGCCC
The DNA here is from genome assembly GCF_001942405.1 of Ornithinimicrobium sp. CNJ-824. Lineage (GTDB taxonomy): Bacteria > Actinomycetota > Actinomycetes > Actinomycetales > Dermatophilaceae > Ornithinicoccus > Ornithinicoccus kibberensis. The sequence continues at coordinate 22,296 of NZ_MKKA01000015.1, forward strand.
TCTAGGCTGAGCGGATGGACGCCCGCGTCGCCGTCTCGGTGGTCATCGTCAACTGGAACACCCGCGAGCTGCTGCTGGACGTCGTAGACTCCATCAAGGACACCACGCGCACGGTGCCCTACGAGGTGATCGTCGTGGACAACGCCTCGCACGACGGGTCCGTCGAGGCGCTGAAAGCTCGCCACCCAGACGTCACGGTGATCGTCAACCCCGACAACTACGGCTTCGCCCGCGCGAACAACATCGGTTTCGCCGCGGCCCGCGGAGACGCCTTCTGCCTCGTCAACACCGATGTCGTCGCGCTCGACGGAGTGGTCGACGGCCTGTGGGAATTCCTCCTCGCGCACCCGCGTGCCGGGGCGGTCGGACCGCAGACCCTAGACCGCGACGGTCGGGTGCGCACCAACGTGCGACGCTTCCCCACCCTGCGCAACGCCATCGGTGACCACCTGTGGCTGCGGCGCGTCCTTCCGGCCGTCTTCCCCGGCCGCTCGGTGCCACCCAGCCGCCTCGCAGAGGTGCACTCCGCGGACGTCCTCTCGGGGTGCTTCCTCATGGTGCGTCGTCAGGCGGTGGAGGAGGTTGGAGCCCTCGACGAGGGGTTCTTCTTCTACGGCGAGGACACCGACTGGGCCAGGCGCCTCCACGACGCCGGTTGGGAGTGCGTCTACCTGCCCCAGGCCCGCGCCATCCACTTCGGCGGGGGGTCGACGGCGGCACGACCGCTGACCTACTACCTCGCCAAGGAGAAGGCCGACCTGCGCTACTGGCAGAAGCACCATGGTCGGGGCGCCGTGGCCGGCTACGTCGGGATCAGGCTGGTGCACAACCTGGCGTCGGTCGTCGGCTGGGGCGTGGTCGGGGTGGTTCGTCCGGCGAACCGTGAGCGTGCCTGGCACAAGGTGCGCGGCAACGTCACCAACACCGTGTGGCTGGTCAGCCGTCGTGGACCGACCTGGCCCTAGACGTCGTTCCCGTCACCCTGCGAGAGCAACCAGGCATCGGGGTCGGAGGCTGCGGCGCCCGGGAAGCCCGGGCTGAGCAGGAACTTCACCTGGCTGCGGCGCAGGCGCAGGCCGGCCCGGCGCAGCGGCCGTCGAGGCGTGTCCCGGGCACCGACCACGCCTGCAGCAGCCGGCAGCCGCGGTCGCCTGCTCGCGCCGCTGCCGCGCGCACGAGCAGGCGCAGGGTCTCCATGTCCGCCGGGTCGTGCATCAGCTCCATGAGCTCTCCCACCCGGATACCGCGCCGCACGGTCCAGCCCAGGACCACCACACCCATCAACCGGCCGTGGTGCCGCAACGTCAGCAGGTCGTACCGGTCGGGGTTCGCGACGTAGCGCCAGTTCAGGTATGCCGCGTCGCGCACCTGGGCGACCTGGTAGCCCTTCGACGCGCGCTGCCACAGCTCGTCCACCGACGTGTCGAACGCCTCGACCGCCTCCAGCGCGTAGCCTGCCGGCAGCCGCAGCCGAGGCCGCAAGAGCCGGGGAGGAACGACACGGAGCCGGTAGACCAGGGAGAACGGCTCCTGGTAGTTCCACCGGTCGGTGAAGATCGGGTAGGAGTTGACCGACGGCGTCACGTACCACCCGGGGATCCCGGCTGAGGCTGCCTGCTGGAACACCGCTGCGGTGCACCTCCCCATGAGACCGCGACCCTGCCAGGCCGGATCCGTGAACATGTCCATGGTCTTGCCCACGACGACGCGCTGCCCGTCGATCATGAACGCCTTCGGCGCCAGGGCGAAGGATGCGACGACCTCCTCGCCGTGCCGGGCCGAGTGCACGATCGCCCTGCCAGACGGGTTCTCCCCGTACATCCACCGGTAGTAGGCGGGACTCTTGTCACGCAGGCGCAGCTGCTCGCCCTCGCCGCTCATCCGACGGATCAGGTCCGAGACGCGCTCCTCGTCACCGGGTCGGAACTCTCCGAACTTGGGCTCCTCGAGGTCGTTGCCGCTGGAAACCATCGATCCTCCCGCTCCGCCACGAGACATGGTGCATGATGAGGGAAGTTGAGCCTGCTCGCGACTGGGAACCAGTGTAGGTCCGAGCCGGTTCACGGAGAGGGCTATGTCGATCTATGGGGTAGCGGGGATGCTGGCGGTCACGCACCGCCGGAGCGACAGTGTGCCCCCGGAAGGTGTCCGCCTGGTGGTTGCCCGCGAGCGGCTGTCCCCGTTGCGGCCTGTCGCCGGTGTGTGGCTGACCTCGTGGGGCCATGACCCCTCGCTCCCGACCGTGGCACGCCCTCTGGTCCTGGCCGGCCCGGCGCGGCTGGACGGCGCCCGGGTCACGGACCGTCGCGTGGCACGGCTGCTCCAGGACGGCCACCAACCCGAGCTCGCCCGGTTCCTGCCCCCGTTCGCGGTGATCGGCCTGGCCGAAGAAGGTCTGCGCGTGGCGACCGACCGGATGGGGATGAGCCAGGTCTTCCTCGGCGCCGGTCCCGGTTGGGAGGCCGTGTCCACCTCCGCCCGGCTCCTGCACCTGCTCCTCGACCAGGGCCTGGACGAGGAGGCGGTGCTCCTGCAGAGCCAGCTCGGCTGGCAGCTCTTCGAGCACACGCTCTACTCCGGTGTCACAAAGCTGGCGCCCGGAGAGTCGCTGACGATCACCGACGACGGTGTGCGGCGTCGCCCGGACACCGATGGACCGGCGGCCCCGGGGTCCACCCGGCTCGGCGACGCGGTGGACCGCGCCTCCACGACGTTGCGCCGGTTCACGACCGCCCTCCTCGAGGACACCGATGACCCGGTTCTCCAGCTCACCGGTGGCATGGACTCGCGCATCATCCTCAGCTCCGTCCCGGCGGCCCGGCGCGCCGGCCTCCGTGCCATGACCCTGGATGTGCCGGGGTCCCGTGACACGTCCGTCGCGGGGGCGGTCGCCGTTCGCTACGGCCTGACGCACCAGGTCGTCACTCTCGACGGACTCCGCTCCGTCAGTGCGGGCGAGTGGTTCGACCGCGTGCGATCGACCGCGGCAGCGCACGACGGGATGCTCAACCCGGTCGCCAAGGCGGCCACGGAGTGGGCCGAGGAATCGGTCGACCAGGGCAGCCGACTCGGCGGACTGGGCGGTGAGGTCGCGCGTGGCTTCTACTACGTCGGCCCCGTGCGGCCGGCCCCGGTGGACCGTCGCCGCAGTGACCGGCTCGCGCGATGGCGCATGCTGGCCAACGAGGCTGTCGCGCCCGAGGCGCTGCACACGCGGTACCGACGAGCGGCGGAGGATGTGGCGCTGGACGCGATCCACGCTGCACTCGTCGCCGGTGGGAGCGAGTGGTTCTCCGCCACCGACGACCTCTACTACCGGCACCGGATGCCGCGCTGGGCAGGACTGGCCGAGACCGTCGCCTCGACCAGCCGCACGATCGTCAACCCCATGCTGGACCCCGCGTTCATCCGCGTCGCCCGCGACCTCGCGCCGCGGGACAAGGGTCATGCCCGGTTCCTCGCTCGACTGCAGCTGGAGTTGGACCCAGCCCTTGCCGCACTCCCCCTGGAGGGCCGTCCTGCTCCCGAGACCTTCGCCTACCCAGGCCCCCTCAGCCTCGTGCGACGGGCATCGACCCAGTCGCGTCTCGGGATCCGCAAGGTGAAGCAGCGCGCCACCCGAGCACGACGGCCACCCGCTGGCGGCAACGTGGTGGCCACCGCCGTGACGCACCACGTCCGCGAGCACCCCGCCCTGCTCGGCCCAGTGCGCGACGCCGGGTGGTTCGACCAGGGGTGGCTCACCGACGTGCTCTCCGGTTCGGTGAACCCGGCGCCGCACACCGTGGCGTTCCTGATGAACATGCTTGTCGCCCTCGACGCACGGAACGGACCGCGATGACTTCTCACCGGCTCGACCAGGTCCTGCAGCACAACCTGTGCAGCGGGTGCGGTGCGTGCGCCTTCGTCGGACGTGACCACGGCGTCACGATGGTCGACATCCCGACCGTAGGTCGGCGCCCCGTCGGTGTCGAGAACCTCCCGGTGGGCCTCAAGGACCAGATCGCCGCCGTGTGCCCAGGCTCCGAGGTGCGCTCCCCGGGATGGTCGGGCGGTGCACCAGAGGGGCCGGAGCTCCTGGTCGGGCCGACGCAGCGCATCTGGGAGGGCTGGGCCGCCGACCCGGAGCTGAGGTGGGCAGGCTCGTCCGGCGGCGTCGTCACGGCTCTGGCTGTCTTCGCCCTGGAGCAGCAGCACATGTCCCTGGTCGTCCACACCGGGACTGACGAGGGGCGGCCGTGGCACAACCGCACGGTCGTCAGCCGGGACCGCGCCGAGCTCCTGCGCCACACAGGCTCGCGCTACACCACCTCCTCCCCCGTGGAGGCGCTCCGGGTCATCGAGACCGCGGAGAAGCCTTGCGTCTTCATCGGCAAGCCGTGCGACGTCGCGGCGGTCCAGGCACTACGCCGGCAACGCCCGGCGCTGGATCGCAACCTCGGCCTCGTGCTCAGCTTCTTCTGCGCGGGCACACCACCGTCGGACGCCAGCCTGCAGCTGGCCGGCGAGCTCGGGTTCACCGACCCTTCCGCGATCTCCGCGCTGCGGTACCGGGGGAGAGGCTGGCCCGGGGAGTTCACCGTCACCTCCACCGATGGGCACGCGGCGGCGTTGAGCTACGAGGAGTCGTGGGGTCGCCTGGCCCGCATGCCGCGCCAGCTGAGGTGCGCCCTCTGCCCCGACGGCCTGGGAGAGCTGGCGGACGTCACCGGCGGTGACGCGTGGCACCGGCGGGGTGAGGGGTCGGACGGGATCTCGCTGATCCTGGCCCGCACCGCCCGCGGTGCGGAGATCGTCGCAGCGGCCATCGACCATGGCTATCTCGAGGCCACCGAGAGCGACGCGGCGCGGGTGGTCGCCGCGCAGCCCCTCGCCCGACGCCGCATGCTCGTTCCCGCCCGGACGGCGGCGCTGACGACCGCGACACTTCCCGCGCCCCGCTACCCCGGCTTCCGGCTCGGAGTCGCCGCTCGGCGGTTGGGGCCCGTCGGATGGGTCAAGGAGTATGTAGGCATGCTGCGCAGGATCGTGAGGCGAGGTTACCTGCGGCGCACGTCACGGACGGAGGGAACGCAGTCATGAGGCACCGGTCGAGCGCGATGCTGGTCCAGCTGTACGGCCGGGGCTCCACGGGCAGGTCCACGGCGAGGCGCCTGATCAACCGCCTCGAGGGTGGCGAGATCTACTCCGACACACTCCGGGACATCTTCCGGCGCTACCACGGCGTCGACGTAGGTGCCTACACGCACGGCGGTTGCTTCGTGCCGCACGCCTTCGGCCCGAGGACGACCATCGGACGCTACTCGTCCGTCGCCCGGACCGCCTTCGCCGCCACGCTCGACCACCCGACGCAGCTCAAGGGTATGCACGGGTTCTTCTTCAACCCCAACCTCGGCTACACCGACCACGTGCGGGAGTACAGCCCTTTGGACATCGGCAGCGACGTCTGGCTCGGGCACAACTCGATCATCAGCAGCAGCGTCGCACGGATCGGGCACGGAGCCGTCGTGGGGGCCGGGGCGGTCGTGTTCAAGGACGTCCCGCCATATGCCGTCGTCGTCGGCAATCCGGGCCGTGTGGTGCGGCACCGCTTCGACCCGGAGACGATCGCGGCGCTCCTGGAAGAGCGTTGGTGGGAGCGCGACCTCGAGGAGCTGCGGCCCCGGCGGGCCTCCTTCACCGCTCCCCTGACACCGATGTCCGAGACGCCTGACTGAGGCCTCCTGCCGCCACGTCAGGCTCGTGACGTGGATCTCTTTGAGAGCCGGGGGTCGTCTCTTACAGTGCCAGGGTCCCAACCCCTCCCCTAGGGGTCTCTATGAGGCACTCCGTCGTTCCCCTGTCAGGGCGAGAGTCGTCCCCGCGGCTGCTCGCCATGATCTTCCTGGCGGTCACCATGCTGGCCGCCTCTCTCATCGCCCTCCCCCTCAACGGTCAGGCCACCGCCGCTACGCGGTCCGTCGGCATCCTCGACGACGCCTCGACGCCCACGACGTCGGCGGTCTCCAGCACGTCCTCCGTCAACATCGGCGTCCGGTTCACCTCGGAGCGGCCCGGCAAGGTCACCGCCCTGCAGTTCTACCGCAGCCCCGCCCAGACGCAGTCCTACACTGCCTCCCTCTGGGACCTGAACGGCACGCTGCTGGGCCAGACGACGTTCCCGGCGTCCAGCACCCCGGGCTGGCAGACCGCGTCGTTGCCGACGCCGGTCAGCCTCAACAAGGGGCGGCGCTACGTCGCCTCCTACCTCGCTTCCGGCGGCCGTCACGTGGTCACTCCTGACGGCTTCGCCGACAGCTGGGAGGCCAACGGCTTCATCGTGCCTGCCGGTGGCGGAGTCGCCGCGGCCGGGACCAAGAGCGTCCGGCCCCGCAGCTCGGCTGACGGCGCCAACTTCCTCGTCGACGTCGTGTTCGAGCCTCACCCGCGCTACGCCGACCCCGAGCCGACGCCCGAAACCGGCGACTGGCCGGCGGCCCACAACACCGGTGTCCCGGACGGCACGACCCTGACCACCTACACCGGTCCGCTGACGATCACCACCCCTAACACGGTCATCCGCAACGCGGTCGTGGACGGGACGCTGCGCATCCAGGCGCCCGACGTGGAGATCATCAACTCCCGGATCAACGGCACCGTCGACCTCCGCTACCCGCGCACGAACGACTACTCGTTCAGCATCACCGACTCCGAGGTCCACATCGGTGACAACCTCAACACCGGTCTGATGCGCGGCAACTTCACGGCCACCCGGGTCGAGATCACTGGCGGACGTCGCTCGGTCTACTGCGAGATCAACTGCGTGGTCGAGGACTCCTGGGTGCACGCCCAGGGCGGCGACGAGGGCGGCGACGCCCACTTCAGCGGCATCCGCATGGGCGAGAGCACCACGCTGCGGCACAACACCATCACCTGCGAGGCCCTGCGCGGTCCCGGCACGGGTTGCTCGGCCGGCCTCACCGGCTACGGCGACTTCGGCCCGGTGCAGAACAACCTCATCGAGAACAACATCTTCCTCGGTGGTGGTGGCGGCGGCTCGACCGTCTGCGCCTACGGCGGCTCGTCCGGTGACAACGGCAGCAAGCCCTACGGCCACCTCGCCAACAACATCCGCTTCGTCGACAACGTCTTCGTGCGCGGCGAGACCGGCCAGTGCGGCAACCTGCGCGCCGTGCTCTCTTTCGACCCCACCCGCCCGGGCAACGTCTGGTCGGGTAACACGTGGGACGACGGATCGGCCATCAGCTACAACGACTGACCCCATCGGTCACCACGGCGGCCCGGTCCTGCAGGACCGGCGCTTCGTGTGTCCCCGCATACACTGACGAGCACACGAGCAGGGAGGTCGCATGGTCAGCGTCGTCATCGCCGCCTACAACGAGGAAGCTGTCCTCGGCCCGACGCTCGACGCAGTGCTCCACGACGCGCCCGGTGCAGAGGTCGTCGTGGTCGCCAACGGCTGCACCGACCGCACCGCTGACGTCGCGCGTGCCCGACGGGGCGTGCGCGTCGTCGAGCTCGAGAAGGGGAGCAAACCGGAAGCCCTGAACGCAGGTGACGCCGCGGCGACGTCCTTCCCCCGCATCTACCTCGACGCCGACATCCGTCTACCCCGTGGTGCGGTCGACGCGCTCTGCGGTGCGCTGGACCTGCCAGGCACCCTGGTCGCCGTACCGGCCCGGCGTCATGACCTGGACGGCAGGCCGTGGCCGGTGCGAGCCCACTCCCGGGTCCATGAGCGACTCCCCGTGTTCCAGGAGGCGCTCTTCGGTCGCGGTGTCATCGCACTCTCCGCGACTGGTCGCGCACGTTTCGGCGCGTTCCCGAGCATGGTGGCCGACGACCTCTTCCTCGACGCTCTCTTCGTCCCTGACGAGAGAGCGCACCTGTCCGACGTGACGGTCCTTGTCCCGACGCCCGGGACCACCCGAGAGCTCCTGCACCGACTCGCCCGTGTGCGCCGCGGCTCGACCGCCATGCGCGAGGCGGCAACCTCGGGGCTCGTGCCGAGCACGGTCCGCCAGTCTGACCGGTGGGCCTGGTTGCGCGACGTCGTGGCCCGCGACCCCCGGTTGATCCCCTCGGGGATCGTCTACGCTGCCATCACGCTACGTGCTGAGCTCATGGCTGGGCGGGCCGATTCCAGGTCGATGGCGTGGGGTCGGGTCGAGCGGGTGGATCCTCTCCCCCGGAGCAGGCAGATCGGCCTTCTCGGCATCCAGTGCGACACGGCCAACCTCGGCCTCAGCGCCCTCACCTACGCCGCCGTGGCCATCGTCGATGAGCTGGTACCCACCGATACCAGGTTCGTGCTCTTCTCGATCAACTCCGACCGCGCCCTCGATCGGATGCGGAGCCAGCTCGGCACCGGCCGAAGCATCAGCGCCGTCCCCTTCTGGCACAGGCGCCCCCTGTCGATGGCCCGTTCGGTCCGGGAGATCGCGCGGTGCGAGCTCGTGGTCGACCTCACCGGCGGCGACAGCTTCTCCGACATCTACGGGTCGAAACGTCTGCTGCGCAAGCTCATCCACAAAGAGCTCGTCCTCGCCACCGGCACCCCGCTCGTCCTGGGACCCCAGACCTACGGACCGCTGCTGCGGAAGGTATGGCGCCCGTGGTACAGGCACGTGCTGGACCGCGCTGCCCTCGTCGTCGCACGCGACCGACTGTCCGCCGACTTCGTGGCCACCCTCACAGATCGTCCCGTCCTGCTCAGTACGGACGTCGCCGTGAGACTTCCATGGACCCCGCCGGCAAGACGGTCGGCTCGGCCCCGCGTCGCTTTCAACGTGTCCGGCTTGCTCTGGGGCGGTGGCTACACCGGGACCAACCAGTTCAATCTCACGGTCGGCTACCAGGACTACTGTCACGGCGTCGTGGGGGCGCTGCTGGCGCAGGGGTATGACGTAGAGCTCGTGCCGCACGTCCTCACCCGCTCCTTCGAGGGCGGGCTCGAGGACGACGTGGGCGCCGCGCAGGTGCTCCTCGCCCAGCACCCGGAGGCCACTCTGGCACCACCCTTCGACGATCCGATCGATGCCAAGTCTCACATCTCCGGCTTCGATGCCTTCATCGGCTCCCGTATGCACGCCACGATCGCTGCTTTCACCGCGGGTGTGCCGACGATCCCGGCGGCCTACAGTCGCAAGTTCGCCGGCTTCTTCGGCAGTCTCGGCTACCCGGTGCTCGTGGACCTCACCTGTTCCGACACCGGAGCCGCGGTCGCCGAGACGCTGGGCCTGGTCGCCGACCGTGCCCGGCTCGTCGATCTCTCCGGACCAGCGGTCGAGACCGCCCGCAGTCGTCTCCGGGTCTTCACGGACGCCCTCGAGAGCGCGCTGAGCGTCGAACTGCGAGACTGACGCAGTGATGGCAGCGGTTGATGATCCGGCCCGGGCCCCAGGAGGACACCATGACCGTTGAGCGGGCCCTTCGGGTGCTGTTGCGACGGTGGATCGTCGTGGTGATCGGTGCGGCGCTCAGCCTCGGTGCCGCAGCCTACCTCTACATGTCCACAGACCCCACTTACCGAGCGGCGGCGAGCATCCTGCTCCTGCTGCCTCCTGGGGCGCAGGACGAGGAAGCGGACGGAAGTCCTTTCCTCTACCTCCCCAGCGGCCTGGACACCCTCGCCCGGGTGGTCGGATCAGGTGCCCAGAGCACCACGTTCGCCGAGGATCTGGACGCTCGGGGACTGGCCTCGACCTTCGAGGTCACGGTCGAACGAGCCTCCCCGATCATCGATGTCGAGGTCGAGGGTCAGGATGCGGAGAACGTGCTCGCCACCCGCGACGTAATTGTCGCCGCTCTCGAGGACGAGCTGGCCCGGGTCCAGCAGGAGGAGGAGGTGCCGGAGGTTCAAACAGCCCGCTCCCGAGTGTTCGCCGCTGACGAGGCGGCGATCGAGCTCAGCGGGGACCGTCGGCGCGCCGCGCTCGCGGCGGTGGCGGCAGGTGGGGTGCTGACCGTGGTGGCGGCGCTTGCGTTGGACTGGATCCTCGCGGGCGGTCCTGGCCGGTCCCGTCGCCAGCAACCTTCCTCGCCCCCGTCGTCATGAGCACCGATCGACTTCACGTCTCTCGGGCGGATGATCTCGATGGACGTCGGTAGCGCCCTGCGAGTGCTGGTCCGGCGTTGGCTGGTGCTCCTGCTCGGGATGGTGCTGACGTTCGCCACGGCCGTCTATGTCTACGACCAGGCACCGCCGCGCTACCAGGCGACGGCGCGAATACTGCTGCTGTTACCTGCCAACGCTCGCGGGGAGGTCGTGGGGAGCCCCTTCCTCTACCTCCCCGACGGCCTGAACGTGCTCGCCAACATAGTCTCCCTCACCGCCCAGACCAGCTCCTTCCGAGCCGGCCTGGTCGAGCAGGGATATGCCTCGCAGTACGAGATCGGACTCAATGACGACGGGCCCGTCTTCACTGTCAGCGTCGAGGGCACCAACCCCGAGGACGTGATCGAGACCCGTGACCAGGTGGTCCTGTCAATCCAGGACGAACTTCTTCGGGTTCAGGTGGAGGAGGACGCCCCGCCCCAGCAGGTGGCGACCACCCGCGTCTATGCCGCTGACCCGGTCCCACATCACCTGGGCGGGGACAAGATACGCGGCGTTCTTGCGGTGCTGGCGGCCGGCGGACTGCTGACCCTGATCCTCGTGTTCGTCAGTGATCGTCTGATGCAGGTCCGTCAGGTGAGCCGAGGCCAGGGTCGTGCGACAGGTGCCACACCGCACCGGCCAGACCGATGAGGAGGAAGCTCAGGCCGGCGACGTGCCGAAACGCCCAGGCATCGAAGGTGACGTAACTCGTGATGATGGCTGACAGCGATGCTGAGATCGCCACCCCGAGGTGTGCCCGTTCGGACGGCATGCCTAGTCTCCTTGGCCTCCAGGCCCCCACCACACCGGTGAGAACGAGGAGCACGAAGACCGCGGTCCCCACCAGGCCAAGCTCCAGAAGCATCCCCAGTCCCTGGTTGTCGATCGTCCGGTAGACCGTGGGCACGAACGTGGACATCCCCTGACCGAACAGGGGTCGCTCGGCGATAAGCCTCCACACCAGCTCGTAGTCGGCGGTGCGTCCCTCGATGCTCGGATCGTGCTCGAGCCCCGTGAAAAGGGATCGTACGGTCCCCAGTAACCCGGGGAGGACAGCCCTCCCGACCACTGCAGCAACGGGAAGGATCATCACGGCCCTCAGACGCCATCGCCATGGCCACGACGCGAACAGGATGAGCATCGCCACAGCTGCGACGACCACCGCGGAGCGGGACACTGACATGAGACTTGCGACCGCGATCAGCAGGGTCGGCACCCATGCGAGCCACCTCCGAGCGTGCAGGCTGCGGTGCAGGGCCAGGGGCAGCACCGAGGACATGACGACGCCGAGTTCGATCGGGTGGGCGGAGGTGGAGACGATGCGGTTGAGATCCGACCGGGACAAGGCATCGCCGAAGTCCGCGAGCGCCGTGAGCCCGGGCAGCTGCAGGTATGCCGCGAGGTTCCGCCCGGTGAAGTACTGGATGATCCCGAGGCTGGCCACGAAGGAGGCCGCCCCCACGATGAAGGTGATCACCCGGTCCAGCTCACGCCACGAACGGAGACCCTCGGCGGTGACCAGGGCGATCCCCACCCAGCCAGCGATGTAGAGCACCCCGCGGTCGGCTGCGCTGGAGAGGATCTCGGTCACCTGCACCACGTCGGCCGCCGCCCAGCGGCGATCGCTGCGCTGGTGGATGTCAGCCGGCTGATACCAACCCAGGAAGTGACCGGAGGCGTAGCTCGCGAGGACGCAGACGACGAAGAGCCCGAGAAGAACCCTGGTCGGCGACGGCCCTCGACGCATAACCAGGCCACCGAGGAGCGCGCAAGTCCACCAGATCAGGCCCACGATTGCGAAGAGGTTCGCCGGGGTCCCGGGTGCTCCGATCGGACCGACGATGAGCCGGGTGGGGATGCACAGCAGCAGTACCACGTAGCAGCAGACGAACCACACAGCCGGGATGTAGGCCTGATGACCGGTCCCGCTGACGTCCAGGGTCTTGTCCCGTAGCGGGGCGTGGCGTCCCCTAGCCATCGAGGGGGAGCCCGCTCTCGTGCCAGACGTTCCCGGACCGAAGATTCTCAGGCCCGCTCTCGTCAAACTGCGCGAGGAAATGGTGGATGCCGCACTCGGGCCCGTAGCGGGTCGAGAACCGGTTGCCGACCACCCGGATGTCGCGAGTCTGCTTGGCATACTCGTGCGTTTCACCGCCGCGCGGGCAGGTCGCCCCGCCAGCGATGACGTTCCCCTCGATGAGAACGCCGTTGGCCGGAGCGACGTGGCTGCAGATGTTGACCGCTGAGGAGCACCCGGTGTCGACGAGGATGAAGGTGTTGTCCGTCAGGATGTCGTCGTGCCGGATCTCGAGGGTGCCGTTGGCGCACAGCGCCCGACGACCTGGTCATCGTGGGTCGGGTGTCCACCCTCCCCGGCCGGCGTGCACGGTTCCCCGTCGGCCTGCTGGTCGTCTGGCACGGGCGTGACGACTGTGGAGTCGTCCTGGAGGATGGCACAACCGCACGTCGTGGAGTCGACCCAGACCATTATGGTCACGGCCTCGTCCATCGACGGATCCAATGCACCCGCGACGCCCCTTTCACGGTCTCCGCGTCGAGCCTACAACCGGTCGCAGATCAGCATCCAGCCCTGCCCGCAGATTGGGCTCGGGTTCAGCGCCACCGCTTCACAGTCATCGACAGATGCTGGCGCAGCCGGTGTCCGACGGACTCGTCTCCACAGGCCAGATCGTGGACAAGGCGCGTGCTCCAGCCCTGCACGTAGGACCAGCGAGGAACAAGCCGGGCGCCGCGCGCCCCCGTCGTGGCGTCGCTCGTGTAGACCGTCGCATAGTCGCGTAGGTGCCGCAGGACCCTCCGGTCGTAGCTGCCCAGCGGGACCGCGAAGTCCCGCACAGGCCAGCCGCAGGCATCCTCGATCCGGTGCTGGGAGTCACGCGTCTCGCGGACCAGGTCTGCATCCGTGAGGGGCCGGAGATCGACATGGTCCCATCCGTGGCTCCCGACCTGCATCCCGGCCTCGTGGAGATGCCGCATCATTGGCTCATCCAGGTAGTCGCGTCGGCCGATGCGCCCCGCGCAGGCGTGGAAGGTGGCCGTGAGCCCGTACTTGAGCAGTGCTGGCAGGGCGTGCTGGACGTCGCTGACGTTGCCGTCGTCAAATGTGACCTCCACGGGCCGTCCCTCGTGCACGGCTTCCGCCACCACCTCGACGAGGGGAAGCCACTGATCCAATGGGCACCAATAGGGCACCTCGGCCGCGGGCACGGACGCAGGGGGATCACCGATCCCGTGGAAGTTGAGGATGACGCGTCGTCCTGCGCGCCTCGGGACGTCCATGACACCCCTCCATTCTCGCGGCCTCAGTTCGTGGAGATCTCGAGCGCGAGGATCCGGTCGTCGAGCTCCCCCGGCTGACCACGCCCGTCGGTGTTGGACGTGACGATCCACAGGTCGCCATCGGGCGCCGTGACGACCGTCCGCAGGCGACCCAGCCCCAGGTCGTGCGCCACGGGTGGCCCGGGCTTGCCGGATGGGTCGAGAGGGACGTACCAGAGGCGTTCTCCCCGCAGCGCGCTGATCCATACTCCGTCGTCGGTGACGGCTATCCCGGACGGCGACGCCTCGACGTTGGGCCAGGTGACGAGCGGATCGACATAGTCGGGGTCGCCGGCCCAGCCCTCGGTGTGTGGCCATCCGTAGTTCGAGCCCGGCTCGATGAGATTGAGCTCGTCATACCTGTCGCTGCCGAACTCGGAGGCATACATCCGTCCATCACTCGTCCAGCCGATGCCCTGCACGTTCCGATGGCCGTAGCTCCACACCTCGTTCTCGAAGGGGTTGCCCGGCGCCGGTTCGCCCGTCGCGGTGACCCGCAAGATCTTCCCTGCCAGGCTGTCGGTGTCCTGCGGGAGATCGCGGTCGCGTGTGTCTCCCGTCGTGACGTACAGGTACCCGTCGGGACCGAAGGCGATCCGTCCGCCGGAGTGGATCTCGTTCGCAGGGACCCCCGCCAGGACGACCTGGGGGTTGACGAGTTTCCCGTCCTCGAGGTCGTAGCGGACGACGCGGTTGTCCGAGGACGTGGTGAGGTAGAGGTAGACACCCCCGTCCGGGCCGATCGCGATGCCCATCAGCCCGTCCTCGATCTCGTGGACGACGTCGGGGACGCCCCCCTCGGGTCCACCGGCGTCGAGCACCCTGCTCCGGCCGTCGTCCAGGAGCAGCACCTGCCCGGTGTCACGCAGGGTCACGAGGGCCGTGCCGTCCGGCAGGAAGCCCACCCCCCACGGCGTCTGCAGACCGGTCGCGATCGTCTCGGTCACGGTGACCGCGACACCTGCCGGCGGGTCGCCGTCGCCGGTGTCCGGACGAACGGTGCTCGTGCCGCCGGCGGTGCTCGCACCGAGCCCGGGGACCGGACCGCCGACAGGGTCCGGAGGATCGCCGCAGCCGGCAAGGAGGATCGACGCTGCAGCCACGACCGCGACCTGGATGCGCGGGTGGACGGCTCCGTCCATGGCGCACCTCACTCGCGCTAGATCCGCACGCCTGCACGTCCGGAAGCCCTCTGAGCCCTCTCCCAGTGGTGCAGGTCACGCTACCATCGGGGACACGGCGCGAACAGGCTTTGCGCCTGGTCGTGAGGTCAAGGAGAGGCAGGGTGGGCCAGGGCGTCAACGTCGGCGACTTCCTCCTCCGGCAGGGGGAGGCGGATGCCGTCGCCCTGATCGACCGGGACGGCACGCACACCTACGCCGATCTGCGGGCCGCGGTGGACGTTCTGGCCGGGGGCATCGCCGAGTGGGGCCTGCCGCCGGGTGCCCGGGTCGGCCTGCTGAGCCGGAACTCCTTGTTCTGGGCCGCGGCCTACCTCGCGATCCTCCGGTCGGGCCTGGTCGCGGTGCCGTTCGCGACGGTGCTGACGCCTGCGGACGTGCTGAGGAAGGCGCGCTTCGTCGACTGCGACTCGTTCCTTCTCGACTCCGGCTTGAGCCGGGCCTTCCACGACGTCGTGACGTCCGCGGCTCGGGTTCTCTCCGAGTCCGCGCTGGACGGCGGAGCGCACGGAGACCCGGAGGCCGTCGCGGTCGACCCCGACGCCGACGCCGTCCTGATGTTCACCTCGGGCACGACGTCCGCGCCCCGGGCCGTGCGGGTGAGCCACCGTAACCTCCGTGCCAACACCACGTCGATCATCGACTACCTGGCCTTGACGGTCGAGGACCGCGTGCTGGTGGTCCTCCCGTTCTCCTACTGCTACGGCGCCTCGCTCCTGCACACCCACCTGCGCGTCGGGGGCAGCCTGTCGATCTGCGACACCTTCGCCTTCCCCGAGACGGCGGTCGAACAGGTCCGGCGGGACCGGTGCACCGGTATCGCCGGGGTTCCGTCCACCTACCAGTCCTTGTTGAGGTCCAGCTTGTTCGAGACCACCCCTCTACCCACCCTGCGGACCATGCAGCAGGCGGGCGGACGCCTCCCGCAGCCCCAGATCGACGCGTGGCCGCAGCTCAGCCCCAGGCGCGGCTCTTCGTCATGTACGGGGCCACCGAGGCCACGGCCCGGATGTCCTACCTGAGGCCCGAGCTGGTGAAGGAGCGGCAGGGGTCCATCGGCCGCGGCATACCCGGAGTGACTCTCAGCGTCGTCGATGCCGAGGGTCGTCCGCTGCCCCCAGGGGTCGTCGGCGAGTTGTTCGCACGGGGCGAGAACATCACCAAGGGCTACTGGAACGACCCAGAGGGTACGGCTGCCAAGTTCGTCGACGGAGGGCTGCTCACCGGGGACCTGGCCAGGATCGACGACGACGGGTTTGTCTACGTCGTCGACCGGGAGGCCGACTTCATCAAGTCCTGGGGGATCCGCGTCTCCAGCCACGAGATCGAGGACGCCGTGGCGCAGCTGCCCGGGGTGGCCGCAGCTGCTGTCGTGGGCCGTCCGGACGAGGTCGCCGGCGAGAGCATCGTGCTGTTCTACGTGACGTCGAACAGCGCGGACGTCAGCCCGGAGGAGGTCCTGGCGCACTGCCGGTCGACCCTGGCCAAGCATCTGGTGCCGCACGAGGCGCGCAGGGTGAGCGAGCTACCGCTCAACCAAAACGGCAAGGTGCTGAAGACCGAGCTCAGGTCGTTGGCTCTCTAAGAGCCAAGCGCAGCGCAGTCCCGTGACGCCGGGGTCTGCGGCGATCGGCACGGCGGTCAGCCCCTCAGCCCACCGGATGCCCGGCGGCGACCAGCACCTGCTCCCAGGTCACCGACCGCGGAGCGCCCAGCCGGTCGGGGGTGGCCAGCGTCGCGATGGCCTGCGCCCGCTCCCGTCGGCCCAGCTCCTCGCCGAACCGGTCCACGACCAGCAGGGCCCGCGGGCGGGCCAGGCCGCCGAGCAGCTCGCGCACGGTGTCCATGAGGTCCACGGCGATCGCGTCGAGGTCGGCCGAGCCCGCCCCACCGGCCAGGCCCGCCCCACCGGCCGAGCCGCCAGAACCACCCGAACCCGCCGCCCCCGACAACGTCACCGCCGCCACGAGCGACCGTCCCAGCTCCGGGTCCTTGCGCCAGGTCACCTCGGCCCGGTCGACGTAGGGGTGCTCGGTCAGCACCTCCCGGACCTCCCGCAACGAGACCAGCTGCCCCGAGATGGACACCACGTCGTCGGTCCGGCCGAGGAACTGCACCGCCCCGTCCTCGTCGACCCGCCCCAGGTCACCGGTCGCGTAGACCCCCGGGTGCCGCGTCCAGTGCGCCTCGGCCACCCTGGCCGAGTCGCCCTCGACCCCCACCATCGTCGCGGCCCACGGCCTGGTCAGCACCACCTCGCCGGTCTCCCCGGCCGGCACCGGCACGCCGTCGACGTCCACGATCGTCAGCCCGCAGTCGGGCAGCGGCGGTGCGTCGGACAGCCCGGTGATCCGCACGATCCCGCCCAGCTCCAGCTGCCCCCACGCGTCGGCCACCTCGGTCCCCTCGACGCCGAACGCCCCGCGCAGCCACGCGGCCAGCTCCTCCTCGACCGGCTCGCCAGCCGTCGCCACCCGCCGCAGCGTGGGGATCCCCGACATCCCCGGCATCTCCCGGGCCCAGCCCCGCACGGTGCGCATGACCGACGGGCTGGTCAGCAGCGACTCCACCTCGTAGCGCCGGATGATGTCCCACGCCCGCTGGTGGTTGGGCACGTCGAGGGTGCCCTCGTACATCACCGTCGTCGCCCCGCCCGCCAGCGGCCCGTAGATCCCGTGGAACTGCGTCACCGCCCACGCGATGTCACCCACGCACCAGAACGGCCCGCCGGTCGACAGGTGCTCGTGCACCGCCACCGCTCCGGCCAGCATCGTCCCGGTCCCGTGCACGATCGAGACGGCCTGGCCGCCCCGGTTCGCCAGCGGGATGCTCGCCACCGGGTGGTCGACCGGCAGCGCGACCGCGTCGCCGTTGAGCTCGGGCCGCACCTCCCCGACCCCCGGCCGCGACCCCGCGAGGAGGTCGTGCAGCCACCGGTCGCCCTCGTACCACTGCACGTCCATCCCGGTGCGCCGCACCACGACCGTGTGCTCGATCCCGCCCGCGGCCAGCATCGCCTCGTCGGCGCGCGCCTTGAGCGGCAGCACCGTCCCGTGGCGCCATGCGCCGTCCTGGGTGAAGAGCACCTTGAGGTCAAGCAGCGAGAGCCGGTCGGCCAGCGGCTCCACCGGCAGCGGTGCCGGCAGCACCGTGTGCACCGCCCCGATCCGCGCGCAGGCCAGCATCGCCACGACCGTCTCGGGCAGCCAGCCCAGGTGCAGCCCGACCTTGTCGCCGACGCCCACGCCCATCTGCCGCAGCGACCGCGCGAGCGCCACCACCTGCTCGTGCAGCTCGGCGTAGGTCAGGCTCCGTCGGTCGCCCGGCTCGCCCTCCCAGTGCAGCGCGACCTGGTCGCCCCGCTCGGGCAGGTGCCGCTCGACGCAGGAGACCGACAGGTTGACCGTCGCCCCGGACATCCAGGTGCCCGACCGCTCGCCGGGCTCCCACAGCGACTCATAGGGCGTGAGCAGGCCCAGGCGTCCCACGACGTCCGCCCACGCGCGCTCGTCCGGCATGGACCGAGGGTATGAGGTGGAGCTCGCCTCCGCGGTCCCGTCCCCCTCACGCATGGCCCAGCGTCCTTCCGGCGGCCCTGGCCGCCCGGCCGAGGTGGGCGGCGACCGTCGCCACGTGCGGCTCGTCGGTGGTGTCGTCGACGGTGGCCGCCAGCGCGGCGACCGTCGTGCCCTGGCCGTCGACGACCGGGACGGCCACCTCGGCGGGCAGCATCGGGTCCTCCGGGGTCACCGCCAGGTGGTCGGCCGTGGCCCACGCCTGCTGCTGGCCGCGGGCGATCTCGGCCAGCTCCTCCGGCGCCGACTCCAGCAGCCGGGTCCATTGGTCGGCGTCGCCGCGGGCGCCGAGCACCCGCCCGCCGGCGCTGTCGAGGGCGTGGTGCACGCGGTGGGTGTCGCGGTAGGGCCCACGGTCCTGACCGTCCACGCGGTCGATGTCGACGACCTCGCAGCGCACGAGGGTCTGCACCCGGACGGTCGCGCCGACCTGGTCGCGCACCTGGGTCAGGTAGGGCGCGAGCGCCCCGAGCAGCGGCAGGCGGGACAGGTAGTGGTTGGACAGCCGGGTCAGCTCCGGCCCCAGGCCGTAGCGCGAGGACCGCGGGTCCTGCACGACGAGGTCGGCCAGCACGAGGGAGCGCAGCAGCCGGTGGACCGTCGGCACCGAGAACTGGCTGCGCTCGGCCAGGTCGGTGAGGTGCTGGTAGGCGGGTCCGTCGCTGAGCAGCTCGAGGAGCTGCACGGCGTTGCGGACGGTGCCCAGGCCCCCCCGGGCCTGGCCCTCGCCCCCGGCGTCATGTGTCGGCATGCGGGCCATCTTCCATCACGTGTGGGTTTCGTACCATCATGCGTCGAAAACTTTCTGCAGACAACCCTTGATTTCCAGATAGTGAAAATGTAGCGTCAGCCTCCGAACGGATCGAGGACGACCCGAAGGAGTGCCCGTGACGAGGACCCGCCCGTGCTGACCAGGGCCTACCAGCATTCGCTCAACGGCAGCAGCCGCCCGACCGGCCTGCCGCTGCTCGAGGTGGACGACATCTCGCTGCGCTTCGGCGGCGTCAAGGCGCTGACCGACGTCTCCTTCACCGTCACCCAGGGCGACGTGCACGCGATCATCGGCCCCAACGGCGCCGGCAAGTCCTCGCTGCTCAACTGCATCAGCGGCATCTACCACCCGCAGGAGGGCCAGATCCGCCTGCACACCGGCGGCGGCCAGGACGTCACCGGCAAGGACGTCGCCGAGGGCCACCACCTGCTGACCCAGCTGCCCCCCTACAAGGTCGCCCGCCTCGGCGTGGCCCGCTCCTTCCAGAACATCGAGCTCTTCTCCCACCTGACGGTGCTGGAGAACCTCATGCTCGGCCGCCACATCCACATGAAGCACAGCGTGATGGCCTCGATGCTCTGGTTTGGTCCGGCCCGCAATCAGGAGATCGAGCACCGCCACCTCGTCGAGGAGGTCATCGACCTGCTCCAGCTGCAGGAGTTCCGCAACAAGCCGGTCGGGGCCCTGGCCTACGGCATCCAGAAGCGCGTCGAGCTCGGCCGCGCGCTCTGCATACAGCCCGCGCTCCTGCTCCTCGACGAGCCGATGGCCGGCATGAACGCCGAGGAGAAGGAGGACATGGCCCGCTACGTCCTCGACGTCCACGAGCTCGCCGGCGTCACCGTCATGCTCATCGAGCACGACATGAACGTCGTCATGGACGTCTCCGACCGGGTCAGCGTGCTCGACTTCGGCAAGCTCATCGCCGACGGCACCCCCGACGAGGTCAAGGCCGACCCCGCGGTGATCGAGGCATACCTCGGCGCCGACGAGGACGAGAAGCAGGGGGCCTGACGATGGCGACCGCGACGACCAGGATGAAGTCCTCGGCCCAGACCCCCGTCGACCTGGACACCGCGACCTTCCCGCGGCTCATGCTCGACCTGGCGAGCACCCGCCCCGACGGCATCGCCATGCAGGAGAAGCTCTACGGCATCTGGCAGCCGCTGACCTGGGCGGAGTACCGCCGGCGCGTCGAGGACTTCGCCCACGGCCTGGCCGGCTACGGCGTGCAGCGCGGCGAGATCGTCGCCGTCCTCGGCGACAACCGCCCCGAGTGGCTCATCGCCGAGCTGGCCGCCCAGAGCATGGGCGCCGCGGTCGTGGGCATCTACCCCACCTCGATCGGCGAGGAGCTCGAGCACATCCTCTCGATGTCCCGCGCCCGCGTCGTCGTCGTCGAGGACCAGGAGCAGGTCGACAAGCTGCTCCGCCTGCGCGAGACCAGCGACAGCCTGCTCGTCGAGCAGGTCGTCTACTACGACCCGCACGGCCTGGAGTCCTACGACGACCCGTGGCTGGTCGACTTCACCGAGGTCGAGGCGGCCGGCCGCCGGCGGGCCGAGAAGCACCCGACCTGGTTCGAGGACGAGATCGCCCGCAGCACCCCTGAGGACATCGCGGTCATCTGCACCACCTCGGGCACCACCTCCAAGCCCAAGCTCGGCGAGCTGTCGCACCGCAACCTGCTGACGATGGCCGACCACCTCACCGAGATCGACCCGGCCGACCACACCTTCCGCTACGTCTCCTTCCTGCCGTTCGCCTGGATCGGCGAGCAGATGCTGGCGGTGGCGATCGGCCTGTCCCGCGGGCTGACGATCTCCTTCCCCGAGGACGCCTCCACCCAGCGCAACGACCTGCGCGAGATCGGGCCGGACGTGATGTTCTCCCCGCCGCGGATCTGGGAGTCGATGCTCTCGGAGGTGCAGGTGCGCATCGACGAGGCCGGCTGGCTCAAGCGCAAGATCTTCGGGTGGGGGTATGACGTGGGCGACCGGGCCGCGCAGGCGCGCGTTCACGGCAAGGGCGGCGGCGGTCCGATGAGCTGGCTGGCCGACCAGGTCAGCACCCGGCCGGTCCGCGACCAGCTCGGCCTGTCCCGGGTGCGCCGCGCCTACACCGGTGGTGCGCCGCTGGGGCCAGACGTCTTCCGCTTCTTCCACGCCATCGGCGTCAACCTCAAGCAGATCTACGGCCAGACCGAGATCTGCGGCATCGCCGTGGTCCACCGCGACGACGACATCGCCTTCAACACGGTCGGCCAGCCGATCCCGGGCACCGACCTGCGGATCAGCGACGACGGGGAGATCCTGCTGCGCTCCGCCTCGATCTTCCGCGGCTACCACCGGCAACCTGAAGAAACTGCGGAGACGGTCGATCAGGACGGCTGGCTGCACACCGGCGACGCCGGCTACCTCGACGAGGACGGCCACCTGGTCGTCATCGACCGGGCGAAGGACGTGCTCACCGCCCCCGACGGCTCCCGCTACTCGAGCGCGTTCATCGAGAACAAGCTCAAGTTCAGCCCCTACGTCGAGGAGGCGGTCGTCTTCGGCCCCACCCGCGAGGGCGAGCGGATGACCGCGATGATCACCATCGACCCCGGCACCGTCGGGTCGTGGGCCGAGCACGAGCGGCTCAGCTACACCACCTACACCGACCTGGCCGGCAAGCCCGAGGTCTACGAGCTGGTCGCCGAGGAGATCACCCGGGCCAACGAGGACCTGCCCGAGTCGATCCGGGTCGCCCGCTTCCTGCTCCTGCACAAGCAGCTGGACCCCGACGACGACGAGATCACCCGCACCCGCAAGGTCCGGCGCAACGTCATCGACGAGCGCTACGCCGACCTTATCGCCGCCCTGCGCAGGGGCGACGACTCGGTGGGGATCTCCAACCGGGTGACCTACCAGGACGGCACCTCGATCCTGCGCGAGCTGTCGCTGACGATCTTCGACCTGACCACCTACCGGATCCCCGAGGGCAGGGGACGCCGACCCGTCTGGAGTGGCCGCCGATGAGCACCTTCCTCAACCTGCTGGTCTACGGACTGGCCGACGGCGCGATCCTGGCGCTGGCCGCGCTGGGCTTCGTGCTCATCTACAAGGCCACCAGCGTCATCAACTTCGCCCAGGGTGAGTTCCTGCTCGTCGGGGCCTACATGTTCTATACGGCCTTCGTCATGATGGGGCTGCCGCTCATCGCGGCCGTCGCGGTCGGCGTCGTGGTCGCCACGATCCTCGGCGTGGTCGTCGAGCGGTTCATCCTGCGGCCGATGATCGGCGAGGACCCGATCAGCATCATCATGGTCACGATCGGCCTGTCGATGCTGCTCAACGCCCTGGTGCAGATGTTCTACGGCACCAGCGTGAAGAGCCAGCCGGCGATCCTGCCGCGCGGGTCGGTGGACTTCCTCGGTGCGACGGTGCCGCTCAACCGGCTGCTCGTCATCCTCATCGCCGCGGTCGTGCTGACCGCTTTCACGATCTTCTTCCGCCGGTCCCGGCACGGCATCGCGATGCGCGCGGTCGCCGACGACCAGCAGGCGGCGATGACGATGGGCATCTCGGTGCGGCGGATCTTCGCCCTCGCCTGGGTGCTGGCCGCCGTCTCGGCGCTCATCGCCGGCGTCCTGCTGGCCGACATCTCCGCGGTCGACCAGAACCTGGCGGCCTTCGGCCTGCTGGTCTTCCCGGTCGTCATCCTCGGCGGGCTCGACTCGGTCCCCGGCACGATCGTCGGCGGCCTGACCATCGGCCTGCTCAAGCAGTTCGTCTCCGGCTACCTCGACCCCGGGCTGGCCACCGTCATCCCCTACGTGGTGCTCGTGCTGATCCTGCTGGTCAAGCCCTACGGCATCTTCGGCGAGACGCGGATCGAGAGGGTCTGACATGGCGACCGCAACCGGCATCTACCACCGGACATACTCCTCCGAGCTGCGTCTGCGCAGCACCCGCGCGGAGCTCTTCCGCCTCGGCCTCATGGTCGTGCTCCTCGTCGTCCTGCCGTTCGTGCTGGACAACTACTGGCTCTCCATCGTCAACACGATCCTCATCGCCGTCATCGGCGCGGTGGGCCTGAACATCCTCGTCGGCTACACCGGCCAGATCAGCCTGGGCCAGGGCGGCTTCCTCGCCGTCGGGGCCTACTCCTCGGCGCTGCTGTCCGAACGGATGGGGATGCCGGTGCCGCTGGCGATCGCGTTCGCGGTGGTCTTCACCGCGGTGATCGGCACCTTCTTCGGCCTGCCGGGCCTGCGCCTCAAGGGGCTCTACCTGGCGATCGCGACCCTGGCCTCCCAGCAGATCATCGAGTTCATCATCCGCCGCTGGGGCTGGCTGACCGAGGGCCGGGGCTACATCACCCTCGACCGGCTCAACGTCCTCGGCTGGACGCTGCCGCGGGAGTCCTTCGAGCAGAGCTGGTACTGGATCCTGCTGGTCCTGGCGGCGATCGCGGTCATGGCCGCTCGCAACCTCTTCCGCACCGGCCTGGGCCGCTCGTTCATGGCCGTCCGCGACCAGGACATCGCCGCCGAGGCGATCGGGATCAACCTCACCCGGGCCAAGCTCACCGCGTTCGCGGTCTCCAGCGGGTTCGTCGGCCTGGCCGGCGCGCTGACCGCGCACTACACCGAGACGGTCACCTGGGAGGCGTTCACCCTCAACGTCTCGATCATGTACCTGGCGATGATCATCGTCGGCGGCCTGGGCAGCATCGCCGGCGCCGTCTACGGCGCGGTGTTCATGTCGCTGCTGCCGGTGCTCATCCGCGAGCTCGCCGACGTGGTCGGCCCGGCCGCCCCGTGGCTCTCCGCCCAGCTCCCGGCGATCCAGAACGCGATCTTCGGCCTGGTCATCATCCTGTTCCTCATCATCGAACCCCGCGGTCTGAACAGGCTGTGGGAACGCGCCAAGGAGTACATCCGCTTCTGGCCCTTCCGCTACTAGATCCCCCCATCACAACTCTCAACGAGGAGAACCATCATGAAGAGCACTGGACGTGGCGCGTTCGTCGCCTCCCTCGCCGCGCTGGCGCTGGGCCTGTCCGCCTGCGGCAGCGACAACGGAGACGGTGGCGGCGGCGGCGACGCCGGCGGCGACTCCGGCGAGCCGATCAAGGTCGGCATGATCGCCGACCTCACCGGCGCGACCGGCGACGTGGGCGCCCCCTACAACGAGGGCATGCTCGCCTACGTCGACTGGCGCAACGAGAACGGCGGCGTGGCCGACCGCGAGATCGAGGCCATCTCCAACGACTACGCCTACGAGGTCCCGCAGGCCGAGCAACTCTACAAGCAGTACCTCAACGACGGCGTCGTCGCCGTCCAGGGCTGGGGCACCGGCGACACCGAGGCCCTGCACACTAAGGTCGCCGACGACGAGCTGCCGTTCATGTCCGGCTCGTTCGCCGAGAGCCTCACCGACCCGGAGGAGGCGCCCTACAACTTCGTCGTGGCGCCGACCTACTCCGACCAGATGCGCGTCGCGCTCAACTGGATCGCCGAGGACTCCGGCGGCGGCGCCGAGGTCGCGGTCTTCCACCACGACAGCCCGTTCGGCCAGGCCCCGGTCGCCGACGGCGAGGCGTGGGTCTCCGAGGAGGGTCTCGACCTGGGCTACCAGGCCTACGCGATGCCCGGTGGCCAGCAGAACTACGTCGGCCTGCTCTCCCAGGCGCAGAGCCAGGGCGCGGAGTACATCGTCATCCAGAACGTCGCCTCCCCGGCGGCGCAGGTCGCCAAGGACATCGCGGCGCAGAACCTGGACATGAAGATCGTCTGCCTCAACTGGTGCGGCAACGAGCTGTTCATCGACACCGCGGGTGCGGACGTGGCCGAGGGCCACATGCTCGTCCAGCCGTTCGCGCCGATCACCTCGGAGAAGGCCGGGCACGAGGAGATGACCGCCTACCTGGAGGAGCAGGGCGAGGACCCGGCCAGCAAGGGCACCTCCTGGGTGCAGGGCTGGATGGTCATGCACGTCATGGCCGAGGGCATGGAGAAGGCCGCCGAGGACGGGGAGATCACCGGTCCCGCCATCCGCGAGGCGCTGGAGACCATGGGCGCCATCGACACCGGCGGCGTCATCGGTGAGGGCAACATCGAGTTCTCCGCCGACTCCCACCGCGGGTCCACCTCCACCGGCATCTACACCGCCGAGGGCGGCGAGATGGTCGAGGTCGAGGCGGGCGCCACGCCATGAGCACCACCGCAGGAGTCACCCCGGGCGCGGCCTCCGCGCCCGGGGGCGGCCCCGGCGTGAAGGACTCGGACCTGCTGGTCCTCAACAACGTCGAGGTCATCTACGACGACGTCATCCTCGTGCTGCGCGGCCTCTCGCTCGGCGTGCCGGAGGGCGGGATCGTGGCGCTCCTCGGCTCCAACGGGGCCGGCAAGTCGACCACGCTCAAGGCGGTCTCCGGGCTGCTGCCCAGCGAGCGCGGCGAGGTCACCGACGGGTCCATCTCCTTCGCGGGGGAGGACATCACCCGGATGGAGCCCTCCGACCGGGTCACCCGCGGGATGAGCCTGTGCATGGAGGGGCGGCACGTCTTCGAGCACCTCTCCGTCGCGGAGAATCTCGTCGCCGGCGCCTACACCCGCTCGGGCAAGGAGTCCTCCTCGGACCTGGAGATGGTCTACGAGTTCTTCCCCAAGCTGGCCGACATGCGGGCCCGGGTCGCCGGCTACCTCTCCGGCGGCGAGCAGCAGATGCTCGCCATCGGGCGGGCGCTGATGGCCCGGCCCAAGCTGCTCATGCTCGACGAGCCGAGCCTGGGGCTGGCGCCGCTGCTGGTGCAGGAGATCTTCGGCTACATCAAGCGGCTCAACGACGAGACCGGGCTGACCGTGCTCGTCATCGAGCAGAACGCCCGGCGGGCCCTGGAGGTGGCCGACCACGGCTACATCATGGAGCAGGGCCGGATCGTGCTCGAGGGCCCCGCGGCCGAGCTGCGGGAGAACCCCGACGTCAAGGAGTTCTACCTGGGCCTCGGTGACGAGGGCAGCCGCAAGAGCTACCGCGACGTCAAGCACTACAAGCGCCGCAAGCGCTGGCTGTAGACCCCCACCTTCCCCAAGGAGTGACCATGTCGATCCAGGCTGCCCTCAAGGCCCGCGAGGAGGCCCTCGCGCCCGCGCTGGAGCAGAGCCTGCGGCGCGCCGCCGAGCGGGTGCCGGGCTTCGCCGCCCGGCTCGCCGAGGCGGATCTCAGCGTCGATGAGGTATGCCGTCCCGGCGGGCTGGGTGCGCTGCCGGTGCTGTCCAAGGACGAGCTGGTGGAGCGGCAGCAGGCCGACCCGCCGGACGGCGGCATGCTCGCGGCGGACGCGGACGTGGCGCGGTGGTTCCAGTCGCCGGGGCCGCTCTACGAGCCGCAGCTGGAGGGTGCCGACTGGCGGTGGGGGCAGGCGCTGGCCGACGTGGGCGTCGGCGGCGACGACGTGGTGATCAACTGCTTCGGCTACCACCTCTCGCCGGCCGGGGCGATGCTCGAGCAGGGTGCGCGGTCGGTCGGGGCGGCGGTCGTGCCCGCCGGGATCGGCAACCAGGACCTGCAGGCCCGGGCGATCGCCGACCTGGGGGTGACCGGCTACGTCGGGCTGCCGTCCTACCTCAAGGCGCTGATCGAGCGGTTCGACGGGCTCGACGGTGTCGGGGCGGACCGGTGGCGGCTGGAGCGGGCGCTGATGACGGCCGAGCCGCTGCCGGAGTCGCTGCGGGCCGTGATCGCGCAGCGGGTCCCGATGGCGCGGATGGCCTACGGCACTGGCGAGACCGGGCTGCTGGCGTGGGAGCCGGCGGGGGAGGACCCGCCGGCCGGGCACGGGATGGTGCTGGCCGACGGGGTCGACGTGCAGGTGTGCGAGATCGGCACCGGCCGGCCCGTGACCGACGAGACCGAGGGGGAGGTCGTGGTGACGCTGCTGCGCAGCGACTACCCGCTCGTTCGCTTCGGCACCGGCGACCTGTCCGGGTGGACGCTGGGGCCGGACGGCTCGCTGCGGCTGCGCGGGGTGCTGGGCCGGACGGGGGCGGCGGTGAAGGTGCGGGGCATGTTCCTGCACCCGCGCCAGGTCGCCGCCGTCATGGAGGGGGTGGAGGGGGTCGCCGACTACCGCTTCGTCATCGAGCGGGTCGACCACGTCGACCAGCTGCGGTGCGAGGTGGTGCCCGCCGCTGCCAGCGGCGGGGAGCCCGGCGCCGGCGCGACGACCACCGGGCCCGACGGCGAGGCCTTGGCCCGCCGGGTGGCCGACCGGGTGCGCGAGGGGTTGCGCTTCAGCGCCCGCGTGCAGGTGGTCGAGGCGCTGTCGCCGGGCGACGGGCCCGTGGTGGACGTGCGCGACTGGAGCTGACTGCGGCGTCCCGACCCTCGCCAGGGTCGGGACGGGGACCGTCAGCCGACCTTGACCACCTGGGTGCCGCCGGCGAACTTGTCGTGCCAGCCGCGCCGCCCGGCGGTGTCGCTGCTGATGCCGACCGCGATGGCGATCATGGCGGCGAGCTGGGCCAGACCGGCGAGGACTCCGCCGACGAACGGGATGATGCCCAGCAGCGTCAGGGCGACCCAGATGTTGCGCTTGACGGCCTCCTCCATCGTCGGGCGGCCGCCGTTCGCACCGCGGGTCTCGAGCTTGACCACCATCTTGCCGATGGTCTGCCCGCGGCTGGACTCCATGTAGGCGAAGTAGCCAGGTAGATCGCCGCACCGAGCACCGAACCGACCACGTTGGTCAGGAAGTTGCTGCCGCCGCCGAACATCCCGCCGGACCCGTTCATCAGCGAGCCGACGACGAAAATCGAGACGATGACGAAGTTGACGACCAGCAGCAGGACGTGGTCGATGAGCCGCGCGAGGAAGCGGTCGAGCAGCTCGGCGGGACGTCCCACCCCGCTCCCGGCCTGGGTGCCGGGATATCCCGACTGCTGGTAGCCGCCCTGCGGCGGGGGGGGCCTGCTGGTAGCCGCTTTGCGGCGGCTGAGCCTGGTAGGGCGGCGGGGTCTGCTCGTAGCCGCCCTGCGACGGAGGCTGCTGGTAGCCGGTCTGCGGCGGCGGGGTCTGCTGGTAGCCCCCGGGAGGCGGCGGCGGCTGCTGCTGACCTCCGGGAGGCGGCGGCGCGGCGCTGGCACCCCCGGTGGGCTCGTCCTCGGGCCTGGGCTGTGGCGACATCGGATCGGTCATCGTGCGTGCACTCCTTCGTCCTGGTTGCCACGGCTCGCCCCGGTGCTCGGAGGTGTTGCCGCGAGCCGCGCCCCCGATGGCGTCGGCCACGGCCACCGTAGCGACGTTCCGCTGGCCTGGGAAGAGTCGGTCGCCTTGTCTCTGACCGGTCGGCCTGCTTCGGTGTGAGGATGCACCTCAGCCGCCGGGCCACTGGACCCGCCCTCGCCGTGAGCCTCGTCGGCGCCCTCGTCCTGACGGCCTGCGAGCCGGCGGTCGACGGCTCGCCCCAGGAGGTCGCCGACGCTGTGGCTTCGGCGCTGCAGACGGGGGAGTTCGACGCCGTGCCCATGGTGGGCGGTGCCCCCGCCGACGCCCAGGCCCGGCGCGCGGAGGCCTACGCCGCGCTGGCCGAGGTGTCGCTCGACGTGCAGGTGCTCGACGTCTCCGAAACCGAGGACGTGGCCGAGGCACGGCTGCAGCTGACCTGGGACCTGCCAGGTGAGGGGGATGACCTGGCGCGCGAGGTGCCGGTGCGGATGCAGGTCGTCGAGGACGAGTGGGTCGCCACCTGGGACCCGGCGTTGGTGGGCGTGCCCGAGGGCCAGGTGCTCGCCGTAGAGGAGACCGGGCAGCCGCGTGCCGACATCCTCGACCGCGACGGCGAGGAGCTGGCCACGGCCCGGCCGGTCTGGCACGTCGGCATCGACAAGACCCGGGTCGAGGCGGAGGAGGTCGAGGAGTCCGCCCGCCGGCTCGCCGAGGCGGCCGGGACCGACCCGGAGGGGTATGCCGCGTCCGTCGCCGCGGCGGGGCCAGAGGCCTTCGTCCGGCTCATCACCTACCGGCAGAGCGACGAGGAGGGGGGCAGCCTGGTCGCCGCCACCGAGGAGATCCTCGGCGCGGTCGCCCTGGACGCCACCCAGGTGCTGGGGCCGACACGGACGTTCGCCCAGCCGCTGCTCGGCACCGTGGGGGAGGCCACCGCCGAACTCGTGGACTCCGACCCGCAGCGCTACTCCATCGGTGACGTGGTGGGGCTCTCCGGCCTGCAGGCCGCCTTCGACGACCAGCTCCGCGGCGAGCCGGGGCTGGTCGTCTCGGCCGTCGACCCCGACACCGGCGAGGGCTCCCAGCTGTTGGACCGGGAGGGCACAGAGCCCGAGCCGCTGCAGGTCACGCTCGACCTCGACCTGCAGGAGCTGGCCGAGGACGTGCTCGCCGACGTCGGGCCGGCCAGCGCCCTCGTCGCGCTGCAGCCAAGCACCGGTGACGTGCTCGCGCTCGCGAACGGTCCCGGCTCCGAGGGGACCTCGACGGCGCTCGCCGGGCAGTACCCACCCGGCTCGACGTTCAAGCTCGCGTCCGCGCTGGTGCTCCTGCGGGCGGGCCTGACGCCGGAGTCGACGGTGCGGTGCGAGCCGACGCTGACGGTGGACGGCTACGAGTTCACCAACGTTCCCGGTTACCCCGAGGCCGCGCTGGGTGACATCCCGCTCGTGACGGCGATGGCCAACTCCTGCAACACCGCGCTCATCGGTGAGCGCGACCGCATACCGATGGAGGAGCTGGCGCAGGCCGCGCGGGACCTCGGGATCGGAGCCGTGTGGGAGATGCCGGTCACGGCGTTCAGCGGCAGCGTCCCCGACGAGGCGGGGTCGCAGACGGAACACGCCGCCAGCCTCATCGGGCAGGGCTCGGTGCTGGCCTCGCCCGCCGCGATGGCGGCGGTGGCGGCGAGCGTCGCGGAGGGCCGTCCGGTGGTGCCGCGCGTGGTCACAGGCCAGGAGGTGCCGGAGCCGGAGGGGAGCCTGTCGACCGAGGAGGCCGAGGGGCTGCGCACGATGATGCGGGCCGTGGTGACCGAGGGCAGCGCCTCGATGCTCGCCGACAACCCGGGCGAGCCGGTGCTGGCCAAGACCGGCACGGCGGAGTTCGGCACGCAGGACCCGCCGCAGACGCACGTGTGGATGGTCGCCGTTCAGGGCGACCTGGCGGTGGCGATCTTCGTGGAGGAGGGGGAGTTCGGCTCGACGACCGTCGGGCCGCTGATGGATGCGTTCCTGACGGATTCGGGCTGAGGCCGTCCTGGTCCAGGGTGGTCAGTCGGCCGAGATGACCCGGTCGAACGCGAGGGCCCACTCCTCAGCCGTGGGGTTGTCCGGGGCAGCCGGCCCCACCTCGACGAGGGCGACCCGGTCGGCGTTGTCCTCGGCCCAGGCGACCATATCCTCGGCGACGCCACTGTCATAAAGCTCGGGCGGAGCAACGGCGAGGAGCACGGGGGCGTCGTCGGCGACTCCGTCGAACTCGGCCAGCAGCTCGTCCAGGGACCCGGCCACGTCCTCGTCCCCGCTGTCCAAGCCGAGCGAGATGAGCACGGCGTCCACGCCACCGGCCTCCTCGGCGAACCGGTCGACCCGGTCGGCGGCGTCGGCGATGGTCGAGCCGTCCCTGCTGGCGCTCCAGATCGTGAGCTGCGGCCCGTCCTCCTCGGAGAGCACGATCGGGTCGTTGAAGGTGACGTCCTGCGCCTCGCCCCAGTGGTGGATCGTCACGGGGCGGTCGTTCCCGACCTCGTCACCCCACAGCTGCACCCACTGGCTCGGCATGTTGCTGTAGCCGTCCCCGATGACCAGGAGATCAGCATCGTCCGACCACGCGTCCACCCAGTCCTGGACCGTGGCCCTGTCGACGTCCGAGGAGTCGTCCGCGGACGTGGGCTCCTCGGTGGCGGACTCGTCGGACGGGGCGGACGTCTCGGTGGTCGGGCTCGCGGTGGGCTCCGAGGAGTCACCCTCCGCGGTGACGTCAGTGGTCGAGCGAGCATCGTCGCTGCCGGCGTCCGTCCCTTCCGTCGAGGTGAGAGTGCCTGTGAGCGACGGGTGCGGCCGGTTGACGCTCCACACGGCGAAGGCTGAGGTGCCGACGGCGAGCGCGGCGAGCCCGGCGATGAGCGCGTTCTGGGTGCGGGTCGACAGCGCCACGGCTCACCCCTGGGCGACCGGCGTCTGGGGCTGCGCCTGCGACTGTCGACGGGCCTTCCGCGACCGCGGACGACGTCCGCGGCCTTCGATCTCGGTGTCGGGGCGGTAGTTGCCGTAGGAGTACTGGTAGGCGTCCGGACCCTTGGTCGCCAGTCGGTTGGCGACCAGACCGAGGACCTTGCCGTCCACCCGCTCGAGTGTGCCGAGGGCCCGCTCCAGCTCGTCCCGTCGGACGACGTTGGCTCCGACCACCACCAGGGCACCGTCGGTCATCGTGGAGAGGACGGCGCCGTCGGTCACGGCCAGCAGTGGCGGGGCGTCGATGAGCACGTAGTCGAACTCGGCGCTGAGCCGCTCCAGCATGCGGTGCATCGCGTCCGACCCGAGCAGCTCGCTCGGGTTGGGTGGGATGGGGCCGCAGCCGAGGACGTAGAGGCCCTCGACGTAGGGCTGCAGCACATCGGCCAGCTCGACGCGGCCCACCACGACGTCGGTGACACCGGCAGCGTTCTCGAGGCCCATGTAGTCGAGCAGCCGGGGGCGACGCAGGTCACCCTCGATGAGGCAGACGGTCGAACCGGTCTCGGCGATCGTCAGCGCCAGGTTCGCAGCGGTCGTGCTCTTCCCCTCGCCAGGCACGGACGACGTGATGAGGAACGTCGACGGCTGGTCATCCGGGTCGAGGTAGAGCAGGTTGGTCCGCAGCGCCCGGAACGACTCGGCCCGGGGGCTGTGCGGGTCGATCTCGATGACGAGGGGGTGCGCCGGGGCGTCCTTGTCGAAGGCGATCGCGCCGATCGTGGGCTCCTCGGTGACTCGGGCGATGTCGGACTCCCCGCGGACGCGACGGTCCAACAGGTCGCGCAGGACCGCGAGGCCTAGGCCCAGCAGAAGGCCCAGAACGACAGCCAGCGCCATGTTGCGCAGCGGGTCCGGGCTGGCCGGGTCCTCCGACGGGGTGGCCGGCTGGACCACGGTCGCCTTGACGGCGCTCTGACCCTCGGGGGAGACGCGCTCCAGCTCCTGCACCGTCTCGGCGAACTGGTCCGCGATCGTGTTGGCGATCTCCGCTGCCTGCACCGGGTCGCCGTTCACGACCGCCACATTGATGAGTACCGTGTCCGGAGGAACTGTGGCGGTGACATGCGCGGCCAGACCGCTGGCCGAATCCTCCAGTCCCAGGTCGTCGATGACCGGGCCCAGCACCGCGGGCGTGGTGACGATGTCGGCATACGTCGCCACCTGCCGTTGGGTGAATGAGCCCCCTTGGACGATGTCGGACACGTTGTCTCCACCAGTCGTGGACACGAAGAGCTCGGCCTCTGCGCGATACTCCCGCGGCGTCAGCGCCGTCAGCAGCGCGGCGACCGCGACCGTCGCGAGCAGGACGGCGACGACGAGCCGCCAGCTGCGTCGGAGGATGCGCAGGTAGTCGGACAGTTCCATTCAGGTTCCTGGGGCTCGGTGGACGATCGCCAAACGGCGTCACCCTACCGGACCGGGGTAGCGTTCCCCCCATGGCGAACGACGTGCGTACCCATCTCATCGGTCTGCTGCTCGGCGCGGAGGAGGACTGGCCCCGCGCGTCGAGTCCATCCTCGGCATGGTCGGCCCGATCAAGGCCGGCGGCCGGACGCACACGCTCACCAGCGAACGGGTCCGCATCCATCCCTTTGACCTCACCGATCAGGTGCGTCACGGCCTGGTCATCGATCGGCTGGCGCACTGGTACTACCACCCCAGGGAGTGGCTCAAGAAGGCGTCGCTGATGGACGACACCTACCTGCTCAACAGCCCGTTCACCTTCCAGGCGATGGAGAAGCACAGCGCCTACGTCGCGATGCTCC
This sequence comes from Ornithinimicrobium sp. CNJ-824, assembly GCF_001942405.1. Lineage (GTDB taxonomy): Bacteria > Actinomycetota > Actinomycetes > Actinomycetales > Dermatophilaceae > Ornithinicoccus > Ornithinicoccus kibberensis. Next base: position 55,260 of record NZ_MKKA01000015.1, read on the forward strand.
GTCTGGGAATGAAGATCCCCAAGACGGTCCTGGTTCCCTACAAGAACCCGGTCGACAACGTCCGCTGGGCCTACACCGCCTCGCGCTACAACGACCCGTTCGACCTGGAGAAGATCGCCGAGGAGGTGGGCTACCCGCTCTACATGAAGCCCTTTGACGGCGGCGGCTGGCGCGGTGTCTCCCGGGTTGACGACGTGGAGGGGCTGCACCGCTCCTACGACGAGTCCGGCAACATGCTGATGCACTTGCAGGCCACCATCGACTACGACCACTTCGCAAGGGCGCTGTCGATCGGGCCGGAGACCATGGTCATGGACTTCCGACCCGGCGAGCCCATGCACAGCAGGTATGCCGTCACCCACGACTTCCTGACCCCGCAGGCCGGGTGGGAGGCCGAGACCGTCAGCAAGGTGGTCAACGCCTTCTTCGGCTGGGAGTTCAACAGCGCCGAGATGCTCGTCAAGGGTGACGAGGTCCACCCGATCGACTACGCCAACGCCTGCCCGGACGTGGCGCTGACCTCGCTGCACTACTACTTCCCGTGGGCAATCACTGTCCTCGTGCGCTGGTCGGCCTATTGCCTGGTGACCGGGCGGCGTTCGTTCATCGGGGTGCGGTCACCTCGGGCCTACTTCGACATCGCCGACGACCCGGACCGCAGCTACACCGAGAAGATGCAGGCCTACCGCCAGCTGGCGGACCAGGAGTTCGAGACCGAGCGCTACTGGGAGTGGTGCGAGCAGCACCTGCCCCACCTGCCGGAGCGGGTCCTGGAGTGGGTCGGCTCGGACGACTTTGACCGGCTGCTCGTGGACACCGTGAAGGCGACCTACCCTGAACACGAGCACGAGCAGTTCGTCGCCCACTTCCGTGGGCTGACCGGGATGTGGGTCACCGACCAGCAGCAGGCTGTCCGCGGGTAGGGGCGGACGCCTGTCGGTGTCTCGGATTGGCACTTCCGTGACGGGCTCGGTCGCCACGTTCGACGACCTGCCGGCGCCCAGCAAGGGCACCGCCGTCATCGTCGAAACCGAGGTCGCGCTCTACACCGCCGACCCCAGCGGCGCCGCATGGCGGGGCCCGTTCCCCGTGGAGGGCACGGCCACGGACGTGGCTGTGGCCGATCGCGTGAAGAACGGGTCGCAAGCCAGCGCTGCCGTCGCCCAGGCTGCGGACGAGCGCATCTCCGCCATCGGTGTGCGGAAGCCCGCCGCGACCGAGCGCACCATCTTCGTCACCCCGCGGGGAGACGATGGGAACGACGGACTGACGCTGGCCACCGCCAAGCGCACCCTCTCGGCCGCGCTCGCGGGGCAGGCCAGCGCGGTCCGCATCCAGCTCGGTGTCGGGGTAATCCCCGTCGGAGACGGCGCGACCTACACGGCAGGCACCTCCATCCACGGGTGCGGCACCGGGCTGACGACCCTCACCTACTCCGGCACCGGCACGGCCCACAGCCCGCTACCCCGGGCGTGCGGACCTACTACCCCCAGTTCCACGGCTTCGACATCTCCGGGCCCGGCAAGACGAGCGAGACCATCGGACTCGACCTCGAATCGGTGTCGTCGGCGTCGGTCAAGGACGTCACCGTGCGCTCCTTCGACACCGGAATCCGGATCGCGTCACCCATCAACGGCGGCGCGGTGTTCAACCAGCTGGAGAACGTCACCGCCTCCAACTGCCACCGTGGATTTGCCGTGCATGCGATGGGCTCCAACGCCAACCGCTTCCTCGGGTGCCGCGCCAACGCCTGCACCATCGGTGTCGACATCGTCGACGCCAACAACGTCACCTGGATCGGCGGTCAGATCGAGGTCTGCACCACCGGCATCAAGGTCACCGCCACCAGCAACGGCTTCGCTGATTCCAACGCCTTCCACGCCACCCGCTTCGAGTCGAACGTGACGGCCTGGGAGGTCACGTCGGCCAATGTCCGCGACTTCCAGGTGCTCTACCCCAACCTGTTTGCGGCCTACGTCGTCATCGACAACGGCACCCGCACCACCCACCTCGGTAACCACCCCCACGGGAACAAGTGGCTCTCGCAGGTGTCGTCAGCCACCGGGTCGTGGCTGTTCGAGCGGGCCATCAACGGCGGCGCGGGGAACCCGCTCATGCGCCTGCGGGACGGCGTCTCCACGTCCGGTGATCCCGTCACGCTGCAGGTGGAGATGGAGCGCGCGACCGCCGCGGCAGCCTTCATCAAGGCCGTCCGGGCGGGCAACACCTACTGGCAGGTCAACGGCCTCGGCCACATGTTCATCCGCAACCGGACCACGGCCCCGACGGTGCCCGCGGACGGCGGCACGCTGTACGTCGAGGGCGGCGCGCTGAAGTACATCGGCTCGGGGGGCACCGTCACCACGATCGCACCGGCCTAGACGTCTCCTATAGTCGGTGCCGTGCCGAAAGCCGCCACCCGAACCCATGCGCCGACGAAGACGCGGACCGATGAGTCGCGTCCCATCATCCGGTGGATGCTCATGGCCCTCATCCTCGCGGTGTGCCTCTCGCCCAGGATCAGGCTCGACCTGCTCCCCACGGAGAACGTCGACATCCGCGTGCAGGACCTACTCCTGCCAATCGGGCTCGCGATCCTCGTCCTCGCCCCACGAGGCCACGGCCGCCTTCGCTGGTGGGCGACGTGGGGCCCGTGGCTCCCCGCGTTCCTGTGGCTCGCCACGGTCGTCACGCTGCTGCACCTGTGGATCAACGACGGGGCCGTATCCGACCTCCTCCGCATCGCCTACTTCGGACGCACCGTAGAACTTTTCGTCCTGGCAGGCGTCCTCGGCGGCCTGTTCGTCAGGCTGGGATCAGCGCAGGGCAGCCCTGCTGCCCTGCGGGCGTTGCACCTCGCAGCAGCGGCCAACGCACTCTGGCTGGCCTACCAGGTGGTGACCGGAGACATCGGCACCCTCTTTGGCGAGGTCGGCGACAGCATCGAGTCCTACGGCCCCAAGCTCGTCGGCGAGCCCTCCGCCTTCGGCACGGGCGCGTTCTGGACCTTCATCGCCGCGCTCTCCGTCGCAGAGCGCACCACGGGCGTCGCCCGGGCACGCTTCGCCTGGGCGCTCATGGTCGCCGCCCTGGCCGGGGTCTACTTCTCCCAGTCGCGGATCAACCTGGGCCTAGTGCTCGTCCTGGCGCTGCTCCTGCTGGCAGCAAACGAGGGGCCTCGTCGGCGAATCCGTATCGACGTGGGCGCCGTGTTCTTCGCCGGCATGACGGCCGCGATCGTCGTCCTCCTGTTCGGCTCCCAAATTGCAGGCCGCGCAACCCCCGAGGCGCTCGCCTCCGGCCTGGGCGTGCGGGTCGATGGGATCTGGGGGCCACTGCTCGGAGTCCTGTCGGACAACCTCCTGATCGGCGTCGGACCTGGGGGCCTGTCCGCTCCCGACATGCCCCGCGACGAGGCCCACAACGTGGCCTTGCGTGCAGCGCTCGACTTCGGAGTGGTGACCGGCGCGCTCCTGCTCGTGGCTCTCGTGGTCTTCGCCGTGGCCGGCCGACGCGCCTCGAGGGACAGCGCTTCTGTCGAGACGCGGTGGACAGGACTCTTCGCCGCGCTCGTCATCGCCTGCACCCTCGCGACGGGCATGGTCCAAGACGCGCTCACCGCCGTGACCTCGACCCACCTCATGATGATCGCCGTCGGGCTACACATGGGAGCCCGACCACTGCAGGACTGACACCCGCCCTCACCGAAACCCCCGGACCACCACCGGGGGTTTCGTCATGCACGGACCCGTCTCAGAACGTCCGGTTACGAGACAACAGCAAGAAGGATCAGCGCCATCGCCTACAACCAGTAAGACCCGCGTGGAGCCGGTCGACGCAGATATCTTGCGTCGCCCCCGGCACGGCCGCGGCATGGATGCCCTGGTGGCAGTCTGATCTGGTGGGGCCTTTTCGGACAGCGGCACTTTGTTGTCTTACGCGGCGTTTGAGAGGTTTTGCTGGTGCTCTTGGGCGATCTCGAGAGGCGTCTTG
>NZ_MKKA01000016.1 GCF_001942405.1 Ornithinimicrobium sp. CNJ-824
GATCCCGGCCCGGATCGCCAACCGGGCCCGACGACTGCACCTGCACCTACCCACCAACTGGCCCTGGCAGGACGCCTGGGCAGGCATGTACGCCGGCGCCTACGCCCCCGCCTGACACCCACTCCTGCCCCGACGAGGAACGACCCCAAGTGGAAAAGCCGGGCAGACCGGCGGCTCCCGCGCGCCCCGACGCCGAACTCGCTCAGCAAATCCTCTCAGCCCGCATCTCAATTCCCCCCAGGAACCCGCTCGGCGGATCGAGGTTCAGTGACAAGCCCTTCCCCGAGATGCCGACGAGCCCTGTGAGGTTCACCGAGGAGTACGGCTCTCGCACCGCCTCTTTTGAACTGTCGAACACCCTCGACACGGCGCTGAAGAATCCCAGGGTCAGCCTGCTGTGCCGAGACGATTCGGGATCCATCGTGGGTGGGGGAAGCACGTACCCGGAGCTGGTCCCAGCACAGGGGAGGATCAAGGTTGACGCGCATCTCCTTGCGTCCGAGGAGCCAGAGGACTGCTCCGTCTTTGTTGGTGCACCCAGCGACTGGGAAGGCGTTGACGAGGAGCAGTCCACCTCCGAAGCGGCACCTGAGAGTGGAACGCCTGAAGAGGCATTCAAGATCTGGGTGGAGCAGTTCGGCGCCAAGGACTGGCAAGCGCATTACGAGACCCTGGTCAGTGCTCAGCGCGAGATCATTTCCGAGGACGCCTACGTCGCCTGCAGGTCCGCCGAGAGCCCCCCTGTCATTGAGTGGGGCAAGATCCTCAGCGTTCAGGACGTGGGCGAGCTGATGATCCCCGGTACGGATGATTCTCTACCGGCCACCAAGGTCAGCGCCGAAGTGTCCGCTGAGGGTCTGTCGCTTCCGGTCGACGCCCATATGTTGCTCGAGGACGGCGAGTGGAAGTGGTCCATGACCCAGGAGAACGTCGACAACTGCTCCAGCTGACGAAGCCGTTGCCACCGCGGCCGAGCTCATCGGACGCGAGTGGTGTGGACAAACGCCTCCGTGACGGCCGGGCAGCACGGTCATGTAGGTGGCCACTCGCCTGACCGAGCTAGCGGTGCTCCGCGGGGCACTCCCTCGTTGCGGATCGCAAGTCGCTGACTCGCCCAGTCGACGCGCACGTCCGCGATGGGACGCGACCGCGGGCTTCTCCCGGCCTCCCGAGGTGCCGGAACGGCATACCCGTCCTAGCGTGGGCCTCATGCGAGCACTCACCTGGCAAGGACTTCAGGACGTCGAGGTCAAGGACGTGCCGGACCCCGTCATCGAGCAGCCGACGGACGCCGTCATCCGCGTGACCTCCACCGCCATCTGCGGGTCGGACCTGCACCTCTACAACGTGCTGGCCGCCTACCTCACGCCCGGCGACATCCTCGGCCACGAGTTCATGGGGATCGTCGAGCAGGTCGGCAGCGCCGTGGAGAACCTGCAGGTCGGTGACCGCGTCGTCATCCCCTTCAACATCTCCTGCGGCCGCTGCTGGATGTGCGAGCGCGGCCTGTACGCCCAGTGCGAGACCACGCAGAACTACGACCAGGGCAAGGGCGCGAGCCTGTTCGGCTACACCTCGCTCTACGGGGCGGTCCCCGGTGGGCAGGCCGAGCTGGTGCGCGTCCCGTTCGCCGACTTCCTGCCGATCAAGGTCGACTCCGACCTGCCCGACGAGCGGGTGCTCTACCTCTCCGACATCCTGCCCACCGCCTGGCAGGCCCTGGAGTATGCCGACGTGCCCGAGGGCGGGACCCTCGCCGTGCTCGGGCTCGGCCCGGTCGGGCAGCTGGCCGTGCGGTCGGCCCGGCACAAGGGCATCCGCGTGGTCGGCGTCGACCGGGTCCCCGAGCGCAACGAGCTGGCCCGCGGCTTCGGTGCGGAGGTCGTCGACCTCAGCTCCGTCAAGGACGTCGGCGACGCCCTGCGCGAGCTGACCGACGGACGGGGGCCGGACAGCGTCATCGACGCCGTCGGCATGGAGGCGCACGGCAGCCCGTTCCTCGGCGCCGCCGTCGGTGCGGCCAAGCGCCTGCCCAAGCCGATCGCCCGCAAGGCGATCGAGACCGCCGGCGTCGACCGGCTGGCCGCGCTGCACACCGCGATCGACGCGGTCCGCCGCGGCGGGACCGTCTCGATCAGCGGCGTCTACGGCGGGATGGCCGACCCGATGCCGATGATGCAGCTCTTCGACAAGGGCGTGCAGGTGCGGATGGGCCAGTGCCACGTCAAGCGCTGGACCGACGAGCTCTACGACCTGGTCAGCGGGGCCGAGGACGTCCTCGACCTGGAGAACCTCGCCACCCACCGCGTGCCGCTGGAGCAGGCGCCGGAGATGTACAAGACGTTCAACGACAAGGCGGACGGCTGCATCAAGGTGGTCCTCCAGCCGTGACCGGTGCGCATCGCGAGCGCGTGTCGACACCGGCCAACCTGGCGGCCGAGACGGTGGGCCGGGCAGGGGGAGCGGTGGTCGCCGCCGGCTTCGGGCTGACCGCGCGGCTGCGCGGGACCCGCGCCCTCCACCCGGTCGGGGTATGCGGCACGGGCGCCATCACGGTCACGCCCGGTCGGCGCAGCGGCGTCGTGCTGCTCGACGACCCCGGCCCGCACCCCTGCCTCGTCCGCTGGTCGCGGGCGACCGGGAAGCGGGAGGGGCGGGACCTCGAGGGGCTGGCCCTGCGGGTCGACGGGCCGGCGTCCGGCGACGTCCTGCTCGCCTCCACCGGCACCGGGACGGTGGGCCGGCACGTGCTCACCGTGCGCGACCGGCACGAGCACGGCCCCGTGACGACGCTGCTGCCGCTGAGCACGGAGCGCGGCCCGCTGCTGCTGCGGCTGGATCCCGCCGCCGACGCCCGCCCGCCCGAGCCCGCCCCCGACCGGGGCGACGACGTGGACGACCCGCCCACGGCATACCGGCTCCTCGTGGCCGCCCCCGGGCGGCCCTGGCACGAGCGCGGCCGCCTGGAGATCACCTGGACCGACCGGGACTGCGCCCGGCGGCACGACCCCGTCGGGCACCCGCCCACCGGGGCCTGGACGCACCCGCTGTGGGCGCGGCTGCGCGACCCTGCGTACGCCGCGAGCCAGCAGGTCGAGGCCAGGACCGTCGAACCGAAGGAGTAGGACATGACCGAGCACCACGACAGCAGCCCCGCCGACCCGGTGAACGTCAGCGACGACCCCGAGGAGGTGCGCAAGGTCCACGAGCTCATCGAGAGCATGGACATCGCCATGCTGACGACGGTGGACTCCAGCTCCTCTCACGGGCGGTTGACCAGCCGTCCGCTGTCGACGCAGGTGGCCGAGGAGGACGGCGACGTGATCTTCCTCGTGCGCGACAGCAGCGCGGTCGTACGCGACGTGGAGGCCAACCCGCAGGTCAACGTGGCCTACTCGTCGATGAAGGCGTGGGTCTCCCTCGCCGGGCACGCGACGGTCGTGCGCGACCGCGCCCTCGTCGAGAAGCTGTGGAACAAGGGCGCCTCGGCCTTCATGGACGGCGGGCCGGAGAACCCGGACAACGTCGTGCTGCGCGTGGACGGCGACACGGCGGAGTACTGGGGTGGCGAGTCGCTCGTCGGCACCGTCGTCGGGACCGTGAAGGCAGCGACCGGCAAGGAGGACGACGACGAGGGCGCCACCGTGGTGGAGCTGCCCTGACGGGGGTGCGCCGGCGGCACGGGCCGGCTGGCTAGGGTCGTGCCGTGCGTCTCCTCCAGATCCGTCACGGCCAGACCCCCAACAACGTCGTCGGCGCGCTCGACACCGCCGTGCCCGGAGCAGGCCTGACCGGGCTCGGGCGCGCCCAGGCGCAGGCGGTCCCGACGCAGCTGCGGCACGAGCCGATCACGGCGATCTACGTCACCGCCCTCACGCGCACCCAGCTGACCGCCGGCCCGCTCGCGCGGGCCAGGGACCTGCCCGTCCAGGTGCGGATGGGCCTGGAGGAGGTCCCGGCGGGCGGCTACGAGATGCGCTCCGACGAGGAGGCGGTGCACGGCTACGCCGCGACCCTCTTCGCCTGGATGCGAGGACGGCTGGACGTCGCCATGCCGGGTGGTCAGGACGGGCACACCTTCCTGGCGCGGTATGCCGCCGCCGTCCGGTCCATCGCCGAGCTCCACGGGCCGGACGAGACCGTCGCGGTCGTCGGGCACGGCGCGGCGATCCGGGTGTTCACCGCGGTCGCGACGGGGATGGACCCGGACCGGGCGACCGAGCTGCGGATCAGCAACACCGGGCTGGGGGTGCTGGAGGGCGACCCGGACGCGGGGTGGCGGCTCGTCCGCTGGCACAGCGAACCGCTCGGCGGGACCGGCCTGCGGGACGAGGACGCCCACGACGTCACCGGGGAGAGCGCCGCGGAGGAGGCCGAGGAGCACGGCTGAGGCCCGCCGGCCGCCCCCGGTCGACGCCGTCAGTCGTCGGCCCGGATGACCCGCATCGACTCCTCGACGACCTCCTCGACCGTGCCGCCGACGTCGACGAGCGCGCCCTGCTCGTCCTCCTCGAGCATCTCCAGGGTGTCGAACTGCGACTGCAGCAGGGAGGGCGGCATGAAGTGCTCCCGCTTCTCCATCCGCTCCAGCAGGACGTCCTGGTCGCCGTGCAGGTGCAGGAAGAAGATGTCCGCGCCGCTCTCGCGCAGCCAGTCGCGGTACATCCGCTTCAGGGCCGAGCACCCGGTGACCGAGACCTCGCCCTGCTCGTCGAGCTCGCGGATGCGGTCGGCCAGCGCCCTCAGCCAAGGCCGGCGGTCGTCGTCGTCGAGGGGGATCCCCGCCGACATCTTCTCGACGTTGGCCCGGGGGTGGTAGCTGTCGCCCTCGACGAAGACGCCGCCCAGCCGTTCGGCGACGGCCTCGCCGATGGTCGTCTTGCCGGTGCTGGTCACGCCCATCACCACGACGTGTCGGGGGGCGGCCACTAGAGCACCAGCCACAGCAGGGCGGCGAGCACGAACACGGCCAGGCCGAGCGTGGTCTCCATGACCGTCCACGTCTTCAGCGTGGTCTTCTCGTCCATCCCGAAGAACCGGCTGACCAGCCAGAAGCCGGAGTCGTTGACGTGCGAGAGCACGGTGGCTCCGGCGGCGACGGCGAAGACCAGCAGCGCGATCTTGACGTCGGACAGGCCCTCGGCGGCGACCTGGGCCGAGATGAGGCCCGCGGTCGTGGTCAGGGCCACGGTGGCCGAGCCCTGGGCCACGCGGAGGGCGGTCGCGATGAGGAAGGCCTGCAGGATGAGCGGCAGGCCGACGTCGGACAGCGACTCGGTGAGCGCCTGGCCGATGCCGCTGGCCCGCAGCACGCCACCGAACATCCCGCCGGCACCGGTGATGAGGATGATCGCCGCGATCGGGCCGAGCGCCTCGTCCATGAGCTTGGTGGCCGCCGGGATGGTGAACCGCCCGGGGGAGAGCACGATGACCGCCGCGATGACCGTGATGAGCAGCGCGACCGGGGTCTGGCCGATGAGCTGCAGTCCGCTGGCCCAGGCGGCGTCCTCGGCGATCTGACCGCCGGTGCGCAGGGTGCCGACGACGGTGTTCAGCGCGATGAGCAGGAAGGGCAGCAGGAGCAGGCCGAGGACCACGCCGAACGCCGGCACCTTGGTCCGCACGGCGGTGCTGCCGCCGGAGCCGTCCGCCGTCTCGTCGACACCGGCGTTCTCCTCGCCGAAGAGCAGGTCGGGGATGTCGACGTCGAAGCGGTTGCCCAGCCAGACGCCGACGAGGTAGGCGCCGACGAACCAGGCGATGATCGCCACCGGGATGCCCAGCAGCAGCGTGATGCCGATGTCGCCGCCCATGAGGTCGGCGGCGGCGACCGGGCCCGGGTGCGGCGGCACGATGGCGTGCATCGCGGCGAAGGCACCGGCGGTCGGCAGGCCGTACTTGAGGATGGAGCCGCCGAAGCGCCGCGCCACCGTGAAGATGATCGGCAGGAAGACGACCAGGCCGGCGTCGAAGAAGATCGGGAAGCCGAAGATGAGGGCGGCGATGCCCAGCGCCAGCGGGGCCCGCTTCTCGCCGAACCGGTTGATGAGGGTGTCGGCCAGCACCTGGGCGCCGCCGGTGTACTCCAGCAGCCGGCCCAGCATCACGCCGAACGCCACGAGCAGCGCGACCGATCCCAAGGTGCCGCTGAACCCGCTCATCAGGGCCGCGGGCACGTCCGCCAGTGGGATGCCCGCGGCGACCGCCGTCAGCAGGCTGACCGCGACGAGGGCCACGAAGGCGTGGATCTTGACCTTCATGATGAGGAACAGCAGCAGCGCGACGGCCACGGCTGCGATCAGGAGCAGGACACCGGCTCCGTATGCCGGTTCGATGGCTTCCACGGCGACCTCCTCGTCGATGGGCAGGGTCCACAGCAGACCCTCCAGTCACTGTAGGACCGCCCAGCAACCCCCGCGCGCCGTAACGTGACGACCCCATGGCAGCACCGATCCCCGACAGCTTCCGCCGTGCCGTGACCGGCCGTGCCCCGGACGCCCCCGGCGACCCGGACGGCGACACCTGGCTCGACCGGCTGCCGCGCCTGGTGGACGACCACCTCGACCGGTGGGCCCTCACCGTCGACGGCGCCCCGTGGCATGGGGAGAACGCCCTCGTGCTTCCGGTGCGGCGGGGCCGGGAGCAGGCCGTCCTCAAGCTCACCTGGCCCCACACGGAGGCCCGGCACGAGCACCTGGCGCTGCGGCTGTGGGACGGGGACGGGGCGGTGCGGCTCCTGGCCGCCGACCCCGCGGCATACGCCCTGCTCCTGGAGCGCCTCGACGGCGACCGCGACCTGACCGCGCTCCCGTTCCTCGACGCCTGCGAGGTGATCGGCGGCCTGTTCGGCCGGCTCGACCGTCCGGCCACCCCCCAGCTCGACACGCTGCAGGGGCGGGCGGTCCGGTGGCGCGATCAGCTCGCGGAGCCGACCCCGCTCGTCCCGCGCCGGTTCACCGAGCAGGCGCTCGCGGCCCTGCCCGACCTGCTCGCCGACGCCCCCGCCCCGCGCCTGGTCCACGAGGACCTGCACGACCTCAACGTCCTCGCCCCGCTCGACCCCGCCCGTGGGGACTGGCTCGCGATCGACCCCAAGCCCGTCGCGGGGGAGTGGGCGTATGCCGTCGCCCCCGTCGTCTGGAACCGTCCGGACGAGCTGGCGCGGGCGAGCAACCTGCGGGCCCACGTGCAGCTGCGGGCCGCCGTCGTGGGAGAGACGGCCGGGCTGGATCCTGATCGCGTGCGGGCGTGGACGTTCGTGCGGCTGGTCCTCAACGCCGTGCAGACGACGGGCGGCTCGGAGCGGGCGGAGGAGTTCCGGTCGCGGGTGATCGCCCTGGCGAAGGCCTTCGCGGACTGAGGGCGGGGTCGTCTCCGTCGGCGCGCGTGGGCGGGCGAGACCGGTCCTGGTCCGACTTCGATCGGCATCCGGCTCCTGCAGCGGGTTCTTACCCGCTCCAAGAGCCGGTTCCCGCTGCAGGTCCTCCGGCTAGCCGCCGCCGACCTCACTCCCGCAGCGGCGACCCCGCCACCTCGAACCGGTAGCCGCCCATCTCACCCGTCAGCAACGGCCGGGCCTCGCCGATCGCAGCCTGCACCGACGGCAGCTGCAGCGAGGCCCGGTGCGCCTCGGCCGACTCCCACAGCTCCACGACGCAGACGGTGTCCGGCTCCTCCTGGCTCATTCCCACCTCGTAGACCAGGCAGCCCGCCTGCTCCATCTCCGGGTTGCGCCGGGTCAGGATCGCCACGAGATCCTCGGCCTTGCCCGGCTGCACGCCGAGCGTCCCCACGTTCGCGAAGGTCATGGTGGCCAACCTACGGACAGGAGGTGCGGCTGCATACCCCCTCGGCGGACGCCGGTGGGCGCGCCCGGCCCAACCGCCCGGCCCAACCGCCCCGGCCCAGCCGCCCGGCTCAGCCCCTCGCCGCCTTGTACCTCGCCAGCGCCTCCTTGCGCTCCTCGGCGTGGTCGACGATCCGCCGCGGGTAGCCGTGGGCGTAGCCGTCCTCGTGGTCCCACGGCTGGTGCACCGCCTTGCCCGGCAGGTGCGCCAGCTCGGGCACCCAGCGACGGACGTACTCCCCGCGCGGGTCGAACTTCTCGCCCTGCAGCACCGGGTTGAACACGCGGAAGTAGGGCGCGGCGTCGGTCCCGGTGCCGGCGACCCATTGCCAGTTGTGGTTGTTGGACGCCAGGTCGCCGTCGAGGAGCCGGTCCAGGAACCACCGCGCGCCGACCGGCCACCACACGTGCAGGTCCTTGGTGAGGAAGCTGGCGGTGATCATCCGCACCCGGTTGTGCATCCAGCCCGTCGCCAGCAGCTGCCGCATCCCCGCGTCGACGATCGGGTAGCCGGTCCGACCCTGCTGCCAGGCCTCGATCGCGTCCTCGGGGTCGTCGTAGCGCAGCCCCGCCAGCTCCTGCCGCAGGTCCGCCCACCCGGTCCGCGGCCGGTGGTGCAGCACGTCGGCGTAGAACTCCCGCCACGCGAGCTCGCCCACGAACCGCTCGACGCTCGCCCCGCCCTGCCCGGCCAGGTCGGCCAGCAGCGTCCGGGGGTGGACGGCGCCGACCTTGATGTAGGCGGACATGAAGCTCGTCGACTCCTCCGCCGGCCGGTCGCGCCCCCGCTCGTAGCCGGCCAGGTCGTCGGCGACGAACTCCCCCCACCGCGCCAGCGCCGCCCGTTCGCCGGCCGGTGGCAGCTGCGGCACGTCGTCGGCGGCCAGCGCCTCCTCGACGAGCCGGTCCGCGTCGGCGTCCCGTCCGAGGTCGGTCGGCGCCAACCCCTCGGGGTATGCCGCGGGCGCGGGCCACCCGTGCGCGCGCCAGGCTTGGAGAACGGGGTGAACACCTTGTACGGGTCGCCGGAGCCGTTGCGGACGAGGCCGGGGCCGACGGCGTAGGGCGTGCCGGTCTCGACCCAGTCGACGTCGCCGGGCAGGGCGTCCTGGACCTGCTGGTCTCGACGGACGCCGTAGGGCGTGGTCTCCCGGGTGACGTGCACGCCGGTGGCGGCGGTCTCCCGGGCGACGGCGGGCACGACGACGGCCGGGTCGCCGACGCGGAGGGTGAGCCGGCCGTCGAGGTCCTCGTCGAGGGCCTTGAGGGTGGCGGCCAGCCAGGCGGTGCGCACGGGCCCGACCTTCGCCCACAGCGCCGGGTCGACGACGAAGAGGACGGTCAGGTCGCCGTCGGCGTCCTCGCGCGCCCTCAGCAGGGCGGGGTGGTCGCCCAGGCGCAGGTCACGCCGGAGCCAGAGCAGGCTGGACATGGCGCGAGTCTAGGTGGGCGCCGGCGGGCCCACTCGCGTGACGACCTGTGGCCCCTCCAGGGGCCATGACTGGTCACGCCGGGTCGGGCGGCGCCCGGGGCTGCTGCTGCGGGCAGTACGTTGGGATCCCAGACCGGGTCGACGAGACGGAGAGCCCGTGAGCAGCACCCAGACCAGCAGGACCCAGGACGACCCGTCGCGGTACGCGCGGCTGCGGACGTTCAACTGGATCGCCGCGGTGGTGCACGCCGCGCAGGCCGTGGCCGTCGTGGTCCTGGCGACGGACTTCACCCTGCCGGTCACCGCGACCTACCTGTCCGGGCCGCCCGGGACCCCGCCGGGGGACCAGGTCACCCTGTGGGACGTGCCGACCGCCCTGGCGATCGCCGCGTTCCTGGCGCTGTCGGCGGTCTTCCACGTCCTCGTCGCCTCGCCGGGGCTGTTCGAACGCTACCGGGCCGGGCTGGCGCAGGAGCACAACTACTTCCGGTGGGTGGAGTACTCCCTGTCCAGCTCGTTGATGATCGTCATCATCGCCCAGCTGGTGGGGATCTCCGACGTGGTGGCGCTGCTGGCGCTGTTCGGCGTGAACGCCTCGATGATCCTCTTCGGCTGGCTGCAGGAGAAGTACCACCAGCCCGGGGACGGCGGGTGGCTGCCGTTCGTCTTCGGGTGCTTCGCCGGGGCCGTGCCGTGGATCGGGGTGGTGCTCTACACGATCGCGCCCGGGTCGACGAGCGGGGCCGAGCCGCCCGGGTTCGTCTACGGGATCATCGTCTCGCTGTTCCTCTTCTTCAACGTCTTCGCGCTGGTCCAGTGGCTGCAGTACAAGCCGGTCGGCCGGTTCCGGGACTACCTCACCGGCGAGACCGCATACATCGTGCTCAGCCTGACCGCGAAGTCGGCGCTGGCCTGGCAGATCTTCGTCGGCACCCTCATGGGTTGAGCCCCGCACTAGCGTGGGCCCCATGGACACCGACCGAGCCCCGGACCCGCACCTCGCCGAGCCCCCGGCCACGCTGACGCGCGACCGCTGGTGGGTGACCGTCGCGGCCGTGGTCTGGATCGTCGGCAGCCTGTTCGGGACCGGCGTCATCGGTGGCGGGGTGGAGCAGCAGGGCGACGGGCTGTTCTCCGACAGCGCCACCCTCATCGCCCCGATGGGCCCGGCGTTCTCGATCTGGTCGGTGATCTACCTAGGCCTGGCGGCCTACGTCGTGTGGCAGTGGCTGCCGTCGACCGCCCGGTCGCGGTGGTCGGCGCGCACCCGCATCCCCGCCGGTGTCGCGATCGCGCTCAACGGCCTGTGGCTGCTCGTCGTCCAGGCCGACCTGATCTGGCTGTCCGTGGTCGTCATGGTCGGCATCGTCGTCAGCCTGGGCCTGGTCCTGCGCGCCACGGCCCACCTGCCCCGCGAGGGGTGGGGCGCGACCTGACCGTGTCGGCCACGCACGGGCTCTACCTCGGCTGGATCTGCGTGGCCACCTGCGCCAACGTCGCGCTCTTCCTCGTCGACCTGGGCGTCCCGGAGACGGGCACTGCCTCCGAGCTGGTCACCGCGGCCGTGATCGCCGTCGTCGTCGTTCTCGCCGCCTGGCTGCTCGCCCGGACCGGCCAGCGCATCTTCGCCGGCGGGATTGCGGCCGCCGTCGTGTGGGGCCTGGCCTGGGTGGCCGCCGGTCGGCTCACCGCCGAGCCGGAGTCGACCACGGTCGGGCTCGCCGCCGCCGTGGCCGCCGTCGGTGTCGCGGCCCTGGCCGTCGTGCTCATCGTGAAGAAGGGAACGGACCCTGGCCGGACCCGCGTGGCGGCCTGACCCGTGACCGGCCCTGGGCGTGAAGCCGGCCTGCCGTCGGAGCGGGGGTGGTCGCCGCGGTGGGCCGTGGTGGCCTCGGTCGTCGCGGCAGTGTCCACCCTGCCGCCCCTCGCCGCCGGGCTGATGCTGGTCTGGAGCGACCTGCAGACCTCGGGGGAGAAGTTCGACGGCCTCGGTCTGGCGCTGGGTGGCGCGCTCCTCGTGCCCGTGGCGGTCGTCCTCCTGGTGCTGGTCCTGTTCTGGGTGCGGGGCGGCCGCGTCGCGTTCTGGACCGCGACCGCCGCCGCGGCCGTGCTGGCCCTTGGCCTGCTGTGGTCCGGGTTCTCGTTCCCGTCGTGAGCGGGTCGCTGCTCACTCGGTCGTGGACGCCCCCCGGCCGCGCTGGTTGAGCCGCTCGGCGGCGCGTTGCCCCAGCACCGTGAGCTTGTCGACGACCCCGGTGCTCAGCTGACGGGCGGCGACCCGTCCCTTGACCGGCCGGGACGCGTCTTGGTCCGGGGGCGCGCCGGGCAGGAGCCGGTTGGCCAGCCCCATCACCCGCACCGTCGTCGACGGCATCAGGCCGTGCACCCGGATGCCGATCTTGGCCATCGGCGTCAGCACGACGTGCGGCCGACCGGCCAGCACGCCGTCGACCATCTTGCGGGCGGCCCGCCGCGCGTCCATCGTCAGCAGCGGCAGCGAGGCCGCCGGGCCGAACCAGGCGAACTCCGCGGCCCGGTCGCCGGTGAACAGGGCGTTCTCGTGCGACCCGGTGCGCATGAGCCCGGGCACGATCGTCGTCGCGGTGACGCCGGTGCCCTGCAGCTCGGACGACAGCCCCTCGGTGAAGCCCACCGCGCCGAACTTGGCCGTCGCGTAGGGCAGCAGGTGCGGTGGCGACACCTTCCCGCCGATGCTCGTCACCACGCCGATCCGGCCGTGGCCGCGCTCGCGCATCCCCGGCAGCACCGACCAGACGGTGTTCACCGGGCCCATGAGCATGACCCCCACGGCGTCGTCGAAGTGCCCGAAGGTCATCGTCTCGGCGGGGCCCACCTGGATGATGCCCGCGACGTGGATCAGCACCTCGACCGGCCCGAGGTCCTGCTCGACCTGCCGGACCAGCGCCTGCACCCCCTCGCGGTCGGAGACGTCGCAGGCGTAGGGGACCACCCGCCCGGCGCCCGCCCCCTGCGCCGACCGGGCCTCCGACTCCGCCTGCTGCGCACCCCGCCGCGTCTCCTCCAGGTTGCGCGCGCAGACCGCGACGTCGTGGCCCTGCTCGGCGAGGTTCTCGGCGACGAGCAGGCCCAGCCCCCGGGACGCGCCGGCGACCAGGGCGACAGGACGTGCTGACGTGGGTTCCATCCCTCGACGGTAGGAGCCTGTCGCCCGTCCCGCGACCGGGCGCGGACCGGTGGCGCACGTCATACCCCCCTCACCCCTTCAGGGTGGCGGGCCCCCCCACCCCGGCCTAGGGTGCGAGGACGACCTCCTCGTCGACGTGCCAGGGGCGGTCGGGGACCGATCGCCCGCGGCACGGACAGGAGGTGCCGGTGCACGTCGTCGTCGTGGCGCACACCCGCTTCGCCCTCGCCCGGCCGTTCGCCGGCGGGCTGGAGTCGGTGACCTGGCACCTCGTGCGGGCCCTCGTGGCCCGCGGCCACCGGGTGAGCGTCTTCGCCGCGGCGGGCAGCGAGCCGATCGACGGGGTGGACTACCTCGAGCCGGAGACCATCGAGCTGAGCGAGGCCGCCAGGGCCGACGTCTCGATGCCCGACGAGGGCAACCTGCAGCGCCACCACGCCTACCTCGCGCTCATGCTCGACCTGGCGGCGCGCACCGACGTCGACGTCGTCCACGTGCACGCGCTGCACTACCTGCCCACCGCCATGGCGCCCACGCTGCGGGTGCCGACCGTGCTGACCCTGCACACCCCGCCGACCCCCTGGCTGGAGTCGGCGCTCCAGGTCGCCGGCCGGTCCGCCGCGCGGGGCGTCGGCCGGATGCCGCACGTCACCGCCGTCAGCGCGCACACCGCCCGGGCCTGGCGGCACGCCGTCGAGGCCGAGGTCGTGCGCAACGGCGTCGACACCGACGAGTGGACGCCCGGCCCCGGCGGCGACCGGCTCGTCTGGACCGGTCGGATCACCCCGGAGAAGGCCCCGCACACGGCGGTCCAGATCGCCCGGGCCGCGGGCATGCCGCTCGTGCTCGCCGGGCCGCTGTCCGACGCCCGCTACGCCCGGGAGCGGCTGATGCCGATGCTCGGCGACGGCGTCGAGTACGCCGGCCACCTGCACGACACCGAGCTCGTCGACCTCGTCGGCGGCAGCGCGGCGGCCCTGGTCACCCCCGACTGGGACGAGCCCTACGGCCTGGTCGCCGCCGAGGCGCTCGCCTGCGGGACCCCGGTGCTCGGGCTCTCCCGCGGGGGGCTGCGCGAGATCGTCCGCGACGAGGTCGGCGCGCTCGTCGTGCCCGACGACCGGCTGGTCGGCCGGGCCGCCGCCGCCCTGCCGCGGGTGCTGGAGATCCCCCGCGAGCGGTGCCGCCGCTACGCCGAGGACCACCTGGGGATGGCCGCGATGGTGGACGGCTACCTGGAGGTCTACGAGCGCGCGCTGCGGGTGGCGGAGATCGCGTGATCGGCTACTACGTCCACCACCAGGGGTCCGGCCACGTCCGCCGGGCGGCCGCGGTGGCCCGGCGCATGCAGCACGACGTCGTCGGCCTGGGGTCGGGCCCCCGGCCGCCGGAGTGGGACGGCGCCTGGGTCGCGCTGCCCCGGGACGACGACCCGCCGGTGACCGACCCGGAGGGGGCCGACGTCACCGCAGGCGGTGTCCTGCACTGGGTCCCGCGCCACCACCCCGGGCTGCGGACCCGGCACCGGGTGATCGCCGACTGGATCGAGGAGGAGCGGCCGGCCTTGGTCGTCGTCGACGTCTCCGTCGAGGTCACCCTGCTCGTCCGGCTCTGCGGGGTGCCGGTCGTCGTCGGTGCCATGCCCGGCGACCGCACCGACCGCCCCCACCGCCTGGCCTACGACGTCGCCGAGGCGCTGCTGGCGCCCTGGCCCGCGCAGGCCCACCCGGACAACGGGTGGCCGCAGGCCTGGACCGACAAGACCTGGCACGTCGGGGGGATCAGTGCGCTCGACCTGGGGTCCGGGGACGACCCGGGAGGTATGCCGTCGCGCCCCGCCGGCGCGGGCGCCTCCGTGCCCCGCGACGTCCTCGTCCTCTGGGGGACCGGTGGCGACGACCCCGACCAGGGCGGGTACGCCGAGGCCCAGCGGGCCACGCCCGGCTGGCGGTGGACCTTCCGCGGGGGCCGGCTGCCCGCCGCGGACGGCGCGGTCCTCGCCGCCGAGCTGAGCGCCGCCGACGTCGTCGTCTGCCACGCCGGGCAGGGGTCGGTCGCCGACGTGGCCCTGCTCCGCCGCCCGGCCGTCGTGCTCGCCCAGCCCCGGCCGCACGCCGAGCAGGAGGCGACGGTGCGGGCCATCGCGCGGATGGGCATCGCCGCCACCGGGGTCGGCTGGCCGTCGGCGCAGGAGTGGCCGGGCCTGCTGGAGGAGGCGCTGGCGACCGGCGGCGCCGGCTGGCAGCGGTGGGGCGGCGACGGGGCGGTCGCCGCGGCCGCCCACCTGGACGGGCTGGCCGACCGGTTCTCGGCCGAGGTCACGGGGGCGCCGCAGGGGACGACGGAAGGACCGGCATGACGTCCGCACCGGCACGCGTCGCCGTGCTCACCATCGTCGCCGGCCGCCACGACCACCTCCGCGGGCAGGTCGCCGGCCTGACGCTCTCCCGCCGGCTGCCGGACCTGCACGTCATCGCCTCCATGGGCGACGACGACATCACCGCCGGCCGGGTCGAGGGACTCACCGGTCCCTGGCGGACCGAGGTCGTGCCGGTGGACGTCGGCGAGCTCGGCCTGCCCCTGGCGCAGGCCCGCAACGTCGCTGCGGCCCGTGCGGAGGAGCTGGGCGCCGACCTGCTCGTTCTCCTCGACGTGGACTGCATCCCCGGCCCGGACCTCGTCGGCACCTACGCGACCCACGCGCTGGGCCCCGACCGGCCGCCCTCCCCGGCGATCTGGTGCGGCGACGTGGCCTACCTGCCGCCGCTGGAGCCCGGGGAACGCCTGGACCTGGACCGGCTCGCCGAGCGCGGCCGCCACCGCGAGGACCGGGTGCTGCTCGGGCCCGGCGAGACGCTGCGCGAGGACGACCTGCGGATGTTCTGGTCGCTGTCGTTCGCGATGACGCCCGACGACTTCCGGGCGGCCGGCGGCTTCTGCGCCGACTACGTCGGCTACGGCGGTGAGGACACCGACTTCGCCCAGGCCGTCGCCGCGGCCGGGGGGAGCCTGACCTGGGTGGGCGGCGCGACGGCATACCACCAGCACCACGAGAGCACCTCCCCGCCGGTGCAGCACCTGGAGGCGGTCGTGCGCAACGCCGGCGTCTTCCACGACCGGTGGGGGTGGTGGCCGATGGAGGGGTGGCTGACGGCGTTCGAGGAGCGCGGGCTCGCGCGGGTCGGCGCCGACGGGCGCTGGGAGGTGGCGCGGTGAGGCCCCGCCCGGTGCGGGTGCTGTCGGTGCCGTCGGACCACAGCTACGTCCAGCACCTGCTCGACCCCGACCCGGCGGCCGGGCAGGGGTTCGTCCTGCTGCCGGACCCGCCGGTGCCCGGGGCCGCGCCGGGCGTGTGGTGGCCCCACCCGGGCCTGGACGCCGCCTGGGTGCTCGAGCACGCCGGGGAGTTCGACGTCGTCCACGTGCACTTCGGCACCGAGTCGAAGACGGTCGAGGAGCTCGTGGAGTGGCTGGCCGCCCTGCGCCGGACCCGGGTGCCGCTGGTGCTCACCGTGCACGACATCTCGCACCCGCACCTGCGCGACCAGACGAGCTACCACGAGCAGCTCGACGTGCTCGTGCCCGCGGCGGACGCGCTGCTGACCCTCACCGAGGGGGCTGCCGACGTCGTCGAGCGGCGGTGGGGCCGGCGGCCGGAGGTGGTCCGCCACCCGCACGTCGTGCCGCTGCCGCTCGTCGGGGCGCCCCGGCCCCGGCACGAGGGGTTCCGCGTCGGGCTGCACCTGAAGAGCCTGCGCACCAACCTCGACCCGGTCCCGGTGATCGACCCGCTGCGGGAGGCGGTCCGTCGGGTGGACGGCGCGCGGCTGCACGTGCACGCCCATCCCGAGCTGCTCGACGAGGACTTCGGCCGCTACGACCCGCGGGTGGCCGACGCGCTGCGGACGCTGGAGGAGGACCCGGTCGCCGAGGTCCACGTGCAGCCGCGGATGAGCGACCCGCAGCTGTGGGACTACCTGCGCTGCATCGACGTCTCCGTGCTGACCTACGCCTGGGCGACCCACTCCGGCTGGGTCGAGGCCTGCCGCGACGTCGGCACCTGGGTGCTGGCCCCGGACGTCGGCCACCTGCTCGAGCAGGGCGGGGTGCTGGCCTGGGGCCGGGCCGACGAGCCCCCCTCGGTCGACCGGCTGCACGACCTGCTCGAGGTCGCCAGGGACCGTCGGCCGCAGACGATCTCCTCGCAGGACCGGTTCGACCAGCGACGGCTGCTGGCGGCCCGGCACACGGAGGTCTACCGTCAGGTCATCCGGGAGCGGGCCGGCGGTGCGCGCGTGGTCGACGGGCCGTGGGCCGGGGCCGCCCGGGAGGACGATCCGAGGAGACGCTGATGGGGCAGGACGAGGGGCGCCGGCGGCACTACGGCGCGTTCTACGGGCTCGAGGAGCTGCCCGGCACGGGACGCCCGCGGGTGCTGGTCCACGGCAACTGCCAGGCCGAGGCGCTCCGCGTGGGGCTGGGGACGGCGGACGCGCTCGACACGGTCCGCGTGCCCCCGGTGCACGAGCTCGAGGAGGAGGACCTGCCGCACCTGCAGCGGGTGCTGGACTGGGCCGACGTCGTGCTCGCCCAGGCGGTCCAGGACGACTACCGGGGTATGCCGGTCGGCACCGCCCAGGTCGCCGCCCGGTCGGGGGGCGCCCGGCTGGTGGCGCTGCCGAACTACTTCTCGCGCCGGCTCTTCCCCCAGCAGGTGCTCGTCCGCGGGGAGGGGATCGACGACCCGCCGCTCGTGCCCTACCAGGACGTGCGGCGGATCGGCCGGGCCGCCGGGTGGTCCGGCCCGTGGGAGCCGTCGCACGAGCTGGTCGTGGCCCGGGCCCGGGCCGGGCAGGAGGAGCTGCGGCGGCGGGAGCGCGAGCAGGGCTCGCTCGTGATCAGCGACGCCGTCGAGGCGGCCGGGGCCGAGGCCGGCTGGACGGTCGACCACCCGGGCAACCCGGTGCTGCTCGTGCTGGCCCAGCGGGTGCTCGACCACCTCGTCGAGGACGGGGTGCTGGACCGGCGGGAGGGCGGCGTCCCGCAGGTGGCCGACCCGGGGCGGGTCCTGCTGGCGTCGGTGCAGACGCCGTTGTCGCCGGTGGTGCTGGACGCCTGGGCCTGGACGTGGTGCACGCCCGCAGCGCCTGGGTCGTCGGCGGGCGCACCGTGCCGGACGAGGAGGTGGACGAGGAGCACGCGGCGTTCTACGCCGAGCACCCCCTCGTCGTGGAGACCGGGATGCGCAAGTACGCCGACCTGCTCACCGCGTGGGGCTGGGAGGAGTGAGCGCCGGGCCCTCGCCCGCGTCCGACGGGACCGCCGGCGTGCCGCCGGTCGTCCACGTCGTGGCCGGGCCGGACGCCCACGGGGTGGTCCTGCACGGGCTGCGGATCCGGGCGGCGACCCGGGCCAGGACCGACCTCGTCCGCGCCGACCTGCTGTCCGACGTCGACCCGGCCCTGCTGCGGGACCGGCGGGTCGTCGTCCAGGTCACCGACCGGGTGCTGGCCGCCCGCCGCGAGGACGCCCTGGCCGCCTGGCGCCGGGCGACCGCCGGGGCCGTCCGCCTCACCGTCGTCCTGCACGACCTGCCGCAGGCCTCCGACGGTCGCCACCGCGGTCCGCGCAGCGAGCTCTACGCGGCCCTCTGTGCCGACGCCGACGACGTCGTGGTCGCCAGCCGGCACGAGAAGCTCCTGCTCGCGGCCGTCCTGCGGCTCGCCTTCCCCGGCCCCCGGGCGCGGGCGCTGCTCGACCGGACCCACGTCATACCCCTGCCCGTGGTGGGTGGTCCCGCCGGTGGCGCCGCGGCCGGTGGTGCGGCCGGTGGCGCCGCGGCCGCGGACAGGTCGGAGCCGTCCTCGCCCCCGACCGTGGCCACGCTGGGGTTCCTCTACCCCGGCAAGGGGGTCGAGGAGGTCGTCGACGCCGCGGCCGAGGCCGGGCTGGACGCCGTGAACATCGGCGGGGTCTCTGCCGGCCACGACGACCTCGTCGACCAGCTCGCCGGCCGGGCCGCCGCGGCCGGCACCCGGTGGTCGGTGACGGGGTGGGTCGACGACGCCGACCTGCCCGCCGCGCTGGCCGCCGCCGGCATCCCCGTGGCCGCGCACCGCCACCTGTCGGCCTCCGGGTCGATCAACAGCTGGCTGGCCGCGGGCCGGCGGCCGGTCGTCGTGGCGTCGCGCTACACCCGCGAGCTGGCCGACCGGATGCCCGGCGCCGTCCGGCTGGTCGGGCCGACGCACGCGGAGCTCGTCGCGGCGCTGCGGGAGGCGGCCGACGACCCGGCCTCGACCTGGCTGGGTGAGGACGTCGTGCTCGGGCCGGACGAGGAGGAGGCGGCGGCGCTGCTGCACGAGGTCGCCGACCGGCCGGCGGTGTCGGTGGTCGTGCCGTACTACCGCGGCCAGGCGATGCTCGACGTGATCCTGGCCCAGCTGGACGCGCAGGACGGGGTCGTCGGCGGCCTCGAGGTCGTCGTGGCCGACGACGGGTCGCCCGAGCCGCCGACGGTGCACGGGACCCGGGCCGGCGCCGAGGTCGGCGGGGACGGGACGGTCGTCACGGCCGGCCGGTGGCCCGTGCGGGTCGTCCGGCAGGGCCGCGACGGGTTCCGCGCGGGGGCGGCGCGCAACCTGGGCGCCCGGCACGGGGCGGGGCGGGTGGTCGTCTTCGTCGACGGCGACACCGTGCCGGCGACCGGGACCGTCGTGGACCTCCAGAAGGCCTGCCGCACACCGGGTTCCACCCTGGCCGTCGGCCACCGTCGGCACGCCATGCTGACCGGCCCGGACGGCGCCGTGACGTGGCCGCCGCAGGACGAGCTGCCCGAGCCGGAGTGGCTGGCGCAGGGGTTCGCCGCGACCGCCGACCTGGCGGAGGCCGACGACGGCGGGTTCCGCTGGATCATCTCCGCGGTGATGGCGGTCGACCGGGCGCTGTGGGACGTCCTGGGCGGGTTCGACGAACGGCTCAGGGGCTACGGCGGCGAGGACTGGGAACTGGCCTGGCGCGCCTGGCTCGCCGGCGCCGACCTGGCCCACGTGCCGGACGCCGTCGCCTGGCACGACGGGCCCGACCTCAAGGGCCGGGAGGGCGAGGAGGCCGAGCACCTGGCCCGCACGAAGAACGCCGAGACCGGCCGCCTGGCCCCCCTGCTGCCGCACCCGCTCGTCCGCGGCCGCGGCTGGACGCACCCCTGCCCCGACGTGGTGGCGCTCGTGGAGGCGACGGGCTGGACCCCGGGCCAGGTGGAGGTCGTCGTCGAGACGCTGCTGGACCACGGGGACGTCGGCGTGTGGGTGCGCGGGGGCGAGCACGTGCCGGCCGACCCACGGGTGCACGACGGGCTGCCCGGGCACGACGTCCTCGCCCGGGCACGGGCCCAGGTCGTCGTGCGTGAGCCGGTGGAGGTGCTGCGGCTGCCGTGGGGGCGGTGGCCGGAGGAGCTGACGTCCGTGGTGGCCGGGATGGCGGGGGGTGCGACGGCAGGGGGTGCGACGGCGGGGGGTGCGACGGCAGGGGACGCGACGCCGCAGGACCCGCCGGGACCCGTCAGCGTCGCGGCCACCCGGCTCGCCGCGAGGGGTTCCCGTCCGGTCGCTCTGGGAGCAGACTGGACGAGGCCCGTGCCACGGGACGTCGTGGTCGAGCACTGGCGCCAACGGAGGCTGAACGATGAGCGACGACGCAGGCAGGACGGACGCACCGACGGCTGAGCAGCGTCGGGTGGACGACGGACGTACGAGCGAAGACCCGCCCTGGGAGCCGCCGCTGACGGGCGACGAGGCGGGCCACCTCCTCGGCAGCCTGGACCGGATGCGGATGACCTTCCGCTGGAAGGCCGACGGGCTCGATGCCGCGGCGCTCGCGTCCCGGACCGGCGCCTCGCAGCTGACCATGGGCGGGCTGCTCAAGCATCTGGCCAGCGTCGAGACGATCGGGTCGACCTTCCGGCTGGACGGCTCCAACCCGGGCAGCCCGTGGGCCGAGGCCGACTGGGAGGGCGACCCCGGCTGGACCTTCACGACCGCGGCCGACGACCCGCCCGAGGAGCTCTACCGGCTCTACGACGAGGAGGTCGCCCGCGCTCGGGAACGCTTCCGGGCGGCCGTCGCCGACGGCGGGCTCGACCGGGCCGTGGCCCTCGGCGGGGACGACGTCACGGTCAGCCTGCGCCGGCTGCTGTTCGACCTGCTCGAGGAGTACGGCCGGCACACCGGCCACGCCGACTTCATCCGGGAGGCCCTCGACGGCCGGGTCGGCGAGGACCCGCCGCCCGACTGGTCGCCGCCGCCGTCCTGGCTGACCTGAGCGAGCGCCGACGCGCGCCGGCGGAGCACGGGGCCTGGCGGAGCGCTGACGTGAGACCCCCCTTGCTGCGGCGAGACCCCCCAAATATCCGGGGGCTCACCGGTGTTCCGGGGGTCTCGCCCGACGGCGCGTCAGGACCGGACGTCGACACGTGCCGCGGCAGCCCGGCCGACGGGCCTCTCACGCCCCCACCACCTGACGCTCCAGCCACCGGACGTCCACCGCGAACGACCACGTCACGAGCACCACCGCGAGGGCGACCGCCACCTGCACCAGCACCTCGGGCCACACCGGTGCCATGCCGATGACGAGCGTCCCCGTCGTCGTCCCGCCCGCGATCCGGCGCCACGGCCGCGGCGGCAGCGGGCGCCGCCACGCCGGACGGACGACCTGCACCGCGAGGAAGACCGGGAGCAGCAGCCCGCCGACCAGCGCCCACGGCGCGAGCGGGACGACCGCCACCGACAGGACGAGCACGAGCAGCCCGTCGACGCCCGAGTCCAGCCGCGCCCCACGGTCGGTGACCGACCCGGTCCGGCGCGCGACATACCCGTCGAGGGCGTCCAGCGCCCAGGCCGGCACGGCCAGCGCCACCAGCGTCCACGCCCACGCGCCCCGACCGTCGCCCACGTCCCACGCGTCGCCGTCGACGAACCCGCGCAGGACGACCACCGCGAGGACGAGCACCAGCACGCCACGTCCGGCGGTGATCAGGTCGGCGGGCCGGGTCACCTCCGGCACGCTACCGGGGGCGTCCGCCCGGCGCGGCCCGCGACGACCGGCCACAATGGCGGGCATGGAGGCACGGGCGTACTGGACGGTCCCGCCGGGTCACGGCGAGGTCCGCACGGAGCAGATCGCCCCGCCGGGGCCGGGCGAGGCGCTGGTGCGGGCGAGGCTGTCCGCCGTCAGCCGCGGCACCGAGCTGCTCGTGCACCGCGGCGGCGTGCCCGAGGCCGTCGCGGAGCGGATGCGGGCGCCGTTCCAGGTGGGCGACCTGCCCGGGCCGGTCAAGTACGGCTACCTCTCCGTCGGCGTCGTCGAGGACGGGGAGCCGGACTGGGTCGGGCGGCGCGTCTTCTGCCTGCACCCCCACCAGGACCGGTATGTCGTGCCCGTCTCCACCCTCACGCCCCTGCCCGAGGACCTGCCGGACCGGCGGGCCGTCCTGCTCGGCACCCTGGAGACGGCCGTCAACGCGCTGTGGGACGGGCGGCCGCTCTACGGCGACCGGGTCGCCGTCGTCGGCGGCGGCATGGTCGGGGCCTGCGTGACCGCGCTGCTGGGCCGGATGCCGCTGACCCGGCTCGAGCTCGTCGACCCGGACCCGGAGCGGCGGGCGCTCGCGGCCGGCCTGGGCGCCGTCGGCGTGACGCCGGAGGAGGCGTCCGGCGACTGCGACCTCGTCCTCCACGTCTCCGCCACGTCCGCCGGGCTGCAGCGGTCGCTGGAGCTGCTCGGCGACGAGGGGGAGGTCGTCGAGCTGTCCTGGTACGGCGACCGGACCGTCGCCGTCGACCTCGGCGCCGACTTCCACGCCCGTCGGCTCTCCGTCCGCGCCAGCCAGGTCAGCCGGGTCAGCCCGCACCGGGCCGCCCGGCGCGACCACGCCGACCGGCGGCAGGTGGCGGTCCGGGCCGCGGCCGACGAACGGCTCGACGCGCTGCTCGCCGGGCCGACGCCGCTGGACGAGCTGCCCGCCCTCATGGACAGGCTCGCCGACGGGGCGCCCGGCCTGTGCCACCTGGTGTCCTACCCCTGAGCCCGCGCGCACGGCATACCCCCCGACCCCCGACCGCTAGGAGCCCGCGTTGTTCACCCTCACCGTCCGCGACCACGTCATGCTGGCCCACTCGCTGCCCGTCCCGTTCTTCGGCCCGGCGCAGGGGTTGCACGGGGTGACCTACGTCGTCGAGGCGACCTTCGAGCGGCCCGACCTCGACGAGCACGGGTGGTGATGGACATCGGCGCGGCGACCGAGGCGCTCAAGGGCGTGCTGGGGCGGATCGCCTACGGCAACCTCGACGAGATGGCGGAGTTCGCCGGGATGCTCACCACGACCGAGGTGATGGCCCGGTGGGTGGCCGACCGGCTGGCCGAGGCCGTCGACACCACGGGGCTCGAGGCGCTGACGGTGACGCTGCGGGAGCACCCGGACGCGTGGGCGAGCTACCGGCGGGACCTGACGGGGTGAGTCCCGGACGCGCGGCGCCGCTGACCTTCGTCGTGCCCGCGCGGCCGGCGGGGGAGCCCAGCGGCGGGGACCGGTATGACGCGCTCCTCGCCGCCGCGTGGCGGGCCCGGGGCCGCGAGGTGCACGTGGAGGCGGTGCCCGGGTCGTGGCCGCGGCCGACGGGGGAGGACCTGGCCGGGCTGGCGGACGTGCTGCTCGGGGCTCCCTCCGCTCCTGTGACTCATCGGTCGTCCCGACGACCGATGTGTCACGACAGCGGGGAGGGCGGCGGGCCCGTGCTGCTCGACGGGCTGGTCGGGTGCGCGGCGCCGGAGGTCGTGGAGCGGTGCGCCGCCCGGCGGCCGACGGCGGTGCTCGTGCACGCCGTGCTGTCGGAGGGGGCCGGGGCGAGCGGGGAGGACGCCGCGGCGATGGACCGGTCGGAGGCCCGGGCGCTGCGGGCCGCAGGCGCGGTCGTGGCGACGAGCCGCTTCGCGGCGGAGGACCTGCGGGGGCGCTACGGGCTGGAGGAGGTGGCGGTCGCCGAGCCCGGCGCGGAGCCGGCCCCGCTCGCCGGGGGCACGCCGCCGCCGCGCGGTCCGCAGCTGCTGGCCCTGGGGGCGGTCACGCCGGGAAAGAACCACGGCGTGCTGCTCGAGGCGCTGGCCCGGGTGCGTGACCTGCCGTGGGCCGCGCGGTGCGTCGGCCCCGCCCCCGACCCCGAGCAGCTCGACCGGCTGCTCCGGCTGGCCGAGGGGCTCGGGCTGGCCGACCGGGTCGACTGGCCCGGGCCGATGACCGGCGAGGCGCTGGAGCGCACGTGGGCGGCGACCGACCTGCTCGTGCACCCCTCGAGGAGCGAGACCTACGGGATGGTCGTGGTCGAGGCGCACGCGCACGGCATACCCACGGTGGTGGCGGCCGGGACGGGCGCGGTCGAGGCGCTGGCGGGGGAGGCAGGCGTGGCGGGGCACCCGCCGGCGGGCGGTGCTCCCGGAGCGGCCGTCGACGTTACCGGGCCGGGGCCGTTGGCGGAGGTGCTGCGGGAGTGGCTGACCAGCGCGGACCTGCGACGGGCGTGGCGCGAGGCGGCGGTGTCGCGCCGGGGACGGCTGTGCGGATGGGACCGGACCGCCGAGCGGATGGACGCCGCACTCGCCAGACTGGGGCGATGACGACCGAGCCGGCGCAGCGGGCCAG
Source organism: Ornithinimicrobium sp. CNJ-824 (assembly GCF_001942405.1). GTDB lineage: Bacteria > Actinomycetota > Actinomycetes > Actinomycetales > Dermatophilaceae > Ornithinicoccus > Ornithinicoccus kibberensis. The sequence continues at coordinate 24,137 of NZ_MKKA01000016.1, forward strand.
CCCCGACTGGCTGGACCTGCGGTGGGCCGCCGACGCGGAGGCGCGGGACCGGGGGGCCGCCGACCTGCTGGAGCGGCTGGTCTCCCACCTGCGCGGACCGGGCCGCGACCAGGGGCCGGTGCGGATCGTCGACGTCGGGGCCGGGACGGGGGCGAACCGGAGGTACCTGTCGCCGCGGCTGCCGGTCGAGCAGGAGTGGGTCTGCGTCGACCACGACCGGGAGCTGCTGGACCACCCCCGGCACGACGGCGCGCGCCGCATCCACTGCGGGCTGGCGGACCTGCCCGCGGCGGTGGCAGGGCTCGGGGGTCCGGCCGACCCTGCCGCGGTCGTGGTGGCCAACGCCGTGCTCGACGTGCTGACGACGGCCGACCTGGCCGCCCTCGCGGACTGCGTCGCCGCGACCGGAGGGCTGGCGCTGCTGTCGCTGTCGGTCACCGGGCAGGTGCGCTGGGAGCCGTCCGACCCGGTCGACGACGTGCTGGCGCGGGCGTTCGACGACCACCAGCGGCGGGACGGACGTCCCGGGCCGGACGCCCCGACGGTCCTGACGGGGATGCTGCAGGAACGGGGGCTGCGGGTGGTGGCCGCGCGGACGCCGTGGGACCTGCCGGGGCCGGACGGCCGGCACCGCGAGCTGCTGGTGCGCTGGCTCCAGGAGCGGGTCGGGGACGCCGCCGGGCAGGAGCCCGCGTCCGCCGAGGCGCTGCGCGAGTGGCAGGCCCGACGTGCCCCGCAGATGGAGTCAGGCGCCCTGCGGGTCCGGGTCGACCACGTGGACCTGCTCGTCCTCGGCCGGGACGTGGCCGACGGAGCGCAGCGGGGGGCGTGAGGTCACGCCCCGCCCCGTGGCCCCGCCCTCGGGCGCGCCGTCCCTCAGCACGAACTCGGTGACGACGTCCTCGCCCAGCACCCACCGACGGGCGGCCGGCCGCAGCGCGTCGGCCAGCCGGTCGGTCCCGCCGACCCGCAGGCCGGGGACGCCGTCCCCGATGAGCACGGGGGCCGTGGTGAGGAACAGCCGGTCGACGGCACCCGCCTCGACGAACGCCGAGACCAGGCGCCCGCCCCCCTCGACGAGCACCCGGGTCAGCCCGCGAGCCGCGAGCAGGTCCAGGACCTGGTGGGGAGCCATCGGACCGTCGTCCTCCCAGCGGACGACCTCGACGTGGTCGGCGAGCCCGTCGGGGACCTCGACCTCCGGCCCGACCACCCACAGGGTCGCGGCGGCGCCGTCGGTGAGGGTGGCGGTGTCCTGCGGCAGGACGCCCCGCGGGTCGAGCACGACGCGGACGGGGTTGTCGCCGGGGACCGCCCGGACGGTGAGCCGGGCGTCGTCCGCGGCCACGGTGGCGGCGCCCACGACGACGGCGTCCACGAGCGCGCGCAGACGGTGGAGGTGCTCGCGGTCGGCGTCGCCGGTGACGTACTCCGCGTCGCCGGTCCGGCTGGCGATGAACCCGTCGATGCTCTGCCCGAGCTGGGCCAGCACCAGGGGCGCCGCGCGCCGCCCGCGACCAGCGGGCCGTAGCGGTCGGCCAGCACCCCGTCGGAGGCACCCGGCCGGCCAGGAGCAGCTGCCACTCGTCGAGGGCGTCCCGGTCGTGCCCCATCCGCTCGCGCTTGGTCTCCAGGTAGCGCTCGTTCTCCGGCCGCGTCGGCACGATGAGCGGCCGCCGCTCCTCGATGGTGATGCCGAGGCCGGTCAGCGCCTGCTCCTTGGCCGGGTTGGACGACAGCAGGCGCACCGACCGCACGCCGAGGTCGGCGAGCATCGCGGCGGACTGGTCGTAGGTCCGGGCGTCGGCCGGGTGCCCGAGGCGCAGGTTGGCGTCGACGGTGTCGACCCCGGCGTCCTGCAGCTCGTAGGCACGCAGCTTCTCGGCCAGGCCGATGCCGCGCCCCTCGTGCCCGCGGACGTAGACCACCGCGCCGCGGCCCTCCTGCGCGATGAGGTGCAGCGCGTGCTGGAGCTGCTCGCCGCAGTCGCACCGCCGCGAGCCCAGGGCGTCCCCGGTGAGGCACTCGGAGTGGACGCGCACGAGCGGGGCCGGGGCGTCCACGGGGTCGTCGTCGTGGATGCCGACGCTGACGACGACGTGCTCCTCGCCGGTGTCGTCCCGGTAGGCCGTCATCCGGAAGGTCCCGTGCCGGGTGGGCAGCACGGTGTCCGCCATGCGCTCGATCATGGCGAAGCGGTCCTCGGAGACGGGATCCATCGACATCCGGCCAGTATCTCGCGAGGCCGGGGGCCGCTCACGCCGGACCGTCCCCCGGGGTATGCAGCAGCTCCCCCAGGTCGGCGACCACGGCCCGGGCCCCGGCCGCCAGGAGGTCGTCGCGTCGCTGCGCGTCCTGGGCCACGCCGACGACCGGGACACCGGCGGCGTCGCCGGCCAGGACGTCGGTGACCGAGTCGCCGAGGAAGACGGAGGGCAGCTGCACCGTGACCTGGGCCAGCGCCCGCAGGAGCAGGTCGGGGGCGGGCTTGAGGTCGTCGGTGCGGCCGGCCGTGCGGCCGTGCACCCCGTCGAGCCGGGCGGTCAGCCCCGGCACGTGCCGGTCGAGCACGGCGGGAACGACGCCCGGGTCGTTGTTGGTGACGACGAAGACACGGGCCGACCGGGCCAGCGCCTCGTCGAGGAACTCCAGGGCCCCCGGCTGGAGCGGGGCCGTCCGCGCGGCCTCGAGCTCGATGCGGGTCACCACGTCGGCGGCGTCGCCAGCGACCTGCGGCGCGTGCTCGCCGATCATCCGCAGCACCTGCACGTGGTCCGGCTCGTCCCCCAGCACCGGGGCGAGGTGGGCACCGGCGCGCTCCACGGCATACCGGCGCAGGTCCGCCGACACCTCCAGCCAGGTGGTGCCGGGGAAGATCCGGGCGAGGGGCCCGTCGAAGTCGACGAGCAGCACGTCGGCGCCGTCGACGACGGCCCTGGCACGGTCGTTCTGGGGGTTCGTCACCCCGCCGAGACTAGACGGGCGGGCTCGGGTGGCTCGGCCCACGTCCTGTGCGTGACACGCCGGGACGGCCTGTGCAAGAACCGTGCCCCAGCACGCGACACGCCGCAGCGCCGGCTGCACGGTGCGCGACACGCCGGGACGGGGGTGGCAGACGCCCGAGCGCCGGCTGCACGGTGCGCGACACGCCGGGACGGGGGTGGCAGACGCCCGAGCGCCGGCTGCACAGTGCGCGACACGCCGGGAGGCCGGAGGGCGACCCAGCCGATAGCGTCTGACCCCATGATCCGGTTCGAGGACGTCACCAAGAGGTATGCCGACGGCACCGTCGCCGTCGACGACCTGTCGCTGGAGGTGCCGCGCGGCGGGATCACCGTCCTCGTCGGGCCCTCCGGCTGCGGCAAGACGACCAGCCTGCGGATGATCAACCGGATGGTCGAGCCGACGTCCGGCCGGATCCTGCTCGAGGGCGAGGACATCTCCCAGCGCCCGGCGGCCCAGCTGAGGCGGCACATCGGCTACGTCATCCAGCACGCCGGCCTCTTCCCCCACCGCACCGTGCTGGCCAACGTCATGACCGTGCCGCGGCTGCTCGGCTGGGACCGCGGGAAGGCGCGCGCGGCGGCGATCGAGGCGATCGAGAAGGTCGGCCTCACCCAGGACCAGGCCAAGCGCTACCCCGCGCAGCTCTCCGGCGGCCAGCAGCAGCGGGTCGGGGTGGCGCGGGCGCTCGCCGGCGACCCCACCGTGGTGCTCATGGACGAGCCGTTCAGCGCGGTCGACCCGATCGTCCGCGGCGACCTGCAGGCCGAGGTCCGCCGCCTGCAGCAGGACCTGGGCATCACGATCGTCATGGTGACCCACGACATCGACGAGGCGCTCACGCTGGGCGACAAGATCGCGGTGATGGGCTACGGCGGGCACCTGGCCCAGTTCGCCTCCCCGGCCGAGCTGCTGGCCGAGCCGGCCGACGACTTCGTCGCGGACTTCGTGGGCAAGGACCGCGGCTACCGGGCGCTGAGCTTCGCCGCCCCCGACGTGGCCGTGCGTCCGGAGCGGACCGTGCGCGTGGGCGAGAACGTGGCGGCCGGGTCCGGCTGGGTGCTGGTCGCCGACGACGAGGGTATGCCGCAGGGCTGGGTCGACGTCGCCGGCTGGGGCGGTCCGGTGCCGGCCGAGAAGGTCCGGCGGTTCGGCACCGTCGCCGAGGCCGGCGCGAGCGCCCGGACGCTGCTGGACGCGGCGCTGTCCTCGCCGAGCGGGCGGGGCGTGGTCGTCGAGGACGGGCACCTCGTGGGCACCGTTACCGCGGACCAGGTGCTCGCCGCGATGCGTCGCGAGGGCCACGTGGCCACCCCGCCGGGCAGCCCGGAGGAGGCCCCGTGATCGGCGGCGTCGCCTGGGAGACGCTGGGCGAGCTGACGCTGCGTCACCTCTACCTGGCGGGGGTGCCGCTGCTGCTGGGGCTGCTCGTCAGCCTGCCCCTGGGGTGGCTGGCCGCGCGCAGCCGCTGGCTGCAGACCCCTGTCGTGGCCGGCACCTCGCTGCTCTACACGATCCCCTCGCTGGCGCTGTTCATCATGCTGCCGCTGATCCTGGGCACCCGGATCCTCGACGACGCCAACGTGCTGGTCGCGATGACCCTCTACACGGTCGCCCTGCTGACCCGCACGGTCGCCGACGGGTTCGGCTCGGTGCCGGGGCACGTGCGTCAGGCCGCGACCGCGATGGGCTACGGCGAGCTGCGCCGGGTCGTGTCGGTCGACCTGCCGCTGGCGGTGCCGGTCATCACCGCGGGCCTGCGGGTCGCCGCGGTCAGCAACGTCTCGATCGTCTCCATCGCCGCCCTCATCGGCGTCAGCCAGCTGGGGATGCTGTTCACCGACGGGTTCAACCGCAACGCGATGGGCCCGATCGTCGTCGGGGTGCTCGCCTGCGTGGTGCTAGCGGTGACCCTCGACGCGGCGATCGCCGGTCTGTCCAAGGTGCTGACCCCCTGGCTGCGGAGCGGGGCGGGCGCATGATCGGCCAGACCTTCCAGTGGCTCCTGGACCCGGCGAACTGGACCGGCCAGGGCGGCATCCTCGCCCAGTCGCTGGCCCACCTGCGCTACTCCTTCCTCGCCCTCCTGGCGGCCGCGGCCGTCGCCGTCCCGATCGGCCTGTGGGTCGGGCACACCGGGCGGCTGCGCTGGCTGGCCGTCAACCTCACCGGCGCCTTCCGGGCCATCCCCTCGCTCGGTGTGCTGTTCATCGCCGTGCTGCTCCTCCTGCCCCGTCTGCGCGGGGAGTGGGCCTACGAGGCGCCCGCGCTCATCGTCCTCGTGCTCCTGGCGATCCCGCCGATCCTGTCGGGCACCTACGCCGGCGTCCAGGCCACCGACCCGGCGGCCCGGGACGCAGCCCGCGGGATGGGGATGACCGGCGCCCAGGTGCTCCGCCAGGTCGAGGTGCCCGGCGCGCTGCCGCTCATCATGTCCGGGCTGCGGTCGGCGATGCTGCAGATCATCGGCACGGCCACCATCGCCGCGATCGTGGGGCTGGGCGGGCTGGGCCGGTTCCTCATCGACGGCCAGGCCAGCCGCGACTACGCGATGATGGCCGGCGGCTCGATCGCCGTCGCCGCCCTGGCGCTCCTCGTCGACCAGGTCCTGGCGCTCGTCCAGCGGGCCGCCGTCTCGCCGGGGCTGCGCCACGCCTCCGCCGGGTAGCCACAATGGCCCCATGAGATCTGTCATCTGGGACCTCGGCGGCACCCTCGTCGACAGCTACCCCGACGTCGACCGGGCGCTGGCCGTCGCCGTCCACGGCGAGGACGCGGTGGGCGAGGACGAGCTGCGCGAGGTCGCCGGGCTCACCCGCGTCTCCAGCGGCCACGCGATCGAGACGCTGGCCCGCCGGCACGGCGTCCCCGAGACCCGGCTGCGCACGGCATACGAGAGGACCAAGGAGACCTGGCGCACCGACCCCCCTCCCGCCGTGGCCGGGGCGCACGAGGTGCTGGCGGCGGTGACGGCGGCGGGCGGGCTCAACCTCGTCGCGACCCACCGCGACCGGGAGAGCGCGACGCAGCTGCTGCGCACCCTCGACCTGGACGTGGACGACATGGTTTGCGCCCCCGACGGCTTCGCCCGCAAGCCCGACCCGGAGATGCCGCTGGAGCTGCTGCGCCGACACGGGCTCGACGCCGCCGACGTCCTGGCCGTCGGCGACCGCCCCGGCGACGTGGCGGCGGCGCTCGCGGCCGGGATCCCCGGCGTCCTGCTGGAGACGCCCGGGATCCCGCTGGACGCCCCCGACGCCCGCCGGATCACCGACCTGCGCGAGGTCCTCGGGATCCTGGGGCTCCCCGCCTGAGGAGCCGCGCGGAGCCTGCTGTGGCACGCTGGTCCCCGACATCCACCACCGCGGAGGAACCCTGATGAAGCGCAGCTCGATCCTGGCCCTGACCGTCGCCGCCCTGGTCCCGCTGAGCGCCTGCGGCGGCGGCGGAGACCCGCTGGACGCCGAGACCCCCGAGAGCGAGGGCTCGGCCGAGGACGGCGGCTCCACCGACGACGACGGCTCGACCGACGACGCGGCTGCGGGGGGTGGTGACGTCGGCGAGGTCGTCGTCGGCTCGGCCAACTTCCCCGAGAACGTCCTGCTCGCGGAGATCTACGCCGGCGCGCTCTCCGACGCCGGCGTCGAGGTGTCCACCACGCTCAACATCGGCAGCCGCGAGACCTACATGGCCGGCCTGGAGGACGGGTCGATCGACCTCATCCCGGAGTACACCGGCGGCCTGGCCACCTACCTCAACCCCGAGATCACCGTGACCTCCTCCGAGGAGGTCCTCGCCGAGGCGCAGGAGAACCTGCCGGACGGGCTGCAGCTGCTGCAGATCAGCGAGGCCGAGGACAAGGACTCCCTCGTCGTCACCAGCGAGACCGCCGACGAGCTCGGGCTGACCTCCATCGCCGACCTCGAGCCGCACGCCGGGGAGCTGGTCCTCGGCGGGCCGCCGGAGTTCGAGTCACGTCCCAACGGCGTCGACGGCCTGCGCGAGGTCTACGGGCTGGAGTTCGCGCAGTTCCGCTCGCTGTCGGCCGGGGCCACCCTGACCGTCCAGTCGCTGGTCAACGGCCAGGTCGACGTGGCCAACATCTTCACCACCGACCCGGCGATCGAGGAGAACGACCTCGTCGTGCTCGAGGACCCCGAGTCGCTCTTCGCCGCGCAGAACGTCGTGCCGCTCATCAGCACCGAGAAGGTCAACGGCACGGTGGAGGAGGCGCTCAACGAGGTCTCCGACGCGCTGACGACCGAGAACCTCACCGAGATGATGGTCCAGGTCGTCACCGATGGCCAGGACCCGGCAGAGGTGGCCCGCGAGTTCCTCGACGAGAACCTCTGACCCGACGGTGAACCCGGTTCGTGAGGTCGCCGACGAGCTCCGCGACTTCGTCGAGGCGGCGCTGGTCAAGCCGGTCCCCGGCCGGTCCGAGGACCCGCCGGAGGTCGTCCGGCGCCGCCGCGTGGTCGTCGTCCTCACCCTGGCCGTCGGCGCCGTGCTGCTGTGGTGGTCGCTGTCGCTGCCCCCGGGCGACCCGACGTTCTACTACGGCACGGCGGTCCTCGCGGTCGTGTGGGCCGGGGGAGCCTTCGCCTCGGGCCCGCTGCGCCGCGGCCGCGCCAACACCCGCGAGGGCACCCACTACGTCGTCCCGGTCGTACAGCCCATCGCCCTGGGCGTGCTGCTGCTGGCGTTCTTCCTCGCCGGGGCGCTGCTCGTCTCGCGGGTCCCCCTGCTGGCCGAGCCCGTCGAGGGCCTGCTCGACCACGCCCGCGCCGGGGTGCTGTGGGTGGTCCTGGTCATCACCGTCTTCAACGGGGTCGCCGAGGAGCTCTTCTTCCGCGGGGCCCTCTACGCCGCCCTGCCCCGGCACTGGGCGGTCGTCGGCAACGTCGTCGTGTATGCCGTGGTGACGGTCGCCGTCGGCGTGCCCCTCCTCGTCTTCGCCGCCGTGCTCATCGGGGTCGTCTGCTCCCTGCAGCGCCGGGTCACCGGCGGCGTGCTGGCCCCGATCATCACCCACATCACCTGGTCCGCCGGCATGCTGCTCCTCCTGCCACCCCTGATGTCCCTGCTGCGCTGACACCGCATACTCCCTCCTCCCACCTGGAGTCCCGATGACCGAGCACGCCGCACCCGCCCCGACCGACCTCGACGCCGACCTGCTCGGCGGACCGCCCGGACCCGGCTCCCTCGCGCTCGTCACGGGGGCGACCGGCTACATCGGCGGCCTGCTCGTGCCGCGGCTGCTCGACGCCGGCTACCGGGTGCGCGTGCTGACCCGCTCGGCCGGCCGGCTGACCGAGGACTGGGCCGACCGGGTCGAGGTCGTCGAGGGCGACGCCCAGGACGCCGACGACGTGCGCCGGGCGATGGAGGGGGTGGCGGTCGCCTACTACCTGCTCCACTCGATGGACGGGGAGGGTGACTTCCGGGAGCGGGACCGGCGGATGGCCCGCACGTTCGCCTCGGCGGCGCTGGCCGCGGGCGTCTCGCGGCTGGTCTACCTCTCCGGCCTGCACCCCGACGGCGAGCTGTCCTCGCACCTGGCCTCGCGGGTCGAGGTCGGGGACATCCTGCTCGACTCCGGCGTCCCGACCGCCGTGCTGCAGGCGGCCGTGGTCATCGGCGAGGGGTCGGTGAGCTTCCAGATGCTGCGCTACCTCACCGGTCGGCTGCCGGCCATGGTCGCGCCGAAGTGGCTGCACAACCGCATCCAGCCGATCGCGATCGACGACGTCCTGCACTACCTCGTCGGCGCGGCCTCCCTGCCGGCGGACGTCGACCGGACCTTCGACATCGGCGGGCCCGACGTGCTGACCTACGAGGAGATGATGCAGGCCTTCGCCGAGGTCACCGGCATGCGCCGGCGGTTCATCGTCACGCTGCCCGTGCTGACGCCGTGGCTGGCGGGGCACTGGGTCGGCCTGGTGACCCCGGTGGCCTCGGGGGTGGCCAAGCCGCTCGTCGGGTCGCTCGTGCACGAGGTGGTGTGCAAGGAGGACGACATCGTCGAGCTGGTCGGCGAGCCCGAGGGTGGGCGCACGCCCTACCGCGAGGCGGTGCGGCTGGCGATGGCCGACGCCTCGCCGGACCCGGTCCGCGAGATCGGCCCGAAGGTCGCGGCCGGCGTGGGTGCGGGTATGGGGCTGCTCGCCCTCGGGAAGGCGCTCGCCCGGAGGCGGTGACGCCCCGAAGGGCGGTGACGCCGGGGCCGGCGGGTCAGCGCAGCTCGGCGACCATTGCCCGGGCGGCCTCGACGACGCCGCCCTCGAGACGGGTCACGCCGAGCTCCTCTGGCCAGTCCGTCCCGCAGCCACGGCCGCCGACGTAGATCGCCGGGGGTTCCGGGGTGCGGGCGAGCACCTCGACGAGGACCTGGGCGCTCGCGTCGTCGCTGGTGACCGGGACCGACACGGTGACCGCGGCCGGCCGCAGCTGCTCGACCGCGTGCGTCCAGCTGGTGACCGGCAGGTCCCGGCCGAGGTAGCGCACGTCGGCGCCCAGGCGGCGCAGGCAGGTGGCCAGGGCGAGAGAGCCCAGCTCGTGCATGGCGCCGGGTGGCAGGCCGATGATGACGACGGGGCCGCCGTCCTGGGGGCCGGCCGCCTCGAAGGCCCTGCTCAGCCGCCGGTGGACGGCGGCGCTGACGAAGTGCTCGCCGCCCACGTCGATGAGGCCGTCCGCCCAGGCCTTGCCCAGGCGGGCGAGCGCCGGGGTCAGCCAGCGCTCGAAGACGAGCTCGAAGGAGCCGACGGAGAAGGCCTGGTCGAGCGTCCGGTCCAGGCTGATGCGGTCGAGGGAGCGGGCGGGCGGGATGAGCGCCTCGACCGGGGGCAGGCCGGTGGAGGACAGGTCCAGGGTGACCCATCCGTCCCGGCGGGACGCGCCGCCCTCGGACGTCGGCGCCGGAGTCTGCCCGTCGTCGGAGCGTGGGGCCCCGTCGCGACCGGTGGACCGTTCGCCGCCGCGGCCGGGGGAGCCCGCGCGGACGAGGGAGACGGTGCCGTCGCGGCCGGTGATGGCCCGGAGGTCGCGGACCTGCTCGGCGGCGAGGGAGGCCGGGGTGCCGGCCTGGACCAGCTCGGCCATCTTGCGGAGACGGGCCACGTCCACGTCGTCGTAGAGGCGGTAGCGCGACTCGCTGCGCCCCGGCTCGACGACGCCGTATCGACGCTCCCACGCGCGGAGCCGGTCGGCCGCGACGCCGGTGAGTCCGCTGACCTGCTTGACCGTGTAGCGGACCGTCATGGCACCTCCTGGGTTCGGGTTCGGGGTCGACCTGCGGGGTGGTGGTGCCCCAGCCTAGCCCGAGGGTTGGACGGAGGCTGGACAGTCAGGTCGGTCGTGCGGGGCGGAACGCACCGGGGGCCCGGAGCATGGTGCTCCGGGCCCTGGGCGCGGACCGTGCGGGGATCGGTAGCAGGCTTCAGTTGCACCAGGGGTAGACGAAGAGGCTGTCGTCGCCGGCGCGGTGGTCGGCAAGGACGACCGACAGGGGCAGGACCTCGGGCAGGCCGGAGATGTCGGCGCCCTCACGGACGGTGGCGCCCGCGGTGACGGCCGTCGCGATGGGCAGGCCCTCCTTGGCCACGGTGGAGAACAGGCCCACCTCCTTGAGGGTGGCGATCCCGGCCTGCATGCAGGCGGTGTCGGGCTTGCCCGCGGGGGCGGCGCTGGCGGCGGGCGCGCCAGGGCGGTGAGGGCGAGGGCGGTGGCGGTCGCGAGGCCGGCGATCTTCTTCATGGGGTTCCTCCTGGTGGGTGGGGGTCGGCGTCGACCCGGTGATCTCAGAATGAACCTCTCCACGAAGGTTTGGCAAGTGTTTGTCTAAAGACGGTCGAATGACTGGGGCCGCAGACCGGGAACCGTCGGTGTCGCCCGGATGAACGCAGGGGGAAGACAAGCGGGCGGTCGGCGGGTACGGTCGTCGGTGGCTCGGGGACGGGGTACCGTGCGACGGTCCCCCACGAACAGCATCAGGGAGAAGATCCAGCAATGAAGCGAACTCTCGCCCTCGCGCTCGCCGCGGTGACGGCCACCTCCATGGTCGGCGCCACCGCGGTCGCAGCGCCCAGCGACAAGGCCAACGAGAAGGCCCACACCGCCCCCCACGGCAAGGCCAAGGGGCACGACAAGGCCGACAACCCCAACAAGGGCCGGGGCAACAACAGCGGCAAGAAGGGCACGCCCCCCGGGCAGCAGCCGGTCGACGTCCAGCTCCTGCAGTTCAGCGATTTCCACGGGCACCTGCAACCGATGGACCTCTACAAGGAGCTCGACGACGAGACTGAGGTCTACCTCGGAACCTACGGTGGTGCTGCCTATCTCGCCGGTCTGGTCAACGACCTGCGTGGAGACTTCGAGGGGACGACGTTCACGGTGTCGTCCGGCGACAGCATCGGAGGGTCGACCTTCGACTCCGGTCTCTTCCAGGACGAGCCGACGGTCGAGATCCTCAACGCCATGGGTCTGGATGCTTCGGCTGTCGGTAACCACGAGTTCGACGAAGGCGTCACCGAGCTCATGCGCATGGTCGAGGGTGGAAACCACCCCGAGCTCGGGCAGTTCGGGGAGACCGCCTACGCCGGCGCCGACTTCCCCTACCTGGCGGCCAACGTCGTGTGGAACGACAGCAGGGAGCCGATCCTGCCTCCGTACACGATCGAGAACATCAGGGGTGTCAAGGTCGGTTTCATCGGCGTCGTGACCGACGAGACCCCCACGCTGGTTTCGCCCAGCGGCGTCGCGGACGTGACCTTCCTGGACGAGGCCGAGGCCATGAACAGGTACGCGGCAGAGCTCCAGAGACGGGGGGTCGAAGCCATCGTCGGGTTGGTCCACGAGGGAGGCTACGACGACGGGGTCTACGCCGACGCGATCACGTCGGAGGACGTCAATGCCGGTTGTGAGGATCTGACCGGCCCCATCGTCGACATCAACGCCGCAACCTCCTCCGAGGTGGACGTGCTGCTCACCGGGCACACGCACAGCGGATTTGCCTGCATGCTGCCGGATGGCTCCGGTGGGCAGCGTGCAGTGGCCGGGCCTGGCGACTGGGGCCGCGTCCTGAGCCAGACGACCTTCCAGGTGGATCGCAGGACCAAGGACGTGATCCGGGAGAGCCTCACCGTCGCCAACCACGTGGTGGACACCGCCGAGGTGACCCCTGACCCCGAGGTCGCCGCCATAGTGGAGTACTGGACCGCCCAGGCCGACTATGTCGGCAGCCAGCCCGTCGGCTCGGCGGCGGAGCCGATCACCGGTGATGCAGGCGGGGACCGCGGCATCGAGACCCCGATGGCCGACCTGGTCGCCGACTCCATCCACTGGTGGGGCGAGGAGGCGGCCGGTGGTGACATCGCCTTCATGAACGTCGGTGGCGTTCGCGCCAGCCTCGACGAAGGCCCGATCACCTACCGCGAGGCCTACGCTGTGATGCCTTTCGGCAACTACCTCGTCACCATCGACATGACCGGGCAGCAGATCATGGACGTGCTGAACCAGCAGTACAACCCGGACCGCAGCAGGACCATGCTGGCGCTCGGCGTGTCCGAGGGGTTCACCTACACGTGGGACCCCTCGACCAACTCGGTCGTCCCCGGATCCATGGAGCTGAACGGCACCTCGATCGACCTGACCGCGACCTATCAGGTGTCGACGCTCAACTTCCTCGCCGAGGGCGGTGACAGCTTCAGTGCCTTCACCGAGGGCACCAACCTCGTCGGCGGGCCCGAGGACCTGGCGAACTTCGTCAACTACCTCGACGCCCACCCCAACCTCGAGGCACCGGAGGACCGCGTCAACGGGCTGTGACCCGCTGAGCGGCCGCCGGCCGAAGTAACGCACGACGACGGACGGGCCATCCCCTCGGGGGTGGCCCGTCCGCCGTGTCCGGGGAGCCCTGAATGGGGCCCATGTGGCAGGTGGGACGCACGCCCCGTGACTGGTTGGTCACAGGAGGGCAAAGAGGGTGCGAACCCTCTGGTCAGGGGGCCGACGGCGGCATAGAGTTGCCTCGACGCGGGCCCCCGTGACGGGTCTCGTGCAGGTCGTCAGTGGTGACAGGAAGCAGAGCAGCGATGTCAGCAGCAGGGGGATCCCGCCGGAGCACGGTGGCCGCAGCCGCCCGGTGGAGCGCGACGGCCCTGCTCGCCGGCGCCTGGCCCTCGGGGGTTCGCCGGCCCTGGCCAACCCCGAGCCGGTGCCCGTCGACCCTCAGGGCGGTGTCCCCGCCCAGCCGGTCGACCCGGCCGTGGAACCCGCCGACCCCGCCGTCCCGCCTGCTGACCAGGGCACGACCGAGCCCGCCCCCGCTCCGGCGCCCGTCTCCCCGCCACCGACGGCGACCGGCTACGTGCCCAACGGCAACGCGGGCGGGCCGGCCGTCTTCTCCCCGGTCCCGGCCGACCCGGCCGTGGTCCCGCAGCCGCCGGTCAACGAGGCCCTGCCGGTCGAGGTCGACGAGCGCGGTCCGTTCGCCCAGCAGGTCTCCTGCGACCCGGTCGACCGCCCCGGGGTGGTCGCCTTCGCGCTGCTCGTGACCGGCCACTACGACCGGCCCACGTGGTTCGGCTCCCGGCCCTGCATCGACTACGCCAGCTTCCACCACGACGGCCGCGGCCTGGACTGGCCGCTCAACGCCTTCGACCCCGCCGACCGGCAGATCGCCGACTCGGTCATCGTGTGGCTCACCGACAACGACGGCGAGATGGCCGACCGGTTCGGCCTGGAGTACCTCATCTGGAACGGCCTCATCTGGCACGGCGACGGCCGCGGATGGCAGTTCTACACCGGCACCCCGCACACCGACCACATCCACTTCTCGTTCACCTGGGACGGTGCCCAGATGCGCACCTCGTGGTGGACGGGCGTCGCCGTGACCGAGCCCGACCTGGGCCCGTGCGACGTGGTCCCGGGCCAGTACGCCCCGCTGCACCAGCTGCCCCGCGTCACCGCGTGCGAGCAGGCGGCGTTGGCGGCGGCCCCGGCCACGGGTATGCAGCGCGTGCGCCCCGGGGAGTCCGGCGGCGGCGTGGCGATGCTCCAGGAGCAGCTCGGGCTGCCGGTCAGCGGCGTGCTCGACGACCGCACCCGGACCGAGCTCATCACCTGGCAGACCGAGCACGACCTTCCCGTGACCGGCATCGCCGACGACTTCACCTACGCCGCGCTGCTCGGCTGGGAGCTGGGCGAGCTGCCCGCGACGGTCCGACCCCCCGAGCGGGCCGACTGGCAGACCACGGCCTTCACGCCCCACCTGCGCACCACCCGCGCCCAGGGGGACACCGGCGAGGCCGTCAAGGTCCTCCAGGAGTTCCTCGGCGTCGAGACGGACGGCAGCTTCGGCCCGATCACCGCGGCCGCGCTGGCCGAGTGGGAGGCGACCGTGCCCGTGCTGCAGGCACAGGCCGACCGCCGGGCCGAGGATGCCGCCGTGGTCACCCCGCTGACCTGGCTGACCGCCGAGCGCGCCGCCCACCCGACCTCCGCCGTGCGGGACGTGGCGCTGGAGCAGGGCGACCTCGACCGGGTCGCCGACCCGGACGGCGCCCTCCGGCCCGACGGCGACCACGCCGGCGGCGCCGTGGCGCTGCTCCAGCGGCTGCTCGACCTGGAGACCGACGGCAGCTTCGGCCCGATGACCGCCGAGGCGGTCCGGCAGGTCCAGCAGGCGGCCGGCCTGGAGGTCACCGGCGTCGTCGACGGTCCCACCTGGGTCGCGGTCGAGCAGGTCGCCCTGGAGGCCGGCACCGTCGAGGGTGCGCCCGGTGCCGCGGCGGCCCGCGAGCGGCGGGAGGCCGAGCGCGCCGCCGAGGAGCAGGCGGCGGCCGAGGAGGCCGCCCGGCAGGAGGCCGAGCACGACGCCTCCGTCGCCGCGGCCGACTGACGCAGGCGCCGAGGCGCACGCGCGCCGCATACCTGACGGTGGGCGCCGCTAGTCTGATCCCCATGGCGCGCCCCCACATCGCTGCCCGGCTGGAGGACTCCGTCCGCGCCCGGGTCGGGTCGTCCCTGGTGAAGCGCGGGTGGCAGCAGCGGCTGTTCGGCTACACCGGCTACGCCAGCACCGAGCGGGCCCGCGTGTTCGCCCGGGTCGTCCTGTCGCGCCACGACCCGCACGAACGCACCGCCCTGACCCACGCGCAGGACTCGCTGCTCGACATCGCCCAGCGGGGCTGGCGCGTCTTCCTCACCGCCCCCGAGGTCGGTGCCGAGGTCGTCGTCCGGATGGGGCGGGCCACGGTCACCACGACCAGCGACCGGGGCGGCTACGTCGACGTCGAGGTGCCCGGCCACGGGCTGGCCCCGGGCTGGCACGACGCGAGCGTCTCCCTTCCCAACGGCGACTCGGTCACGGTGTCCGTCCACGTCGTCGACCCCGGGGCCGAGGTGGGGCTGGTCAGCGACATCGACGACACGGTGATGATCACCCACCTTCCACGTATCCTCATCGCCGGCTGGAACACCTTCGTCCGCTCGGAGATGGTGCGCGAGCGGGTGCCCGGGATGGGCTCGATGTACCGCGCGCTGGTCGCCGAGGACCCGCGGATGCCGCTGTTCTACCTCTCCACAGGAGCCTGGAACACGGCGCCGGCGCTGACCCGTTTCCTGCGGCGGCACGACTACCCCGTGGGCCCGATGCTGCTGACCGACTGGGGGCCGACGAACACCGGGTGGTTCCGCTCCGGGCAGGAGCACAAGGAGCGCGAGCTGCGCCGGCTGGTCGAGGAGTTCCCGCACATCCGCTGGATCCTCGTCGGCGATGACGGCCAGCACGACCCCGTCATCTACGGCACCCTGGCGGCCGAGCACCCGGACGCGGTCGAGGCGATCTGCATCCGCGAGCTGACCCCCGCCGAGCAGGTGCTCTCCAGCGGTCTGCCGGTGGCCACCGACGAGCTGCTGGGCAAGCGGGCCAAGGCCCCGATGCTCAAGGCGCCCAACGGCTACGGCCTGCACCAGCTGCTCGTCGCGGCCCGCCAGCGCCGCCGGGAGGTCGACGGGCCGGCCACGCCCGACCCGGGCAGCGGGCTGGCCGCCGTCCCGGACGCGAGGTGGAGGAGGGCGAGGATGCCTGAGCTGCCCGAGGTGCAGGCCCTCGTGGACTTCCTCGGCGGTCGTGCCGTCGGCCGGGTCGTCACCGACGTCGAGCTGGGCTCGATCGCGGTGCTCAAGACCTTCGACCCGCCGCCGGACTCGCTCGTGGGCCGCCCGGTCGACGGGGTGCACCGGCACGGCAAGTTTGTCGACCTGGACGTCGACGGCACCCACCTGGTCTTCCACCTGGCCCGGGCGGGCTGGCTGCGGTGGTACGAGCAGGTCCCCGCCACCCGCGTCCGCCCCGGGAAGTCCCCGATCGCCCTGCGCGTCCGGCTCGACGACGACTCCGGCTTCGACCTCACCGAGGCGGGCACGCGCAAGGGCCTGGCGGCGTATGTCGTGCCCGACCCCTCCGCGGTCCCCGGCATCGCCTCCCTCGGGCCGGACCCGCTGGCCGACGACTTCGGGCCCGAGCAGTTCGCCGCGCTCCTCGAGGGCCGGCGCACCCAGGTCAAGGGGCTGCTGCGCGACCAGTCGGTGCTGGCGGGCGTGGGCAACGCCTACTCCGACGAGGTGCTGCACGCGGCCCGGCTGTCGCCGTTCGCGATCGCCGCCGCGCTCACCGAGGAGGAGGTGGCCCGGCTCTACGAGGCGCTGCGCACGACGCTGACCGCCGCGGTGATGGCGGCGGAGGGGCGGCCGGCCGCCGAGCTCAAGGACGCCAAGCGGGCCGGGATGAACGTCCACGGGCGCACCGGCGAGGCGTGCCCCGTCTGCGGGGACACGGTGCGGGAGGTCTCCTTCGCCGACCGTTCGCTGCAGTACTGCCCCACCTGCCAGACCGGTGGCAAGGAGCTGGCCGACCGGCGGATGTCCCGGCTGCTGCGGTAGCGGGGGTTCCCGCTGCGGTGGAGCCCGGTCGGTCGCGGTGGGAGGATGGCCCGCATGAGCGAGATCCCCACCGTCTCCGTCGACGAGATCCCCGACGACGCCCTCGTGGTGGACGTGCGCGAGCACGACGAGTTCGCCGCCGGGCACGCCCCCGGTGCCATCCACCTGCCCATGGGTGACGTGCCCGCGCGGCTCGACGAGGTCCCGATCACCGACGAGTCGCTGCCCGTCATCTGCCGCACCGGCAGCCGCTCGGGCCGGACCGTGCAGTGGCTGGTCATGCAGGGGTTCGACGTGGTCAACGTCGACGGGGGCATGCAGGCCTGGAAGCGTCAGGGCAAGGCGATGGCCGCCGAGGGCGACGGGGAGCCCACCGTCCTCTGACGGGGGAGGCGTCTCTCCCGACCGATGTACCCAGGTGTTGTGTCACATCGGTCATCCCGGCGACCGCTGTGACACATCAGCCGTGCACAACGGTGCCCGTCAGGACGGCGGGGTGAAGATCCGGGCCTGCCAGCCGAACTCCCGGGCCGCCTCGACGTTGTGCGGCCGGTCGTCGGTGAAACGCACCTGCTCCCGGCCGACCGTGCGCCCGAGGCGACGTTCGATCTCGGCGTGCGCGACCGCATACGCCTCGGGGTCGGGCTTGGCCACGCCCAGGTCGCAGGCGTTGATCAGGGCGGGCACCAGGTGGCCCAGGCCGATGTGCTCCAGCTCCTCGGGCACCCGGTCGGTGCCGTTGGTGAAGACGAACACCGGCGTCCCGGCCGCGGACAGCCGGTCGACCAGCTCGGTCGTCGGGGCGACCGGGGTGCCCCGGTCCTCGACCCAGACGGTCATCAGCCGCTCGACCGCGGGCGGATGGTGACCGTCGTCCAGCAGCCTGGTCTCGAGGGCCTGCACCCACTCCGCGTGCGTGCAGCGCCCGGTGAGCATGGCCATCGCCTCGTCGATGCCGAAGGCAACCTCGAGCAGGCCCTCCAGGTCGGTGCCCAGCTCGGCGGCGGCGCGGCCGACGTGGCCCTCGGTGTCGAAGTCGCGCAGCACCCCGTCCAGGTCGAGCACCGCCACCTCGGCGCGCTCGAGGAAGGTGGCCACCCGCCACGGGACGGCCCGGACGACCCGCGCCACGACGACGTCCGTCAGCCGGACGACCGCCCGGCCGCGGCGCGTGTCGAGGACCAGGGTCTGCTCGTCGCGCCCCACGAGGTGCCCCACGACGTCGCTGGCCCGCCCGTCGGCCAGCTGGTGGCGGACGGTGAGGCGCTCCCCGAGCGGGACCCGGGAGAGGTCTTCTGGGCGCATCTGTCCCACTCTAGCCGGGTGCCTAGAGGGGAGGAGACGGTGCGAGCGAGCGTCGCCTCTGCTTCTCTCTGCGTGTCTCTGCCTCCCACGCTAGAGAAAGGCATACGGTCCGATGGTGGATCCGATCCGAAACCCCTACGCCCCCGGCGCCGGCCAGCGCCCGCCCGAGCTCGCCGGCCGCGACGAGCAGCTCCAGCGCTTCCAGGTCGTGCTCGAACGCATCCAGCGGGGCCGTCCCGAGCGCTCGATGATCCTCACCGGGCTGCGGGGCGTGGGCAAGACCGTCCTGCTCAACGCCCTGCGCAGCACGGCGGTGCGGGCGCGGTGGGGGACCGGCAAGTACGAGGCGCGGCCCGACCAGGGCATGCGCCGGCCGATGGCCGCCGCCCTCCACGTGGCCGTGCGTGAGCTGGGCCACCCCAGGGGAGAGGAGCTCGACCACGTCCTGGGTGTCATCAAGGCGTTCGCGCAGAAGGACCAGCCCGGCGCCAAGCTGCGCGACCGGTGGAACCCCGGCATCGACGTCCCCGCGATCAGCGGCCGGGCCGACTCCGGCGACATCGAGATCGACCTCGTCGAGCTGTTCACCGACGTGGGCGGGCTGGCCGCGGACGTCGGCAAGGGCGTGGCCGTCTTCATCGACGAGATGCAGGACCTGGCGCCCGAGGACGTCTCGGCCGTCTGCGCGGCCTGTCACGAGCTGAGCCAGTCGGCGCTGCCGGTCATCGTCGTCGGGGCCGGGCTGCCGCACCTGCCGGCGGTGCTGTCGGCGAGCAAGTCCTACTCCGAACGGTTGTTCCGCTACAACCGGATCGACCGGCTCTCCCGCGAGGAGGCGGTCCGCGCGCTGCAGAACCCCGCCGCGGACGAGGACGCCGAGTGGGCGCAGGACGCTCTCGAGGCGATGTATGCCGCGACCGGTGGCTACCCCTACTTCATCCAGGCCTACGGCAAGGAGGTCTGGGACCTGGCCCCGCGGTCGCCGATCACCGCCGAGGACGTGCGGGTCGCCGCGCCCGACGCCGAGGAGGAGCTGGCGGTGGGCTTCTTCGGCTCGCGCTACGAGCGGGCGACGCCGGGGGAGCGGGAGTACCTGCGGGCCATGGCCGACCTGGCCGCCCAGCAGGTCGAGGCCGGTCAGGAGGTGGACGAGGTCGGCTCGGTGGCCACCGCCGACATCGCCGCCCACCTGGGCCGCAAGCCGCAGTCGCTGTCGCCGGCCCGGGACGCCCTGCTCAAGAAGGGGCTGATCTACAGCGGCGAGCGGGGCCGGATCGCGTTCACCGTGCCGCACTTCGGGAGGTACCTGCGGGCCCAGGCCTGAGCCGCCCACACGGTGCTCGTGGCATGGGGCTGCTCCGCGGAGCACTCTCCGCTCGCGGTGCTCCGCCGTCACCCCGGACAAAGGTGAGGTCGGCGAGGAAGGACCTCCATCGCCCTGTCCGGCGATGGAGGTCCGACCTACCCGACCTCACCCCGTGGGGCCGGGCGGGACCGTCAGGCGCTGACAGGGTTCGAGGCCTGTGCCTGCCTGACGGTGCCGGCCGACGGTGCGTCGTCCTCCGACGGGGCCACGCCGGCGGAGCGGCCCGGGCCGCGGTGGTCGTCCTGCGACCGGACGTCCGTGCCGCGGTGGCGGCGCAGCAGCCGCATCGCGTTGACGATGACGACGAGCACCGAGACCTCGTGCACGAGCATGCCGATCGCCATGGTGACGCCGCCGAAGAGCACGCCGGCCAGGAGCGCGGCGACCGTCAGCAGCGCGACCGCGATGTTCTGCCGCATGTTGTTCACGGTGCGGCGGGCCAGCGAGACCGCTTCGGGCAGCTTGAGCAGGTCGTCCTTCATGAGCGCGATGTCGGCCGTCTCGATGGCCACCCCGGTGCCCGCGGCACCCATCGCCACGCCGATGTCGGCGGTGGCCAGCGCAGGGGCGTCGTTGACGCCGTCGCCGACCATGGCCACGACGTAGCCCTGGCGCCGCAGGTCCTCGACCGCCTCGAGCTTGTCCTCGGGCAGCAGGCCGGCACGGACCTCGTCCACCCCGACGGCGGCGCCGACGGCACGGGCGACCGGCTCGATGTCGCCGGTCAGCATGACGACCTTCTTCACGCCGGAGGCGTGCAGGCGACGCACCATCTCGGGGGCGTCGTCCCGGACCCGGTCGGCGACGGCCACGACGCCGAGGACGCGGCCGTCGCGGGCGACGACCATGGGGGTCCGGCCGGCGGCGGCCAGCTCCTCGACGACCTGAGCCGCGCGGGAGAGGTCGCCCCCCGGCCCGTCGGTCGCGGCGACGTCCTGCTCTCCCGCGACCAGGGCCAGGTTGCCCACGGCCACGCGCGAGCCGGCCAGCGTGGCGACGACGCCCTTGCCGGGCACCGGCTCGGTGTGCTCGGGCAGGCCGGGGACCCGCAGGCCCTCGGCCGCGGCGGCCTCCAGGACCGGGCGGGCCAGGGGGTGCTCCGACCCGGCCTCGGCGCGGGCGGCCAGCTGCAGCACGTCGTCGCGGTCGAGGTCGCCCAGGACCACCACGTCGGTCAGCCGCGGACGGCCCTCGGTGAGGGTGCCGGTCTTGTCCAGCGCGACCGCGTCGATCTTCGCGGAGGTCTCGAGGAACTCCCCGCCTTTGATGAGGATGCCGTCCTTGGCGCCGCGGCCGATGCCGGCGACGATCGAGACCGGGATGGAGATGACCAGGGCCCCGGGGCAGCCGATGACGAGCAGGGTCAGCGCGAGGACGACGTCCTGCGTCAGCAGGCCCACGCCGAGCGCGAGCACGATGATCGCGGGGGTGTACCAGGCGGAGAACCGGTCCATGAACGCCTGCGTCCGCGCCTTGGCGTCCTGGGCCTCCTCGACCCGGTGGATGATGCGGGCCAGCGTCGTGTCCGTGCCCACGCCGGTCGCGGTGACCTGGAGGAACCCGCCGGTGGCGATCGTGCCGGCGAACACCTGGTCGCCGGCCGACTTCTCGACCGGGATGGACTCGCCGGTGATGGAGGCCTCGTCGAGGGCCCCGGTGCCACCGGACACGGTGCCGTCGACCGGCACCTTGGTGCCGTTCTTGACGAGGACGGTCTCGCCGGTGCCCACCTGGGCGGCCGGCACCTCGACCTGCTCGCCGTCGCGCAGCACGACGGCCACGTCGGGCGCGACCGCGACGAGCTCGGCCAGCGTCGACCGGGTCTTGTTGAGGGTGGCGGCCTCCAGGCCGTGGCCGACGGCGAAGAGGAAGGTGACCGCGGCCGCCTCCCAGTAGTTGCCGATGATCACGGCGCCGATCGCGGCGATCGAGACGAGCAGGTCGATGCCGACGACGCGGGCGGTCAGCGCCCGCCAGGCCTTGAGCACGACGGGGGTCCCGGCCACGACGGCGGCGAGGATCATGAGCACGTCGCCCCAGCCCGTCAGGTCCAGCACCCGGCTCAGCACGAGCGAGGCGAGGATCGCGACCCGGAGAGCGTGGGCACGGCCCACCGGCCGTGCAGCCAGGTCTGGATCTGGTGCACGCGCGGGCCTCAGAAGGCGGCGGGGCGGGCGGTGTAGCCGGCCTTGGCGACCGCGGCGACGAGGTCGTCCACGCTCACGCGGGTCTCGTCGTGGTCGACCTCGATGCGGGCCGAGGCGAAGTGGACCGTGACGGCCTCCACGCCGGCGAGGCGGCCCACCTGCTTCTCGATCTTGGCCACGCAGGAGGGGCAGGAGAAGCCCTCGGCGCGCAGGGTGGTCCGGGTGGTGGCGGTCGTGGTGGTGGTCGTCCGGTCGGTGCTCGCGGTGGTCATCACGGCGTCCTTTCGTGTGGTGTCACGTCCCCGTTCGGGCTGATGACCTCAAGCTACGGACGTTGCGCCCCCGGTTCCTTGACCTAGGTCAAGTCCGGCACGACCGGGGCGTTCCTGCCCTCAGATCGCCTCGACCTCCGGGTAGCGCGGCTGCCACATCCGTTCGTAGACCTGCTGGACCGGGTCCGTGAGCGGCCGCTCAGCGACGCCCTCCTTGGCGGCCTGCCTGGCCACCTCGATCGCCACCGTCGCCGACACCAGGCGCAGGTCGCCGATCCCGGGCAGCAGCGGGGCGCCCGGACGCCAGGCGTTGACGAGCCCGGCCAGCGCCTGGGAGGCGGCGGCGATCATGCCGGGCGTGATCCCGGTCGCCCGGCAGGCGGCCACGCCCAGGCCCAGCCCCGGGAAGATCAGCGCGTTGTTGGACTGGGCGATGGTGTGCCGGATGCCGTCGTGGGTGACCGGCTCGAACGGGCTCCCGGTGGCCACGAGCGCCTTGCCGTCGGTCCACCGCAGGATGTCGGCGGGCGTGGCCTCGGCGCGGCTGGTGGGGTTGGACAGCGGGAAGATGATCGGCCGGGGGTTGTGCCGGGCCATCTCCTCGACGACCTCCTGGGTGAAGGCCCCGCCCTTGGTGGAGGTGCCGATGAGGATCGTCGGCCGCACGTTGCGGATGACGTCGAGCAGGCCGATGCGCTCGGGGTCGGCCACGTCCCAGTCCGCCACCTCCTCCCGGCGCCGGGCGTAGACCCGCTGGAAGTCGTGCAGGGTCTCGTCGTCGTCGACGTAGAGGCCCTGCAGCCCGATGGGCCAGAAGTGGCTGTAGGCCTCCTCCTCGGTCCGGGCGGTGCGGGTGCGCAGCATCTGGTCCTTGACCAGGTCGGCGATCCCGATGCCGGCGCTGCCGGCGCCGAAGATGACGATGCGCTGCTCGTCCAGGCTGGTGCCGGTGACGTCGACGCCGGCCAGCAGGGCGGCCAGCACGACGGCCGCCGTGCCCTGGATGTCGTCGTTGAAGGTGCACACCTCGTCGCGGTAGCGCTCCAGGATCCGGTGGGCGTTGGCGGTGCCGATGTCCTCCCAGTGGATCATCGCGTGCGGGAAGAGCCTGGTGACCGTCTGCACGAACTGGTCGACGAACTCGTCGTAGCGCTCGCCGCGCACCCGGGCGTGCCGCTCGCCCAGGTACATGTCGCTGGAGAGCAGACCGAGGTTGTCGGTGCCGGTGTCGAGCACGACCGGGATGGTCCGTCGCGGGTGGACGCCGGCGGCGGCGGTGTAGACGGACAGCTTGCCGATGGCGATCTGGATGCCGCCGATGCCCTGGTCGCCGATGCCGAGGATGCCCTCGGAGTCGGTGACGCACACCAGGTCCACGTCCTCCGCGTCCAGCCCGTAGTTGCGCAGCCCCTGCTCGACCTTCTCCGGGTGGTCGATCGACAGGAACACCCCGCGCGGCCGGTTGTAGGTGTGGCTGAAGCGCTCGATCGCCTCGCCGATCGTCGGGGTGTAGACGACCGGCAGCATCTCCTCCAGGTGGCCGGAGAGCAGGTGGTAGAAGAGCACCTCGTTGCGGTCGCGCAGGGCGTTGAGCGTGAGGAACTTGCCGAGCATGGTCTTGGTCGACCGGAACTGCTCGTAGACCCGCTGGGTCTGGTTCTCCAGCGTCGTGAACGCCGTCGGCATCAGGCCGTCGAGCTCGAGGGCCTCCCGCTCCGCCTCGGTGAAGGCCGTCCCCCGGTTGGTCATCGGGTTGGACAGCACCGCCCGTCCCCGGGTCCGGATCCGCAGTGGCGCGTTGCCGACGGCGGTGGCCTGCTCGTACTCCCGCTTCATGACCCCACCTTCCCACCTTCGTCGCCCCGCGCCAACGGCCCCCCGACCCCTAGTGTCGGGGGCATGACCGGCGGCCTCGTCCTCGACCTCGGGTCGGTCGGTGCGGCCGACCTGCCGCGCGTGGGCGGCAAGGCGGCCGGCCTCGGGGAGCTGCTCGGGGCGGGCGTGCGGGTGCCGCCGGGGTTCGTGGTCACCACCGACGCCTACCGGTATGCCGTGGGCGCCGCCGCGTCGGCGCCCCAGGTGCTGGACGCCCCGGTGCCGGAGGACCTCGCGGGCGCCGTGCGCACGGCATACCGGGGCCTGGGGGGCGGGCCGGTCGCCGTCCGTTCCAGCGCGACGGCGGAGGACCTTCCGGGGGCCACCTTCGCCGGGCAGCAGGACACCTTCCTGGACGTCGAGGGTGCCGAGGCCGTCCTGGACGCCGTCCGGCGGTGCTGGGCCTCCCTGTGGTCGGAGCGCGCGGTGGACTACCGGGAGCGGCTGGGCGTCGACCCGAGGTCGGTGGCGATGGCCGTCGTCGTCCAGCGGATGGTCCCGGCCGACACCGCCGGCGTCCTCCTCACCGCCGACCCCGTCACCGGGCGACGCGACCGGGTCGTCGTCGACGCGGCCCGCGGGCTCGGTGAGGCCGTGGTGTCGGGACGGGTGACCCCGGAGCACCTCGTCGTCGCCGAGGACGGGGCCGTGGTGGAGCGGAGGGCGGGCGGGGACGGCCAGGTGCTCACGGACGGGCAGGCGGCCCGGCTCGCCCGGGCCGGCCGGGCGGTCGCCACCTCCCTGGGCCGGCCGCAGGACGTGGAGTGGGCGTTCGCCGGCGGCGAGCTCGTCGTCCTGCAGGCCCGGCCGATGACCGCCCTGCCCCCGCCGCCCGCTGCCGCTGGAGCTCACCGCCTGGATCCGGCCGACCGTCGGCCGGCACGTGGAGGAGATGGTGCGGGGCCTGGCGGGGGTCGTGGTCCGGTTCGCCGACGTCCTCCCCGAGCAGGACGCGGTCGTCCAGGAGTTCGTCCCGGCCTCACCGCGCCCCACCGTGCGGACGCCGGTCCGGGTGCTGCGTTCCCTCGTGCGCGGGCTGCGGTCGGACCCGAGGGTGTGGGTCGAGGACCCGCGGCTGGCGGACTACCGGGCCGGGGTGGCGGCGCTGGACGCCCTCGACCCGGAGGAGCTGGCCTGGGAGGAGCTCGTGGCCGTGCCGCGGCGGGCCGCCGAGCTCGTCGACCTGGTGACGGCCGTCCGGGTCGCGCACCTGCCGGCCGGGTTCGTGGCGATCGGCCGCCTCCTCGTCGTGTCCGCGCTGACGGGTCGACGGGGAGCCGTCGCCGACCTCCTGCTCGGCGCCCCCACGCGGACGCGGGCGGCCAACGAGGAGCTGTCCGCCCTGGCCCGGGAGGCGGCGACGGTCCCCGGGCTCGTCGACCTGCTCGGGAGCGACGGGCCGGTGCAGGTCGAGGACGTCGCGGCCCTGGCGGGTGCGCAGCGGTGGGTCGACCGGCTCCGGCGGTTCCTCCAGGCCTACGGCCACCGCGAGACCACGAGCCTGCTCCTCGTGCACGACCCGACGTGGGGGCGGTCACCCGCGACCGTTCTCGGCCTGGTCCGCGCCCTCCTCCCGACCGAGGGGACTCCGGAGCCCCCGGTGGTGCCCCGGGCGCCGGGCGGCGAGCTGGTGCAGCGTGCGGCGGCCGGCACGGCCCTGCGGGAGGACACCCACTTCGAGCTGGGCAGGACGATGCCGGCGGTGCACCGGGCGCTGCAGGAGGCGGGACGTCGCCTGGCGGCCGACGGTGCGCTGGACGACCCGGAGGACGTGTGGTTCCTCGCCCTCGACGAGCTCCCGGCCGGGAGCGGTCCGCGACGGAGTGTCCTGCGGGAGGCGGCGGCCCGGCGGCGCGCGGCCTACCACGAGCTGGCCGGCAGCCCCCTCATCGCGACGACCACCCTCTACCCCCGGCGGGAGGCGTCCGGCGACGTCCTGGCGCTCGGCACCCCGGCGGGCGGAGGCCGGGCGACCGGCCCGGTCCGGGTCGTCGCGGGACCGGCCGAGTTCGGCCGTCTGCGCCCCGGGGAGGTGCTCGTGTGCGCCTCGACCAACCCGGGGTGGACGCCCCTGTTCCAGCGGGCGGCCGCCGTCGTCGTGGACCACGGCGGGATGGCCTCGCACGCCGCGATCGTGGCGCGGGAGTACGGGATCCCGGCGGTGATGGGCACCGGGACCGGCACGCGGGAGCTTCCCGACGGCCTGCGGGTCGTCGTCGACGGGGACCGTGGCGCGGTCTGGGCGGCCCCGTCGGACCCGGTGTGACGGGTCTCACAACCGCGTCGGATCACCGCAGATCACGGAAAGATCACGAAACGATCACGAGGAAGTCTGGATGGTTCCTGGCAGAAGGCGGTTTGCCTTTCCCAGGACGAGACCTCACCGTTGGGAGCCGTGCCACTTCCGGGTGGCCGTCGCACTTCTCGCCGTCGGGTCGTGACACCCGACCGGCAGACCCCTGACCCCCTGTTCCCCGTGAGGTATCCACGCATGAAGCACCGCACCACCACGACCACCCGCACCCGCTCGTTCCGCGTGTCCTCCGTGGCCGCGGCCGCGGGCCTGGCCACCATGGCCGGCATCGCCACCTCGGGCCCGGCCTCGGCCGCCGACGGCGCCACCTGGGACCGCGTCGCGGCCTGCGAGTCGGGCGGCGACTGGTCGATCAACACCGGCAACGGCTTCTACGGCGGCCTGCAGTTCGTCCAGAGCACCTGGGAGGGCTTCGGCGGGCTCGACTACGCCCCGCGCGCCGACCTGGCCAGCCGCGAGCAGCAGATCGCCATCGCCGAGAACGTCTTGGCCGTCCAGGGCCCGGGCGCCTGGCCGGTCTGCTCCGTGCGGGCGGGTCTGACCGCCGGCGGCTCCAGCGCCCCGGCCCCCGCCCCGGCCGAGCAGCCCGCCGAGCCGGTGCAGGAGCCGGTCGAGACCCAGGCCGCCCCGGCCGCGCCCGCCCCGGCCGCGCCGGCACCGGCGGAGACCGCCGCGCCCCAGCAGCAGGCCCCCGCCCAGCAGGCCCCGGTCGAGCCGGCCGCCCCGGCCCCGCAGGCCGTCGAGGTGGCGCAGGACGTCGTCGAGCACGTCATCGCCCGCGGTGAGACCACCTCGCTCATCGCCCGCGACCACGGCAGCACCGTCTCCGAGCTGGTCGCGCTCAACGACCTCGCCGACGGCGGCCGCCTCATCTTCGCCGGCGACGTCATGCTCGTCCCGGCCGACGGCGCCGAGGGCGTGACCATCACCGTCGAGCGCGGCGACACCCTCGCCGCCCTGGCCCAGGAGTACGGCACCACCGTGGAGACCCTGGTCTCCGTCAACGGCATCGCCGACGCCGACCTCATCATCGAGGGCCAGCAGCTCACCACCGGCTGACCCGGCCCCTCCGCGCGGCGCCGTCGCGTCCCGTCCCGACGCCGCTGCATACCCCGACCCGGCACCCAGCGTGCGGGGGCGGGTCGGTCGTAGTCTGGGCAGATGGGCCTGTTCGACCGCGTCCGCCGCGCCGCCTCCGACCTGTCGGAGCGGAGCAAGAACCCCACCGAGACCCGGGTGCGCACCCTGCCCGACCCGGGCGCGTCCACGACCGAGGACCTGCCGCTGACCCCCGAGTCGCGCAAGCTCGGCCCGGAGGAGCGCGAGGGGATCGACGCCGGGCTCGCGGCGCTGGCGGACGAGGGGGTCGACGTCGACGACCTCGCCTCGATCGGCGCGGGGCTGGACCGCGCCCTGGCCCGGTGGCTGAAGGACAAGGCGGAGGACCACGACGCGGTCGTCGAGCGCTACGCCATCGCCGTGGGCGAGCACCTGCACCGGCACACCGACCTGGCCTGGGAGGTCGTCACCGACGTCTTCGGCACCGACCTGGCCGTCGCCGCGGGCGACTTCGTCGTGGTCCCCAGCAACCTCGTGGCGGTCCGCTGGATGCGTCGCGAGACCGGCTGGGTGCCGGGGGTCGTCGGGCACATCGTGGAGGTGCGCAGCCGCTGAGGGGAGCCGCTCCGCTCACCGCCCCTCGGCCAGCAGCCGCGGCACCGTTGTGAAGCCGTAGCCCAGCGCCCGCAGGTCGGCGATCATCCCCGGCAGCGCGTCGGCGTCGAGCGTGGAGCCGTCCTCCGGGTGGGCGCCCACGTGCATGAGCACGACCTGGCCGGGGCGGGCGGTGTCCCGCACCCGGTCCCGGACGACGTCGGTCGTGATGCCACCGCTCGTGCCCTGCCACCCGAGGGTGTCCACCGTCCAGCGGATCGGCACGTAGCCCTCGTCGTTGACCACCTCGATGTCCAACGGCGTCCGGTCGCCGAACGGGAACCGGAACAGCGGCGCCGTCGCCCGGCCGGTCAGGGCCGAGATGGCCCCGTCGGCGCGCACCAGCTCGTCGTGGATCTCGGCGTTGGTGGAGTCGGGGAAGGACACGTGCGTGTCGCTGTGGTTGCCGACCGGGTGGCCGGCCCGCGCGATCGCCGTGACGCCGCCGGGGTAGGCGCGGGCGAAGTCGCCGGTGACGAAGAAGGTGGCCGGCACGCCCTCCTCCCGCAGAGTCCCCAGGATGGAGGCCAGCGCGGCGTCCGAGGCGCCGCCGTCGAAGGTCAGCGCGACGACGGCCCGGTCGGTGTCGAAGGCCTCGACGTCCAGCCCGGCCCACTCGCCCACGGTCGTCCACGGGTCCGGCAGCGGGACGGACGGCGTCGTGGAGGTCGGCGCCGGCGTCGTCGGCGAGGGCCGCACCGTCGGGGACGGGGAGGGGTATGCCGTGGGCGCCGGTGCCGTGGTCCGGTCAGGCGAGGTGGGCACGAGGGGAGGTGGGGGCCGGTGGAGGTGGGCGGTGCCGTGGTCGTCGTCGCGGTCGGGGACGGGGACTGTCCGAGGGGGAGGGGGTGGGTGGTGGGTCGGTCCGTGCTGGGAGCGGGCGGCCGCG
>NZ_MKKA01000017.1 GCF_001942405.1 Ornithinimicrobium sp. CNJ-824
CGCGCGCCGGGCAGGGGGACCCCCGGCGCGCGACGGAGGGGGGTCAGGCGGAGGCC
The DNA here is from genome assembly GCF_001942405.1 of Ornithinimicrobium sp. CNJ-824. Taxonomy (GTDB): domain Bacteria; phylum Actinomycetota; class Actinomycetes; order Actinomycetales; family Dermatophilaceae; genus Ornithinicoccus; species Ornithinicoccus kibberensis. Next base: position 57 of record NZ_MKKA01000017.1, read on the forward strand.
GGCACCTGCTCGGCCAGGGCGGTCAGCGCCTGGACGAACACGTCGGCCGGAGGGTTGACCAGGCCGGCGCGACCTGGCCGGTGCCGGCGACCTTGCCGGCCATGCCGGTGTTGATCTGCGGCAGGACGCCGGTGCGGGCGACCGCGACGGCGTCGATGCCGATGGGGGCGCCGCGGAACTCCAGGATCGGGATCTGCAGCGAGGGGTGCTCGCCGAGGGTGATCTCGTACATCGTCCGGGTCGTCGTCAGGGCGAAGTCGACGTCGCCGCCGACCAGCCGCACGATCGCGGGGGCGGCCGCCATGACGAAGCCGCCCATGCCGGCGGTCTCGGTGATCGCCGAGTCGCCGATGTCGGGGTTGGCGTCCTCCGGGCCAAAGCTCCCGAGGAAGAGCCCCTCGGGGGTGTCCGCCGGAGCGGTGAACCAGGCGTCGCCGGTGCCGGCCAGCTGGATGCCGAAGTCGGTGCCGTTGCGGGCCATCGTCACCACGACCGAGGAGCCGGGGATGTCCTTGGCCGCGGCCATCGCCAGCTTGCAGGCGGGCATGACGAGGTTGAGCGCGAAGTGGTCGTTGGCGCCGACGAAGCGGCACACCTCGGCGACGTCGTCCTGGCTGCGCTCGCCGACCTGGCCGACGATGTGCGGCAGCAGGTCGCGCAGGAACATCAGGGTGGCGCTGCGGTTGCGGTTGTGGCCCTCGTCGCCCATCTGCAGCATCTGCGGCAGGTAGGCCTTGACGTCGACCGGCCCGTGCCGCTCCACCGCCTCGGCGAGCACCGGCCCGAGCACGTCGCGCATCCACTCCAGCCGGGTGATGACCTCCTCGGAGTAGGCGCCGTAGCGCAGCACCTTGCCCAGGCCCTCGTTGAGCGAGCAGTGGGAGACGTTGCCGTGCACCGGGTCCCGCAGCTCGAAGAGCCACATGGAGGGGGAGATGACCCCGGCCATCGGACCGACCGCGCCGCGGCTGTGGCACGGGGCGAGGGTGATGTCCGGTCCGGCGAGCTTCTCCTCGGCCTCCTCGGGGGTCGCGGCCAGCCCCTCGAAGAGCATCGCGCCGATGAGGCGCCCCGCATCGGGCCGGAGGCGCGGTCCCAGGTCAGCGGCGGACCGCTGTGCAGGAACTCGCCGGGCTTGAGGTCCAGCACCTCGCTGGCCGGGGCCACCCGCACCAGCTCGGCCTCGGCGGAGGTGATCCGCTCCAGCGCCCGGGCGTTGGCCTCGGCCAGCCGCGGGTCGGCCAGGACGGTGGCGAGGGCCTCGGCGGTGCCGTCCATCGGGGGCCGCCACTCGACCTCTCTCACGGGGACGGCCTGGTCGCGCAGCTCCTGGGCGAACAGCTCGGCGCCGGCGGTGACGACGGCGGGCTCGGTCTGCAGCAGGCCGCGCAGCGGGGTGTCGTGCGGGGTGGTCATCGGGTACCTCCGAGGTGGGCCAGGGCCGCGCGGGTGGCGGCGGCGTGGACGTGAAGATCGAGGCGCCGACGGCGGTGAGGGCCTCGGCGCAGCGCTGCAGCCCCTGCGGGTCGGACTCCGTGCCGACGAGGGAGACGACGACCGGCAGCGTCCGCCCGTCGGCCTCGGCCGCGGAGCGGGCCTGCCCGACCGCGGCGGCCAGGTCGCCCGCCGGGTCGGGGTGGGAGCCGTGGCCGAGCACGAGGTCGAGGAGCAGGACCCCGCAGGTGGGGTCGGCGCCCTGGGCCCGGATGCTCTCCAGCCGCAGCGAGGGGTCGATCATCGGGTGGGCCCGGCCCTGGGTCATCTCGTCCTCGCCGAAGTCGACGACCGCGTGGCCGGTGAGGGTGTCGTGCCCGGACACGTGCGGGGCCCCGTCGAGCGGGATGTTGGAGGCGATCGGGCCGAGGGTGTCCTCGGCGATGATCATCGCCTCGTCGGCCAGGGTCCCGCCGCAGAAGAGACCGCGCAGGTGGCCGGCCGACCCCGAGGCGCCCGAGGCCTCCCCGGCCCCCCACGACGGCCAGCTCGCCGGCACCTGCGCCCCCGCGTCGCGCAGCGTCTGCTCGGTCGCCGCGGTCAGGTCCGGGCGGCCCCGCCCGAGCGTGGCCCAGGTGACGGAAACCCCCAGGTCGCCGGCCAGCGTCTCCAGCTCGCCGACGGCCTCCTCGGCCGCCGGCTTGGACACGATGACCACGTGCTCGGTGGCCTCGTCGCCCGCCAGCGCGCGCAGCGCCTGCCTGGCCGACCGGCCGCCGACCTCGGCCGACAGGTCGCGCCCGCCGAGGCCGAGGCAGTGGCTGATCCCCTCGCCGGCGAGGTCGAGCAGCGACATGACCTGCTGGGCCCCGGTGCCGGAGGCGGCGACCATGCCGATCCGCCCGGGTCGCACGACGTTGGCGAAGCCGAGCGCGGCCCCGTTGACGACGGCCGTGCCGCAGTCGGGGCCCATGACGAGCACGTCGCGGGCGGCCGCGGCGTCCTTGAGCGCGATCTCTTCCTCGAGGGGCACGTTGTCGCTGAAGAGCATCACCGACAGGCCGGCGTTCACCGCGTCCATGGCGTCGAGGGCGGCGTACTTCCCGGGCGTGCTCACCAGCGCGATCCCGGCCGAGCCGCGCCGGGCGGCCGAGCCGACCGTGCGCGGGGCGACCTCGGTGGTCGAGCCCTGGGCGCGGGAGCGGTCGTGCAGCTCGGCCAGCACGGCGGTCAGCATGTCCTGGCCTGCGGCGACGGCGGTCTCGTCGTCCCCGCGCAGGGCCACGACCAGGTCGTTCGGGCCGGCCTCGGCGGGGACGTCGAAGCCGACGTCGCGCATGAGCCCCAGGTTGAGCTCGGTGCCCATGCCGATGAGCGCGTCCTGCACGCCGGGTGCCGTGCGCACCCGCTGGGACACCTGCATCAGGGTCACGGATCGTGGTAGACACCACGACGGATCTCGACCGAATCAGTCACGACGTTCCTCTCGGAGGTCCGTCCGCCGGGGCGGCGGCCGGGTCTGGGATGGGCAGGGGGGTATGACGTGGGGCCAGCACCGCGGCCAGCCCCAGCAGGAGGGCGGCGCCGGAGGTGTGGCCGACGGCGGCCACCTCGACGGCCAGGGCGGCCTGCTCGTGCTCGCCGGCCCCGGCGTGCCAGGTGCGCAGCAGCGCGACGAGGGGCGGGACGGCATACCCGGCGGCGGCGTGGCGCAGCAGGGTCGCCGACAGCGCGGTGGTGCGGCCCAGGAGGGGGGTGACCTCGCGGTCGAGGGCGGCGCGGGCCTGCTCGCCGCCGGTGGCGCGCAGGCCGAGCAGCACCCCGCAGAGCACGTCGTCGCCGGCTGGCGTCAGGCCGGGTCCGAGCCCGACGAGGCGGCCGGCGGGGGAGGGGCTGGGCGTGGGGCGACCGGCTGGGTGGCCGTCGTCGGCGCCCGGCCCAGGTCGGCGACGAGCCCGGTGGCCAGGTCGGCCAGCACGGGCCCGAGGTCGTCCTCGATGCGCGTGCGGCCGGCGATCGCGGCCAGGGCGGTGGCGCGGGCGTCGGGGGACAGGTCGGCCGACGGCACCCGCTGCGGGCGCCAGGTCCGGCGGACGACGAGCCCGCCGGCGCGCGCCACCACCTGGCCGTGCCCTACGCTCACCTCGTCGCCGACCGTCAACTCCAGGACGTCGAGATGGGCCCGGTCGGCGACCCGCAGGCCGCCCGGCAGCGCCAGCGCCTCGGGGGCCAGCAGCGGCAGGACGTCCTGGCCGCGCCGCAGGTAGACGGCCACGTCGAAGACCGCGACCACTTGGGCCGGGCCGGGGGTGCCGTGCAGCCAGGCGGGCGCGAGGGTCGATGCCGCGGCCGGGCGCAGGGTCGCCGCAGCGGCCGAGCGGACGGTCCGTCCCGGCCGGGCGAGGGGCGCGACGGCGCTGGCGGTCGGCATTGCGCCACAGTATTCAGCGGGCGGCACTTGCGGTGCCGGTCAGAAATGACAACGATCCGGGCATGGATCGTCAACTCTCGCCCGTGCCGCCGTCCCCTGGGCCCTCGGGCATGTCGGTCCACGAGGTGCTCGCCCTGCCGGTCATGCAGGGGGCGAAGCTGCTGGCCGGTGGCGACGGCCTCGACCGGGTCGTCGGCAGCGTCAACGTCATGGAGGTCCCCGACGTGCTGCCCTGGGTGCGGCAGCGGGAGCTGCTCCTGACGACCGGATACCCGCTGCGGGCCCACGTCGAGTCGGACATGGCGCAGTGGATCGGCGACCTCGACGACCACGGGCTGGCCGGGCTGGCGATCAAGCTGGCGCGCTACGTCGACGAGCTGCCGGCCGAGGCGCTCGCGGAGGCCGACCGGCGCAGCTTCCCGGTGGTGACCATCCCCGACGGCCTCGGCTTCGACGACGTCATCAACCAGGTGCTCACCATCGTCATCAACCGGCGGGCCGACACCCTCGCCCGGGCCGAGCAGGTGCTGCAGGACCTCGTCGGCGTCGTCATCGAGGGCGGCGACCTCGACCAGGTCTGCCAGGGGGTCGTGCGCCACCTGGCCCGGACGGCGCTGGTGACGACGATGGACGGCCGGGTGCTCGCCCACGCCGGCGACCTGCCCGCCCGGTGGGCCGACCTGCCCGGGTTCGACCCGACCGGCCGCTTCGTCGTCGAGACCGAGGTGCCGGGGGTCTCGGTCGACTTCGACGGGGTCCACCGGCTGGTGGCCCGGGTCACCGGCGGCCGGGCCGACCTGGGCCGGCTCGTCCTGCTGCGCGAGGACCCGTTCACCGCCGAGGACAACCACGTCGTCGGGCAGGCCACGACCGCGGCCGCCCTGGCGATCACCAAGCAGCAGGCCGTCGCGGCCGTGGAGGGCAAGTACCGCGCCGACTTCCTGCGCGATGCGCTCCTCGGCCGGGCCGGGGACGCCGAGCGGGTCGCGGCCCACGCCGCCGAGCTGGGCTGGGACCTGCGCCGCCCCCTGGCCGTCGTCGTCGCCGAGGCCGAGGAGGCGCCCGACGACGACCCCGTCTCACGCACGCTGCCCGAACGCTTCCGGGCCGCCTGGGAGCGGGTGGCCGGCGCCGACGACGAGACGGCCGCCGTGGCCGGTTTCAGCCAGGAGGTCGTCGTGCTCCTGGGGGTGCCCGAGGAGCTGGACCCCGCCGGCGTCACCGAACGCGTCCGGCTCATGGCCGCCCAGGTCCACGGCCGGGGCGGCGGCGGGCGCCGGGCGTTCGCCACCGGCGTCTCGCGCACGATCACCGGCCTGGACGACCTGCCCCGGGCCTACGCCGAGGCGCGCAAGGCCGTCCAGGTGGGCCGCCGGCTGCACGGCGCCCGGGCGATCACCCACTTCGACGCCCTCGGTGTCTTCCGGCTGCTGTCGCAGGTGGAGGACCGGACCGAGCTGGCCAGCTTCGTCGCCGAGACGCTCGGTCCGCTGGCCGACGACCGGTCCGAGGACGCCGAGGACCTGCGCACGACCCTGACCGTGCTCCTGGACAACAACCTCAACGTCGCCTCGACCGCCCGGGCGCTGCACTTCCACTACAACTCGCTGCGCTACCGGATCGGCAAGCTGGAGCGGATGCTGGGCCCGTTCACCACCGACCCCCGGCTGCGGTTCGCCATCATGCTGGCCCTGCAGGCCCGCCAGCTCGACCACCACTGAGCGGAGCGGGCCGGAGGTGTCGGCGCGGCCGCCCGGCGGTTCGCCCGACGAGTTGTGGCCCCGGGAGGGGCTCGAAGCGGTCAGGCGAGAGGACGGCCAGGCCGGGCGGCCGGTCGGCGGGCCCGCAGGTGAGTGCAGCAGCACCCCACGCCACCACCCCGCGGCGCGGCGGGCAGGCGCGGCATACCCCCTCGGGCAGACTGTGCCCGACGGGACCCGAGGCAGACGTCACAGTGTGCCGATTCACCGGAACCTCGAGCGGGCCTAGTGTCGTGCGTCACAGAGGCGTGCTCACCGGTGAGCCCGGTGGCCCGTGACCCGCCTCACGGACGAAGGAGTGGCAGTGTCGGCATTCGGTTGGAAGCTTCACGGGGACGGCAGCACCCCGGCGCCGGGGGCGGTCGTCGCCCCCGACGAGCGGTTGAGCTGGCCCAAGACGATCGGTCTCGGGGCCCAGCACGTGGTGGCGATGTTCGGCGCCACCTTCGTGTTCCCGCTGATCATGGGCCTGAACCCGCAGCTGGCGATCATGATGAGCGGCATCGCGACCATCGCGTTCCTGCTCATCGTCCAGGGCAAGGTGCCCTCCTACCTGGGCACCTCCGCGGCGTTCGTCGGTGGTGTCGCGGCCGTGATGGCCCAGGGCGGCACGCCGCAGCAGGTCACCGGCGCCATCCTCGTGGCCGGCGTCGTGCTGACGATCACCGGTGTCTTCATCCACTTCGTCGGCGCCGCCACGCTGACCAAGGTCCTGCCACCGGTCGTCACCGGCGCGGTCGTCATGCTCATCGGCTTCAACCTGGCGCCCGTCGTGGCCGACATCTACTGGCCGCAGGACCAGTGGATCGCGCTCGCGACGATGGTCGTCACCATCCTGCTGGCCACCGTGCTGCCCGGGTTCTGGGGCCGCGTCTCGGTCCTGCTCGGGCTGATCTTCGGCTACGTCGCCTCCTGGCTGGCCGACGTCCTCACCGGCCCGATCACCGCCTACAACGCCAATACCGGCGAGGTCGACACGCACGACCGCGTCAACTGGGACGGCGTCGTCTCCGCCCCCTGGTTCGGCCTCCCGCCGGCCACGGACAACGCCGCCGGCGTCGTCGGCTGGCACCTGCCCGACATCCAGCTGACCTTCGTGCTGCTGATGATCCCGGCCGTCGTCGCCCTCGTCGCCGAGAACGTCGGCCACGTCAAGGCGGTCGCCGAGATGACCGGGCACGACCTCGACCCGGTCATGGGCCGGGCGGTCGCCGCCGACGGCATCGGCACCATGCTGGCGACCTCCGTCGGTGGCTCGCCGACCACCACCTACGCCGAGAACATCGGCGTCATGGCCTCCACCCGGGTCTACTCGACCGCGGCCTACTACGTCGCGGCCCTGGTCGCGATCCTCTTCGGCCTCTCGCCCAAGTTCGGCGCGCTCGTCTCGGCCGTCCCCGGCGGCGTGCTCGGCGGGATCACCGTGGTCCTCTACGGCATGATCGGCCTGCTCGGGGCGAAGATCTGGGTGGAGAACCGGGTCGACTTCTCCAAGCCGGTCAACCTGGTCCCCGTCGCGGCCGGCATCATCATCGCCATCGGCGACACCTCGCTGAGCATCGGCGACTCGTTCGCCCTGGCCGGCATCGCCTTCGGCACCATCGTGACCATCGCGGCCTACCACCTCGTCCGCGCCCTCATGCCAGCCTCGATGCGGGACGACCAGCTGGGCACCGCGACCTTCGCCGACCCGCCCGGCAACCAGAACCTGGAGAACCTCGGCCTGGCCGACGACTACGGGCTCTACGGCCACCGCATCCTGGGCCGCACCTCCGAGGGGCACCTCATCGTGGAGGACCGGCCCACGACCGAGGTCGACCCGCTGGACGGCGACCAGTCCTCGGGCCGCTGACCCGCCCGGGCCGGGTGTCCTGCTCGGGGGCACCCGGCCCGCGCCACCGACGGGGTATGCGGTCGCGCCACCGGGTCGGCGGCGTGCCCGGTCGTGGGACCCGGGGGGTGCGCCCGCCCGGCCCGGCGCGACCGCATACCCTCCGTTCCTCCCGGCACCGACCCCGAGCAGCGCACCACCGACCCAGACCCCGCACCCCAGGACAGGTGATCGACCGATGAAACCGGCCCCCTTCGGCTACCACGCGCCGGCCGACCTCGACGAGGCCCTGGCCCTGCTGGCAGAGCTGGGCCCGGACGCCAAGGTGCTCGCCGGCGGGCAGTCGCTGGTCCCCGTGCTCAACATGCGGCTGGCCAACCCGGCCCACCTCGTCGACCTCAACCGGGTGCCCGGGCTGGACCACGTCACCGTCGAGGACGACGCCGTGGTCGTCGGGGCGCTCGTGCGGCACGCGGCGCTGCTGTCGCACTCGGCCGCCCGCACCGCCCAGCCGCTGCTGCGGCAGGCGCTGCGCTGGGTGGCCCACCCCGCCATCCGCAACCGCGGCACGACCGTCGGCTCGATCGTGCACGCCGACCCCTCCGGGGAGATGCCGGCGATCCTCGCCGTGACCGACGGGTCGGTCCGGCTGCGCTCGGCCCGCGGGGAGCGGGTCGTGCCGGCGTCGGAGTTCTTCGTCGGGCCCATGGAGTCGTGCGTGGCCGACGACGAGATCGCCGTCGAGGCCCGCTTCGGCCGGTTCCCCACGGGGACGCGCACCGGGTTCACCGAGATCGCCCGGCGGCACGGCGACTACGCCCTCGCCGGCGTGGCCCTGGCCGTGCAGGTCGAGGAGGCCGGTGACGCGGGCTCGTCGGACGCCACCGGCGGGGGGCGCATCCGCTCGGCCCGCGCCGGCTACGTCTCGGTCAGCGAGGTCCCCGGCGTCCTCGACCTCACCCCCGTCCTCGGCGGCGCGTCGCTCGACGACGTCCGCGACCAGCGGCTGGCCGACGCCGTCGCCGAAGCCGTCGCCGCCCACGTCGACCCGGTCGACGACATCCACGCCTCGGCCGACTACCGGCGTCACCTCGCCGTCGTCCAGACCCAGCGGCTGCTGTCCTCCCTGACGGGCGCGGCCGCCCCCGACCAGGAGGTCAGCGCATGAGCACCCCCACCGACGGGCCCGGCACGACCGCCCCGGCCCGGCACCGTTCCGACTCGGTCCGCGGCCGGGTCGTCACCACCGTCCCCCGCGCGGCGTTCGACCCCGCCGGCGGCAACGCGAGGCCCGAGGAGCTGCTCGACGTCTACCTGCGGGTCAACGGCGCCGAGCACCACGTCCGTGTCCCCGGCCGGCGGCTGCTGTCGGACGCGCTGCGCCACGACCTCGGCCTGACCGGCACCCACGTCGGCTGCGAGCACGGCGTCTGCGGGGCGTGCACCGTCCTGCTCGACGGGCAGCCGGTCCGCGCGTGCCTGATGTTCGCCGCGACCGCCCAGGGCTCGGAGATCACCACGGTGGAGGGCCTCGGCGGCCCCGACGGCGGGCTGGGCCCGGTCCAGCAGGCATTCGTGGAGTGCCACGGCCTGCAGTGCGGCTTCTGCACCCCGGGGTTCATCACGACGGTGAGCGCCTACCTCGACGAGAACCCCGACCCCACGCCGGAGGAGGCGCGGGAGGCCGTCGCCGGCAACCTGTGCCGCTGCACCGGCTACCAGAACATCGTGAAGTCGGTGTGCCGCGCGGCCGAGATCCGGCGCGGGGACGCCCCGGCCGGCACCGCGAACGACACCACGACCGGCCAGCCGGACGACCGGGAGGAGCAGGCATGAGCACCCGCACCGTCGGCTCGCGCGTCCAGCGCCGCGAGGACCCCCGGCTCGTCCGCGGCGACGGCCGCTACCTGGACGACCTCGGCCACGAGGCCCTGGCCGCCTCCTTCGTCCGCAGCCCGCACGCCAACGCCGGGATCGTCGACATCGACGTCACCGGGGCCATCGACGTCGACGGCGTCGTGGCGGTCTGGACCTGGGAGGACCTGCAGGAGACCGGCACCGCGGCCGACCCGCTGCCGATGCTCATCCCGCACCCGAGCATCCAGCACCCGGTCACCGGCTACGCCCTGGCCCGCGACGCCGTCCACCACGTCGGGCAGCCGATCGTCATGATCGTGGCCACCGACCGCTACGTCGCCGAGGACGCCGCCCAGCGCGTCCGGGTGGAGTACGACGTGCGTCCCGCCGTCGTGGGCGTCGCCGCCGCCCGCGCGGCCGAGCGCCTCGTCCACGAGGAGGCCCCCGGCAACGTCGGCGCCTACTACGAGCAGCACCTCGGCGACGCCGCCGGTCAGATCGCCGCGGCCCCGCACGTGCTCGAGCTGGACCTCGACATCGAGCGCAGCGCCTGCATGCCGATGGAGGGCAAGGGGATCCTGGCCCGCTGGGACGCCGAGGAGGGCCGCCTGAAGGTCCACGCCTCCACCCAGACCTCGACCGGCCTGCGGGCCGCGCTGGCCGCCAAGCTCGGCCTGCCGCTGTCCTCGGTCGACGTCGTCGCCCCCGACGTGGGCGGCGGGTTCGGCGTCAAGATCAACCACCCCTGGCCGGAGGACGTCGCCGTCGCCGCCGCGGCCATGCGCCTGCAGGCCCAGGTCAAGTGGGTCGAGGACCGCCGCGAGCACTTCATCTCCTCGGCCCACGAGCGCCAGCAGCTGCAGCACGTGCGCGTCGGCTTCGACGACGACGGCCAGATCCTGGGGATGGAGGTGCAGCTGTGGCACGACCACGGGGCGTTTCTGCCCTACGGCGTCATCGTGCCGCTCAACACGGCCACGCACATCCCCGGTCCCTACCGGATGCGCAACTTCTCGGTGACCTACACCTCGCTCTACACCAACACCGTCATCGTCACCCCCTACCGCGGCGCGGGGCGCCCGCAGGCGGCATACCTCATGGAGCGCACGGTCGACGCGGTCGCGCGCAGCCTGGGCAAGGACCGTGCGCAGGTGCGCTCGATCAACTTCATCCAGCCCGAGGAGTTCCCCTGGGACCTGGGCATGGTGCTGCAGGACGGCCGGATGGGGATCTACGACTCCGGCGACTTCCCGACCAGCCTCGACAAGCTCAAGGCGCTCGTGGGCTGGGACGACTTCGAGGCCTACCGGGAGCAGGCCCGGGCGGAGGGTCGCCGGGTCGGGATCGGGATGGCCTGCTACGTCGAGGGGACGGGCGCCGGGCCCTACGAGGGCGGGCACATTGAGATCGAGACCAACGGCCGCGTCAACGTCTCGACCGGGCTGACCACCCAGGGCCAGGGCCACCAGACCGTGTTCGCCCAGATCGTGGCCGACGAGCTCGGCGTCAAGGTCGAGGACGTGCACGTCACGACCGGCGACACCCGGCGGATGAGCTACTCGGTCGGCACGTGGGGCTCGCGCGGCGCGGTGATGAGCGGCAACGCGCTGCTGCTCACCGCCCGCAAGGTCAAGGAGCGCGCGCTGCAGATCGCCGCCGACGCCTCGAGGCCAACCCCGACGACCTGGAGATCGTCGACGGGATCGTGCAGGTCAAGGGCGCGCCCGACGCGCAGATCCCGCTCCCCATGGTCGCGGTGCTGGCCAACCCGCTGCGGTATGCCTTCGACGAGACCGCGCGGGCGGCCACCCAGTTCGGGGGCAAGGCGGACGAGAGCAAGCCGCCGATCGCCGACGAGGAGCACCCCGGGCTGGAGGAGAGCGACTTCTTCTCCCCGGTGCGCACGACCTTCGCCAACGGCATGCACGCCGCCGTCGTCGAGACCGACCCGGACACCGCGGACATCACCGTCCTGCGCTACTGCGTGGTGCACGACTGCGGCCCGATGCTCAACCCGATGATCGTCGAGGGCCAGGTCCACGGCGGCGTCGCCCAGGGCATCGGCGGGGCGCTCTACGAGAAGCTGGCCTACGGCGAGGACGGGCAGCTGATGAACGCCTCGTTCATGGACTTCCTCATGCCGTTCGCCACCGAGGTGCCGCACATCGAGACCGACCACCTCGAGACGCCCTCGCCGCTGAACCCGCTGGGCATCAAGGGAGCCGGCGAGGCGGGCACCATCCCCGCCTCGGCCGCCATCGCCTCGGCGATCGAGGACGCCGAGGGCATCCCGATCACCCGCATGCCCATCTCGCCGCACGACCTGTGGGAGCTGCGCCGCCGGCACGCCGACGAGCCCGCGGCCGACGACGGCGCGGCCGCCACCCCCCACGACTGACCTTCGAGGAGACCCCGATGCAGATCACCGGCACCAACCACCTGTCCGTCGACCCGGCCACCGCCTGGGAGGCTTCCACGACGCGGGCGTCCTGGAGCGCAGCCTGCCCGGGGCGCAGAGCCTGCGGGAGGTCGGGCCCGGGAGGTTCGCGATGACCGTGACCGCCGGGGTGGCCGCCATCAAGGGCACCTACGACGGGGAGGCGGTGTTCTCGCAGGAGACCGAGCCGGAGAGCTTCGTGCTCTCGCTGTCCGGCGCCGGCGGCCCCGGGACGGTCAACGCCGACGTCGAGGTCAGGCTGAGCCAGGCCGACGACGGCGGCACCGACCTGGCCTGGACCGCCGACGCCACCGTCGGCGGCCCGGTCGGCGGGGTCGGCCAGCGGATGCTCTCCTCGGTCGCCAAGCGGCTGGCCACGCAGTTCTTCACCAACATCGACAAGGACCTCGCGCGCGGCGGCTCGGCCGCGGCGGAGGAGACCGGGCAGGCCGAGGCCGAGGGGCCGGACACGCACGCCGTCACTCCTACCCGTCCGCTCGTCGCAGGCAGCGCGTCGTCGGGAGGGTCGTCGGCCGGTGCCGTCGGTCCGGCCGGCGCGTCCGGCCAGCTCGTGCCGATGGTCACCGGCGCCGCCATCGCCCTCGTTGGGGTGGCCCTGGGCGCCCGCCTGCGCCGCCGCTGAGCCAACTACCGCCTGGCGCGACCAGATGTGGCCCTCCCCGGGGCCACGACCGGTCGCGCCGTCCGGCCGACCGGGGGCCGTCCGATCCGCCCCGGGCACCGGCCCGGTCTGCTTCAATGACCGCATGATCCCGGCCACGATGCAGGCCGTGGTGCTCACCGGCCACGGCGGCCTCGACCGGCTCGAGCACCGGACCGACGTGCCCGTGCCCGAGCCCGGTCCCGGTGAGGTCCTGCTCGAGGTCAGCGCCTGCGGGATGAACAACACCGACGTGTGGGTGCGCGAGGGGGCCTACGGCCTCGAGGAGGACCCCGTGGCGGTGTCGACCTGGCGCCGGGGCCGCTCGACGCTGCAGTTCCCCCGCATCCAGGGCACCGACACCGTCGGCCGCGTCGTGGCCGTCGGCGCCGGCGTGGACGAGGCCCGCGTCGGCGAGCGGGTGATGGTGGACTTCTCCATCTACAACCGCGACGACGACAGCCTCGCCGACATCGACTATCTGGGCCACGGGCGAGACGGCGGCTATGCGGAGTACCAGGTGGTGCCAGCCGACCACGCCCACGTGGTCCGGCGCGACATCGACGACGCCGAGCTGGCCACGTTCTCCTGCGCCTACCTCACCGGCGAGCACATGCTCGACCGGGCCCGGGTGGCCGAGGGCGAACGGGTGCTCATCACCGGAGCCTCCGGCGGCGTCGGTTCCGGGCTCGTCCAGCTGTGCCGGGCCCGGGGCGCCATCCCCTACGCGGTCACCAGCGCCGGCAAGGCCGACGCCGTGCGCGCGATCGGCGCCGAGGGCGTGGTGCTGCGCGGCGAGGGCGACCTCGTGGAGGCGGTGGCCGAGGCGGCCGGCGGGGCCGCCATCGACGTGGTGGCCGACCTTGTCGCCGGCGACCTGTTCAACGACCTGCTCCGCGTCCTGCGGCCCGAGGGTCGCTACACCACCGCGGGCGCCATCGGCGGTCCGGTCGTGCAGCTGGACCTGCGCACCGTCTACCTCAAGCACCTGGAGCTGCACGGCTCCTCCCAGGGGACGCGAGCCGCGTTCCGGCGCCTCGTCGGCTACATCGAGTCCGGCGCCGTCCGCCCCCTGCTCGCCGGCACCTACCGGCTGAGCCAGTTCCACGACGCCCAGCGGGCGTTCATGGCCAAGGCTTCGTCGGCAACCTCGTCGTCGTGCCCGACGCCCGGTGGGACGAGGTCGGGGCTCCCCATGCCGCCTGAGCACCGTCGTCGCCTCCGGCTGATCGACACCCACTACGGCGGCGATGTCAGCCGCGTCGTCGTGGGCGGCATCCCCCAGGTCCCGGGTGACAGCGTGCCGGCCAAACGGGCCTGGCTCCAGTCGCAGGGCGACGCCCTGCGCCGGCTGCTGCTCTCCCCGCCCTACGGCGATCCGTCGATGTGCGCCAACGTCGTCGTGGACGCCGACCTGCCGCAGGCCCAGGCCGGCTACGTGGTCATGGAGGCGATGGGCTACCCGTACTTCTCGGGCTCCAACTCGATCTGCGTCGCCACGGCACTGCTGGAGAGCGGGTACCTGCCGATGGGACCGCCCGGGCGCCAGGTCGTGCACCTCCAGGCCCCGGCGGGTCTCATCCGCGCGGAGGTCGATCACGACGGGTGGCGCGTGCACTCGGTGACGCTCACCTGCGACCCGGCGTGGGTGCTCGAACGCGGCCGCACCGCCGAGCTGCCCGAGTTCGGCGAGGTCACCTACGACCTGGTCTGGTCCGGCTGCTTCTACGCCGTCGTCGACGCCGCGGCCCACGGCTTCGCCCTCACCGAGCCCGAGCGACCGGTGCTGGCCGACTTCGGCCTGGCGCTGTGCCTCGTCGCCTCCGCCGACCTGCAGCTCGTGCACCCCGACCACGGCGACACCGGTCCGCTCGCGTTCGTCAACCTCGCGAGCCCCGTGACCGAGGGTGCCGACGGGCTGCAGATGACCAGCGCCACCTACGTCCACCCCGGGGTGGTGTGCCGCTGCCCCACCGGCACCGGCACGGCGGCCCAGCTGGCGCTGCTGGCCGACGACGGCGTGCTGGGCGTGGGCGACCGGGTGACGAGCATCTCTCCCTCCGGGTCCACGATGGGAGGCCAGATCGTCGCGCGTACCGGCCTGCACGGCCGGGACGCCACCACGTCCACCATCACCGGTCGCGCGTTCACGCTGGGTCGTACCGAGCTGGTGGTGAACCTCGACGACGACCTCACCGAGGCCGAGGGGATCTGGGAGCTGCTGACCGGCACCGCCGACGCCTGACACCGGTCGCCCGGACGGCGGTCGTTCCGGCCTGTCCGTAACCTCCGCGCAACTGTTGCCGAACCGCCGTCGACTCGTCGTCACATCTTGCCGGGGATGACGCGGCCTGGGGAGGGTTGACTTCGACCCAGACGCACGCGCCGGCACGGACCTCCGACCGACCGGCCACCTCCACCCGAAGGGACGCTGGATGAGCACCGCGACGCACCGCCGGATCAGGATCGGCATCGACACCGGAGGGACGTTCACCGACGTCGTCGCCTTCGACGAGGACGCCGGGACGATCACCACGACCAAGACCCCGTCCACGCCGAGCAACCCGGCCGACGGCTTCATCAACGGCGTCGACAAGGTGCTCGAGATCCTCGGCGCCACCGGCGAGGACGTCACCGCCGTCTCCCACGGCACCACGGTGGCGACCAACCAGCTGCTCGAGGCCAAGCTCGACCCGTTGGGCTTCATCACCACCAAGGGCTACGAGTTCGTCCTGGAGATCGCCCGCCAGGCCGTGCCGGACGGCTACGGCAACTCCTACTTCTGGGTCAAGCCCGAGCGCATCGTCCCGGCCGATCTCGTCAAGACCGTCGGCGGCCGGATGGACTTCGAGGGCAACGAGGTCCGCCCCTTCGACGAGGAGGCGCCCGCGCGGTCGCCCGCTGGTTCAAGGAGAAGGGCATCAACACCCTCGGCGTGAACTTCCTGCATGCCTACGCCAACCCCGCCCACGAGACGCGGATGCGCGAGATCCTCGCCGAGGAGCACCCGCAGGCCGTCGTCTCCCTCTCCAGCGAGGTGCTGCGGGAGTACCGCGAGTACGAGCGGTCGATGACCACCCTCGTCGACGCCGCGGTCAAGCCCAAGGTCAGCGCCTACGTGGCCAACATCTCCGAGCGCCTGCGGTCCTACACCGGCACGGACGTCAAGGGCGCCGAGGGCTCCGGGGGGTCCACGGGGGGCGACGCCCCCCGCGCGATGCCCTTCTACATCATGAAGTCCAACGGCGGCGTCCTCTCCGCCGAGGAGGTCGTCCACCAGCCGATCACCACCGTGCTCTCCGGCCCCGCGGCCGGCGCGCTCGGCGCGGCGATGGTCTCCGGCCTGGCCGGCTTCGACAAGGTCCTCACCTGCGACGGCGGCGGCACGTCCACCGACGTCTCGGTCGTGCTCGGCGGCGAGCCGACGCTGACCACGGAGGGCTCGGTCGGGGCCTACCCCTCCAAGATCCCGATGATCGACGTCGTCACCGTCGGCGCCGGTGGTGGCTCCATCGCCTGGATCTCACCGGACGGCTCGCTCAAGGTCGGCCCGCACTCGGCCGGCGCCGACCCCGGCCCGCTCTGCTACGGCAGGGGCGGTGCCGACGGCGCCCCCACGATCACCGACGCCCACCTGCTGCTCGGCCGGATCCCCCCGCACCTGCTCGGCGGCGAGATCCCGCTCGACGTGGACGCGGCCCGGACCGGTCTGCAGGAGATCGCCGGCCGGCTCGGCCTCGACGTCGAGCACGCGGCCACCGGCATCCTGGAGATCAGCGCCTGGAACCAGGCCAACGCGCTGCGCCAGATCTCGGTCAAGCGCGGCCTGGACGTCCGTGACTTCATGCTCGCCACCTTCGGCGGCTCCGGCTCGCTGCTGGCCTGCCGCCTCGTCGACATCCTCGACCTGGCCGGCGTCATCGTCCCGCTCAACCCGGGCAACGTCTCGGCCTTCGGCCTGCTCACCGTGGACGTCAAGAACGACTACGTGCAGACGATGGTCGCCAAGCACGTCCACCTCGACCTGGGCCAGCTCAACCGGGCCTTCGACGACCTCACCGCCCGCGCCACCCACGCGCTGGACCTCGAGGGCTTCGACCGTGCCGACCACCAGTTCCAGCGGACCGCCGACCTGCGCTACGTGGGCCAGGCCTTCGAGGTGCGGGTGCCGGTGCCGGTCGAGGAGCTCGGCGAGGCCGCCGCCGACCAGGTCGCCGAGGCCTTCCACGACGCCCACAAGGCGCTCTACGGCTACGACTTCCGCGGCGACGACCGCCAGGAGGTCGAGTGGGTCAACCTGCGCGTCACCGGCGTCGGCCCGATCACCCGGCCGTCCATCCCGCAGATCGGCACCGGCGAGGGGGACGCCGAGCGCGCCCGCACCTCGACCCGCCCGGTCTGCTTCGACGCGGCCGACGGCTACGTCGACACCCCGGTCTACTGGCGCCCCGACCTGCGGGACGGCGACCAGGTCCAGGGCCCGGCCGTCATCGAGGAGTTCGGCTCCACCGTCCCCGTCCACCCCGGCTTCCAGGTCCGGGTCGACGCCTGGGGCAACCTCGTCATCACCAAGCCCGGCGGCGGGGTCGTCGCCGGCGCGCAGCAGCAGGAGGAGCAGGCATGAGCACCCCCACCACCGCCCCGGCCGTCGACCGATCGTCGTCGAGATCGTCCAGGGCACCCTGGCCTCGGTCGAGATGGAGGTCGAGACCGCCATCGCCCGCACCTCGCGCAGCCCGATGATCCGCGACGCGCACGACTTCCGCGCCGGCATCCACGACCGCCAGCTGCGCAAGCTGACCGGCCGGTCCTACAGCGCCCTGGTGCACCCCGTCGCCCGCGACTTCCCGCTGGAGACGATGAAGCCCGGGGACGTGTTCTTCCACAACGACGTCTACGAGTCCGAGGGCGGCATCGGCCACCTGCCCGACCTGTGCGTCACCGTGCCGGTCTTCCACGAGGGCGAGGTCGTCTGCTTCGTCCAGGCGTTCGGCCACCACGACGACATCGGCGGGGCCACCCCCGGCTCGATGCCGTCGGCGGCCACGAGCGTCTACGAGGAGGGCCTCATGGTCCCCCCGATCAAGCTGTGGGACCAGGGCGTGCCCAACGAGGCGGCGCTGCGGATCATGACCCGCAACTCCCGGATGCCGGAGTCGTTGGCCGCCGACCTGGACGCCGAGTGCTCCGCCTGCCTCATGGGCGCGGCCCGGCTCACCGAGCTGTTCGAGCGCTACGGCCGCCAGACCGTCGAGGGCGCCTTCCAGGCGATCCTGGACAAGACGACCGAGACCTACCGGCGCGAGATCCTCTCCAAGATCCCCGACGGGGAGTACGTCTGGGAGGACTACGCCGAGCACGACGGCGTCGACGAGCCCAAGCTGCACACCCAGCGGATCACCCTGACCAAGACCAGCACCGGCGGCCCGGGCGACGGCCCGAAGATCACCATCGACTTCACCGGCACCGCCCCCCAGGCCAAGGGCCCGATCAACCACTGCGGCGACTACGCCGACGGCAACTTCCTCAAGAAGTGGCTGGCCCCGATCCTGCGCAACCTGGCCGACACCCCCGAGCGGATGGGCGAGCTGGACGTCAACGAGGGCGTGGTGCCGCTCATCGAGATGAAGTTCCCGGAGAAGGGCACCCTGCTCACGCCGATCTTCCCGGCGCCGACCAACGCCCGCACCTTCGTCATCCTGCGCCTGCTCGGCGTGCTCGCCGGCGTCATCGCCAAGGCGGTCGACGGCAAGATGCCGGCCGACCAGGAGACGATCCGCTACACCGGCGTCTACGGCAAGGACCGCGACGGCAAGGACTACCTCATGCGCGAGGTGCTCGGCGGCGGCGCCGGCGGGCGCTACTACGCCGACGGCGAGGACACCATCCACGTCGTCCCGGACTCGCGCAACCTGCCGACCGAGTTCACCGAGTCCCGCTTCCCGTTCCTCGTCGAGCGCCTCGGCCTGGCCGTCGACTCCGGCGGCCCCGGGCGCTACCGCGGCGGCCTGGGCTACGAGAAGCACATCCGGATGCTCAAGGACGCCAACTTCATGTCCATCGCCGACCGCTCGATCCTGGCCTGCTGGGGCGTCAAGGGTGGCAAGGCGGGGCGCCCCTTCGAGGTGTGCATCGACCCGGGCGGTCCCGAGGAGAGGTATGTCGATGCGCTCGCCGACGCCGAGCCCGTCAAGGCCGGCCAGGTGATCCGGATCCGGACCACCGGCGGCGGCGGCTGGGGCGACCCGCTGGAGCGCCCGGTCGAGGAGGTCGAGCGCGACCTGCGCTGGGGCAAGGTCTCCTTCGAGGGCGCCCGCCGCGACTACGGCGTGGTCGCCTCCGGCACCAAGGAGGACCCCGTGATCGACGCGGCCGCCACCGAGCAGCTGCGCGCGCAGCTGCGGGACGGGCGCGGCGAGGAGCCGTTCTTCGACCGCGGCCCGGGCTACGCCCAGCTGGCCGGCGGGGCCACCGCGGCGGACGTCGACTGGCTCTGAGCACGGGCGTGGACGCGGCGACCGTCACGGTGCTCGGCGCGACCGGCAAGACCGGTCGTGCCGTGGCCCGCGCGGCACTGCGCCGGGGCCTGCACGTCCGGGGCACCTCGCGGCACGAGGCCTCCCCCGGTGGACCCGGCGAGCTGCCCGACGGCGCCGACCGGTCCCTCGCCGACCTGCTGACCGGGGAGGGACTGGTGGACGCCCTCCGCGGCGCGGACGCGGCATACCTGATCGTGCCCAACGTGCACCCCGCGGAGGTGGACGTCGTCGCCCGGGCCGCACGGGTGGCGGAGCAGGTGGGCGTGGCCCGGGTCGTCTACCACTCGGTCGCCGACCCCGACGACGCCCGGATGCCGCACCACGTGCGCAAGGGGCGGGCCGAGCGCGAGCTGCGCGCGGTGCGGCCCGACGCGGTCGTGCTGCGGCCGTGCGCCTACCAGCAGAACCTGCTGGCGCCGGCGCTGGACGGGCGCATCGAGGTGCCCTACCGGCTGGACGCGCCGTTCAGCCTGGTCGACCTGGACGACGTCGCCGAGGTGGCCGCGGCCGCCCTCGCCGGCGAGCTCGAGCCCGGGTCGACGCACGTGCTCGCCGGGCCTGAGGACCTCACGGTCGCCGACCTGGCCGAGGCCGCCACCCGCATCGTGGGCCGGCCGGTCACCGCCGCCGCGACGACCGTCGAGGAGTGGCGGGCGGGCCCGGGGGCCGGGCTGGACCCCGGTGCGGCCGCCGACCTGGAGGCGATGTTCCGGGCCTACGACGAGACCGGCTTCGTCGCCGACCCGCAGCCGCTGGCCCGACTGCTCGACCGCCCGCCCACCACCTGGACCGACCTGCTGCGCAGGCACGCCCGATGACCCTCCGGCACCGTCGCCGGACCGACCGAAGGACACCTGCATGAGGATCGTCGTCGCCCTCGGGGGCAACGCCATGACCGCCACCGACGGCAGCTCGAGCCCGGACGACCAGCGGGCCGCCATCGAGGAGGCTGCCGGGCACATCGCCACGCTCGTCGCCGCCGGTCACGAGGTCGTCGTCACCCACGGCAACGGGCCCCAGGTCGGCAACATCCTGCTCAAGAACGAGCTGTCCGCCCACCTGCTGACGCCCGTGAGCCTCGACTGGTGCGGCGCGCAGACGCAGGGGACGATCGGCTTCACCCTGATGAACGCCCTGGAGCGCCGCCTCGCCGCGGTCGGCACGCCCCGGCCGGTCGCCACCCTCGTCTCCCGCACGCTCGTCGACCCCGACGACCCCGCGTTCGACCAACCGACGAAGGCCGTCGGCCCCTACAACGACGCCGAGCACGCCGCCCGGATGACCGAGCAGGGGCAGTCGTGGCGGGACGAGGGCACCAAGGGGTGGCGGCGGCTCGTGCCCTCGCCCGAGCCGCGGGAGATCGTCGACGCCCCCGCGGTGGAGGCGCTCGTCGGGCAGGGCTTCCTCGTCGTCTCCTCCGGCGGCGGCGGGATCCCGGTCGTCGCGTCGGCCGCCGGCGGCTACGAGGGGATCGAGGCCGTCATCGACAAGGACCTCACCGCGACCCTGCTCAGCCGCCAGGTCGGTGCAGACCTGCTGGTCATCGCCACCGACGTGGAGCACGCCGTGCTGCGGTGGGGAACCCCGGAGGCCCGGCCGATCGGCGAGGTCGACGCCGCGACGATGCGGCGCCACATCGAGGCCGGCGAGTTCGGCGTCGGCTCGATGCTTCCCAAGGTGGACGCCGTGACCCGGTTCGTCGAGGGCGGCGGCCCACGGGCCGTGGTGACCTCGCTGCCGTCGATCGCCAGGGCCGTCGAGGGCGGCACCGGGACGGTCGTCGTCCCGTCGGCCTGAGCCATCCCCTCGCGGACGGCCCGACCTCGACGGCTACGGCCGTGCCGAGCCCCCCGCGCGGGCCTGATCCTCTACGGTCGGTCGCGTGGCCACCGCTGACGACGACACCGTGACCGGCCCGGGCGAGCGCCGGCCGGCCGACCCCGCCCCGACGGGGACCCTCGACCCCGCCAAGGTCACCACCTCCCTCGAGGCGTCCGGGGGAGCGGGTCTTGGCAAGATCACGGCCTGGGCGTTCTGGGACTGGGGCAGCCAGCCCTGGAACACCGTCATCACCACCTTCGTCTTCGCCGTCTACATCACCGGCGAGAGCTTCGGCTCGACGAACTACACCTCCCAGATGCTCGCCCTGGCGACCGGGGTCGCCGGGTTGTTCGTCGCTGCGCTGGCCCCGGTCCTGGGGCAGAACTCCGACCGGTCCGGGCGCACCGTGCGCAACCTGCGCTGGCAGACCTGGCTGCTGGCGCTGATCGCCGCGGCGCTCTTCCTCGTCAAGCCTGACCCGGCATACCTGGCCCTGGGGCTCGTGCTGCTCGGGGTGGGCTCGGTGGTCTCCGAGATCGCCGGGGTCAACTACAACGCCACCATCGAGCAGGTGGCCACCCCGCGGACCGTCGGGCGGGTCTCCGGCTACGGCTGGGGGTTCGGCTACCTGGGCGGCATCGTGGCCCTGCTGGCGATGTACTTCCTCTTCATCTCCCCCGAGGTGGGGCTGTTCGGGGTCACCGGGGACGAGGGCCTGGACATCCGGGTCTCGATGCTCATGTGCGGCATCTGGATCGCCCTCTTCACCATCCCGGCGCTCACCGCCCTCAAGGACCGCCCGGTGCCGCGGGCGCCCCGGGTGGGGATCGTCGACTCCTACCGGCTGCTCTTCGGCACGGTGCGGCGGCTGTGGGGCACCTCCCGGCACACGGTCTGGTTCCTGCTGGCCTCGGCCCTGTTCCGGGACGGGCTGGCCGGGGTCTTCGCCTTCGGTGCCGTCCTCGCTGCCGGGACCTTCGGGATGAGCGCCGGCGAGGTGATCATCTTCGGCGCCGCGGCCAACATCGTGGCGGGGGTGGCCACGATCGGGTTCGGCGCGGTCGACGACCGGTTCGGTCCCAAGAAGGTCATCCTGCTGTCCCTGTTCTCCCTCGTCATGCTCGGCCTGCTGATCTTCTTCCTCCACGACGGGGGCAAGACCGTCTTCTGGGTGCTCGGCCTCGGGCTGACCGTCTTCGTCGGGCCCGCCCAGGCGGCGTCCCGGTCGTTCCTCGCCCGGCTCATCCCGGAGGGCAAGAGTGGGGAGATCTTCGGGCTCTACGCCACGACCGGCCGGGTGGTCTCGTTCCTGTCCCCGGCGGCCTTCGGCCTGGGCATCTGGCTGGGCGCCCGTGTCACCGGCGAGGAGAACACGCAGTACTGGGGGATCCTCGGCATCGTGCTCATCCTGGCGGCCGGCGCCCTGGCGATGCTGCCGGTCAAGGAGCACACCGACCACCGGATGTGAGCTCAGAGCGGCCTCGACCTGCCGAACGTCCTCGACCTGCCGAACCGCGGTGACGGTGCCACGATCGGCCCATGACCTTCCCCAGCCCCGGTCCCCGCGACGGCCTCCCCGATCCCGACCAGCCGCCCGGGGCCGAACCGGCCGACCCCTGGGCCGAGGACGAGGCGCGCCGGCGCGCCCAGCAGCCGGAGGGGTGGACCTCCGAGCCCGGCGGCCTGGGACCGCTGCCCGGCCGCACCTGGCGCCGGGGCAACACCCGCGTCACCGTCGGCGGCTGCTGCCTGCCGCTGCCGATCGGCTGCCTCACCACCCTCGTCGCGGCAGGGGTGGCCGCGGCCGCCGTGGCACGGCGGGCAGGATGAACCCATGACCGCCAACATCGCCAGCAACCTCACCCGCACCGCCGAGCGGCACGGCGACCGCCCCGCGATCGTCCTGGACGACGTCCGGCTCAGCTACGCCGAGCTGGAGCTCTCCGCCCGCCAGCTCGCCGGGTGGCTGCGCAGCCGGGGCATCGGCGTCGGCGACCGGGTCGCGCTCATGCTCCCCAACGTCCCGGCCTTCCCGGTGATCTACTACGCCACGCTGCGGCTGGGCGGGATCGTCGTGCCGATGAACCCGCTGTTCAAGCGGCGCGAGATCCAGTACTACCTCGAGGACTCCGGCGCCAGCCTCCTCGTCGCCATGCCTGGCGACGAGGTCAGCGCCGCCGCCGAGGCCGCCGGCGTCCCCGTTCTCGCGGTCGGCCCGGAGGGCCTGAGCTCCTACGTCCACGGCGAGGAGGCCACCGACCCGGTCGAGGAGGTCGTCGAGCGCGCCGGCGACGACACCGCCGTCATCCTCTACACCTCGGGCACCACCGGCCGGCCCAAGGGCGCCGAGCTGACCCACGACAACCTGCAGACCAACCAGGCCACCACGACCGAGACGCTGCTGCACCTCGGCCCCGAGGACGTGGTCATGGGCTGCCTGCCGCTGTTCCACGTCTTCGGGATGACCTGCGCGCTCAACACCGCGGTGGCCGCCGGCGCGGCGCTGACGATGATCCCGCGGTTCGAGCCGGGCAAGGCCCTGGAGGTCATGGAGCGCGACCGGGTCACCGTCTTCGAGGGCGTCCCCACGATGTATGGCGCCATGCTGGCCCACGCCACCGGCGTCGCCGGCCAGGTCCCCGACCTGTCCACGCTGCGGACGGCCGTCTCCGGCGGGGCCAGCCT
Source organism: Ornithinimicrobium sp. CNJ-824 (assembly GCF_001942405.1). GTDB lineage: Bacteria > Actinomycetota > Actinomycetes > Actinomycetales > Dermatophilaceae > Ornithinicoccus > Ornithinicoccus kibberensis. The sequence goes on from NZ_MKKA01000017.1 coordinate 23,513, forward strand.
GCCGGTGGAGCTGATGCGCCGGTTCGAGGACACCTTCGGCTGCCAGATCCTCGAGGGCTACGGCCTGTCCGAGACCAGCCCGGTCGCCTCCTTCAACCACCCCGACCGGGAGCGCAAGGCGGGCTCGATCGGCATACCCGTCCGCGGGGTGGAGATGAAGCTCGCCGGCACCGTGGGCGAGGGGGAGGAGCCCGAGGGCGGGATCGGGGAGATCTGCATCCGCGGCGAGAACATCATGAAGGGCTACTGGGGCAAGCCCGAGGCCACCGCCGAGGCCATCGACGCCGACGGGTGGTTCCACTCCGGCGACCTGGCCCGCTTCGACGAGGACGGCTACTACTTCATCGTCGACCGCAAGAAGGACATGATCAACCGCGGCGGGCTCAACGTCTACCCGCGCGAGATCGAGGAGCTGCTCTACGAGCACCCGGCGGTCGCGGAGGCGGCTGTCGTCGGCGTGCCCCACCCTGAGCTGGGGGAGGAGGTCAGCGCGTATGTCGTGCTCGCGCCGGGTGCGCAGGCGACCGAGGGGGAACTGGTCGAGCACGTGCGCTCGCAGGTGGCGCCGTACAAGTACCCGCGGACCGTCCACCTCATCGAGGAGCTGCCCAAGGGCGCCACCGGCAAGATCCTCAAGCGCGAGCTGCGGACCTCGTGACCCCCGGCGCACGGCCGCGCGCCCGGGCGGCGCGGGCCACCCTGGCCGCCGCGGCCGTGGCGCTGGCCCTCTCCGGCTGCGCCCAGCAGGAGGTCGAGGAGCCGGACCCGCCTCCGGTCGTGGACGCCGTCCCGGACGACGAGGCCGAGGCCACCTCCGCCGACACCGGGCCGCTGCCGGTCGAGACGGTGTCCGACCGCGGCATCGTCCTGGTCACCACGAGCGTGGTGCTGTCCGGCGAGTCCTCACCCATCACCGGCCAGCTCGTCACCGGCCCGGGCGGCTGCCTGGCCCTGGACCGTCAGGGCCCGCCCGCGCTGCTCGTGCTCCCCGAGGGGACCGAGCTGTCCGCCGGCAACCGGCCGTCGGTGACGTGGGGGGACGTGACGATCGAGGTGGGCGGGCCGTTGCAGCTGGACGCCGTGGCCGTCCCGCTGGACCGGTTCGAGGGGCTGCCGGACGGGTGCGGGGAGGGCGCGGCCGGCGCGGCCCTGGTCGTCTCTCCCGGCTGACGAGCGCGCCGACCCGCCCTGTGCCACACTCGCCGGGACTGACCCCGGACGAAGGTGATCGGCATGTCTCCCAACCAGATCGGTTTCGCACTCCTGATCCTCGGACTGTTCCTGCTCCTGGGCAAGGTCATCCGCGTCAAGGTCGGCTGGGTGCAGCGGCTCTTCCTGCCCAGCTCGATCATCGGCGGCTTCCTCATCCTGCTGCTGGGCCCGCAGGTCCTGGGCCAGCTCGTCCCCGCGCTCTCCGAGGCCGGGGTGTTCACCGAGGAGATGCGCACCGTCTGGGTTGCCCTGCCCGGCCTGCTCATCAGCGTCGTCTTCGCCACGATGTTCCTCGGCCAGGACCTGCCCAGCCCCAAGCGGGCCGCCAACCTGGTCGGGCCCCAGCTCTCGCTCGGCGTCGCGCTGGGCTCGAGCCAGTACGTCGTCGGCCTCCTCATCGCCGCCCTGATCCTCGTGCCCGTCTTCAGCGCCAGCCCGATGACCGGAGCGCTCATCGAGATCGGCTTCGAGGGCGGCCACGGCACCGCCGCCGGCATGCGCGGGGTGATGGAGGAGCTCGGCTTCACCGAGGGCGCCGACCTGGCCGTCGGCCTGGCGACCGTCGGCATCGTCGGCGGTGTGGTCATCGGGATCGCCCTCATCAACTGGGGCGTGCGCACCGGCCGCACCGAGCTGCTCAAGGGCGACGTCAAGGCGTCCGTCGACGAGCAGAAGGGCCTGTTCAGCAAGGACGAGTACTACCCCGCCGCCACGATGACCTCCCGCCCCGCCTCGGTCGAGCCGCTGTCGCTGCACATGGCCCTCGTCGCCGTGGCCATCCTCATCGGCTGGGGGATCCTCGAGGCGCTGCGCTGGATCGAGGCACAGACCTACTCCTCGGTCATGCTCAACGACTCCACCCCGCTGGAGGTCTTCGCCTACGTCCCGCTGTTCCCGCTCGCCCTCATCGGCGGGGTCATCCTGCAGGCGATCGCCGCCGCGCTGAACGTGGACCACCTCATCGACCACCAGATGATGCTGCGCATCCAGGGCTGGGCGTTGGACTTCCTGATCGTCGCGGCCATCGGCACCCTGTCCCTCATGGCGATCGGCGCCAACATCGGGGCGTTCACCCTGCTGGCCCTGGCCGGGATCGGCGTCAACGTCGCCCTCTTCCTGTGGCTGGCGCCGCGCATCATCGGCCGCTACTGGTTCGAGCGCGGCATCGGCGACTTCGGCCAGTCGATGGGCGTGACGGCGACCGGTCTGATCCTCATGCGGATCACCGACCCCGACGCCAAGAGCCCGGCGTTCGAGGCGTTCGGCTACAAGCAGCTCATCTTCGAGCCGTTCTTCGGCGGCGGCATGGTGACCGCCCTGGCGGTGCCGATCATCTACCTCACCGGCATCTGGCCGCTGTTCATCGCGATGCTCATCACCTTCCTCGTCGCCCTCGGCGCCGGCATCTTCTACTACGGGCCGAAGGCGAAGGTGGAGCGCGAGCAGGCGCGGGAGGGCACCTCCGCGGTCACCACCTGAGGGGTATGCCGCGGGCGGAGAAGGTCAGAACCCGAACCGCTGCGCCGTCGCCCTGATCGAGTCCGCGCTGCGTCGCAGCAGCGCGACCTCCTCGTCGGTCATCGGCACGAGGAGACGCTCGCCGGCGCCGCGGTGGTCGACGACCGTCGGCACCGAGAGACTCACGTCGCTGAGGCTGCGGTAGTCGTCCAGCCAGGTCGAGACCGGCAGGACGGCGTGCTCGGCCCGCAGGACGGACTCGACGATCCGGCACACCGCCAGGCCAACGGCGTAGTTGGTGGCGCCCTTGCCCGCGATGATCCGGTAGGCCGAGCGCATGACGTCCTCGGCGATCTCCTCGCGGGTGGCTTCGTCCAGGCCGCCGTGCAGGGCGTCCCACTCGAGCAGCGGGACGCCCCCGACGCTGGCCGAGCTCCACAGCGGGAACTCGGTGTCCCCGTGCTCGCCGACCACGTTGGCGTGCACGCTCGTCACGGCGACCCCGAGCCGGGTGGCGATCGCGTGCCGCAGGCGGGAGGAGTCGAGGACGGTGCCCGAGCCGAAGAGCTGGTTGGCCGGCAGACCGGTGACCCTCAGCGCGGCGGTGGTGACGACGTCGACCGGGTTGGTCACCATGACGTAGGTCGCGTCCGGGGCGACCTCGACGAGGCGGGGCATGAGCTTGCGGGTCAGGTTGAGGGTCGACTCGGCCAGCTCCATCCGGCTCTGCCCGGGCTGCTGCTTGGCGCCGGCGGTCACGACGACGACCCGGGCCCCACGGCATACCTCGATGTCGTCGCTGCCCTCGACCTGCCCCATGGGGGTGAACGCCAGCCCGTGGTTGAGGTCGAGGACCTCGGCCTCGACCTTGGCGGCGTTGACGTCGTGCAGGACGACGTGGCGGGCGGTGCCGCGGACGAGCGCCGCGTAGGCGATGGTGGCGCCGACCGATCCCGCGCCGATGACCGCGAGCGTGGGCGGGCTGGCCGGGGTGCGGCTGGTGTCCGTCATGCGCCCAGTCTTCCGCACCGGTGAGGTGACCCGCCGGTAGGCGCACCATACTTGCCCCGATCGGTGGCGGTGGGACCATCACGGTATGAGGAAGCTCGGGCTGCTGCCCCGGATCGGGATCGCCATCGTGCTGGGCATTGGCTTCGGCCTGTTCCTGCCGGAGGCGGTGGTGCGGGTCTTCGTCACCTTCAACGGGCTGTTCTCCAGCTTTCTGGGGTTCATCATCCCGCTGATCATCGTGGGGCTCATCACCCCGGCGATCGGCGAGCTGGGGCGCGGGGCCGGGAAGTGGCTGGGGGTGACCGCCGGGATCGCCTACGGGTCGACGGTGTTCGCCGGGCTGATGGCCTTCCTCATCAGCTGGGCGCTGCTGCCGCGGATGCTGCAGGCAGGCGACTTCACCGAGCTGACCAACCCCGAGGAGGCGCTGCTCGGCCCCTACTTCACCGTCGAGATGGCCCCGGTGTTCGGCGTGATGACCGCGCTCGTGCTGTCGTTCGTCGTCGGCCTGGGGCTGACGGTGCTGCCGACCGACGGGCTGCAGCGCGGGTTCAACGAGCTGCGGACGATCATCGAGACGGTCATCGCCAAGGTCATCATCCCGCTGCTGCCGGTCTACATCTTCGGCATCTTCCTCAACATGACGGTCGCCGGCCAGGTCGCGGAGGTGATCGCGACCTTCCTCGGCGTCATCGTGCTCGTCTTCGCGATGACCGCCGTGCTGCTGCTCCTGCAGTACGTCATCGCCGGGTCGATGACCGGCCGCAACCCGCTCAAGGCGCTGAAGACGATGTCGCCGGCCTACCTGACCGCGCTGGGCACCTCGTCCTCGGCGGCCACGATCCCGGTGACGCTGCGTCAGGCGATCGAGATCGGCGTGCGGCCGCAGGTGGCGTCGTTCACCGTGCCGCTGTGCGCGACCATCCACCTGGCCGGGTCGACGCTGAAGATCGCGTCGTTCTCCCTGGCCGTGATGGTGCTGGCCGGCATCGAGATCAACGCGCCGATCTTCATCGGCTTCATCCTCATGCTCGGCATCACGATGGTGGCCGCTCCGGGCGTGCCGGGCGGCGCGATCTTCGCCGCGTCGGGGCTGCTGTCCTCGATGCTGGGCTTCACCGAGCCGCAGGTCGGCCTGATGATCGCGACCTACATCGCCATCGACAGCTTCGGCACCGCGACGAACGTCACCGGTGACGGTGCGATCGCCATGGTGGTCGACAAGCTCAGCGGCGGCCGGGTCGACGAGCCGGCACCGGAGGAGATGCCCGAGCCGCTGGTGGGCTGACCGCCGTCAACCGGCCTGGTCGAGCAGGCCCCGCCGGTGCAGGTAGCCCTCGGCCGCCCGCTGCCCGCTGGTCATCGCCCCGTCGATCGAGGCCATGTCCATGTGGTCGCCGGCGACGATGAGGCCCTCGGCGACCTCCATCGCCGCCCGCTCCTGGAACGGCGCCGGCTCGGCCGGCAGGGCGTAGGGGATGTCGTCGCGGCGCAGCAGCTGCCAGTCGGTGGTGTCCACGCCGTAGAGCCCGCCCACGTGCCGCAGCACGTCCTCGTCGACAACGGGGTCCTGCCCGCCCCGCCAGAGGCTGCTCGCCTGGACGAGGGCGCGCCCGTCGGGGGCGTAGCCGGGGGCCACGTTGGTCACGACGGATGAGACGACCACCGGCCCCGGGTTCTCCCGCTGGTCGATGACGACGGCCTTGAGGTCGGTGGGCGGGTGGGTGACGGCATACCAGTGGGTCGTGTAGCCCTTGCCGGGCTTGGCCGGCCGCCCGGTCAGGTGGCCGGCCGTGGTCGGGTCGGTGGCGACGACCACCAGGTCGGCGGTGATGTCCTCGCCGTCGACGGTCCGGACCCGTCCGGAGCTGACCTCGGCGACCTCCTTGCCGAGCTCGACCGGGGTGGTCAGCCGGGCGGCCAGCTGCTCGGGCAGCGCCTGCATGCCCTGCGCCGGCAGTCCGGGGGTGCCGAGGGCGAAGGTGCGGACGAGCAGCTGGGTGAAGACGGTCGAGGTGCTGCCGTCGTCCTCGAGCAGCACGCCGGCGAGGAAGCCGTCGACGATCTTGCGCAGCGGACCGACGAACCCGGCGTCGTCCATCGACCGGCGGCGGGGCACGTCGTCCTCGACGTTGGCCAGCAGGTTGCTCGTGCTCAGGGCCGGTGCCGCCCAGCGGGCGAGCGAGGCCACGCTGGCGGGGTGCAGCTTGCCCGAGCGCAGGGTCTGCGCGAGGAGCTGGGGCTCGCGGCGCGGGTCGGCGACGACGAGCAGCTCCTCGGTGCGGGCGGAGCGGATCGCGACGCCGGCGGTCATCTTCCGCAGGTCCAGCGCCTTGAGGTCGACCAGCTCCCTGACCATCGGGTAGGCCGGGTTGAGCACCTGGAAGCCCCGGTCCAGCCGGAACCCGTCGACGACGTCGGTGCGCACCCGGCCGCCGACACCGTCGGAGGCTTCGAGGACGCGCACGGAGATCCCGTGCTCCTGGAGGGTGAGGGCGCAGGTGAGACCGGCGAGACCGGCCCCGACGACGACGACTTCGGTCTGGGCGGGCATGCACGCCAGGGTATGCGGCCGGCGTCGTCCTCGCCTGTCGAGATCGAGCACCACCGGGGTGGCACGATGGGGCGCGTGCAGGACGTCCCGACCGCCGAGGTGCCGATGGAGGTGCGCATCGAGTTCGCCCACGCCGCGCTGCAGCACCTGGCCGACCAGGAGGGGGTCGACCTGGTGCACATCAAGGGGATCGCGTTCGAGCCCAGATGGCGTTCGCGGGCGTCGGGCGGCAGCGACGCGGACGTGCTGGTCCGGCCCAGCCAGGTGGAGCGGTTCGTCTCCGCCGTCGAGGCGACCGGGTGGCGTCGTCGTTCGAGGTTCCGCACCGGGTCGCCCTTCGGGCACGCCCAGACCTACTGGCACGACCACCTGGGGTATGCCGACGTGCACCGGTTCTTCCCCGGCACCAGGCCGGACGAGACCGCGTTCGACGTCCTCTGGGCCCGGCGCCAGAGGCGGGAGCTGGCGGCGGTCGCGTGCCCCGTGCCGGACGAGGCCGGGCAGGCCTTGATCTTCGCGCTCAACGAGGCCCGCAACGGGGCCACGGTTCGCACCCAGCCCAGGCTCGCCGAGCTGGTCGACGACCCTCGGCTGGGCGGCGAGGTCGTGGCGCTCGTCCCGCAGGTGGGTGCAGAGGTGGGCTGGGCCGCCGCCCTGGACGAGCTGGACCGGGTCCGGGGCCACCGAGAGCACGACCTGTGGCACGCGGTCGCGCGGGACGGGAGTCGGGTGGCCGAGTGGCGGGCCCGGGTCAAGGCCCAGCCCACGGTCCTGGGCAAGGTCGGCCTCGTCGTCCGGGCACCGATGGTCAACACCGAGCACCTGGCGAACACCCGTGGGCACGAGCCCACCGCCTGGGAGGTCGCCGTGGAGTTCCTCGACCGTGGCCGGCGGGCCGGTCTGGAGCTGTGGCGCGCCCGACCGGGCGGGGCACGGTGAGCCCCGGGCAGGCCCGGTGGGTCCTGGCTGACGGATGGGGGATGGTCGACCGCCCCGAAGACGGAGAGCACGGGGGGACGCTCTACCTCGCTCCCGTGCGCACGGGTGAGATCCACGTCGTGACCGGGGCGGCAGCGGTGGTCGCCCGGACGTCGCTGGTGAGCACCGATCTGCCCGAGCTCCGCGACCGGACGGCCGACGCCCTGCAGGTCACCACGCAGGAGGTCGACGACGAGGTCCTGGTCGAGGTGCTCGACGACCTCCAGCGTCTGGGCGCCGTCGTCGGACGGCCGGCCTAGCTCTGGTCGGCCCGCTCGTCGATCCGCCGCCGGCTGCGGGCACGGAACTCCAGCCCCTCGCTGCTCTCCGTGAGCCGTGCCCGGTCGGCCCGGGCCCGGGCCGCCGCCTCGGCGTGCGGACGGGACGCCTGCATCCGGCGGTCGCGGCGGCTGGGTCGACGGCGCCGGTTCCGGGCACCCTCCGGGCGGGTGGGGGCGTCGTCCCCGTTGTAGTAGTTGTAGTAGGCGCTCGGCTGCGGCGGCGACTTGGTCAGCACGAACCCGGCGATGTGGGTCTCGGTCGTCTCGAGGGTGCGCAGCGCCTCGGACAGGTGCCGCTTGCGGGTCTCGCCCGAGGCGACGACCAGCAGCATGCCGCCGGTGAGCTTCTCGATGACCATCGCGTCGGTCACCGGCAGGACGGGCGGGGTGTCGACGAGGATGAAGTCGTAGTCCTCGCTGAGCCGGTCGAAGAGGTCCTGCATCTTGGTCGACCCGAGCAGCTCGCTGGGGTTGGGCGGGGTCTCGCCGGAGGCCAGCACGTGCAGGTTCGTGCCGCCCCACCGCTGGACGACGTCCTCCAGCTCGGCGTCGCCGAGGAGCACGGTGGTCAGGCCGACGGCCCCCTCCAGGCCCATGTTGGTGGCGACCGAGGGGTGGCGCAGGTCGGCGTCGATGAGCAGCACCTTGGTCCCGGCGTCGGACATCGCCAGGGCCAGGTTGATCGCCGTCGTCGTCTTCCCCTCCCCGGGCAGCGTCGAGCTGACGACGAAGGAGTGCTTGCCCGTCGTGACGTCGACGAACATCATGTTGGTCCGCAGGCGACGGACGGCCTCGGCCTGCGGACCGAACGGGTCGATGTCGAGGTAGAGCGCGTGGGGGTCGTCGTCCTTGCGGAAGGGCACGCTGCTGAGGACCGGGCGGTCGGACAGCGCGTCGATGTCGCGCACCTCCCGGACCCGCTGGTCAAGGGCCTGGCGGGCCACGGCGAAGGCGACCCCGAGGAGGAGGCCGGCGAGCGCGCCGAGGGCGAGGTTGCGCAGCGGGTCGGGCTCGATCGGACGGTTCGGCACCGACGCCGGGACGATCGTCTCGGCGCTAACCGACTGACCGCTCGTGGCGAGCATGGGCGAGAAGTTGCGCGCGACCGCCGCGAGCTGCTGCGGCACCGCCGTCGCCGCGTCGGCGGCGACCTGCGCGTCGTGCGCGCGGACCCGTACGTCCAGCAGGGGGGTGTCGCCGGAGCGCTCGGCCGAGACGTTCAGCATGGTGCCGGGGGCGACGCCGAGCTGCTCGCGGACCGGGTCCAGCACGATCGGCGAGGTGGCGACCTGGATGACCGTGGCCAGCTCGGCCGCCGGCATGTTGTAGACGTTGGCCGAGTCGCTCTGGTTGTTGGCCAGCAGGTAGACGCGCGTGGAGGACTCGTAGACGGGACGGGTCTGCAGGGTCGCCAGGGCCGTGGCCGCGACCACCACCAGCATCGTCGCCAGCACCAACCTCCACCGCTGGCGCAGCGTGGTGAGGAAGTCACGGACGGTCACGGGGCCCTCCTCCCGTCGACGAAATCACCCGTATCCTACCCGTATGCGCGTCCTCCGCCTTTTCCACAGCGGGGTGATGACAGCCTGGAGAGCCAGGGAGCGCGAGCTGCGTCGGCTGGGGCACGACGTCCGTCTGCTCTCCGCCCGTCGGTGGGACGAGGGGGGCGCCGTCGTCACCCTCCGACCCGACCCCGGGGAGAAGGACGGGGACGTGGTGCCGGTCGCCACCGTTGGACATCATCCGGCCCTGTTCGCGTACGACCCGCGGCCGATCTGGCGGGCCCTGGGGGAGCGGTGGGACGTGCTCGACCTGCACGAGGAGCCGTTCGCCGTCAGCACGTTCATGTCCCTCGGGATGCGCACGATCCGCCGCAACCGGGCGCCCTACGCCCTCTACTCCGCGCAGAACATCGACAAGCGCTACCCCGTGCCCTTCCGCTGGTGGGAGCGGTGGACGCTGCGGCACGCGCGGGCCCTTATCGTCTGCAACAACGAGGCGGGTGAGATCTGCCGGCGCAAGGGCTTCCCCGGCGTGCCCGACGTCATCCCGCTCGGGGTCGACGTCGAGCGGTTCTCCCCGGCCGACCGTCGCCCCCCGGTGGCTGATGCCCCGGTGCAGGTCGGGTATGTCGGTCGCCTCGCCCCCCACAAGGGGGTCGACGTGCTGCTGGACGCCGTGGCCGCCCACCCCGAGCTGGAGCTGACCGTCGTCGGTGCCGGGCCCCAGGAGGAGGAGCTGCGGCAACGCCCCGACGAGCCCGGGCTGAGCGAGCGGGTGCGCTTCGCCGGCGCCGCGACCCAGGAGGAGCTCCCCGGGCTGCTGCAGGGGATGGACGTGCTGGCGGTGCCGTCGCTGACCACGCCGGGGTGGGTTGAGCAGTTCGGCCGGGTCGTCGTCGAGGCGATGGCGGCGGGTGTCCCGGTCGTGGCGAGCGACAGCGGGGCGCTGCCGGATGTCGTCGGGGAGGCGGGACTGCTGGTGCCGGAAGGCGACCCGGCCGCCCTGGGAGAGGCGCTGCTGCGCGTAGGCCGTGAGCCGGGACTCTGGGAGCGGTTGCATCAGGCTGGTCTAGAGCGCGCCCAGGAATGCTCCTGGGAGCGGGTGGCCCAGCGTTACGACGAGGTCTACCGCCGGATGACGCACTCGACCCGCAGCGAGGTCGCGGACACGACCGACCCGGAGGCGGTGGTCGTGGCCTACGGCTCGCCCGAGCTGCTGCGCTCCGCACTGGAGCCCGTCCGTGAGCTGACGGTCACCGTCGTCGACAACTCCTCTTTGCCGGAGATCCGGGACCTGTGCGCCGAGCTGGGCGTCCGTTACCTCGACCCGGGATGGAACGGCGGCTTCGCCGCCGGCGTGAACCACGCTCTGGCCCACCGTCAGACCCCCGGCTCCGACGTGCTCCTGCTCAACCCTGACGCGATCGTCGACGTCGACGGCGTGCGCCAGCTCCACCGAGCCCTGCGTGCGGACCCCGATCTGGCCAGCGTCGCACCGGCCCAGGTTGACGCAGACGGTCGGCCGGCACGGGTCGCCTGGCCCTTCCCCACCCCCGTGCGGTCCTGGATCGAGGCCAAAGGCCTGGGCCGGCTCAACGACCGGCATGAGGACTACGTCATCGGGTCGGTGCTGCTGCTTCGTGCGGAGGCGCTGGAGCAGGTCGGTGGCTTCGACGACGACTTCTTCCTCTACGCAGAGGAGACCGACTGGGCCAAGCGGGCCTCGCTCATGGGCTGGCACCACCGGCTGGTGCCCGAGGTGACTGCTGTGCACTTCGGGGCTGCCACCTCGACTGACCCGCAGCGCCGGGAGGTCCACTTCCACGCCGGGCAGGAGCGATACTTCCGGAAGCATTTCGGTGGTGCTGGCTGGCAGAGCGCGCGGTCGGCGCAGGTCATGGGCGCAGCGTTACGTTCCGCACTTCTCCCCGGTGGACGCGCCGAGCACGCCCGGATGCGTGCGACCCTCCTATGTAGAGGGCCCAAGCGAATTGAGCGAGAACAGTTCGGCAGACCGGCCCGCGAGGGGTGCACGCATGACTCCATGGCATGAACGCCTCAGGCTTCCGGCCCTCATTGCCCTTACGGTCAGCGCAGTCGCGCTCGCCCTGCTGGTGGGCTACGCACTACCGCAGCAGCCGTTACTTGTCGTTGGCGGCGTCGTCCTGATGTGTGTCGCCACCTTCGCGCTCGCTCAGCCGGTGCTGCTCCCCCTCCTGGCCATGCCTCTGATCGTGGTCGTGGCCCGCTTTGGTGCTGGCCCGGTAGATATGACCATTTCCGACTGGATGCTGGGGCTGGCCTTCTGGCCAGCACTGCTCTTCGCGCCGCGTCCGCTCAGCGACCCCATGCGGAAACTCCTCTGGCTGAACGCCATCTACCAGTCTGCAACCCTGTTCACGCTCGTTGCTAACCCGTATTTCGCTAACACGGTGGAGTGGGGGCATGCGTGGTTGCTGGTGTCTGGTGCCCTCCTGGTCGGGTGGCACGTAGGCGCCTCCGGACATGCCCGTCTTGGAGTGCGCTTGTTCCTCGCAGCCTGCTTAGCTCTAGCGCTTCCGACCATCGGCCAAGCGATCCTCCAGTACGCCCGAGGGGACTTCGGTGCGGTCTACCCTCAATGGCCGTGGCCGATGCACAAGAATTTCATCGGTAATCTTATGGCCATCGCGGCCGTCTTGGTCTACGCCAGACCCCGGTGGGCCGGACTGTCGCGGAGATGGGCCCTGCCGTTGCTGCTGGTGCTCCTCAGCGCACTCGCCGTGTCTCAGGCCCGTCAGGCGATCGTCGGCCTCGCCGTAGGCATTCTTGTGGTTTCGTTGCGGAGACACGGCGAGCGTCGTCGGGCCACTTTCGCCCTAGCCACGGCGATCCCCATGGTCTACATCGTCCTGACCATGGCCCGCGACCAGATCGCCTCAGGCAACATCCACAACTCCTGGTTTCAGCGACTGGATTGGTATGCCGACTCGATCCGGATCTGGCGTGAAGCACCCTTGGTGGGCCACGGTCTGCGCTACTGGACCCAAGCTGAAGCCCCGGCGGCGTTCCAGCCGCCGAACGCCTTCCTCGAGGTCATGGCCTCGACGGGCGTTGTGGGCCTAGCGGCCTTTCTAACCCTGTGGGTGGGACTCATCGTCGTTCTCCTTCGGATGAACGCTGACTACGGCACGCTCGCGCTCGCGCTGGCCTTGTCTCGATTAGGACAAGCTCAGTTCGATCTCTTCTGGGTGAGTATCGGGGTGTCCGCGCCCTTCCTGCTCATAGGAGTGTGTCTCGGGGTAGCCAGTGAGGCTGCTGAGAGGCGACAGAGCCGGGCGGGCCACGAGTCCGGAGCGTTGGTGTCGGGATGATCATCCTTCAAATTTCACCTGAGTTCGGCACAGGCACTGGCGTCGGTGGCGTCGCGGAAGCCCTGGAAGACAGATGGCTCGCGCTCGGGCACGACGTCCGCAGGTTCGGGCCCGAGGAGGCGGGGTGTGGCCCCTTGTCATCTCTTGGCCCCGGTCTACGTGGGCGCATCAGGCTCGCCAGCCGTGTGGTGTGGTTCAGCAGCGTGGGGACAATCCGCGCACGGCGCGTGATTCGGGACCTTCCACCGGGGGCCGTCACGGTGTGCCATAACGACGCGCTCGCGGGCGATGTCTACATCAATCACGGCTTGTTGGCCACAGCGATGAGGGCGCGTGGGCGCTTCTTCTGGCGTATGGTGCGCAACCCCTTGCATCTGTTCACTTCGGTCAGGGACGCGTATCGATACCGGGCAGGTGTCCACCGCGTCGTCGTCAACTTGAGCGAGGCAGACCGCCAATCCTTGATCCACCAGTACGGACTGTCGCCCCAGGAGGTGGTCGTTATCCCCAACGGTGTGCATCTGGACCGCTACTCACCAACGTCGCCTGCCGAGCGGGCGGAGGCCAGGCGTGCGCTAGGCATACCTGAGGGTGTGTGGGTGGCCGTCTTTGTGGGCCACGAGTACGACCGCAAGGGCCTGCAGTTCCTGCTCGGGGCGCTTCCTGGCCTGCCCGATCACCACGCTGTCGTGGTGGGCGGCACAGCTGAGCAGGTGCGACGTGGGCGCAAGGGGCTGGCACCACACCTCGCGTCCCGTGTGCACTGGCTGGGACGCTACCCGACCCTCGACAGGCTTTGTCAGCCTCCGACGTGCTGGTTCTCCCAAGCGCCTACGAAGCTAACCCCCTGGTCGTTCTCGAAGCGCTCGCCGCTGGACTCCAGGTGGTGGCGACCCCGGTGGGCTCCGTGCCCGAGCTTCTGGCTAATGACGAGGTCTCGAAGATCGTGGAGAGAACGTCGGAGGGTGTCTGCGGCGGGTTGGCTGCGCTCGCGGCAGCAGATGTGGCGCCAGAGGAGGTGCGGCGTCGGGCGAGGTCGATCGCCGAGACAATGAGCTGGGACATCGTAGCAGCGAAGTACCTTGAACTCTTTGATCAGATGGATTCTAAGGATGACCTCTCGCGATGAGAGTCCTTCACGTAATCCGTTCGGACGGGTTCGCCGGTGTTGAGCGTCACGTCGCCACACTGGCCGGTGGCCAGGCTGCCTTTGGGCACGATGTTGCTGTCGTAGGTGGCGACCCACGACGGATGCGGGGAGCACTGGCTCAGACCACAGTGCGGCTCGAATCCGCTGCTACGTTGCCCGAGACGGTGGGGCGCGTACGTCGTTACGCCCGGGGAGCGGAGGTCGTTCATGCCCATATGACGGCCGCCGAGTTCGCAGCCTCCATCGCATCTCTGGGTACACCGATGGTAGTCACAAGGCACTTTGCGCGACCGCGTGGCTCTACCGCGCCAGGTCGGCTGGCGGGGAGGTTCATCAGCCGTCGCATCGCGGCGCAGATCGCCATCAGCCACTATGTCGCCGGCGCCGTGGGCGAACGATCAACTGTGGTGCATTCAGGCGTGCCGGACCAGCCAAGAAGCAGCGAAGCCCGGAATAGCACCATTTTGGTCGCGCAACGACTCCAGCCCGAGAAGGAGACTGAGGTTGCGTTGAGGGCCTTTGCCCACTCCTTGCCGCCGGGGTGGCGGCTGCAGATCGCGGGTGAGGGAGGCGAAGCCGAAAGACTCCGAACTTTGGCTATAGACCTCGGAGTTGCGGACTCCGTCGATTTCCTCGGACAACGAGCAGACGTGAACGACCTCATGAGACGCGCAGGTGTCTTTCTGTCTCCCTGCAGAGTGGAAGGACTCGGGATGGCGGTGCTGGAGGCGATGTCGCACGGGCTGCCCGTGGTCGCCAGTGACTCCGGCGCGCATCCCGAGACGGTCGGCCTCAGTTCACGTTCTTCCCTGTTTGCCCCAGGGGATTGGCGGCAGGCCGGTGACTTGTTGTCGCAGTTGTGCCTGGATGAGGAGAAGCGCGTATCCTACGGTGCTGAGCTGCAGACAATTCAACGGTCCACCTTCTCGATCGACAGCCAGGTGGCTCAGACCGATCGGGTCTACCAGGAAGTCCTTCGATGACTGACCTCGTGGTCGTCTCCCTTGAGCCTTGGGACGACGTGTGGAGACGGAATCAGCACCTGGTCGCGGGACTACTCCGCCGCAAGTCAGTCGATCGCGTCCTCTTCGTAGAACCTCCCGTAGACCATCTGCACGAGATCACCAAGGGTCATCGCCCTCAGCTGCGGAAATCAGGGTTACGGAGAGTTTCGTTGGAGGGGGTCCGGAGTGGCCGGCTCCAAGCTCTGCGGCAACTGAAGGTGCTACCTCGTCGCTGGGACCCCGAAGGGGACCGCAGGCGCGCCTCGGCCATCGCGAAGGTAGCCTTCAGGATCGGATTCCGAGAGCCTGTCCTGTGGATCAACGACCCAGGAGGGGACGTTGTCCTCCGTGAGACCGGATGGCGCAGCTTGTACGACATCACGGATGACTGGCTTGTCGCCGACCGCCCCGAGCGGGAGCAGGAACGCATCCGCGCTCAGGAGAGCCACCTTCTGGAGCGCTGTGATGCGATCGTGGTCTGTTCGCCGAGGCTGCTGGCAAAGGGACTGCCGTCCAACCCGGCGCACCTCGTTCCCAACGCGGTCGACGTCGGGGCCTACAGGACGTCGTGGCCGAGACCAGGCGAGTTACCGAGTGGGCGAGTGGCCCTGTACGTCGGAACCTTGCACCGTGACCGGCTGGATCTGGACCTGACCGTCCAGACGGCCGCACATCTGATGGGAACGGCATCGGTCGTTCTCCTTGGACCGGTGGCACTGGAGGAACATGACAGACAGTTTCTTCGGAATGCAGGTGTTCACCTCCTCGGGGCTGTGCACAGCGCCAGTGTCCCTGCGTTCCTTCAACATGCAGACGTGCTTATCCTCCCGCATGTCATCAGCCCCTTCACTGAGAGCCTCGACCCCATTAAGGCCTATGAGTACAAGGCTTCTGGGCGGCCTGTGGTAGCTACCCGGGTTCCTGGGTTCCGGGACGATACCTCTGGCCTCGTGCACTTGGCCTCAGGGCAAGCTTTCGCCGGACGAGTCTTGGACCTCGTTACAGCCGACCTTCCATCGGTGACGCCCTCCGACGTGCCGGACTGGCAAGAGCGGGTTGCCGCGTTCGAGCAGATCCTGGACCGGATCAGCGAATGACCATCGTCGTCAACCAGAGCTGGCAGGGGCAGCGCATCACTGGTCAGCAGCGGTACGCCCAAGAAACATCTAGACGCCTCCTCGCGGCTCCCGGAGTCGTCGCCCGCCCCTCCGCGGTACCCTCCTCGCGTGTACGAGCCTGGATGTCAGCCCAGGGACTCGCGGTCCCCCGGGCCTGGGGTGAGTGCCTCGTCACCCTGACGTCTCGAGGGCCATTGTGGCATCCAAGGCATGTCGTGACTATTCACGATCATTTTGTCTTGACGAACCCTGAATGGTACTCACCCAGGTATGTAGCGACACACGCACCCCTCTTGAGGGCTCAGATATCTGGTGCTAGGGGCCTCATTTTTGTCAGTGACAGTACCCGAAAACGACATCACAGCTTATTCGGGGATCGGCTGCCCTCTGTGGTTGCTCCCAACGGTGTGAACCCGCCACTAGTGGAGTCCTCGGAGCCGCCGGTACACCTGGGTCACCCGTTCTTCCTGGGGGTGGGCTCGAGAGACCCAAGAAAGAACACTGCGAGGCTTATCCGAGCCTATGAGGCCCTGCCCAAGGACATCCGCGAAAGTTATTCACTCGTCCTCGTGGGTGGAGCCGACTCTAGTGTCTTTGCCGGAGCGAGTTCGATCAGAAGTGGAAACGGTGTCGTGCTGCTCGATTACGTAACGGACGAGCACCTCTGGTCGCTGTACCGCCGGGCCGTGGCACTCGTGATGCCAAGTATTGATGAAGGCTTCGGACTGCCGCTCGTAGAGGCTGCCGCAGTGGGTACCCCGCTCATAGTCTCTGATATTTCCGTTTTTCGGTGGATAGCTGGAGACTCGGCCGTCTACTTCGATCCTCTGGACCGCGTTTCGATCACTGATGCTTTGGCGGCCGTAGTTTCTGGCACGACTGCATTGCCGGCGCCTCCGGATGTCAGCGGCCGGTTCAACTGGGGATCGAGTAGCGCTAGCATTCTCGAGTTTGTTCGCAAGCTAGACTGACTGGGCTATCTGGGAAGCGTGTTCCGCCGTTAACTGGCTCTTCGTCTTTGAGGGTGGGGTGAGGGCGGCACGCCGACGGGCTGGGTGAGGCCGGAACGGGTCGAGGTCCCCGATGATCAGGGGACTTCTACCTCTCCCGATCGCCAAGGACCTCGACGTGCCTGAGCCTACGTCGTGCTGCCGTGCCCTGGGCACCGCCGGCGCGTACTGCCACAGCTGTGACCTCCTTCTGGGCCTTGAGGGCCTGCACGTGACCGCGGTGGATCGCGGCGAGGACCTGCTGACCGTCACGGTGGAGTCGACACCGGGGCCGGTCGGGTGCCCGGCCTGCGGGGTGGTGGCCGAGTCGCTGGGCCGTCGGACGGTCCGCCTGGTCGACGCCCCGTGCTTCACCACCCCGGTCGTGCTGCTGTGGCGCAAGCGCCGCTACCGGTGCCGCGAGGACGCCTGCGCGATGGTCACGTTCACCGAGCAGGAACCGGACCTGGTCCGCCCTCGTGGACTGCTCACCACCAGGGCCGCGCGGTGGGCCATCACGCAGATCCGGCGCGAGCACGCCTCGGTGCAGGGCACCGCCCGCCAGCTCGGCGTGCGGTGGCGCACCGTGTGGTCGGCGATCAAGCCGATCCTGGCCGCCGCGGCCGAAGACGAGACCCGCTTCGCCGGGGTGTCCACCCTGGGGGTGGACGAGCACGTGTGGCACCACGTGTCCACCAAGGCGCCCGAGGAGGGCGGCCGCGGACCCAAGGAGCTGACCGGCATGGTCGACCTCACCGCCGATGAGAACGGGCAGGACGCTCCTATGGTCTGTCAAGCGTTGCCTGGGCGGGCCTGTGCTCGAGGAGTCGGTAGAGGTCTCGGGCGACGTAGCGCTTGAGGCAGCGTTTGATGTCTCGGGTGGTCTTGCCCTCGGTGGTGCGACGGGCGACATAGTCACGAGTGCCCGCTTGGTAGCGGATCCGG
>NZ_MKKA01000018.1 GCF_001942405.1 Ornithinimicrobium sp. CNJ-824
CAAGACGCCTCTCGAGATCGCCCAAGAGCACCAGCAAAACCTCTCAAACGCCGCGTAAGACAACAAAGTGCCGCTGTCCGAAAAGGCCCCACCAGATCACTTCGTGGTCCATCGGCCTTTTGATTCGGACGTGAGGCGCCTTTACGCGGCGCTGGACATTGTCGTGCTGGCCAGTCGTCGAGAAGGGTTTGGCTCGTGACGGCCGAGGCGATGCTCATGGGGATCCCGGTGGTAAGAACGCTTACGGAGGGTGCCCGCGCGCAGATAGAAGAGGGCCGCACCGGCGTTCTAGTTCCCGTCGATGATGCTCTTGCTCTTCGCGAAGGCGTTAGCGGGCTTCTGCATATGACCGAGGAGGACCGCCGAGAGATGGGGGCGCGTGCGAGAGAGCGGGCGCTGCTGTTGTTCACCAAGACCCGAATGGTCGACGAGACCTTTCGGATCTATGAAGAATTGGTCGCCCGGCGCTCGTGAACAATGCTTAGGAACACGAGAAGCAGTCCAAGATGTGTGATCGCGCTCGCCCAGGCAAAGCCGACCACGCCGAATTGACGGCTGAGAACCAGGGCTGAGACCACGAAGATAATGGCTTGGATGGCGTTGGCGAAGATAATGTATCGCGAAGGCCTGAAGCGCAGTATGAACGGCTGAAGGAGATAGGCTCCGGTCGCGATACCAACTGATAGGCTGATAGGGGGGATCACCTCACGACCTTCCTGTTCGAATTGCGGATACAGCAGGGAAAGACCAAGCCACCCCGCTCCCAATGCAAGAACGGTGCCGATGATCGCGGCGGCTGGTACTAGTTTCAATAGGCTTCTCAAGATGTCCGGCGCGTCTTCATCTGAAGAGCTTCCGAAGCGTGCCAGGAGCAAGCCGACAAGGGGATTCGTCACGACGCCAAGGCTCTTTGGGATGACGCTGGCTGCAAAATAGACAGCTAGTGCAGAAGCTCCCAAAAGCGGCGTTATGAAAAGTCGGTCCATATAACCGACTACGTTGGCGAGGGCGGCAGCAGTTGCCAGGGCCACGTAGGTTTTGAGGCTGCCGACAAATGGGTGTGCAGTCCCCCATTTCTCGGGGGTACCTCGCCGGCGTTGGCGCAGGAGAACGGCGCATAAGAACAGGACGGAAACTGCCTCGCCGACCAGGAACGGAGTGAGCAAAGGCGCTCCCCGTACTGTAGCCGGCAGCGCCGAGAGACTCCCAAGCACGTAGACGAGATGAGCTGTGGTCACCACCCCGAAGCGCTGTTGGAGGCGAAAAGGCGAGGCGAGGAATAGGCGGAGCGCAGTCATGAGCATCAGGGTGCCCGCTCCGAGTACGGTACTGGGTTTCCCCGCTATTAATGTCCAAATACCCGAACTAATGAGCAGGCCTCCGAGGGTCGCCCAAAGAAAGACTTTGTGAAAATCCCATCGCCGACCCTCTTCGGCGTAGGCATGGCCGCGAATTAGAAGGGTGTTGGCAGACTCGCCGCCTACGAGGTTTGAAATCACCGCAGATACTGTAATGACGAGGACGACGTGCGCGAACTCTTCCGGTGAAGCTTTCGCAGCGACGAACGGCAGCAGCACAATCTGTTGCGTCCCCACGATCGCCGCAAAAGCCCCCGTCGTTTGTAGGACGTCGAGGAGGGGTAGCTTCTGAGCGCGTAGATATAGGCCCCCCAGGCTTCCGCGTAGTGGC
Source organism: Ornithinimicrobium sp. CNJ-824 (assembly GCF_001942405.1). GTDB lineage: Bacteria > Actinomycetota > Actinomycetes > Actinomycetales > Dermatophilaceae > Ornithinicoccus > Ornithinicoccus kibberensis. Next base: position 1,690 of record NZ_MKKA01000018.1, read on the forward strand.
CTCATCCTCGGTTAATGAAATCGCAGACGTTGTCCACGAACCGATCATAGGTCTTTGACCGGTCGAATAACTCACTGGCCATTTTTCGATTCCCTTGCCTAGGCGGCGACGAAGTCCAGGATCTTCTACAAGCTTCACGAGTTGTTCGGCCAAGTCATTCCTATCGCCAGGGCGACAGTTCACTCCCGCCTCGTAGGCCGTAATGAGAGAACGATACTCCGCGTGATCCTGAGTATTAAGTACCGGCAAGGCGGCGGCCGCATAGTCGGCGACTTTGTTTATAACGCTCGCCGCGGCGCCAGGAACGATCGGATTCACCGCAATATCGCAGGATGCGAGGAGAGGCACCATTTCATCGTAGGGCAAGCGCCCGAGGAAATTGGCACGGATGCCGAGGCGCTCGGCGTACCTCTTGAATTCGTCTTGATGCGGTCCGTCACCCATGACGACGAACCGTAGCCTCTTGCTGCTGTGGCGCTGCGCTAACGCGATCGCGTCCGACACGAGGTTCAAGTCATAGCTGCGACCGAGCGTGCCGACGTACGCGATGTGCACCTCGTCAGGATGTTGCCGTTGACGATCGGGTTTGGCGTGCTCGTCGAACGTTGCTAAGTTGGTCCCCAGATACAGGACATGTGTCGACACGTCCGATTGGGATGCTGCTCGGGATGCGTAGGAGGCGGAAACGCCGACGATCATGTCCGCGCTGCGGTAGATGTAATCCGCCACCCGAGCCATGGGAGAGAGAATGGCAGAGGTCCACCTCCGCAGGGTAATGCTATCCGGAAGGCTTCGGGCCATAGATCCTGGACATCGATCACCAAGGGAATCTGGTGACGATGTGCGAAATTGGCCACCGCTCTGCCAACTGCCAACGATGGCACAGCACAGTAGATCACGTCAGGTCGTGGGCGCCGTCTGAGGAAGCGGCGAACGTTGTGGGCCATCACGCGATGGCTCCACAGGCGGCTCGGGCTCACGTTCGTCTCGTACCCAGGCTCCCGAACAAGAGTTCGTCGGAACGTGAGGGGGCCGTAGTCCCAGGTGCGCTGACACTTGCGGACGTGGGAGAAGGAGGAGGTCACCAACTCAACATCCACACCAGCCGACTGGAAGCGGGCAGCGAGGTCCGTGAATCGGTCGTTGGCAGTATGGTGGTCGGCGCTGAAGTGGGCGACGAGCAGCATGTCAGTGTGCTGGCCTGAGAACTTCGTGGGCACGAAGCGGCTCCTTCGATGCGGGTCTTGTGCTGATGGCTGGGGACTAGGCGCCTAGGGCGCGGGAGGGCCTCCTTGGACAGGATCTCATGCCCGAGAAGTTGGTAACGTGTGTAGCGCTCGTACGGGGCCTCCGGACCCCATCCACCAACTGAGGAGAACGATGGCTACGTCCGTGACCTTCTTGCTTACGTCGGTAGGCCGCCGCGTCGAACTAGTCCGTCATTTCAGGGCATACGAGCGTCTCATGCCGGAGCACTTCAGGGTTCTCGGCACAGAAATTGACGAGTTTTCCCCTGCGGCCCAGGAGATGGGGGATTCGCTTCGGATCGTGCCTCGGGTTGACGATCGTGATCATGCAACGGAATTGGAACGGATCTGTGCGGATGAGAATGTTACAGCCGTGTTCCCCCTCATCGATCCGGACGTGCAAGCGCTCTCCAGAATCAACGTGCCGTGCGCAGCATTGGCCCAAGATGCGGCTGAGGTGGTCTCCGACAAATGGTTGACGTATCAGTGGTTGCAGGAACGAGGAATCCCCACCGTGGACACTTGGTTACCCCAGGAGTCGGGACCACCGAATACTTACCCAGTATTCATGAAGCCTCGACGAGGAAGTGGAGGAAAAGATGCCTATGCCATAAAGAACGAGTTTGAGTATGACTTCTTTGGGCGCTATATTCCCGATCCCGTGGCGCAGGCCTATCTACCCGGTGGCGAGATAACTGCTGACGCGATTGTCGGTCGAAGAGGGGACATTCTTGGGCTCGCGCTCCGGGAACGGCTAGTAGTCAGGGGTGGGGAAGTCAGTCGTGGACGTCTCATTGTTGACGACATCGTCGAGGCCATGGTAAAAAATGTCGTGGGTGCCTTGGATCCGCGCGGGCCGGTCACCGTGCAAGGAATGTACGATGAGGATCAAGCGTTTCGCGTGACGGAGATCAATGGCCGAATGGGTGGTGGGCTGCCACTAGCCATCGCAGGGGGGCTTCCCGTGGCGGAGAGTCTGGTGTCGAGCTGGCGCGGGCTACCGGTACCTTCCTTGGGGCCCAAGGATCTGAAGCCAGGTTTGCAAATGGCAAGATTCGACCAGTCGGTTTTTTGGTGATCGGCTTGAGCGGCCGGTCGCCGCAGGCTCTTATTCTAGATATGGACGACACCTTGTTCCGAGAGCTAGACTACGTGAACAGTGGGTACAGAGCCGTCTCCCAATGGCTCGAGAAAATCTTGGATGTCCCCGGAGAGCGTTTAATGATGGACTTGAAGAAAATATTCGAATCGCGGGCGCGTCCCCGCGCGTTCGACACATTGTTGGACGTCCATGGCCGTCCGGATCTCACGCCACGGGCGGTGGAGGTGTATCGCGCACACACGCCCGAAATTGCACTCACCTCGGATGCGTTGGCGATGCTGAAAGGGGCAGCGTCAAGACTGCCACTGGCGGTTGTAACTGACGGGCCGGCAGGCATGCAGCGCGCCAAGGTTGATGCCCTAGGCCTGTCCCAGTTCACTTCTACGTTGATCCTGACGGACGAACTGGAACCAGGAAGGCGTGCATGGAAGCCCGCGCCAACGGGGGTTGACGCGGGCGGCAGGGCTTTTGCGTGTCCAGCCGAAGGATTGTGTTTATGTGGGAGACAATCCTCACAAAGATTTCCAGGCGGCAAGGCGTGCCTCGATGGTACCCATTCGGTTTCGCTCAGAGTTTCAGTTGCACGCCCAGTGCAGCGCGGAGGCGGAGTGGTGTCCGGACATCGAAGTCAATCGATTGGCGGATGTGTTGGAACTGTTCAGATAGGGAAGTGGTCTTTTCCTTCGGGCATGGAACCGATGAATTCTGGCATCGTTAGGCCATCGCTCGGTGAAACGCCCTCGTGCCTGAGGACCTGCCAGAGGGTCATAGACAGGATCTTCACGTCCCAGGACAGGGAGGCGTCGTCCACGTACTGTACGTCCATTTCGAACCGTTCAGACCAGGACAAACCGTTTCGACCACTCACTTGGGCTAGCCCCGTTATGCCAGGCTTGGCCTCGAGTCTTCGTGCCTCGTACGGAGTGTAACGCGACGCGTACTGTAGCAGCAGTGGGCGAGGGCCAACTATTGACATGTCTCCCTTCAGAACGTTCCAAAGGGTGGGCAGTTCGTCCAAGCTCGTGACTCGAAGCACACTCCCTACGGAAGTCACCCGCTCAGCGTCGGTTAGTTGGTCCACCGCGCCTTGGGGCTGCTTCATGGTACGAAACTTGATCAGCGTGAAAGGCTTACCGTCGAGTCCTGCGCGTTCCTGACGAAAGAGGACTGGCCTTCCCATGGCGAGGCGGATCGAAAGGCCAGTCAACAGTTGCAAAGGGGCGGTAAGGATTAGCGCGGGCACGGCGATGGCTATGTCGAACGCGCGCTTACCTCGGTAACTCATGCGATCACCGCCTCTCGGAGTCTCGCCGCTACACGGTTTATGTCCTGGTCTCGCAATCTGAATCCACTAGGGAGGGCAAGACCGTTCTTGAACAGGCCCTCACTCACCGCACCTCCAAAGAAGCGTGATGTGCCAAAGACTGGCTGGAGGTGCATGGGTTTCCAGAGGTGGCGGACTTCGATGCCTTCAAGTCCCAGGTCGCGAACGATGGTGTCGACGTCGACAGTGTCGTCCTCGAACACGACTGTCGTCAGCCAGTGGTTGTCAATCTTAGAGTGGTCTGCAGACTGCAGAAACCTCAAAGGAAGGTCAGACAGGAGAGTAACGTACTGATCGTAGATTTCCTGGCGACGCTGAATCATCTCGTCGAGACGTGTGAGCTGTGCGCGCCCTAAGGCTGCGAGCAGATTGGAAAGTCTGTAATTGTAGCCGATCTCGGCGTGCTCGTACCAAGCCACTGGCTCTCTAGACTGGGTAGACAGTTTCCGGCAATGGTCCACTAGCCGGGTGTCGTCACTCAAGAGCATTCCACCGCCCGAGGTGGTCATAATCTTGTTGCCGTTGAACGATAGGGTGGCCGCCAAGCCGAAGGACCCGGCTTGGTTGCCGTGGGAGGAGGCTCCGAGGGCCTCGGCAGCGTCCTCCAAGAGTGGGACGCCGCGCTCCGCTAGAGCTGGCACCATGCGTTCGTAGTCACAGGTTCGTCCGAAGAGATCTACTGTCATCGCGGCCACCACCTCCCGCCCTTCGGACCGTAAGACGTCAACGGCTTCAATCAGCAGCGCGGGATCGACGTTCCCGTCCGAGGTCTGACTGTCAACGAAGACTGGATCTGCGCCCGTGTATGCGATGGCGTTGGCAGATGCAGCGAATGTCATGCTGGGTACGACGACCACCGTTCCAGGCCGGGCTCCTAAATGGAGCAGGGCGAGGTGTAAGGCTGCCGTGCCCGAGGAGAGTGCGAGTGCGTGCTTCACGCCCACCCGTTCCGCGATCTCATCCTCGAAGGCGTCAACGTCTGGGCCGAGGGGGGCGACCCACCCAGACCGGAGAGCGCGGAGAACGTACTCCTCTTCCAACTCAGTGACATGAGCTTGAGAGAGGAATATCCGGTCCGACACGGATCAGACCTCAATCGGAGCATTGAAACCCCGACCTTCGTGCATCATCAAGAATCGGGAAGCGTCGCTATGGGAGAAGGAGGATTGCACGGTCTCCATGGATAGCGGGGGGACAGTCACGGCCGTCATGGCTGGATGCCCCACTGAAACGTGCGAATCGCCTTGAGTGAACAGAACCTCGGTCAATTTCTCCCCTGGTCGCAGGCCCGTGAACTCGATATCGATGGATCTGCCGGAGAGCGAGATCAGTTCGCGGGCGACCTCCACGATTTTGACCGGCTTCCCCATGTCTAGCACCATAACTTGACCGTCGCGCCCGATGGCTCCGGCCTGAAGGACGAGTTGGCAGGCTTCGGGGATGAGCATGAAGTAACGCTCGACGTCGGGGTGGGTGACGGTTACTGGTCCTCCGCGGCGAATCTGCTCGGTAAACGCAGGGATGACGGATCCGCGGGAACCGAGGACGTTGCCAAAGCGGACCGAGACGTACCGGCCCGGCTTCGTTTCCGCGTAGTAGGCGGTCAGCCGCTCCGCCATCCGCTTCGAGTAGCCCAGCACGGAGGTCGGTCTGGCTGCCTTGTCGGTCGAGATGTTGACGAACGTGCCTACGCCTGCTGCTGATGCGGCGTGCAGCACGTTTCGGGTGCCGAGGACGTTCGTCTGCCAAGCTTCGTGCGGGTAACGCTCCAAGAGGCTCAAGTGCTTCAGCGCTGCTGCGTGGAAGACGACGTCCGGGCGGATCTCGGCGAAGGCGTCCTGCAGGCGAGCCTCGTCGCGGATGTCGGCTAGAAGCAGGTCCTCGCCCTCGAGCAGTCCACGCCCGGTCATGGACAGCTGGACGGCGTGCAGAGCGGACTCGTCCCGGTCGAGCATGACCAGGCGGGCGGGGGAGAAGCGCTGGATCTGCCGGCAGAGCTCGGAACCGATGGATCCACCGGCGCCGGTCACAAGAACGACCTTGCCGGTGAGGTGGTCGGCGATGGCCTCCTGGTCGAGCTCGACGGCGCGCCGGCCGAGGAGGTCCTCGAGGTTGATATCGCGCAGGTCGGTGGCCTGGGGGTCGGACGCCCGCAGCCACTGCTCGATCGGGGGGAGGGTCTTGACCTGGAGGCCGGCCTCCCGAGTCTGCTCCTGGATCTCCCGCAACAGGTCCGAGTCGGCGCGAGGGATGGCGACGGCCAGATACCTCGCCTGGGTGCGCTCAGCCACGGCGGCCAGGTCGCCGCGGGTCCCCATGACAGGGATGCCCTCGATCTTGAGGCGTCGCTTGGAGCGGTCGTCGTCCAAGAGCCCGACGGGGGCGAACTCGGAACGGTCGTCGTGCAGCATGTTGCTGATCAGACGGCGGCCAGCCAGGCCTGCCCCCAGGACGATGACGCGCTCACCGTCCGGGTTCTGCGCCACCTGACGCGAGCGGTAGGTGCGCACCGTGAAGCGGACCGCGAGCATTAGCACGATCGCCAGTGCCGGAGCCAGCACCGCGACGGACCGGGGGAGGAAGACCTCCGGCGTCGCCCAGGCGATCGCGATGATGGCCAGCCCAGTGATGAGAGCAGTCTTGACGACAGAGGTGACCTCGTCGAAGCTTCCGCGCATGTGCCGCACCATGTAAGGCCCGGTGGTCAGGCCGATGGCTCCGTGCAGGACGCCGCGAGGCCTGCCACTATCCAGGCAGAGGCCTGGGTGAGCAGGTCCGGATCGAGACTGAGTCGCGTCCAGAGAGCCAGGAGCACGGCGATTGCCCAGGAGGCGCCGTCGGTCAGCACCCAGAGGGCCCGAACCGTCAGCTCACGGTGTGATCGTGGATCGGTCGGCTGCTTCTGGGACACGGCGCATTACCCCTCTGCGACATAAGGGACGGGACCGGCCAATACTGCCCGATGCTGACGCCGTATGCAATGTGACGGCGGAGATTAGCGGTGCGCCGGGCAATTCGTGGGGAGGTTGTGACGGCGTGTCGAACGCCGCTGCGCGGCGTGGTCCTGCCGGTCAGGTCACTTGTTGGTCTCGTCAGCCAACTGCTTGGAGCTCTTGCCCTGCCCCTTGGCGACGACCTTGGTGGTCTCCCGGTTGGCCAGCATGCGGACCATCCCGACGACCGCACCGGAGAGCACTGCGAAGGCGATGGCCTCCTTGATGTCGATGTCCGGGTCCTCCGGGTTGCTAGGGGAGTCCTTGCCGGTGACGAACTTCCAGGTGCCGTCGGTCATCTTGCGGGCGACGACGCTGGCGCCGATCGCGGCGGCGGTGGTGGCGAGCTTGGCGACGAGGTTACCCATGGGCCCGATCCTGCCACAGCGGTGCTAGCGTGGATAACGGAAACGACAGGGGAGCGCCCCAGAGCGCTGAGAGTGCGGCACCCGCCGCAGACCCTCGAACCTGCACCGGTTAGCACCGGCGAAGGAAGTCGACAAGGAGACGCGATGATGCCCACCCACCGGTCCACCACCCGTGCCCTGGCCCTGACGGCCGCAGCCGGCCTGGTCCTGAGCTCCTGCACCCTGCTGGGAGGTGAGGACGAGGATCCGAGCCCGGCTCCGCGCCCGCGCCGACCCAGGACGTCGGTGACGAGGGGGAGTCCACGACGGGTGCCGGAGCGACGGCGACGGCTCGACCGCCACCGCCGGCGGCGACGGGGACACCAGCACCGCGACCGCCGCCGGGCCCACCACCGACGAGGTCGTCCTCGTCACCCACTCCTCGTTCAACGTGCCCGAGGAGCTGGTCGCCGCCTTCGAGGCGGAGACCGGCTGGGACCTGACGATCCAGTCCTCCGGTGACGCCGGCGAGCTGACCAACCGGCTCGTCCTCACGGCCGGCAGCCCCATCGGTGACGTCGTCTTCGGCATCGACAACACCTACGGCACCCGCGCCTCGACGAGGGCGTGCTGGCGGCATACACCCCCTCCGGCCTGCCGGAGTCGGCGGAGGAGCACGCGCTGCAGGGGGGTGCGACATACCTGACCCCGGTCGACTTCGGCGACGTGTGCGTGAACGTGGACGACGTGTGGTTCGCCAACAACGGGATCGCCCCGCCGCAGACGCTGACGGACCTGACGGAGCCGGAGTACGAGGACCTGTTCGTCACGCCGGGGGCGAGCACGTCCTCGCCGGGGATGGCGTTCCTGCTGGCAACCATCGGGGAGTTCGGGCCGGGGCAGTGGCAGGGCTACTGGGAGGACCTGATGGCCAACGGGGCCAAGGTCACCAGCGGGTGGACCGACGCCTACACCGTCGACTTCACCGCAGGCGGGGGCGGAGGGGATCGGCCGATCGTGCTGTCCTACGCGAGCTCGCCGCCGTTCACCATCCCCGAGGGCGGCTTCCAGCCGACGACGCGGGCGCTGATGGAGACCTGTTTCCGGCAGGTGGAGTACGCCGGGGTGCTGGAGGGGGCGGAGAACCCCGAGGGGGCGCAGGCGGTCGTGGACTGGCTGGTGAGCCCGCAGGTGCAGGCCTCGATCCCGGACAACATGTTCATGTTCCCCGTTGACGACGAGGTCGAGCTCCCCGAGCTGTGGTCGCAGTGGGCGACCGTGGCGGAGGACCCGATCGTGGTGCACCCGGACCAGATCGAGGCCGAGCGAGAGACCTGGCTGCGGGAGTGGGCGGACATCGCGACCGGGTGAGCCGGGCGCTGTCGGCGGGGTCGGTCAGCGGCTGCGGTCACCGGCGCGTCGGAACAGGCTGCGGCGCTGGAGGGCGCGCGGCGTCTGGCCGCCGTAGGGCGACACGGCGAACTCCGCGAGCTGCTCGCCGGTCCGGCTGACGACGGCGACGCTGCCGCCCTCGACCGCGCAGCGGCGGCGCGCGAAGCCCTGCGCGCGCAGCTTGTCACCCGAGAAGAGGCGTTTGCCGGTGTCGTCCAACACCTCCCAGCTGCCACGGTCGTTCATCTTCACCACTAGACGTGTCACGGTCGTTCTCCCCTGAGTCCTCATCGTCGAGACGGGAGATTGTGACACGGCTGTGTCGCAACGGGTTAACGGCGTAAGCAGCGGTCTGCGCCCGCGTCCGGCAGGACCGCGATCGTGGACAGCAGCAGCTCGGCGACCCCCGGTCGGCACACGACCAGGTCCGGCAGCCACGGGTCCGGCGCGTTGTAGCGCAGCGCCGACCCGTCCACCCGGCTGGTGTGCAGCCCGTGGGCCCGGGCCACCGCCACCGGGGCCGCGGAGTCCCACTCGAACTGCCCGCCGGCGTGCACGTAGGCGTCGACCGTCCCGTCGACGACCGCCATCGCCTTGACCCCCGCCGAGCCCATCGGCACCAGCTCGGCCTGCAGCCGCTCCGACAGGTCCACGACCAGGGCGGTCGGGCGGGACCGGGAGACGGCCAGCCGCAGGGGACCGGGACGCCGCGTCGGGGGCCGGCCCGCGGCGAACGGCCCGGTGCTGTGGACGACCCCTCGGGCCGGCAGGGCCACCGTCCCGGCGACCAGCTCGCCACCCTCCCAGACCGCCACGTGCACCGCCCAGTCGTCCCGCGGCGGCTCGCCGAACTCACGGGTGCCGTCCAACGGGTCGACGATCCACACGCGCTCGCACGACAGGCGCCGCAGGTCGTCGGGCGCCTCCTCGCTGAGCACGGCGTCGCCCGGGTGGAGCCGGGCCAGGCCGCCGGCGATGGACTCCTGCGCGGCGCGGTCGCCGGCGCGCTTCATCTCCCGGGGCCCGACCCCCTCGGCCTGCAGCCGGGCGCGCAGCTCCAGCAGCACCGCACCGGCCTGCTCGGCCAGGTCGCGGGACGAGGAGTGCAGCGTCCGGTCCGTCATGGCAGCTCCAGTCTGGCACTCGGAGGCAGCTCGGCACGCGTGGCCTGTAGCCTGGACGGGTCCGACAGGGGAGCGCTCCGGCGCTGAGAGTGCGGCCCGCAGCCGCAGACCCTAAGAACCTGCCCCGGTTAGCACCGGCGAAGGAAGTCGACCTTGGCCCTGCCCACCACCTCGTCCCCGCGGAGCCCGTCCGCGCCGGGGCCGCCCGACCCCGCGCCGGGGCGCACGCCCGCGCGGCGGCGGCGCACGGCATACCCCTCCGGGCCGGGCCTGGTCCTCGGCCTGGCGGCGGTGCTCCCGCTGGCCTTCCTCGCCGTCTTCTTCGTGCTGCCCGTCGGTGGGATGCTGGCGCGCGGGTTCCTGCCCGACGGGCGGCTCGACCTCTCCGGGGTGCCCGAGGTGCTCGGGCGGGCGCGCACGCTGCGGGTGCTGTGGTTCACCCTGTGGAGCTCGGCGGCCGGCACGGCGGGCACGCTGCTGCTGGGGCTGCCGACGGCCTACGTGCTGCACCGCCTGCGCTTCCCCGGCCGTGGCCTGCTGCGGGCGGTCGTCATCATGCCGTTCGTGCTGCCGACGGTGGTCGTCGGCGTGATGTTCCGCTCGCTGCTGTCCACCGGCGGGCCGCTGGGCTTCCTCGGGCTCGACGGGACGTGGGTGCCGATCCTGCTGGCGTTCGTCTTCTTCAACCTCGCCGTCGTCGTGCGCACCGTCGGCGGGATGTGGGAGGGGCTGGACCGGCGGGCGGAGGAGTCCGCCGCCACCCTCGGGGCCACCCCCTGGCAGGTATGGCGCACCGTCACCCTCCCCGCGCTCGCGCCTGCCGTCGTCTCGGCGGCCACGCTCGTCTTCCTCTTCTGCTCCACGGCGTTCGGGGTGGTGCTGACGCTGGGCGGGCTGCGCTACGGGACGGTCGAGACCGAGATCTACCTGCTGACCACCCAGTTCCTCGACCTGCAGGGGGCGGCGGTGCTGTCGGTGCTGCAGCTCGTGGCCGTCGTGGTCATGCTGACGCTGGCCGCGCGGACCCGGCGGCGCACCGAGGGGGCGCTCAAGCGGGTGGGCGCCCGGGCGGCGGCACGTCGACCGCGCCGGGAGGACGCCGGCGCCTGGCGGTGACTGCGCTGGCGGTGGCGCTCGTGCTCGTGCCGGTGGGGACGCTCGTCGTGCGCTCGCTGCGGCGGGGCGGGGCGTGGACGCTGGAGAACTACCGCATGCTCACCGACCCGACCTCGACCCCGGTGCTGCGCGTCAGCGTGACCGACGCGGTGGAGAACTCCCTGCGCACCGCCGTCGACGCGACGGTCATCGCGATGACGCTCGGGCTGATCGTCGCGCTCGTGGTCTCGCGCCGGCCGCGGTCGCCGCGGTGGGCGCGGGCGGTGTCGCTGCTCGACGGGGCGTTCATGCTGCCGCTGGGGATCTCGGCGGTGACCGTGGGCTTCGGCTTCCTCATCACCCTCGACCGGCCGCCGCTGGACCTGCGCTCCTCCCCGGTGCTCGTGCCGATCGCCCAGGCGATGGTGGCGCTGCCGCTGGTGGTGCGCACCCTCACGCCCGTGCTGCGCTCGGTCGACCCGCGGCAGCGGGAGGCGGCCGCGGCGCTGGGGGCCGGGCCGTGGCGGGCGGCGTGGACCGCCGAGGCGCCGGTGCTCGCGCGGCCGCTGGCGGCGGCGACCGGGTTCGCGTTCGCGGTGTCGCTGGGGGAGTTCGGCGCCACGGCGTTCCTGGCGCGGCCCGACCGGCCGACGGTGCCGGTGGTGATCTACCAGCTCATCTCGCGCCCCGGGGCGGAGAACCTGGGGATGGCGCTCGCCGCCTCCGTCGTGCTGGCGGGGCTGACGGTGGCGGTGATGGCGGTCGTGGAGCGGCTGCGCGTCGGGTCGGTCGGGACGTTCTGAGATGGTTGAGGCGATGCTGGAGCTGAGGGACGTCACCGTGCGGTTCGGGGCGCTGGCGGCGGTGAGCTCGGTCTCGTTGTCCGTGGCCGAGGGGGACGTGCTGGCGGTGATCGGGCCGTCCGGGTGCGGGAAGTCGACGCTGCTGCGGGCCGTCGCCGGGCTGGAGCCGCTGGCCGCCGGGTCGGTCGTCTGGGACGGGCACGACCTGGCGGGCGTGCCCACGCACGAGCGCGGGTTCGCGCTGATGTTCCAGGACGGGCAGCTGTTCAACCACGCGTCGGTGGCGGAGAACATCGCGTATGCCCTGCGCCTGCGCGGCCTGGGCCGCGCTTCGCGGCGCGGGCGGGTCGAGGAGCTGCTCGAGCTCGTGGGCATGCAGGGGTATGCCGACCGCCGCCCCTCGACCCTCTCCGGGGGTCAGCAGCAGCGGGTGGCGCTGGCCAGGTCGTTGGCCGCGGACCCCGCGCTGCTGCTGCTCGACGAGCCGTTGTCGGCGCTGGACCGGTCGCTGCGGGACCGGCTGGCCGGCGACCTGCGGGAGATCCTCGTGCAGACCGGGACGACGGCGGTGATGGTCACGCACGACCACGACGAGGCGTTCACGGTGGCCGACCGGATGGCGGTGATGCTCGAGGGGGAGATCGCCCAGGAGGGACCGACCGGCGAGGTGTGGCGGGCGCGGTGTCGCGGGAGGTGGCCGAGTTCATCGGCTACGAGACGTTCCTGGAGGGGGAGGCGGCGGAGCGGGTCGTGGGGCGGGAGGCCTTTGGTGGTGGCGGGGTGGTCGCCGGGGGAGCGGACGGTCAGGTCGTGGCCCTGCGGCCGAGCGCGCTGCGGGTCGACGAGGCCGGCGGGCTCGCCGGGGTGGTCCGGCGGGCGGTGACGGTGTCGGACGCTGTGCACCTGGACGTCGACGTCGAGGGCGTCGGGACGGTCGCCGCGCTGGCCGACGAGCCGGACCACCAGGCGGGCGCGACGGTGCGGCTGCGGCTGGACGGGCGGGGGACCGCGGTGCTAGCTGAGTAAGCGCCGCGACCCCTGACAGGAGCGCGGCGGTAGCTCTATCATCGCGCTATGTCGTCGGCATGGACCGAGTCCGAGGTGGACGACCTGTCTGAGCGCTGGCAGAACGGCTGGCTGTCCCTCACCCTGCCCGGTAGCTGCCCGAACTGCGACCACAACGGGGCTTTCAAAGCGGTGAGGGTCCCGAAGGAGGTCGCTACCGACCTGGGTGATTACCACCTCCGCCTCGAAACCACATACCCATCTTCGGGTCTCCCGGGAACGTACCCGACGCAGTGGGTCGTCGATTGCGGGTGCGGCCATGCCGACCACGGCGAGGACGGCGGCTGCGGACGTTCGGGCCATGTTCCGATTCCCCGGGTGAAGTGATGCCCGTCGCCAAGGTGGCCGCGGACGTCGTGGGGGTCGTCGGTGTCCCGCTATACGTCGACGGTCGTGCCAGCACTGGCGTCGTCTCCTACCGTTGGGAAATCCTGGGTCCGGAGCCTGGGAATCCCAGCGCCGACCCCGGCACCGTGACGGTGAACCTTGCCGATGAGGCCATCGCAGCCGTGATGGCGACCGGCACGGGAACGTGGGTCCTGAGACTGACCGTCACGAACGCCGCGGGAGAGAGTGACTCCGCGTTGACGCTGGTCTCGATCGTGTCCCCATCGGTCACGGTGACGGCGCCGAGTGAGGTCAGTCGGTGGAACGCGTTCACGGCAAAGGCGACGGTCCGGCCCGAGCTCGAGGGGGGTGATTGGACGTGGACCACCTCGCCGAGCGAGAAGGTCAAGATCACGCCTTCCTCGGACGGGACGGCCGCGGTCGTCGTGCCGCGGGTCCTCGGGCCCGTCGAGGTGACAGCGTCCGTCTCAGCGCCCGTGGCTCCCACACCCATCGCCGGCTCCACCACGGTGACGGTCACCGAGCCGCCCCTGGGAGAGACAGGTGAGGCTGCCTACTGGCAGGAGAAGTTTCTCGCCGACAACCGTGCCGCCCTGACCACCGTCCGCGCCTCGGCGGCCACCTGGCAGGGCATGCTGACGGGTGTGCTCGGGCTGTTCGGCACCGTGACCCTCCTCGGAGCGCCGTCCGCGCTTGACGAGGTGGGCTCGCCGCGGATGGCCTACCTTGCGGTGGGAATGATCGTGGCGGCGTTCCTCGCCGCGGTGACGGCCGTCATGGTCGTCACTCGCATCATCACGCCAGGCGTGCAGCTGGGGGGAACCCCTGACCCCGCGATGTGGGGCCACCACGTGCTGCGCGCGGCCAGTCATGCCACGGAGCGGCTGAGGCGTTCCAAGCTCCTCGCCTTCTCGGCGGCATCAATGATCGCCATCGCCGGTCTCGTCCTCGCGTTGGCTCGGCTGGGCGGCGGGACTGCTACAGCTGACGCACCGTTGGCCCTCGTCCGGACCAGCACCGCGACCCTCTGCGGGCCTATGACTGTGGAGCAAGGTACGGGTGTGCTGGCTGTCGCGGGTCAGGAGGTGGGGGTGGCCAGGTCCGTTGAGGTGGTCGAGTCATGCGCCGCGCCCGAGACGTCCGACGTCGTTGCGGGTGCGGCCTCGAGTCCCTACCTGCTGGGACTGGTCGTGGCAGCTGGCCTCGTCGGATGGATCCTGGCTGTCGCCGATTCGCGGGGGACGCCATGGCGTGCGTCCCTCGTCGGGGCAACTGTCGCATTCGCCCTGGCGTGGGGGATGAGTGGTGAGTTCTTCTCGAACGTGCACCTGCTGGCCGTCGTGGTTGCGGTGATCGTTGCGCGCTGGACCCAGGCCTCCCTCCGCCCCGCCCCGGCAGCAGGGGACCGTGGTGCTGCCACGCCGGCTGGTCAGGGTCGGAAGATCTCCTTGCCGAACGACGCACGCGGGTAGCCGGCGAGCACCGAGGCGCTGACGATCGCGTCGTGCAGCGTGCGGTTCTTGCGGTCCCACAGCGGCCAGAGCATCGACAGGACGACGAAGAGGCCCCCGGTGACCGGGCCGACGAGCCAGAGCACGCCCGTGCGCACCAGGCCCACCGGCCCGCCGAGCGTGGAGCCGTCGGCGTCACGGACGACCCGCAGGCCCATGACGGCCTTGCCCGGGGACTGGCCCTTGCTGCCGTTGAGCCACGCCATCCAGCCGGCGAGGCCGAACCAGGCCAGCGCCGCCAGCCCACCGAGGGTGTCCGAGACGTCGGTGAGGGTGCCCGCCACGAGCAGCGCCGCCAGCAGGATGCCGCCGTCCACGAGGCCCGCGCCGACCCGCTCGCCCCAGTCGGCGTAGCGCGTCCCGGCGGGCGGTGGCGGAGGCGCGTGGCGCTGCATACCCTCCGCGTGGGTCGGGCCCGGTGTGTTGTAGGTGGGGATGGGCGGGGGTCCGGCCGCCACGGGACGTCTGACGACCGGTCGTCAGTCCCGCGTCCGGGCACGTCGTCCTGGGGTGCCCAGCGTCCCGGGCTGCGTCGCCCGTCGTCGAACCTGTCCTCGGGCGGCCAGGTCATCATGGCGTCCTCCTGCGTCGGTCGCCCGGACTCGTCGTCGAGGGCCGGGTTCGCGACCCAGTCTGCCGCACCTGTCCTGCTGTCGGCCCGGGGTGGTTCACTTGCCTCCTCATCCCTCCGCACCCTGGAGCAGCCGTGGCCACGTCCCTGAGCCGCAAGACCGTCCTCTACGCCGCCGTCGTCGGCCTGCTCGCCTCGATGCTGGTCTGGATCCAGCCGTCGGTGGCCGTCATGGCCCCTAGCACGCTGGCCGACCGCAAGCCCGTGCAGGCCGGGCCGGTGGAGCCCGGCTTCGCGATCGACTTCGTCGGCGTCCTCCACGACGCCCCGGGGGCGCACGGCCACGGCCAGGAGCACGGGCACGCCATCTCGCAGGCTGCCGTCCGCCTCCGCCACGACGGGGTATGGGGTGACTGGCTCCCCCTGCAGGAGGACGGCGCCCAGGCCGAGGACCGGTGGACCAGCGCGCTCGTGCCCGCGGCGGGCGCGACGGCATACCAGGTCCGTGGCCTGCCCGCGTCCGCCCTGGACGCGCAGGCGGTGGCGATCAACACGACCGACGGCCCGCTGGAGAAGGTCGGGGAGCGGCCCGGCGGGGCGGCGAACGCCTGGTCGACCACGGACTGCCTCAGCCGTGCGGACTGGGGTGCTGAGGAGAATCTGCGCGAGGAGTTCGAGCTGTCGTTCCATGCGCCCCAGGCGCTCACCGTGCACCACACGGTGACGGCCAACGACGACCAGAACCCGGCCGCGACCGTGCGGGCCATCTACCGCTACCACGCGGTGGACAACGGATGGGGCGACATCGGCTACCAGTACCTCATCGACGAGAGCGGCACCGTCTACGAGGGCCGCTGGTCCGGCACGGCGAGCACCTCGTGCGAGGACTTCGGCCACGAGGACGGTGGCGAACGTGTGGTCACCGGCGGGCACACGGGCGGCTGGAACTCCGGGAACGTCGGGGTCGCGCTGCTGGGGGACTTCACCGGGCGGGGCCGCTACAAGAGCGCGCCTAAAGCCGCGGCCGTCGACGGGCTGGAGGGGCTGCTGGCCGACCTGTCCGTGCGGCACGGCCTTGACCCCGAGGCGGAGATTACCTACGTGAACCCGGTGAGCTTGGAGACCAAGGTCGTCGCGACCATCAGCGGACACCAGGACTACATGGCGACCGCGTGCCCGGGCGAGCTGCTCTACGCGCAGCTGCCGGAGATCCGGACGGACGTGGCGGCGCGGATGGCTGGGGGCGAGCCGACCCCGGAGCCGACACCCGAGCCGACCCCGGAGCCGGCACCCGAGCCGACCCCGGAGCCGACTCCCGAACCCGCGACGACCGTCCACGTCGGTGACCTCGACGCGACGACGGTGGACGTCAAGAACCAGTGGAGCGCCGAGGTCACGGTCACGGTCATGGACGGCAACGGCACGGCGGTCGAGGGTGCCTCGGTATCCGGCACCTGGACCACGACCGGAGCTGCCGGCTCGTGCGACACCGCCGCCGACGGGACGTGCACGGTGACCGAAGCGACGGGGAAGAGGGACAACGCCCTCACCTTCGTCGTCAGCTCCGTGATGGCGGGCGACCTTGCCTACGCACCGGCCGCCAACACCGACCCCGACGGCGACTCGGACGGCACGACCATCACGGTGGTGCGGGCCGGCTGACCCTCGCCCAGGCAGACCTGACGGGGCGGGTTGTGGCCCTTCTGGGGGCCACAACCCGCCACGCCACGGGGGCATCTTCCCGACGATGTCCCGCCACTGGGGTCATGGGGTCGTGCTTCTATACAGATGAGACGTTATATGGCACCATGTCTGCATGGCGCTGCTGCTGGGCGAGGCGATGACGGTGGGGGAGGCTGCCGAGGTGCTGGAGGTGAGCACCAAGCAGGTGCAGAACCTCGGGCGCCGGGGTGAGCTCGTGTACGTGGCGCGGGGGTTGCTCGACGCGGCATCGGTGCGGGCCTACCGGGCCCGGCGTCAAGGTCGGCACACCCGTCCCTGGTCGGGGTGGACGGCATGGGCAGCCATCTCAATGCTGGCCGGCATCGAACCGGGGTGGCTGGGCCAGCCCCAGCTGTCTCGCCTCCGGGGCCGTCTGCGCAGCATGGGGCCGGCCGACCTGGTCGCGGCCACCCGCGCCCGTGCGACGACCAGGAGGTTCGCCGGCCACGAAGCTGCGGTGAGGCGACTGAGGGGCGATGACGGTGTCGTGCCAGGTAGACCACTCCCGGGCCTGGTCCGGACCGACGGGTCCGACGGCCTGGAGGCTTACGTCATGGGCGAGGGGCTGGCAGCGCTGGTCGATCGACGAGGGCTGCAGGAGGGGCCCGAGGGCCAGATCGTCCTCCACGTGATCGAAACACCAGGGGCCGGCGGTGGGACAGGGTTTTCCCTGGGACTCGTCGAGCACTTCATGGCCCGTGACATCCTCCCGCCGCTGGACGCCGCGGTCAGCGACGACCCTCGGGAGCGCGGAGTGGCGTCGGACATGCTGCGTGAGCTCCTGGACAACTACCGAGCCGATGCCTGATCGCGGCCGGCCGACCATCTACGTCGCTGCGGCCGTCGGTGGTTGGCCGCACCCGTGGCCCAATGTCGCAGAGCTCGCGCGGGAGATTCCTTCGCACGCGTGGACGCTCGTCGGCGGACTCATGGTCCAGCTGCACACCGTGCACCGGGGCATCGGCGTCATCCGACCCACGAACGACGTCGACATCGTCCTGCACATCGAGACGGCACGTGGTGTGCCGAACATGGTGGCGGGGTCCCTCGAGCGGCTGGGATATCGGCTGGTGCCTGCTGTCGACCCACGTGACAACCACGCTCATCGGTGGTTACGGGACGACCAAGTTCTTGACGTCGCGATCGTCGACGTGGTGACGGCGGACCACGCGGCGCCGAGCGTCGTCGAGCGCATGAGGGGTCGGGAGATGGTGGCCATCGAGGGTGGGACCCAGGCGCTACGGAGAACGGTCAACGCGTCTCTCGACATCGAGGGCAGCAGCACCGTCGTCTCGGTGCCCAGTCCGTTGGGAGCGACGGTCCTGAAGGCGGCGGCCTACCTGCACGACTCGCGGGATCGGCAACGCCATCTCTACGACGCTGCGACCCTGCTGGCATGCATCGAGGACCCGTTCGCGGACGCGGACCAACTACGCGGCTCGGACCGTCGCAGACTGCGCCTCCTGGCGGATCACCTCCCGGACGGCCACGCAGCATGGGCCTTTCTCGACCGGCGATCACGCATGAATGCCCAGGCGGCACTGCGCATCCTCAACGACGGATAGCACTGGTTCAGGCGCCTGCTCGGCGCGCCTCGAACTCGGCGTCCAGCTCCTGCAGCTCGACGAGGCCGGCCTCCTGGACGGCGGCGTTGGGGCTGCGCAGCTTGGCGACCGCGCGGGTGAGGCGGCCGGTGTCGACGCCGGCGACCTCGGCACGACGCAGGTTGGCCTGTGTGTCCAGGTCCATCGCCAGGACGGCCTGGGCCTGCTCGCGGACAGTGAGGTCGGACGTCCGGGTGGGCCGGTCGGCCGAGGGCGACTGGCGCACGGTGGCCGTGGCTGTCAGGTCCGCGTCGGCGGTGGTGAGCTTCTTGCTCTTGCCGCCACCTCCCTTGCCGCCACCCTTGCCCCCGCCACCGGTGGAGCCGTCGTCCCCGCCGTCGGGGGAGGTGACGAGCGCGGGGGCGAGCGCGACGGCATACCCCTCGTTGCCCAGCCTGTTGGGGTGGTAGGACTCCACGATCGGGTTGCTCAGCCCGTTGATCCACTCCGGGTCGTCGCAGACCGCGTGGCCGAGGAAGTCGTCGCGCACGTCGACGTAGGTGAAGCCCGCGCCGGTCGCCTTGGCCTCGATGAGCGTGTCGAGCTCGGCGGCGCCCGCGTTGAGCTCGCGCATCTCGCCGGAGGAGAAGAAGGTGGCCAGGTTGCAGTCCTCGCCGTTGAACAGGTACGGGTAGCCGGCGACCACGACCGTGGCCTGCGAGGCGCGCGACCGGATGTCGCCGTAGAGCGCGTCGAGCCGGCCCGGCAGCTCACCGTTGAGGATCGTGCGCGATCGGTCGATCTCGCCGTAGCAGTTGCTCAGCCACCCCGGCAGTGCGCACTCGGTGATGACGTCGGCGAAACCGACGTCGTTGCCGCCGATCGTCATCGTCACGTATGCCGTCGCGTCCGTGAGCGTGCCCAGCTGGTTGGCGTGCACGTCGGCGGTCGTCGCGCCGGAGCAGGCCTGGTAGTCGAGGGTGAGCTGCTGGCTCGAGGCGAGCAGGGCGGGGTAGCCGTAGGGGGAGCGGTAGCACTCGTCCACCGCCGCCCGGGTGCCGGTGCCGGCGGAGAAGCTGTCGCCCAGGGCGACGTAGTGCTCGTCGGCGGCCTGGGTGGGGCTCGCGGCGAGGGTGGCGGTCAGGGCGGTCGCGCAGAAGGCCGTCAGGGCGGCTCGTGTCGTCGTTGACATGGGGGGATGCTTCCACGCGGTGGGGTCGACGGCAAGGGGAAAGGTGGCCCAGGTCACATGTCGGTCGGGGTCGTGCCGGTGCCGGCCGGTGCGCTCGGGTCGGCGCAGTAGCTGAACGGGCCGTCCTCCGCCGCGTGGTAGCTGGCCTGCCGCCCGTCGACCGCGAGGATCAGCTGACGGCCGGGGACGAGCGCCTGGGTGTACATCATCCCCGGCTTGGGGCAGCCCAGGCTGCCGTCCGGCCAGGTAACCACGGCGTAGCCGACGACCTCGACGGCGTCGGGCTCCACGTCCCGGCGGTCGGCCTCGGCCGCGATCGCCTCCTGCACGTCGTCGCCCTGGAGGATCGCGTCCGGCACGGGGCCGGTCGGCAGCGCCGCGCCGGGCACGGGGATCCGGGTGGGGCCGGCGTCCATGTCGTCCTCCGTGGTGTCGGTGTCGTCGGTGTCGTCGGGGGCAGGCGCGGGGGCAGGGGTGGTGGATGCAGGGGTGCCCGTATCGGCCGGGGTGTCGTCCTCGGTCACGGCGCAGCCGCCCAGGACCAGGACGGAGGCAGCGGCCGTCGCGGTGAGCGTGGTGACGACCGACCGTCGCCCGCGTGGTGTCTCGACGCTCCGACGCCGTCCCCGTGCCGTGCTCCGCATGCTGGCCTCCTCGCCCGCTCCTCGGTGAGCATCTCACTGTGCGGGGGTGGGACGGGGCGGGAGGGGGACGGGTTCCGACGACGGCTGGCGGGCTGCCCGACGGGTCGGTGCAGGTCTGTCCGGGGCCCTGGCTACGATCTGGCGCATGGGGAACGAGCGGAATCCCGCTGCCCTGGCCAAGGCCGTGACGGACAAGATCATCAACGTCGGCGTGGACGGGGCAGGTCCGTGGAAGGGATCGGTCCAGGTGGCCGAGGAGCACCTGTCGCGGCACGGCGACCCCGAGAAGGCCATCGCCCGGGTCGTCGCGACCCATGTGCGCCTGACGTCCAGCACCGGCTTCCTGGCCGGGGCCGGAGGCCTCGTGACGATGCCGGTCACCGTGCCGGCGGACCTCAGCTCGTTGTGGCTGGCACAGGGCCGGCTGGCCGGCAGCATCGCCCACCTGCGGGGCTACGACGTGTTCTCCGAGGAGGTGCGCAGCATCGTCCTGCTGAGCCTGCTCGGGGCCTCTGGCGCAGAGGCGTTGTCCAAGGCAGGCGTGCAGATCGGCACCAAGGGCGCCATGTCCGCCCTGAACAAGGTCCCGGGCCGGGTGCTCATCGAGATCAACAAGAAGGTCGGCTTCCGGCTGATCACCAAGGCCGGGACCAAGGGGGTCATCAACCTGACCAAGCTGGTGCCGCTCGCCGGCGGAGTGGTCGGCGGGGGCGTCAACGGCGTCAGCACCCGGGCCGTCGGCCACTGGGCCAAGCACCACTTCACGGAGTAGCCCACCGCTGCCCCCCCAACCCGACCCGTGCCGGCGTCCCCGGTCGCCTGTCCCCGAAAGGCCCACCGTGAAAATCCTCCGCACGATCGCCACGTCCCTCCTGGTCCTCGTCGTCGTGGCCGTCGCCGGGGTCTTCGTGCTGGGGCAGTTCGACCGGCTGCCGTTCCAGACCCGGACCGTCGACCGCAGCCAGCCGGTGCTGCTGCAGTCGGTGCAGGAGATCAGCCAGTTCCACGCGGCGGTCGGCACCTTCGAGGTGATCCTCGACCAGGAGGAGGACGTGCGCTGGGTGCCCGGCTTCATCGCCGGGGAGCGCTCGCTGTTCGTCGCCGCTGGCACGGTGAACGCCTACGTCGACCTCTCCGGGCTCGCGGACGGCGACCTGACCCTTTCCGAGGACGGCACGACGGCCCGGATCCGGCTGCCCGAGGCGCAGCTGGACCCGCCCAACCTCGACCACGACCGGACGTATCTCTACTCGCAGGACCGTGGCGTCATCAACCGGCTGGGGGACGCGATCTCCACCCAGGACCAGCAGGAGCTCTACCAGCTCGCCGAGGAGAAGATGACGGCCGCGGCGCAGGAGTCCGGCCTGACGCAGCAGGCCGAGGAGAACACCCGCACCATGCTGACCGGCATGTTCAGCGCCCTCGACATCCAGCTGACGGTCGTGGGCGACTGATCCGCAGGAGGTGGGGTGCCGGTCCCCTGAACCAGCACCCCACCCCTGCTCCCCCAGGGTGAGTCACGTCGCTGTGAGGCGCCCCTCGTGACTGCCATCGGGTGTCCCGTCCCGACATCAGTAAAGACGTCCGGGAACCCCCGTTCGTTGCCGCAGATCCGTGTGATCTGTGTCACATCTGCCGGAAGGCCCCCGGTCAGCCCCTCGGCCGGACCGTCAGCGCCTGCTCGACCGTGCCCACCGGCCCGGCCAAGTCGTGCACCACCGACGACGTCTGCCCCGCCCCGGTCGGCCCCCAGCTGACCGAGGTGTCCAGCCCGACCCACTCGCCCTCGGGCTGCCGGTGCAGGTGCAGCGTGAGGTCGACGTTCGGATACAGCCACTCGGTCGGCGCCTGCCGGTTGGCGATCCCGTTGGCCACGTCCAGCAGCCCGCACCACCGCGCGAACCCGCTGCTCTCCTCCCCGTCCACCAGGCCCACCGGCGTGCGCGCCCACGCGTGCCCCCGCCCCGGCCGGGTCTCCGCGGACCGGAACTCCAGCGAGCTGATGAAACCCCCGCCCCAGTGCTCCATCCCCGTCCACACCGGCACCTCGTCCGGCCCCGGCATCGACGGCGCCTCCACGCCGGCGACCTCGGCGGTGTCCGTCCGGGCCAGCCGCCACGCGGTCGCCCGCACGACGTCCCGGCCCCCGGCGCTCGCGGTCGCCTCCACCAGCTCGATCGTCCGCCCCGGCCGCAGCGTCCGCGTCACCACGGTCGTCTCCTCGAGGTGGATCATCCCCAGGATGTCGAAGCTGATCCGCGCCCACTGCAGCTCGGGCCGCGGGTCGTGCCGCTCCAGGCAGTGCACGAGCAGCCCGGCCACCGGCGCCATGTGCTGCTCGGTCTCCTGCCACGCCCCCTGCGCGTTGCGGGTCGGGGCATACCGCCCGTCCCCCTGCGCCACGTAGTAGAAGGCCTCGTTCTCATCCGCGCTCACCCGGCGAGTGTAGTAATGGACCATGTCCCCCCTCCCACCGCCCGCCGACGCCGCCGCCTGGAGCCGCATCGCGCGCGCGGTCGTGACCACGCCATACCCGTGGTCGCCCGGCCACCTGGTCACCGGCCCCGACGACACCACCCTGGTCCCCGAGCGCCTGCACCCCGCCTTCCACGGCGCCCTCGACTGGCACTCGTGCGTGCACGTCCAGTGGTCCCTGGTCACCCTCCTGCTCCGGTATGCCGACGCGCTCGGCGAGCAGGAGACCGCCGCCGTGGTCGGTCTGCTGGGGGAGCGGCTCACCGCCGAGAACGTCGCGGCCGAGGTGGCCTACCTGCGGGAGCGGCCCTCGTTCGAGCGGCCCTACGGCTGGGCCTGGGCGGCCCAGCTGGGAGCGACGGTCGCGGAGGGGGCGCGACGGCATACCTCCTGGTCGTCCTGGGCCGACGCCCTGGCGCCGCTGGGGGAGGTCCTGGCCGAGCACGTCCTGGCCTGGCTGCCGCGGCAGACCTATCCGGTGCGCCACGGCAAGCACCAGAACGACGCGTTCGCGCTGTGGCTGCTCATCGACGGGTTCGGACGCCTGGGGCGGGACGACGTCGTGGCCGCGTGCCGGGAGCGGGCGCTGGCGTGGTTCGGGCAGGACGTCGACGCTCCGACCGCGTGGGAGCCGGGAGGCACCGACTTCCTCAGCCCCGCGCTGACCGAGGCCGGGCTGATGACGCGCGTGCTGGAGCCCGGGGCGTTCGCGGACTGGCTGGAGGGGTTCCTGCCCGGGCTCGGCGAGGGCCGGCACGAGCACCTGCTCGAGGTCCCCGAGGTGGCGGACCCGACGGACGGGCAGTACGCCCACCTGCTGGGGCTGGCGCTCAGCCGGGCCTGGCAGCTGCGGGTGCTCGCGGGGCGGGTCGACCCGCGGGTGGCCGCGCGGTTGCGGGCCGGTGCCGACGCCCAGGAGCAGGCGGTGCTGCGGGAGATCACCGACGGGGACTTCATGGCGACCCACTGGCTGGTGTCGTTCGCGCTGCTGGCGCACGGGGTGCTGTCGCCGGGGGAGTGAGGTCGCTGCCGGACCGCCCGCGACCGGCGGCAGGGTCGGTCAGCGCTGGGCGAAGGGTGTCGTGGGGTGCGCGGCGGCCGGGTCGTGGTGCCCCGCCTCGCCGTCCGGCAGGTCCGGGAACGCGACGCCCATCGCCAGCAGGCCGACCCCGCTGGTCACCAGCGCATAGGTGCAGGCGGTGAGCAGTGGTTGCAGCAGGTCGGGGGCGGCGGTCCGGTCGACCAGGGCAGATCCGGCGGCCAGGAGGACGAGGCCGACCATCAGGCAGGCGACGCCAACGCGCACGAGGGTGTGTGAACGCATCGGAGGACCATAACGCCGCACCCAGGCTTTCCCAAGTCCGGTGTCCACAGGGGTGTCGCGGAGGGTCGTCCACGGGTCGTCCATGGGGTTGTCCATAGGCCGGAGGCGCCGGCCATGTGGCAGAGGTGTCGTCCGGTTTGGTCGTCGCCCGGCCGCGTTTTCGCAGGTGGGAGGAGCGTCATCTGTGCAAAGTGGATGAGACCTTTGACCGCGCGGCTGCCGGCGGGGCTCGGCAGGTGGGCAGGGCCGTCAGGAAGCGCTCAGGACGCCCGCAGGGGCCGACGGACGGTCCTGGCGGCGTCCTTGATGTAGCGGTCGATGACGTCCGGCCGTCCGAGGTCCTCGCTGCCCACGCGGACGACGCCGTAGCCCAGACGTCGGATCCGGTCCTCCCGCCGCTTCTCGGCGACGACGGCGTCCCCGTCGCCCGAGCCGTCGGACCGGACGTACTTCACCCGTCCGTCGAACTCGACGACGACGCCGAGCTCGGGCAGGTAGAAGTCCACCCGCGCGAAGACCCGGCCGTCCTCAGCGATGGGGTGCTGGGCCACGACCGTGTAGCCGAGCTCGAGGAGGATGAGCCGCAGCCTGGACTCCGGCGGCGACTCGGCCAGCCCGTCCGACCTCGCCAGCGCCTCGCGGGCGTGCGGGATCCCGGGGACGAAGCGCATCCGGTCGAGCCAGTCCTGCAGCTGGGGGACGGTCGCCAGGCCCCGCTGGCGGACGGCGTCCATGATGCCGACCGCCGTGCTCGTAGGGGTGAGCAGCGCGCTCTGGACGGCGGCGACGGCCGGGTGGACCACCACGACGACCGGTGCCGGGACCCGGGAGGACCCCGTGTCCGCATCGGCGCCGTCGGCGGAGCCAGCACCAGGCTGCCCCGGGTCGGAGGCCCGGTCGGGCAGGACCATGCCGAAGGCGTTGTCCGACCGCTCGACCCGTGCCTCGAGGACGGCGTCCTCGCCGGGGCAGCAGTGCACCGTGAACTCGCGGTGCCGACGGGTCGTGCCCGTCCTGGTCCGGTGACACACGTGGATGCGCTCCATCAACCGCGTCGTCACGGGCAGGCCCCACATCGCCGCCGCGCTGGTGTGGCTCGCCGCGACGTCCCCCGGGCGGGTGCGCAGGAGGACGGCGGTCCGCAGGACGTGGCGCGCCTCGTAGCTCACGGCCAGCATCGCCGACCTCGTGACGTAGCCGCCGCGGACCACCCTGACCAGCTCCCCGGCGCGCACGGCCGCCCGGACCTTCTCGGTCCTGATCCCCACCGACCTCGCCTCGCGCGCGGTGATGATCTGGTCGTGCCCGGCCAGGAAGCTCGTCAGGTCCCCATCCATGCCGCAGCACGATGGCGCATCCGGGCCTGCGCCCGCTGGCGGGTCCGTCGAGCCTGTGGACGACGCGCCGCTACCGTGACCCGGTGACCACGACCGACCGCCGCACGCTGCTCACCGAGACGGTGCTCGTGCTCGGGGTCAGCCTGGGCGCCTCCGCCGTCTGGTCGCTGCTGTCGCTGGTCCGCAAGCTCACCGCCGAGGCCCCGCTCTCGGCCCAGACCACGTCGATGAACACCAGCCGGGTGCCCGACCGGCCCTGGCTCGACCTGGCCTACCAGCTGGCCGACGTCACCCTCGCGCTCGTCCCGGTCCTCCTGGCCCTCCACCTGCTGGCGCGCGACCCGGGCCCGCCCGCCCCCGGCACCCTCGTTACGCCCGGCACCCTCGTTCCGCCCGGCGGCGCTGCCCACGCCGTCGGCCCTCCGCACCGCCTCATGGGCCTGGACCTGACCCGCCCGGCCCGGGACCTGCTGCACGGAACCGCCCTGGCCGCCGCGATCGGCATACCCGGTCTGGGCCTGTATCTCGGGGCCCGCGCCCTCGACCTGAGCACCACCATCGCCCCGGCGAACCTGCCGCAGGTGTGGTGGGCGGTGCCCGTGCTGATCCTCGCCTCGGTGCAGAACGCGCTGCTCGAGGAGGTCGTCATGGTCGGCTACCTCTTCCGCCGATGGTCGCAGGCCGGCTGGTCGACGGCCATGGTCGTCGTCACCTCGGCGCTGGTGCGCGGGACCTACCACGCCTACCAGGGCTTCGGCGGGTTCGTCGGCAACGTGGCGATGGGGCTGCTGCTGGGCTGGGTCTACACCCGCACGCGCCGGGTCATGCCGCTGGTGGTGGCCCACACCCTCCTCGACGTCGTGGCCTTCGTGGGGTATGCCGTGCTCGCCGACCGCGTCGGGTGGCTGTGACGGGGTGCGCCGCTAGGCTGGACGCATGACCAACGTCGCAGTCGTGCACCGTCCCGCCGAGTCCCGCTGGGAGGCCATGAGCGGGGAGGAGGTGGTGGGGCACCTGTCCTACGACACGATCGGGAGCACGGTCGACCTGCACCACACGCTCGTCGACCCGGCCCACCGCAACAAGGGCGTGGCCGACAAGCTCGTCGAGGAGGCCGTACGGGAGATCCGGGCCGAGAAGATGCACCTGCGCCCCACCTGCTCCTACGTGCGCGCCTGGATGGAGCAGCACCCCGAGCACCAGGACCTGCTCGAGCCCAGCCTGCTGCCCGAGGACCAGGACGAGGCGGGTCAGGGCGAGTCCGCGAAGGACGAGGCCGGCCCCGCCCAGCCGTCGTCGTGACCCCCGGCCAGGGCGCCAGGGCCCGGGATCCGAGGGGATCCCGGTCGAGCTGGTGCCCATCCGGGACGAGTCGATCCGGCTCGGCCAGCTGCTCAAGCTGGGCAACCTCGTGCAGGACGGCGCCATGGCCCGCATGGTCGTGGAGAACGGCGAGGTCAGCGTCGACGGTGAGATCGTCGTGCGACGCGGCACCCAGGTCCGTCCGGGCCAGGTGGTCGAGTACGCCGGCCAGGCGATCAGCCCCGTCCGCCGCTGAGGCGGTCGTTCGCACCCTCCCCGGGGCACCTGCGATCATCGAGGGATGCACACCCCTCCTGTCGCACTCACCATCGCCGGCTCCGAGGCCACCGGCGGCGCCGGCGCCCAGGTCGACCTCAAGACCTTTCAGCAGCACGGCGTCTTCGGCTGCATGGCCCTGACCTGCATCGTCTCCTTCGACCCCCAGGACGACTGGAACCACCGGTTCGTCCCCGTCGACCCGCAGGTCATCACCGACCAGCTCGAGGTCATCACCACCACCTACCCGCCGGAGCAGCTGCGGGTCGCCAAGATCGGCATGCTCGGCACGCCCGCCACCATCGGCACGGTCGCCGAGGCGCTGCAGCAGCGGCAGTTCGAGCACGTCGTCCTCGACCCGGTCCTCATCTGCAAGGGCCAGGAGCCCGGCGCCGCGCTCGACACCGACGAGGCGCTCAAGGCCCAGGTGCTGCCGTTGGCCACCTTCGTCACCCCCAACCACTTCGAGACGATGTCCCTGTCCGGCATGGACTCCATCGAGACGGTCGAGGAGCTCACCGAGGCCGCCCGGCGAATCCACGAGAGCTCCGGAGCCATCGTGCTGGCCAAGGGCGGGGTGCACCTGCCCGGCAACGAGGCCCTGGACGTCTACGTCGACGCCGAGCGCACCGAGGTCCTCGCCGCCCCCAAGCTGGGCGACGGCGCGCAGGTCGCCGGGGCCGGCTGCACCCTGGCCGCCGCCGTGGCCGCCCGCCTCGCGCTGGGCGACGACCCGTTCGGCGCGGCCAAGGCCGCCAAGGAGTTCGTCACCCGCGGGATCGAGGGGCGGCTGGCCAGCGCGGCACCCTTCGACGTGGTCTGGCAGGGCGCCTGAGGTGACCCTCTCGCCGAGCGGCTCCGACGCCGTCGTGACCGGTCACCCCGGTCGCGCGTGGTCGATCATGCTGATCGGCGGGGTCCTCGGCTGGATCTCCGGCCAGTCCTGGAGCATCGACCGTGGGTTCGGCGAGGCGTTCTCCCTCTTCATGGCCTTCGGCACGCTCGCGGTCATCGCCGCCCCGGCCCAGATGACGGCCGGCCGGGCGGCGCGGCCGCTGTGGGTGGCGGTCGCCGGCGCCATCGGCATCACGGTGCCGTGGTTCTTCGACCTGGCCATCGAGCTGGGGGGCGACGGCGTGTGGCTGCCGACCCTGTTCGTCCTGGTCGTCGGGTTCGGCGTGACCTACGGCGTGGCCACGTTCACCCGGATCGCGATGCACCGCCTGGAGGACTGGTAGACCGCCGACCGGCAGGGCACCGGCGGGCAGGCCACCGGCCGGGTCACTCCCGGCTGTGCAGCCACTCCCCGGCGATCCCGAGGAGCCGGTCGTTGGCCTCGGTCTCCCCGATCGAGCAGCGCACGCCCTCGCCCGCGAACGGCCGCACGGTCAGCGCCCGCGCCTGGCAGGCCTGCGCGAACGGCACCGCGTCCTCGCCCAGCGGCAGCCACACGAAGTTGCCCTGCGCGGCGGGCACGTCCCAGCCCTGCTCGACCAGCGCGGCGTGCACCCGCTCCCGCTCGGCCACCAGCTGCTCGACCCGGACCATGAGCTCGTCCCGGGCCGCGAGCGAGGCGATCGCCGCCTGCTGCGCCAGGTCGGTGACCCCGAACGGCGTGGCCGCCTTGCGCAGCGCCGTCGCGACCTCCTCCTGCGCCACGGCATACCCCACCCGCAGCCCGGCCAGGCCGTAGGCCTTGGAGAAGGTGCGCAGCACGACCACGTTGGGGTGCTCGCGGTAGAACGACAGCGCGTCCGGCACCGCCTCGTCGGTGGTGAACTCCAGGTAGGCCTCGTCGACCACCACCACCACGTCCCGCGGGACCTTCGCCACGACGCCCGCAGCTCGTCCTGCGTCACGGCCGGCCCGGTCGGGTTGTTGGGCGTGCAGACCAGCACCAGCCGGGTCCGGTCGGTGACCGCCTCGGCCATCGCGTCGAGGTCGTGCCGGGCGTCGGGCGTCAGCGGCACCTGCACCGAGGACGCGCCGGAGAGCGCCACGACGATCGGGTAGGCCTCGAAGCTGCGCCACGCGTAGACGACCTCGTCCCCGGGCTCGCAGGTGATCTGCACGAGCTGGGCCAGCACCGCGACGCTGCCGGTGCCGGTGGCCAGGTGCCCGGCCGGCACGCCGAGGTGCTCCGCGAGGGCCTCGGTCAGCGCGACGACCCCCATGTCGGGGTAGCGGTTCATCGTCGTCGCCGCGTCGGCCACGGCCCGCACCACCGAGGGTAGCGGCGGGAACGGGTTCTCGTTGGAGGAGATCTTGTAGGCCGTCATCCCCTCCACCGGTGCCGGCGGCCTCCCGGGGGAGTAGGCGGGCACCTTCGCCAGGGCCTCGCGCAGGCGGACGGGGACGGGCCGGTCGGCGGGCTGCTCGGACGTCATGGGGCGAAGCCTAGTGAGGCGGGGAGACACACGTGGCGGCAGCCGGGCAGGAGCCCACGGCTGTCGGTGGCGCGTGCCACGATGGACCCATGAGCATCCTCATGCAGATCATCGCCAACGGCGTGGCCCTCTGGGTGGCCTCCCTGCTGCTCGACGGCATCGAGTTCGGCGGCTCCGGCACCAACAAGGTGCTGACCATCGTCGGGGTGGCCGTGATCTTCGGACTGGTCAACGCCCTGGTCAAGCCGCTCCTGAAGCTGGTCTCCCTGCCCCTGGTCGTGCTGACCCTGGGGCTGTTCCTCATCGTCATCAACGCGCTGATGCTGCTGCTGACCTCGTGGCTCTCGGGGGTGGTCGGGCTCGACTTCACGGTGCAGTCCTTCTTCTGGGACGCCGTCCTCGGCGGCATCATCGTCGGCGCCGTGGCCACGGTGGTCGACATGCTGCTGCCCGACGGTCGGGAGTGAGCCGATGAGCGACCCCGTCCCGCACGAGATCCCCACCGCCGACGGGCCGCTGCCGGGGCTGCTGTGGCTGCCCGAGGGCGCCTCGGCCGACGCCCCCGTGCCCGGGCTGGTCCTGGTCCAGGAGATCTTCGGGCTCAGCGGCTACATCCGCTCGCGCGGCGCCGACCTCGCCGACCTGGGGTATGCCGTGCTCGCCCCCCAGATCTTCGGTCGCCTCGACCCGCCGGTCGTGGCGGTCGAGGACGACGACCCGGACGTGCTCGGCACCGCGATGGGCCTCGTCGGCCAGGTCGACTGGGAGCTGGCCGCCCGCGACGTCCTGGCGCCCGGGACGCGCTCGTGGCGATGCCGGAGGTCGACGACCTCGCGGTCGGGCTGGTCGGCTTCTGCTTCGGCGGCGGCCTGGCCTTCGACGTGGCCGCCCGCGCCGCCCAGGCGCAGACGCCGGTCGCGGCGCTGGTCAGCTTCTACGGCTCGGCCCTGCCGGGGCTGCTGGGCCACGCCGAGCACGTCACCTGCCCCAGCCTGCACGTCTTCGGCACGGCCGACAGCTACATCCCGACGGAGCAGGTCGAGCAGATCCGCGAGGCCGTCACCGCCGGCGGCACCCGGGAGCAGGTCCGCTTCGAGCTGCACGAGGCGCCGGGCACGCCTTCGACAACCCCAACCCGATGTTCCACCACGAGCGGGCCAGCCGGGACGCCTGGGCGCAGGCCGAGGAGTTCCTCGCCGAGCACCTCCCGACGGGGCGGTAGCGCACCCGCGGGGCGCCTCCGCATACCCCCTCGTGGGTGGTTGACGTGCACGTCCGGCAGGCCCTGGGCGGTGAGGTAGCCTACCACCGAACGAAGCCGTCACCGTCACGCCGCGGCACGCCGCCGCACCGATGAAGGAGTCAGCGTTGAGCGACGAGGAAGTCGCGCGGTCCACCGCGCCCAGCACGCACGAGCCGCCCGAGCGGGACATCACCGACGGTGGCCCGGACATGGTCCAGTTCCTCGCCGCCGACGGCACCCGGGTCGAGCCGACCGAGGTGAGCGCGCCCTACCTGTCCTTCCTCGACGACGTCGACGACGAGGCGATGCGGGGGATGCTGCGCGACCTCATCCTCGTGCGCCGCGTCGACGCCGAGGGCTTCGCGCTGCAGCGCCAGGGTGAGCTGGGGCTGTGGCCCAGCCTGCTCGGGCAGGAGGCCGCCCAGGTCGGCGCCGGCCGGGCGATGCGGCCGCAGGACTACGCCTTCCCCGGCTACCGCGAGCACGGGGTGGCCTGGTGCAAGGGCGTCCCGCCGGAGAACCTGCTCGGCATGTTCCGCGGGGTCAACCACGGCGGCTGGGACAGCAACGAGAACAACTTCCACCTCTACACGATCGTCATCGGCAACCAGATGCTGCACGGCGTCGGCTACGCGATGGGCGTCCAGCTCGACGGCGACGTGGCCACCGGCGACCCGGAGCGCGACACGGCCGTGATGGCCTTCACCGGCGACGGCGGCACCGCCCAGGGCGACTTCAACGAGGCGCTCGTCTTCGCCTCGGTGTCCAACGCGCCGGTCGTCTTCTACGTGCAGAACAACCACTGGGCCATCTCCGAGCCCAACGAGCGCCAGTTCCGGGTGCCGCCCTACCGCCGCGCCGACGGCTTCGGCTTCCCCGGCGTGCGGGTCGACGGCAACGACGTGCTGGCCTCGTACGCCGTCACCCGCGCCGCACTCGACCGCGCCCGGGCGGGGGAGGGGCCCACGCTGATCGAGGCGTTCACCTACCGGATGGGGGCGCACACCACCTCCGACGACCCGACGAAGTACCGCATCTCCGCCGAGGTCGACGTCTGGAAGGCCAAGGACCCGGTCGACCGGATGAAGAAGTACCTCCTGACCGAGGGGATCGTCGACGAGGACTGGCTCACCGCCGTCCAGGAGGAGGCCGACGAGCTGGCCCGGCGCATCCGGCACGCCTGCCAGACGATGCCCGACCCCGGGCACGAGGAGATGTTCCAGCACGTGTATGCCGACGCGCACCCGCTGGTCGAGCGCGAGGCCGCCGAGTTCGCGGCCTACCAGGCCGGCTTCGAAGACTGAGGAGGAGAACGATGACGACGACGACCAGCACCTCCTCGGGCGGCGCCCCGGCCAGCACCGCGAGGCGCACCACGATCGCCAAGGCGCTCAACGCCGGGATGCGGGCGGCGATGGAGCGCGACGACAAGGTCCTGCTCATGGGCGAGGACATCGGCAAGCTCGGCGGGGTCTTCCGCATCACCGAGGGCCTGCAGAAGGACTTCGGCGAGCACCGGGTCCTGGACACGCCGCTGGCCGAGGCCGGGATCATGGGCACCGCCGTCGGCCTGGCCCTGCGCGGCTACCGGCCGGTCGTGGAGATCCAGTTCGACGGGTTCGTCTACCCGGCCTTCGACCAGATCGTCTCCCAGGTCGCCAAGATGCACTACCGCTCCCAGGGCACGCTCAAGCTGCCGATGGTCATCCGCATCCCCTACGGCGGCGGCATCGGGGCGGTCGAGCACCACAGCGAGTCCAACGAGTCCTACTTCGCGCACACCGCCGGGCTGCGCGTGGTCACCGCCTCCACGACCGAGGACGCCTACTGGATGATCCAGCAGGCCATCGCCAGCGACGACCCGGTCGTGTTCTACGAGCCCAAGCGGCGCTACCACGAGCGCGGCATGCTCGACCTCGGCGACGGGAGCGCGCCCGACCTGGCGGACGCGCCATACTCCCTGGACCAGGCCGTCGTGCGGCAGGAGGGCAGCGACGTCACCGTGCTGACCTACGGGCCCATGGTCAAGGTCGCGATGGCCGCCGCGCAGGCCGCCGAGCTGGAGGACGGCCCCTCGATCGAGGTGCTCGACCTGCGCTCGCTCTCGCCGATGGACACCGACGCGATCGAGGCGTCGGTGACCAGGACCGGGCGGGTGATCACCCTGTCCGAGGCGCAGACGTTCACCAGCGTGCACGCCGAGATGGCCGCGTGGGTCCAGGAGCACTGCTTCTACCACCTCGAGGCGCCGGTCCTTCGGGTCGGCGGCTACAACATCCCCTACCCGCCCAGCCGGCACGAGGAGGTCTTCCTCCCCGACCTCGACCGCGTGCTCAACGCCGTCGAGACCGTGCTGTCCTACTGAGGAGCCACGCATGCCCGAGTTCAAGCTGCCGGACCCCGGTGAGGGACTGGTCGAGGCCACGATCGTCCAGTGGAAGGTCGCCGTCGGCGACACGGTGAAGACGAACGACATCGTCGTGGAGGTCGAGACCGCCAAGTCGCTCGTCGAGCTGCCCGTGCCCTGGGACGGCACCGTGACCGCGATCCTCGCCCAGGAGGGCGACGAGGTCGAGGTCGGCACCCCGATCATCACCATCGACACCGGTGACGGTGCGGGGGCCGACGGCGGGTCTGCGGGCGAGGGCGCCGGGGACGAGGGCACGGCTGATGGCGCCGGGACGGACGGCACGACGGCCGAGGACGTCACCGACGCCGCGACGGCCGCCTCCGACGACATGGTGCCCACGCCGCCCGCCGGTGGTGGCGACGAGGGCGGGCCCGGGCCGGGCGGCCGGGAGGCCGTGCTCGTGGGCTACGGCGCCATCGAGACCTCCACGACCCGGCGGCGTCGCCGCGGCGCGGCCGCGGCCGAGGAGGCCGCCGAGCAGGCGGGCGCGCCGCGCCGGGCCAAGGCCAAGCCGCCCGTGCGCAAGTACGCCAAGGACAAGGGCGTCGACCTGACCCAGGTGACCCCGAGCGGTGAGGACGGCGTGGTCACCCGCGCCGACGTCGACCGCTACCTCGCCGGGGGCGCCGCGAGCGGGTCGGCCCAGCACGCCGCCGCCGAGCACGCCGTCCCGCCGGCCCAGGGCGCCTCCACCGGCGACGCGGCCCCGGGCGCGGACCCGACACCGCGGGCGGTGACACCGGCGCAGGCGGCCGCGAGTCGGCATACCAGCGTCCGACCCTGTCCCGCTCGGGCGAGCGTGAGGAGCGCACCGACGTCAAGGGCGTGCGCAAGATGATGGCGCAGGCCATGGTCAGCTCGGCCTTCACGGCGCCGCACGTCACCGAGTTCATCACCGTGGACGTGACGCGCTCGATGGAGCTGGTCGAGCGGCTCAAGTCGGACCGCTCCTACGGCATGAGCGACCTCAAGGTCAGCCCGCTGCTGCTGCTGGCGAAGGCCATGTGCCTGGCGGTGCGGCGCAACCCGGGCATGAACGCCGTGTGGGACGACGAGGCGCAGCAGGTCGTGCAGCGCAACTACGTCAACCTCGGGATCGCGGCCGCGACCCCGCGCGGGCTGGTCGTGCCGAACATCAAGGACGCCGACCTCATGGACCTGCGTCAGCTGGCGGAGGCGCTGGGCGACCTGGTGACAACCGCCAAGGCCGGGCGCACTCAGCCGGCCGACATGGCGGGCGGGACGATCACGATCACCAACGTGGGCGTATTCGGGGTCGACACCGGCACGCCGATCATCAACCCCGGCGAGTCGGCGATCGTGGCCTTCGGCGCGGTCCGGCGGATGCGTGGGTCGTCGGCGAGGGCGCGGACGAGCGGATCGAGCCGCGCTGGGTCTCCCAGCTGGCCGTGTCGTTCGACCACCGGCTCATCGACGGCGAGCTCGGGTCGAAGTTCCTGGCCGACCTGGCCGCGATCATGGAGGACCCCGCCCGGGCGATGGTCTGGGGCTGAGGGCTGAGGGGGGGAGGGCTGAGGGCCGGGCCGAGGGCCGAGGGCCGAGGGCTCGACTAAGGGCTGGGCCGCGGGGCGTCGCGGCCCGCGGCGCCGGGTCCGCATACGATCGCGCACATGGCTTCCCGCGCCCGGCTCCAGGACCGGCTGTTCTCGCTGCTGACCACGGTCGCGGCGCTGGTCGTGCTGGTCGTGGGCCTGTCGCGCGGCAACGTGCGCTTCGCCGTGCTGGGGATGCTGTTCTTCCTCGGCTACGGGGTGCTGCACTCGGTCAGCCGGCGGCTGATGCCCGCGGCCCGGCTGCTCGACGGCTCGGAGGCCGACCAGGCCGAGCGGATGGCGCAGTTCCGGGCGACCCGGCTGACCGGCCAGGTGGCCCTCGGCGTGGCCGCCGTGGCGCTGGTGGCCGAGCTGTCGGTGCAGTGGCCGCCGGCCTTGTGGGTGGCCGGGACGGCGATGCTGGTCGTGGCGGTCTTCGTCGGGGCGCTGTGGTTCTACGGCCGGGGCGCCCGGCGCTGAGGCTGACGTGCTGTCGGTCCGGCCCCGGAGCCGGTCGCCTGTGCAGGAACCGTGTCCTGGCGCGGGACACGCCGCAGCGCTGACGGCACAGTGCGCGACACGCCGGGCCCATCGGCCAGACTGTGCGCGACACGCCGGGCCGAGCGGCCGACAACCGGTCAGTCGGCCTCGGTGCCGGGGGCCCGGTCGTCGGCGCTGTCGGCGCGGACGCCCGGGCCGACGCGGTTGTGCCGGCGGGCCGCCAGCGAGCGCAGCTGGTCGACGCGACTACGCGCGGCCTCCTCGCCAGCGTCGATGGCCACGGCGCTGCGGTGGAAGTCGCCGATGTCCACCCCCTCGATGTGCGGGTCGATGAGCACGTCCGGCCGGTAGAAGCCGAGCCGGGCGGCGGTCAGCTGGGCCTGCATGACGTCGATCGCCCGGAACGCCTCGCGCAGCGTCCCCAGCGCGTGCCGTCGCTGGTAGCGGTCGGCCTCGATGTCCGGGGCCGACATCGGGGTCAGGGCGGTGGCGTCCACGGCGATCACCCGTCGGGCGCCGTGGGCCAGCGCCCCGTCGACCGGGATCTGGTTGAGGATGCCGCCGTCCACGAGGAGCGCGTCCCCGGCCGGAACGGGCGGGATGACACCGGGGTAGGCGGTGGTCGCTCGCAGCGCCGTGATGAGGTCGCCCTGGGACAGGTAGTGCAGCCGCCCCTCGACGATGTCGGTCGTGGCCAGCACCAGCGGCAGGTCGAGCTCCTCGAAGGTGGCCGGCAGGTGCTCGGCCAGCCACGCGGCGATCCTCTTGCCGCTCAGCAGCCGGCCGCTGATCCGCCAGTCGATCATCGAGGCCCAGCGCACCTCGAGGGCGACCTTGGTCATCTCCTCGGCGGTGTAGCCGGCCGCGATGAACGCCCCCACCAGCCCGCCCATGCTCGTCCCGGCGACGAGGTCGGGGCGGATGTCCAGCTCCTCCAGCACGCGCATGACGCCGACGTGGCACAGCCCCCGCGCGCCACCGCCCCCCAGCGCCAGGCCCAACGGCGACTCCAGCCGGCGCAGCTCGGCCTGGTGGTCGTGGGCCTCGGGCCCGTCCGAGCGGCCCCGGTCGCGGCGGGCTGACGGCAGCGGCACGGTCAGGGGGTGAGCGCGAGGGCGTCGAGGACGGCCCGGGCGAGCTCCTCGTCGCCGGTGACCTGGTATGCCGTGCCGTCCGTCGGGCAGCGACCCGCGGCCCGACGTCCGAGGGCGTGGGTGGACAGCGCGATGGAGGTGGTGCGGTCGGCCGACTCGTCGTCGACGCTGGGCACGTCGTCCTCGTCGCTGGTCTGACCGGTGAACAGCTCGTGCGCCACCGGGTCGCCGTCGGCGTCGGTGCCGATCCGCACGCCACCCCGGGCGGTGACCGGGCCGGTGCACTCGAGGATGACGACGGTGCCGGGCTCCGGGCGGACCTTCTCCAGCACGATCCGCGGCAGGGCGTCCAGCACCTGGGAGACGACCTCGCTCGCACCGGGGGAGTCCAGAGAGCCGGGCCGGTCGAGGGCGTCGCGCAGGTCCTGCTCGTGCACCCACACGTCGAAGATCCGGCGACGAGTCAGCTCCTCGAAGGTCGCCTGCCGGCCCCGCAGCGCCCGGACGGGGGTGTCGAGCTCGAGGTCGGGGTCGTACATCCCGGCCGCCCGCACCTCCACGAGGCCGCGCAGCTCGGCGACCATCGCCCGCGGGTCCTGGCCGCGGCGGGCCCGGACCCCCTCCTCGATCCAGACGCCGAGCGAGTGACGCACGTGCTCGGGCTCGCCGACCCGCACCGGCTCGTCGTCGGCGCCGCTCCAACCGGCCCCGGGGTGCTCGGAGCCGGACAGGTAGTCCTCCACGTGCACGACGTGGGCGAGGTGGTCGCGGGCGGTCCATCCCGGGCAGGCGGTGGGCAGGTCCCACTCCTGCTCCCGGAGGGAGTCGGCGACGTCGCAGAACGAGCTGAGCGTCTGCCGGTAAGCGTCGACCAGCTCAGTGACGTCGGCGGGCGGGGCGGGGTGGACGGGCATGACCTCAGGCTACGCGTCGCGCCCGGCACGACCCCACTTTTGCAGGTGGGAGGGCCCGGGGACGCCGACGCCCCGGGTCGCGGGGACCCGGGGCCGGAGCGTGACGGCATACCCGTCGGTGGTGGACTCAGGAGGTGCAGGAGCTGAGGAACTCCTCCTGCGCCGCGGCCGAGTCGGTGGTGTCGACCTCGGGGACGGTGATCTCCGCGTCGGAGACCGTCTGGTCCGGGTCGTCCAGGACGGCGTCGCGGACCTCCACGAACGGGGCGTTGATCCGCTCGAGCAGCTGGGCCTGGTCGGTGGAGGCGTCCTCGACCAGGTCCTCGATGCGCTGGCTGAGCAGGCTGATCTCGCCGTAGGAGGCGGGGTCGCCGACCTGCGCGTCGTCGAGCATCTGCCGGTCGGTCTCCGCACGGTCGGCCAGCTGGACCGCCCCGCTCTGGAAGAAGTCGACGCAGACCTCGTCGTCCATCGGGGCGGCCGCCGCGTCCGCGGTGCCGCCGGTCGTGTCGGTCTCCTCGGCCCCGGCGTCGCCGGTCCCCTCGGTGGTGCCCTCCTCGGTGGCGGCCGGGGTCACGGCCTCGTCCGCACCGTCGTCGGAGCAGCCCGCCAGCACCAGGGACAGGCCCAGGGCGGCGGTCAGGGTGATGCCTCGCATGGTCATCTCATCCGTTTCTTCTCGTCGGTTCCTCGTCGCAGCGGGGGAGCCCACGGGGGAAGCGGATACAGGGTGCCCACCGCGGACCGGCACCCTCGTCGTCTGCGACCTCCCATTATGACCGCTCGGTAGCCGGGCGCGAACCCGGGTCGTCAGGGGACCGACCTAGGGAATCGCTGATCTGGGGGCGTCTGCGGGTGTGAGGCCAGCCCGCAGGGGGGCTGAAGCCCGATGAGGCCGCGGGAGCGACGCTGGAACTGTCC
>NZ_MKKA01000019.1 GCF_001942405.1 Ornithinimicrobium sp. CNJ-824
GGCGGACCTCCCACGCCCAGAACCCCGACCCGCTCCAAAAATCGTCTTCAGCGACGCACGACGCCCCTCACGAAACCCGCTCGGCGGATCCAGGCTCAGGTGTCGCGGAAGGGGTGCGGCTCGTGCTCGCGCCGCTCGTCGTCGCGGACCAGGTCGGGGTCCTCGTGCAGGCCGTCGGTCACCTCGGGGCGGCTGCGCAGGTAGAGGATGCTGGCGACCAGCCCTCCCCAGACGACGACCATGGCGACGAGCATCATGACGATGGCGCCGGTGTTCATCGCGTCTCCTCCTCCAGCTCGGGCCAGGCGCGGAAGTCCGGGTCGTCCCGGCCCTTCCAGGGTAGGGCCGCGAGCACGACGGCGGCCAGGATGACGAGGGCGAGCATGCCCCAGCCGAACAGGCCGACGTACCACGTGGGCAGGCCCTCGTAGCCCTCGCCGACCAGCGTGACCAGCTTCTGCCCGAGCATGACGAGCAGGAAGCCCGGCACGAGGATGCCCAGCAGCCCGATCCAGATCCGGCCCACCTTGAAGGTGGACACGGCGTTGAGGTGACGCCGCAGGGTCTCGGAGCGACGGGCCACCCAGACGACGACGACGGTCATGACGATCGCCGACAGGACGATGCCGACGTTGTTGGCGAACTGGTCGACGGTGTCCAGCGCCAGCAGGCCGGAGGTGGTCGAGAACAGCGCGATGGACAGGGCGCCCGAGACGGAGGCCACCAGGATCGCGGCGGTGCGCCGGCCCAGGCCGAACTTCTCCTGCATCGAGGCGGCCACCCCGAGCAGGATCGAGATGAGCGAGGTGAACCCGGCCAGGACCAGCGCGGCGAAGAACACCACGCCGAAGATGTTGCCGCCCGGCATCTCGGAGATGACCGCCGGGAAGGTGACGAAGGACAGGATCGGCCCGGTCAGCCCCTCGAGGTCGGCGACGGCCACCTGCTGCTGGTGGGCGAAGAAGCCCAGCGTGGCGAACACGCCGATGCCGGCGAGGATCTCGAAGGAGGAGTTGGCGAAGGCCACCACCAGGCCCGAGCTGGTCATGTTGGCCTTGCGCCGCTGGAAGGAGGCGTAGGTGACCATGATGCCGAAGGCGATGGACAGCGAGAAGAAGATCTGCGCGTACGCCGAGATCCACACGTTGAGGTCCAGCAGCGCCGACCAGTTGGGGGTGAACAGCGCGTCGAGCCCGTCGGCGGCGCCGGGCAGCGTCAGGGCGCGGATCACCAGGCCCAGGAAGGCCACGACCAGCAGCGGGATGAAGATGACGTTGACCCGCTGCACGCCGCGGCTGACGCCCAGCGCCAGCACGACGAGGATCGCGGCCCAGACGAGCACGAGGGGGATGGCCACCGAGGAGACGATCGTCGTCGAGATCTCCGGGTCGCCGACCTGGAGGTACTCGCCGGTGAAGAAGCCGAGCGTGTCCTCGCCCCACCGCAGGTCGAAGGCGTAGACGAAGTAGCTCAACGACCAGGCGACCACCGCGGCGTAGTAGACCGCGATGACGAACGACAGGCCGATCTGGAACCAGCCCAGGGTCTCGGCCGGCTTGGCCATCCGCCGGTAGGCCAGCGGGGCGGCCGCCCGGTAGCGGTGGCCGATCGCGTAGTCGAGGAACAGGATCGGGATGCCGGCGGTCAGCAGCGCCAGGAGGTAGGGGATGAGGAAGGCCCCGCCCCCGCTCTCGTAGGCGACCCCCGGGAACCGCCAGATGTTGCCCAGGCCGACGGCCGAGCCGATCGCCGCGAGGATGAACCCGGTGTTGTGGGTCCACGTGTCGCGCTGCTCGGCGGCCGGGGCGGTGTTCGTGCCAGCCACGGCGGACCTCCTTGGAAAGGATGGTGCGGTATGAACGTGCCGCAGGTCGGGCGGCGCCCGCCCCGCTGCCGGGGCAGGCCCGGACGGTTGGCAACCTAGTCCACATCCGCGCGGTTGGGTAGTGGCCACGCCCGCCCCCTGTGCCACGCTGGTCCCATGCCCCGGCGGATCCTCGTGCTCAACGGCCCCAACCTCAACCTGCTCGGCACCCGCGAGCCCGAGATCTACGGGTCGGCCACGCTCGCCGACGTCGACGACCTCTGCCGCGAGGAGGCCCGGCGCCATGGGCTGGAGGCCACCTGCCGGCAGACCAACCACGAGGGCGGGCTGGTCGACGCCCTGCACGAGGCGCGCTCCGCCGGCGACGTCGTCGGCGTGGTCCTCAACGCCGGCGCCTACACGCACACCTCCGTGGCGCTGCTGGACGCCGTCAAGGCCGTGCGGCTGCCGGTCGTCGAGGTGCACCTGAGCAACCCGCACGCCCGCGAGCCCTTCCGCCACCGCTCCTACCTCTCACCGGTCGCCGAGGCGGTCGTGGCGGGCGCTGGCGTCGACGGCTACCGGTGGGCCGTGGAGCTGCTGGCGACCCGCTACGGCGGCTGACCGGCCGGCGCCTATCGTGTCCTCATGGGTCTGACGCAGTGGTGGCAGCAGCTGACCGGCAAGCGCGGCGCGAAGGCCGGGGGTGAGCAGGCCAGGGGCGGTGCCCCCGCGCGGCCCCGGCCGGCGATGGCGGCGATGCCCTCGGGGCGCCCGGGCAGGCGCCCCTCGACGCCGGACGCCTCGCTGCCGGTCCTGGGCGTGGACGTCTCCCGCGGCGGTTGGGTCGGCGCGCTGCTCGACGCCTCGGGCCACGGCACCCCCATGCTGCTGACCGGCGCCAGCGTCGCCGAGGTCGTGGAGAAGGCCGGCGACGTGGCCGTCGTGGCCGTGGACATCCCGATCGGTCTGCCCGACGACGCCCGCCGCGAGGCCGACGTGCAGACCCGGGCGTTCCTGCCGGGCAAGTCCTCCTCGGTGTTCACCACGCCCGTGCGCGAGGCCGTCTACGCCGAGTCCTACGGCCAGGCCAACGCGGTCAACCGGGAGAAGGTCGGGTCGGGGGTTTCCCAGCAGGCCTTCGAGCTGCGGCGGCGGATCAAGGAGGTCGACGCCTGGGTCCGCCAGGACCTGTCCTTCCTCGTCGCCGAGTGCCACCCGGAGGCCTCGTTCGCGCAGATGGCCGGTGCGCCGGTCGCGTCGAAGAAGCGGACCGCCGAGGGCTCGGCCGAGCGCCGGGAGGTCCTGGCCCGGCACGGGATCTACGTGCCGACCACCGCGCCCACCGGCGTGGGCACCGACGACATGCTGGACGCCTGCGCCGCCGCGTGGACCGCCCACCGGGTCAAGACCGGCTCGGCCCGCACCTTCCCGGACGACCCGCAGACCTTCTCCGACGGCATCCCGGCCGCCATCCACGTCTGACCCCAGGAGCACCGCATGACCTCGCAGCCCTTCCCCACGCTCGAGACCGACCGGCCCCGCGACTACGGGATGCTCATCGGCGGCGAGGAGGTGCCCGCCGCGTCGGGGGAGACGATCGACGTCATCACCCCCATCGACCGGCACCGCGTCGTGGCCCGCGTGCCCCGGGGGCGCGCCGAGGACGCCGACCGGGCGGTCCGGGCCGCGCGCGCGGCATACCCCGGCTGGGCCGCGCTGCCCTTCGTCGAGCGGCAGCGGGCGCTGCTGCGGATCGCCGACGACCTCGAGCCCCTCGTGGAGGACCTGGCCCGGCTCACCGCGGTCGACACCGGCAACGCGATCCGCACCCAGGCCCGCCCCGAGGCGGCCCTGCTGGTCACCGCGTTCCGCTACTTCGCCGGGCTGGCCGGGGAGACCAAGGGGGTGACCCTGCCCACGGGCGACGACGCGCTGTCCTACACCCGTCGGCTGCCGCTCGGCGTGGTCGCGGCGATCCTGCCGTGGAACTCCCCGCTGATGATCGCCGCCTTCAAGCTGCCGGCCGCCCTGGTCGCCGGCAACACGGTCGTGCTCAAGGCCGCCGAGGACGCGCCCACGACGATCCTGGAGCTGGCCGCGGTCTGCCAGCGGCACCTGCCGCCCGGGGCGATCAACGTCGTCACCGGCTACGGCCCGGAGGTCGGCGAGGCCCTCGTCACCCACGGCGACGTCGACAAGGTCTCCTTCACCGGCTCCACCGTCACGGGGGCGGGAGTGGCGGCCCGGGCCGGGGAGCGGCTGGCCCACGTCTCCCTCGAGCTGGGCGGCAAATCGCCCTGCATCGTCTTCCCCGACTCCGACACCGACGAGGTCGTCGAGCAGGTGCTGCTGGCCACCCGGTTCGCCCGGCAGGGGCAGAGCTGCACGTCCGGCTCCCGGCTGTTCCTCCACGAGGACGTGCACGACAGCTTCCTGGAGAAGCTCGTCGACCGGGTCTCCCGGCTGACGGTCGGCGACCCCCGCGAGGAGGCCACCGACATCGGCTGCATCATCAACCAGCGGCAGTGGGACCGGGTGCAGGGCTACGTCGAGGACGGCCTGTCCACCGAGGGCGTGCACGTCGCCTACGACGGGCGGCCCGCCCTGCAGGTGGGGGAGCCCGGTTTCTACCACGCGCCGATGATCCTGTCCCAGGTGTCCAACGACTGGCGGATCGCCCGGGAGGAGATCTTCGGCCCGGTGCTGTCGGTGCTGCGCTGGCGCGACGAGGACGAGGTCGTGCGGATGGCCAACGACACGTCCTACGGCCTGGCGGCGTTCGTCTTCGCCCGCGACGTCTCCGCCGCGCTGCGGACCGCGCACCGGATCGAGTCGGGCTGGGTGCAGGTCAACCAGGGCGGCGGCCAGCAGGTCGGCCAGTCCTACGGCGGGATGAAGTCCAGCGGCCACGGGCGGGAGTTCTCCCTGGAGGGCATGCTCGAGGGGTTCACCCAGATCCAGCAGGTCAACGTCCGCCTCTGAGGCGGCCGGTGACACGTCCCGCATCTGGGACACTGGGAGGTATGACGTCCGACACCACCCTGGTCCTGCTCAAGATCACCGCCGTCCTCACCGCCCTTCTGGGGGTGCTGCAGGCCGTCCTCGGGTTCCTTCTCGTCGGGGGCACCTGGGTCGGCGCCCACGGGATGATCGGCAACACCACGGTCGTGGTCGCCCTCGTCACCGCGGTCGTGGCCTTCGTCTGGATGCGTGCCTCGGCCAACAAGGGCCTGTTCATGCACGCGGTCGGCGTCCTCGTGCTCGCCGTCGCCCAGGTCGCCCTCGGCGAGATGGGCCTGCGCACCGTGCACATCGTCGTCGGCGTCCTCTTCCTCCTGGCCGCCGTCCCGCTGGCCACCCTGGCCATCCGCAAGCCGGGCATGCGCCTGGAGCGGATCGACCCGGCCCGTCTCCAGGGGCACTGAGCCAGGACCGAGCCGCGCTCAGGCCTCCACCGCGGCCAGGTGGTCCCACGCCTCTTCCATGGCGGGGCCGTACCAGGTGAGCAGCCGGCCGCTGACCAGCCGGGTCGGGGTGCGCCCGAACGCCTCCGGCCCGTCGTCGGCGGTGAACTCGTAGGGCTCGTCGGGCAGCAGCACGACGTCGGCCCCGGCGCCGTCGACCTCCTCCACCGGCAGGGCGGGGTAGCGCTCGGGGTGGTCGGCGAAGACATTGATGAGCCCCGCCCGCGCCAGCAGGTCCCCGGTGAAGGTGGCCGAGCCGACGACCATCCACGGGTCCCGCCAGACCGGCACCGCCACGCGGGCCCGCGGCGCCGGCGGGGAGCCGCCGGCCGGCACCCACAGCTCCCGCACCCGGGCCAGCCAGTCCGGGACGCCCCACGCCAGGACCTCGCCGAAGATCCGCTCCATGGCGTCCACCGCCTGGTCGACCGACTCGACGACGCCGACCCACACCGGCACCCCGGCCGCGCGCAGTCGCCGCACGTCCAGCTCGCGGTTCTCCTCCTGGACGGCCAGGACGAGCTCCGGGTGCAGCCCCGCCACGGCGGCCCGGTCGGGGTTCTTCGTGCCGCGGACCCGGGTCACGTCCAGGTCCGCCGGGTGGGTGCACCAGTCGGTCGCCCCGACCAGCGCCTCCCGCCGCGTCACGGCCACGGCCTCGGTCAGCGACGGCACGAGCGAGACCACCCGGGTCACCGGCCCGTCCGGCAGCGCGACCTCGGCGCCCAGGTCGTCGACCACGACCCGGCTCACGGGGCCCCCTCCGCC
This sequence comes from Ornithinimicrobium sp. CNJ-824, assembly GCF_001942405.1. GTDB lineage: Bacteria > Actinomycetota > Actinomycetes > Actinomycetales > Dermatophilaceae > Ornithinicoccus > Ornithinicoccus kibberensis. The sequence goes on from NZ_MKKA01000019.1 coordinate 6,040, forward strand.
GAGGACCCCTCCAGCACGGTCCCGTCCGGCACCCGCCGGGCCCCGCCCTCGTCGGCCAGCCGTACCCGTCCGCGGACGACCACGTCGGCCCCGAACGTCCAGTCGCCCTCCACCTCCAGGCCGGCCGCCTCCCGCAGCGACGGCGCCCCCGCGGGGAACCGGGCGTCGAGGTCGTGCACGAACCGGTAGTGCCGCCGGTCGAGGGTCACGACGGGCAGCGGGTCGGCCTGCGCGACGAGGCGGTACCCCGTGCCCGGCCCCACGGCATACGCGTCCGAGCGGAGCAGGAGCAGCTCGTCGGTGCCCTTGACCGGCACGAACCGGTCCCGGCCCACCCCGACGGCCACCGCGTCGTCGAACAGCTCGACCGCCCCGCCCATCGCGCTCTCGACCTGGACGACCGGCGTGGAGGTGGGGTCGGTCGGGTCGACCGTCTTGGGGTTGCGGATGAGCGGCAGCGGCAGCGACCCGCCGTGCCGCTCCAGCAGCTCCCGCAGCCGGACCAGGTCCAGCCACAGGTTGTTGGTGTGCGCCCAGGGGTGCCGGTCGCCGTCGGTGAAGTGGACCAGCTCCTCCTCGGCGGTCTGGGCCGTGTCGCGCAGGAGCAGCCGCCCGTCGGCCCGCCGTCGCACGAGGTGGCCGCCCTTGCGGTCCATCTCGGTCCGGGGGCAGACCTCGGCGGCGTAGCCGGCGCCGTCCGCGGCGAACCACGCGGCCAGGCGGGCGTCGGGCACCGCGCCGAGGTTGTCGACGTTGGAGACGAACAGCTGCCGGTAGCCCTGCTCGAGCAGCGCGTCGAGCACCCCGGAGGCCGCCAGCGTGGGGTAGAGGTCGCCGTGCCCCGGCGGGCACCACTCCAGCCGCGGGTCGGCCGGGTGGTCGACGGGGGAGAGGTCGTCGGCGCGCAGCTTGGGCTCCCGGCTCTGCAGGACGTCCAGGGGCAGGCCGTCCACGGCCAGGCCCGGGTATGCCGCGAGCCGCGCCAGGGTGGCGTCGCGGGTGGCGAAGCTGTCCAGGAGCAGCAGCGGAAGCCGGGCCCCCGTCACCTCCCGCAGCGCCAGCACCTGGCGCACGGTGACGTCCAGGAAGGTCAGGCCGTCGTGCACCGGCAGCAGCGACTTGGGGACGGACAGGCCCATCGAGGTGCCCAGCCCGCCGTTGAGCACGGCTACGGCCGTCGCGTCGAGCGCGGCGCGGCCGGCGTCGGGGTCGTCGGGCAGGTCGTCCAGCAAGACCTGCGGGGAGGCCGGCTCGACGTCGGCCTCGCGCACGAGCCCGGTCGCTCCGGACACCAGGGCCTCGTGGTGCCGGACGAACGCCCGCACCGCCGGCTCGTTCACCCCCGCGGCCCGCATCCGGGCGACCGCCTCGGCCCGGCCCGGGTGGTCGGCGTTCTTCCCGTCGTCCGTCGTCTCTGCCACGGTCCCAGCCTGCCACGGGAGTCGATGCGACAGGATGGGACGCATGAACGCACAGGTGCAGTTTCCCGACGGCTTCCGCTGGGGCGCGGCCACCGCGGCCTACCAGATCGAGGGGGCGGCCTCCGAGGACGGCCGGGCCGACTCGATCTGGGACGTCTTCGCCCGGCAGCCCGGGGCGGTGTGGCAGGGCCAGGACGGATCGGTGGCCTGCGACCACTACCACCGCTACGAGGACGACGTCGACCTCATGCGGGAGCTGTCCCTGGGCACCTACCGCTTCTCCATCTCGTGGGCCCGGGTGGTGCCGGACGGCACGACCGTCAACCGGCAGGGGCTGGACTTCTACGCCCGGCTGGTCGACACGCTGCTGGACCGCGGGATCACGCCGTGGCTGACGCTCTACCACTGGGACCTGCCGCAGGCGCTGGAGGACCGCGGAGGCTGGCCGGCCCGGGAGACCGCGGACCGGTTCGTCGACTACGCGCTCGCGGTGCACGACGCCCTCGGCGACCGGGTGCGGCACTGGGCCACCCTCAACGAGCCGTGGTGCGCGGCCTTCCACGGCTACGCCGGCGCCCACCACGCCCCCGGGCAGGCCGACCCCGTCGCCTCCCTGCGGGCGGCCCACCACCTCCTGCTGGCCCACGGGCAGGCGGTCCGGGCGCTGCGCGAGCGCGACCCCGACGCCAGCCTGGGCCTGACGCTGAACTTCACCGACACCGTGCCGCTGGACCCGGACCGCGAGGGGGACCGGGACGCCGCCCGCCGTGTCGACGGGACGGCCAACCGGTTCTTCGTCGAGGCGGTCACCCGGGGCGCCTACCCGCAGGACGTGCTGACGGACCTGGCCGACGTCTGGCCGGAGGACCTGGTGCAGGAGGGGGACCTGGAGACCATCGCCACGCCGATCGACGTCCTCGGGGTCAACTACTACGCCACCCAGGCGGTGACCGGACCGGACCCGGAGCGGGCGGCCGAGGCGGCGAGGCAGGCCCGCGCCTTCGACGAGCCCTCGCCCAACGTCGGCTCCGAGCACGTGCGGGCGGTGCGTCGCGGCATACCCGTCTCGGACATGGGGTGGGAGATCTCGGCCGACGCCCTGCGCGAGCTGCTGCTGCGGCTGCAGCGGGACTACACCGGTCCGCGCGGGATCGCCATGGTCGTCACCGAGAACGGGATGGCCTGCGACGACCGGCCGGACGCGGACGGGTTCGTCGACGACCAGGAACGCATCGCCTACCTGGACGCGCACGTGCGGGCCGCCCACGAGGCGATCGAGCAGGGGGCCGACCTGCGCGGCTACCTCGTCTGGTCGCTGATGGACAACTTCGAGTGGGCCTTCGGCTACGCCAAGCGGTTCGGCATCGTGCGGGTCGACTACGACACGCAGCGGCGCACGCCGAAGGCGAGCGCGCGCTGGTGGGCGCGGCTCGCCTCGACCGGCGTCCTCCCCGGGACCTGAACCCCGGGCCCTAGCCCTTGACGCCGCCGGCGAGCAGGCCGCGGACGAAGTAGCGCTGCAGGAGCAGGAAGACCGTCACCGGGACGACCATCGCCACGAACGCGCCGGAGGACAGCAGGTGCCAGGCCGTGCCGCGGGTGCCGGTCAGGTCGGCCAGGCGGACCGTCAGCGGGGAGACGTCCGGGCCGGAGCCGAAGACCAGGCCGACGAGCAGGTCGTTCCAGACCCAGAGGAACTGGAAGATGCCGAAGGCGGCGATCGCCGGCACGAGCAGCGGCAGGAGCACCTGGAAGAAGATCTTCACGTGCCCGGCACCGTCCACCCGGGCCGCCTCGATGAGGGTCCGGGGGATGTCCATCATGAAGTTGTGCAGCAGGAAGATCGCCAGCGGGAGGGCGAAGATCGTGTGCGAGATCCACACCGGCCAGAACGATCCGACCAGGCCCCAGTTGTTGTACTGCGTCAGCAGGGGGATGAGGGTGACCTGGATCGGCACGATCTGCAGGGCGAACACCGCCACGAACAGGATGTTGCGTCCGCGGAACTCCATCCACGCGAAGGCGTAGGCCGCCAGCAGCGCCAGCGTGATCGGGATGATCACCGCCGGCAGCGTGATGACCACGGTGTTGATGAACGCCGAGGCGAAGTCGGTGCTGCCGCCGGTGAAGACTTCGACGTAGTTCTCGGTCGTCACCTCCGGGTCGCCGAAGAAGGTCCACCAGCCGCTGGTGCGGATGTCCGCGGGCGGTCGCCACGAGGTGACGAACAGGCCGAAGGTCGGCACCGTCCACAGCAGCGCGATGACGATCGCGATCGCCGAGGCCCAGGGTGAGGACAGCCGGTTCTTGGTGTCGATCGCCCGCTTCTCGGCCTTGGTGAGCTTGCGGGGGCGGACCGGTTCGGAGCGTCCGTCGCCGTCGAGGTCCTTGACCGGGGCGACCGGGGCGTTGCTGGTCATCGCTGCTCCTCGGAGAGCTTCATCTGGCGCACGTTGTAGACCACGATCGGGACGACCATGACGAACAGCAGCACGGCCAGGGTGGCGCCGACGCCGCGCTGGGCGGTGCGGAAGGTCTGGATGTAGAACTCGTTGGCCACGATCGAGGTGCCGAAGTTGCCGCCGGTCATCGAGTACACGATGTCGAAGACCTTCAGCGTGGCCATGGCCACGGTCGTGAGGACCACGACCAGGGCCGGGCGGATGGAGGGGACGGTCACCGACCGGAACATCCGGAAGTTGCTCGCGCCGTCCAGCTTGGCGGCCTCGATGATGTCGTCCGGGATCGCCTTGATCGAGGCCGACAGCACCGTCATCGCGAAGCCGGCCTGGATCCAGACCATGACGGCGATGAGGAAGAGCGTGTTCCACGGCCAGTTGAGCAGGAACTGCTGGGTGTCCAGGCCCAGCCAGACGAGGAACTGGTTGGCCAGGCCGGTCTGCGGCCGGCTGGCCGGCTTGAAGTCGTAGACGAACTTCCAGATGATGCTCGCCCCGACCATGGAGATGGCCATCGGCAGGAAGACCAGCGTCTTGGCCAGCTTCTCGAACCGGGTGCGGTCCACGAGCACGGCGTAGACGAGGCCGATCGCCGTGGAGACGGTCGGGACCAGCAGCACCCACAGCAGGGTGTTGAGCAGGACCCGTCTCATCGAGGGGTTGGTGAAGACCTCGACGTAGTTGTCCGTGCCCACCCACTCCTGCAGGTTGGGGCTCTTGAACGAGCTCAGCACCGTGTTGATGGCCGGGTAGACCAGGCCGAAGGCGATGAGCAGCAGGGCCGGGCCGAGGAAGAAGACGACCGTGGCCCACCGGGGCATCTTCGGCAGCTCGGCGACGAAGAGCACCAGGGCCATCACCCCGACGAAGAGCAGGATAGCCACGACCATCACGACGAGCTTCTGGGTGGAGGAGTCGGCTCCGAGGAGGTAGTCCATTGCGGTTCCTTCGTTCGCAGGCGGCACGACCGGGTGAGGGGTGCAGCGGCGTGCGCCCCACCCCTCACCCGGTCACGACCGCCGGTGGGTCACTCGGCCGGCCAGGAGCTCTCGATGGCCGACAGCGCCTCCTGGGTGTCCTTGCCGCTGGCGATCCAGTCGGTCATCTCGGTCCAGAAGGTGCCCGCGCCCACGGCCGCCGGCATGAGGTCGGAGGCGTCGAAGCGGAAGGTGGCGTCCTCGTCGGTCAGCAGCTCGTAGGCCAGCTGGTCGATCGGCGACTCCAGGTTGGCCGGGTCGAGCTCGGAGTTGGCCGATACCCAACCGGGGCCGGAGACCTTGGCCTTCTCGTTCGACCACTCGGGGCTGGTCAGGTAGGCCTGCAGGGCCGCGACCTCGGGCCGGTCGGCCAGGGCGACGGTGAACTCGCCGGCACCCAGGACCGGGCGGTCCTCGGCGCTCTGCCCGGGCAGGAAGAAGGCGAAGACGTCGCCGTCCTCGGCCACCGTCACGTCCTCGGGCCAGTTGGCCTGGTAGAAGGAGGCCTGCCGGTGCAGGTAGCAGGAACCGTCCAGGATGGGCAGGCCGGCCTCGCCGAACGGGGTGGTGGCGATGGACTGGACCTCGCCCAGGCCGCCGTTGACGTAGTCCGGGTTGCGCAGGATCTCGCCGACGGTGTCGACGGCCTCGACGACCTGGGGGTCGTCGAAGGGGATCTCGTGCTCGACCCACTGGTCGTAGGCCTCGGGGCCGGCGGTGCGCAGCATGACGTCCTCGACCCAGTCGGTGGCCGGCCAGCCGGTCGCGCCGCCGGACTCGATGCCGGCGCACCAGGGCTTGACGTCCGGGTGGTCGGAGACGATCTGGTCGCTGAGGGCCATGAGGTCGTCCCAGGTCTCGGGGATCTCGTAGCCGTTCTCCTCGAACGCCGCGGGGGAGTACCAGACGAAGGACTTGGCGTTGGCGCCCAGGGGCGCGCCGTAGAGGGTGTCGTCGACGGTGCCGTAGCCGCGCCAGGCCTCGTTGTAGTACTCGTCGATGTTGGACTGGGCCTGCTCACCGACCTCGGTGATCTGGTCGGGGAAGTCGTTGGCGATGCGCTCGATCAGGCCGGGCTGGGGCACGTAGGCGATGTCGGGGGCGTTGCCGGACTCCAGCCGCACCAGCAGCTGGGCCTCGAACTCGCGGGAGCCTCGTACTCCACGGTGGCGCCGGTGCACTCCTCGAACGGGATGTAGGAGTCGATGTGCGGCTGGTCCTCGGGGGAGATGATCGAGGTGTAGACCGAGACGGACTTGCCCTCCAGGTCGCCGTACTGCTCGAAGGCCGAGCAGTCGGTGTCGCCGCCGGCGGTCGCGCCGTCGTCCTCGCCCGCGTCACCGCCGCCGTCGTCACCTCCGCAGGCGGCCAGGGTCAGGGTGGCGGCGAGGCTCGCCGCTAGGGCCAGCTTCATCCGGCGGGGGTTGCGGGTCGTGCGCATCGTTGCAGCTCTCCTTCTTCGCGGGGTCCGGAACGGACGCTCCACGGCCACTATTCCAGAGCGATCGGGCGTGCGGGCAAGGGCCTTGCGGTCACATCCTGGTAACGATCCCCCCCTGCTCAGCGGCCTGCGGGAGGGTCGCGGGCACCGGCGTCGGGTTGACCCGAACGTCAACCGGGAGCGGCGCGTCCCCTACCATCGGGGCAGGACCCCGCACTCGACGAGGAGAAGGCCGTGAGCACCGACACCGACGTCCGGACGAGCGACGAGCAGACCGAGCAGGAGCAGCCGGAGGCGGCCCCGGTGACCCCGGAGCGGCACGTGCCGGTCAACCCGGTGCGGATCGTCACCGCCGCCAGCCTGTTCGACGGGCACGACGCCTCGATCAACATCATGCGGCGGATCATGCAGACCCAGGGCGCCGAGGTGGTCCACCTGGGCCACAACCGCTCCGTGCAGGAGGTCGTCGACGCCGTGCTCGACGAGGACGCCAACGGCGTGGCCGTCTCCTCCTACCAGGGCGGTCACGTGGAGTACTTCGAGTACCTCGTGGAGAGCCTGCGCGAGGCCGGGGCGGGGCACGTGCGGGTCGTCGGCGGCGGTGGGGGCGTCATCGTGCCCGAGGAGATCGAGCGGCTGCGTGGCTCCGGGGTGACGATCTTCTCGCCCGAGGACGGCCAGCGCCTCGGCCTGCCCGGGATGATCAACCAGGTGGTCGCCGACTGCGACTACGACCTGTGGGAGGTCGGGGCCGCCGAGGTCGACGCGGTGCTGGCGGGGGAGCGGACCGCCGTGGCCCGCGCCATCACCGGTGCCGAGACCGGGCGCTGCCCGAGCAGGACCGCAGCAGGTATGCCGTGGCCGCCGCCGCCCGGACCGTGCCGGTCCTGGGGATCACCGGCACGGGCGGGTCGGGCAAGTCCTCGCTGACCGACGAGCTGGTGCGGCGGGTCCGGGTCGACCAGGGCGACCGGCTGCGGGTGGCCGTCCTGGCGATCGACCCGACCCGGCGCAAGGGCGGCGGGGCGCTGCTGGGCGACCGCATCCGGATGAACTCGTTGGACGGCGACCGGGTGCTGTTCCGGTCGATGGCCACCCGGGGCGACCGCGAGGTGCCCGACGCGGTCCCCGCGGCGATCGACATCCTCAAGTCCGCCGGGTTCGACCTGGTCATCGTGGAGACCCCCGGTATCGGGCAGGGCGACGCGGGGATCGTGCCGTTCGTGGACACCTCCCTCTACGTGATGACGCCGGAGTTCGGCGCCGCCTCCCAGCTGGAGAAGATCGACATGCTCGACTTCGCCGACGTGGTGGCGATCAACAAGTTCGAGCGGCGCGGGGCGATGGACGCGCTGCGGGACGTGGGCCGCCAGCTGGTCCGCAACCGGGAGGCCTTCGGCAAGCGCCCCGAGGACATGCCGGTCTTCGGCACCTCGGCGGCCACCTTCAACGACGACGGCGTCACCGCGCTCTACCAGCACCTGCTCGAGCTGCTCGGCGGGCACGGGCTCCAGGTGTCCGAGGGCACGCTGCCGCGCGTGGACGTGCGGCACTCCAGCACGATCCGCCAGGTGGTGCCCCCGACCCGGGTGCGCTACCTGTCCGAGATCACCGAGACCATCCGCGGCTACCACGCCGACACCGAGCGCTGGGCCGACGCCGCCTCCCGGATCCAGCGGCTCGAGGCCGTCGACGACGAGCTGGCCTCGCTGGGCCGCACCGACCACGGCGTGGACGAGCTGCTCGAGCAGGCCCGCAGGGACCTCCCCGAGGAGGTGCACCAGCTGCAGCAGGCCTGGCCGGGGATCGTGACGGCATACTCCGGGGACGAGCACACGGTGCGCGTGCGCGACCGGGACATCACCACCACGCTCACCCGGGAGTCCCTCTCCGGGACCAAGGTGCCGCGGGTGGCCCTGCCGGCCTTCCGCGACGCCGGCGACATGGTGCGCTTCTGGCGGCGGGAGAACCTGCCCGGCGCCTTCCCCTACACGGCCGGGGTGTTCTCCTTCAAGCGCGACAACGAGGACCCGGCCCGGATGTTCGCCGGCGAGGGCGACCCGTTCCGCACCAACCGCCGGTTCAAGCTGCTCTCCGAGGGGCTGCCGGCGACCCGGCTGTCCACGGCGTTCGACTCGGTCACCCTCTACGGCCGCGACCCGGGCGAGCGGCCCGACATCTACGGCAAGGTCGGCACCTCCGGGGTCTCCATCGCCACCCTGGACGACATGAAGGTCCTCTACGACGGGTTCGACCTGCTCTCGCCGACGACCTCGGTGTCGATGACGATCAACGGCCCGGCCCCCACGGTGCTGGCGTTCTTCCTCAACACCGCGATCGACCAGCAGCTGGACGCCTTCCGCGAGCGGGAGGGCCGCGAGCCCTCCGGCGCCGAGGCCGAGGAGCTGCGCGCGCACGCCCTGGCGACCGTGCGCGGCACCGTGCAGGCGGACATCCTCAAGGAGGACCAGGGGCAGAACACCTGCCTGTTCACCACCGAGTTCTCGCTGCGGATGATGGCCGACATCCAGGAGTGGTTCATCGAGAACGGCGTGCGCAACTTCTACTCGGTGTCCATCTCCGGCTACCACATCGCCGAGGCCGGGGCGAACCCGATCAGCCAGCTGGCCTTCACCCTGGCCAACGGGTTCACCTACGTGGAGTCCTACCTGGCCCGGGGGATGGACGTCAACGACTTCGCGCCCAACCTGTCCTTCTTCTTCTCCAACGGGATGGACCCGGAGTACTCCGTCATCGGTCGCGTCGCCCGCCGGATCTGGGCGGTGGCGATGCGGGAGAAGTACGGCGCCAACGAGCGCAGCCAGAAGCTGAAGTACCACGTGCAGACCTCCGGGCGCTCGCTGCACGCCCAGGAGATGGACTTCAACGACATCCGGACCACGCTGCAGGCGCTCATCGCGATCTACGACAACGCCAACAGCCTGCACACCAACGCCTACGACGAGGCGATCACCACGCCCTCGACCGAGTCGGTGCGCCGGGCGCTGGCGATCCAGCTCATCATCAACAAGGAGTGGGGCCTGGCGATGAACGAGAACCCGCTCCAGGGGTCGTTCATCATCGACCAGCTCACCGATCTGGTGGAGGAGGCCGTGCTGGCCGAGTTCGACCGGATCTCCGAGCGCGGCGGGGTGCTCGGGGCGATGGAGACCGGCTACCAGCGGGGCAAGATCCAGGACGAGTCGATGCTCTACGAGCACCGCAAGCACGACGGGTCGCTGTCGATCGTCGGGGTCAACACCTTCCGGCGGCCGGAGTCCGAGCGCGAGGAGGTCGAGGTCGAGCTGGCCCGCGCGACCGAGCACGAGAAGCAGTCCCAGCTGCGGCGGGTCACCGAGTTCAAGGAGGCGCACGCCGACGAGGCGGCCGAGGCGCTGGCCCGGCTCAAGGAGGCCGCGCTCGCCGGGGACAACGTCTTCGCCGTGCTCATGGACGCCGCGCGGGTGTGCACCCTGCAGCAGGTCACCGAGGCGTTCTTCGAGGTGGGCGGGCAGTACCGCCGCAACGTCTGAGGCCACCGGCCGGGTCGGCTGTGGACGGCCGGTCCCGGTCTGTCGGACGCAGCCCCTACGGTGTCGGGGTGGCCACCGACCTGACCCCCGCGCGCTGGGTGCTCGAGCTGAGCAGGGACGGTCTCGTGCGCGACGTCGGGGTGGTCACCCTGTCCCGGGCGGAGGGGTATGCCGCCAGCGACCGGGTGCGCACGCTCGTGGCCGGTCCGCGGGGCCAGCTGCTGGCGACGGTCAGCGGGTCCGCCCGCGGGCTCTACCAGACGATCGTGGAGCCCGACGACGGCTCGGGCGCCTGGTTCGGCCGGTGCTCCTGCCCCGTGGTGGTCGACTGCAAGCACGCCGTGGCCGTCCTGCTCGTCGCCGCGCGCCGGCTGCGGGAGCAGGGCGCGGACACCGACCGGCACGACTGGGAGCGGGCCCTCGCCCCGGTCGTGCGGGCGCCGGCCGCGGGCGGCGGTGGCGACGGCGAGGGTCCGAAGGACGCCACGCACCGGCTCGGGCTGGAGCTGAGCCTGCCCTCGGGCCGGGACGTGTGGGACCAGGCGCCCCGGCTCGTCGTGCGGCCGGTCCGCCGAAGCCTGCGGGGCGGCGGACGCTGGGCGCGGTCGGGCGTCACCTGGCGCGACCTGTCCAGCCCGTGGGCCAGCCCCGGGGTCGAGCCCGTCCACCGGGCCGCGGTCAGCCAGCTGCACGTCGCCGCCCAGGGCCTGTCCTACCGCCACTACTCGGCCACCGAGCTCTCCCTCGGGGACGTGGGGCCGCTCGCCTGGCCGGTGCTGGAGCGGTGCCTGCGCGTGGGCGTGGAGCTGGTCCCCGGCGCCGGCCTGACGGCCGTCGAGCTGGGCGAGGGGTCCGCCGAGGTCGTCCTCGACGTCCGCCGCGACGACGACGGACGGCTGACCCTGGCACCCCGCCTGCTGGTGGCGGGCGACGACGCCGATGCGGACGACGAAGGCGACGCGAGCGACGAAGGCGACGACGTGCGCCTGCTCCCGCTGGGGCGGCCGGCGCACGGCATCGGCCGGGTGGACGCCGACGGACGGCTGCGGCTGTGGCCGGTCCGCACGAGCATCCCCGAGCTGCTCCTGCCGCTGCTCGAGCGGGACCGACCGGTCGAGGTCCCGCCCGAGGACGTCGACCGCTTTCGCACCCTCTACTTCCCCCACCTGAGCAGGGCGGTCCCGGTCCGTTCCCCCGACGGGTCGGCGACGGACCTGCGGCCGGCCCGGCCGGTCCTCCTGCTCGAGCTGACCCCCGGCGAGGACCACCGGCTGGACCTGGCCTGGACCTTCCTCTACCGCACCGAGCCGGACGGGGACGGCGAGCGGGGCGGCACGGACGGTGAGGGTCAGGACGGCACGCGCGGTGTCGTCCTGCCGCTGCGACGTTCGCCGGCGGACGGTCCGCGCGCCGTCGACGCCGAGGACCGCATCCTCGCCGAGGTCGGCGACCTGCTGTCCGCCGCCATGCCGGTGCTGGTCGACCCCTGGGGCTACCCGCCGCGGCCCGAGCCCCGCACCCTCGCCGGGCGGGACACCGCGCTGTTCGTCACGGCCGTCCTGCCGACCCTCGAGGACCACGACGACGTCGTCGTGCGGGTGGAGGGGCAGCTGCCTGACTACGCCCAGGCCCAGGACGCCCCCGTCGTCACCTTCGGCACGAGCGAGGTCGAGGACGACGACGGCGGACAGGACTGGTTCGACCTGCACGTGACGGTGACGGTGGACGGCATACCCGTGCCCTTCGAGGAGCTCTTCGCCGCCCTCGTCCGGGGGGACGCGGTGATGATGCTGCCCTCGGGCACGTGGTTCTCCCTGGACACCCCCGAGCTGCAGCAGCTGCGCAGGCTCATCGAGGAGGCCCGCGCGCTCGCCGACGCCGACCGGCCGGACGCGGTGCGGCTGACCCGCTACCAGGCAGGGCTGTGGGAGGAGCTCGTCGAGCTCGGGGTCGTGGGGGAGCAGGCGCAGCGCTGGCGCGACTCGGTCGAGGCCCTCCGCCACCTCGGCGACGCCGACCGGGGGACCGCCCAGGTGCCCGGCTCGCTGGCCGCCACCCTGCGCGACTACCAGCTCCAGGGCTTCCGCTGGCTGAGCACCCTGTGGGACGCCCGCCTCGGCGGGATCCTCGCCGACGACATGGGGCTGGGCAAGACGCTGCAGGTGCTGGCCACGGTGCTGCGGGCCGAGGAGCGCGGCGACCTGGCGGAGGGGCCGGTGCTGGTCGTCGCGCCGACGAGCGTGGTCGCGACCTGGGAGGCGGAGGCCCGACGGTTCGCCCCGGGCCTGCGGACCGCGGCGGTGACCTCGACCCGCAGGCGCCGCGGTGGCCCCCTCGCCGACGCGGTGGGGTCGGCCGACCTGGTCGTCACCTCCTACACGCTGCTGCGGCTCGAGGCGGCCGACTACCGTGCGCTGCCGTGGAGCGGGGTGGTGCTCGACGAGGCGCAGTTCGTCAAGAACCACCGCTCGGTGACCTACCGGGCCGTGCGCGAGCTGGGCAGCCCACGGACGTTCGTGCTGACCGGCACCCCGCTGGAGAACTCCGTCATGGACCTGTGGTCGATGACCTCGCTCGCGGCCCCGGGGCTCTTCGGCGGACCCGAGGCGTTCACCGAGCACTACCGCAGGCCGATCGAGCAGGGCCGTTCCCCGGAGGCGCTCGACCGGCTGCGGCGTCGGGTGCGGCCGTTCCTGCTGCGCCGCACCAAGGACGAGGTCGCCACCGAGCTGCCCGAGCGCATCGAGCAGGTGCTGCCGGTCCCGCTGCACCCGACCCACCAGAAGATCTACGACCGGCACCTGCAGCGGGAGCGTCAGCGGGTGCTGGGCCTGCTGGAGGACCTGGACCGCAACCGGATGGCCGTCTTCCGGGCGCTGACGATGCTGCGCCAGCTGGCCCTCGACCCCGGGCTCGTCGACGAGCAGCACGCCGGGGCGGCCACCTCGGCCAAGATCGCCGTGCTCGTCGACCAGGTGCGTGAGCTGGCGGCCGAGGGCCACCGGGCGCTGGTCTTCTCCAGCTTCACCGGCTACCTGGGTCTGGTCCGGGAGGCCCTCACCGAGGCCGGGATCGGCACCTCCTACCTGGACGGGCGGACCCGGGACCGTCCGGCCCGGATCGCGGCCTTCCGCGAGGGCGACGACCCGGTCTTCCTCATCAGCCTCAAGGCCGGCGGCGTCGGCCTGACCCTGACCGAGGCCGACTACGTCTTCGTGCTCGACCCGTGGTGGAACCCGGCCGCCGAGGCCCAGGCCGTCGACCGGGCCCACCGGATCGGGCAGACCCGCCCGGTCAACGTCTACCGGCTGGTCTCCACCGGCACGATCGAGGAGAAGGTGGTGGCCCTCCAGGAGCGCAAGCGCGACCTGTTCCGCACGGTCGTCGACGCCGGCGAGTTCCGCTCCGGGACCATCACGGCGCAGGACATCCGCGGGCTGCTGGAGCGCTAGGCGCGGCGATGGTGGCGGTCGCGAGGTCGATGGCCCAGGATGGCCCTCATGCCCGCCGCGCTCGACCACCTCGTCCTGGCCGTGCCCCACCTGGAGGGCGCGGTCCTGGACCTCGCCCGACGCACGGGCGTCCAGCCGGTGTCCGGCGGCAGCCACCCGGGGCGGGGGACCCGCAACGCCCTCGTCGGGCTGACCTGGCAGGGGGAGCGTCGGTGCTACCTGGAGCTGCTGGCCCCCGATCCCGACCAGCCGCCCGTCGCGCCGGAGGAGACGATGCTCGGGCTGGGGGCCCTGGGCGCGGAGTTCGTGCCCCGGCTGCACGCGTGGGCCGTGCGGACCCGCGACCTGGACGCCACGCTGGCCGCCGCGGCCGCCGCGGGGGTGGACACGGGACGCGCGGTGCGGGCCGGTCGCGACCTGCCCGACGGCACCCGGCTGGCCTGGCGGCTGGCCGTGCCCCGGCCCCTCGCGCACGGCGGCGTCCAGCCCTTCCTCATCGCCTGGGACGGCCCCCACCCCACGGACGGGTCGATGCCCACGCTCGAGCTCGTCGAGCTGGCCGTCGACCATCCCGACCCGCAGGCCGTGGAACGGGCCCTGGCCGTCCTCGACGTCGACGTCGAGGTGCACCACGGCCCCCATCCCCGGCTGCACGCGGTCCTCGACAGCCCGGAGGGCCTCGTCGAGCTGGGGGAGTGCTGCCGTGACCGGTGGTGAGCGGACGACCGGGCCGGCGGGCACGGCATACCACCTGAGGCCGCCGAGCGGCTGGCTGAACGACCCCAACGGGATGGTGTTCCACCAGGGACGGTGGCACGTCTTCTACCAGCACAACCCGCAGGCGGCCCGGCACGACCGGATCGCCTGGGGGCACGCCAGCAGCGAGGACCTGGTCCGGTGGGAGCACCACCCGGTCGCGTTCGGTCCGACCGAGGGCGGTCCCGACGCGTTCGGCTGCTGGAGCGGGGTGCTGCTGCCGACGCCCGGTGGCGCGGTGGCGCTCTACACCGGGGTGGTGGACGAGTCCCAGGTGAGCACGGTGTGCCTGCGGCGGGGGGACGAGGAGCTGGTGCGCTGGTCCGGCCCCCGGGTCGTCGCCGCGCAGCCCGGACCGCCCGTGCGGGTGACGCGCGACCCGTTCGTCTGGCAGCACGCCGGCCGCCGGTGGGCCCTGCTGGGGGCCGGGCTGGCCGACGGGACACCGGCGGTGCTGCTCTACGACGCCGAAGACCTCGCCGACTGGCGCTACGCCGACGTCTGGCTGCGGGGCGACCGGGCCGACCTCGCCGCCGCGGGCCCGGCCGACGTGTGGGAGTGCCCCCAGCTGGTCCTGCTCGACGGCGGGACCGGGGAGGCGTCGCTGGTCCTCTCGCTGCACGACCGGGGGCGGCTCACCCAGGTGGTGGGCGTCGGCGGGCACGTGGTCGACGACGACGGCACGCCCCGGTTCGAGCCGTCGGGCGTGGCCGTGCTGGACGTGGGCACCTCGTTCTACGCGCCGCAGGTCGCGGCCGACCCCGACCCCGGTGCCTGGCTCCTGGGGTGGGTGCGCGAGGAGGACCGGCACCTCGACGGGCCTGCCGACGGGCCTGCCGACGGGCCCGACCACGCCGGCTGCCTGACCCTGCCGCGGCGGGTGGTCCCCGACGACCACGGGGCGCACGCGGGTGCGGTGCGGCTGGTGCTCGACCCGCGGGTGGCCGCCGGTCTGCCGCTGGGGCCGCCGGAGGAGGTGACGGCGCACCAGGAGCTCGACCGGCCCCTGCGGGTGGAGGCGCTCGCGGAGGGGGCCCGGCTCACCCACGCCGAGCTGCCGGAGGTGCCGTTGGCGGCCGGTGACCTGGTCCTCGTCGACGCGGACGTGCTGGAGGTCTACCCGGCGCAGGGGCCGCCGACCACGCACCGTCACCCCCGGCCGTGGGCGCTGACGGTCCGACCCGGGCGGGCCGGTCCTGCGGGGCAGGTCGTCGAGGTGCGTGCGGTCGACGTCAGCCGGCTGCGTCCCCCGACCACACCAGCGGACCGTCAGGTCCGGGGCGCGCCCCCTCGCTGAGCGTGTGCGGGGTGACCCGGCCGTCGTGCATGAGGTGGCCGACCGCAACCCCGTGCTCGCCCATGACGACGTCGGCCACGATCCGGCGGTGGCAGCGCCACCAGACCGACTCGGAGCACATCACCGCCGTCCGGCCGTGCCGGTCGCCACCCAGGTCGCGCAGCAGCTCGGCCAGCCCCTCCCGGAACTGCGGGTCCCTCGTCCAGGCCGCGTAGGCGCGGAACTGCTCGACCCGCCACCAGACGTCGGGGTTGTCGGCCCGCTCGTCGGGGGTCAGCCGGCGCCGCCCGCCGAGCCGTTCGTCCCACCGGTAGGCCACCCCCACCTGCCGGAGGGTCTCCTCCAGCGCGGGGCGCTTGGCCGCCGGGTTGGTCCTGCTGCCCGGGTAGCGGCGCACGTCGACGACCAGCTCGATCCCCGCCTCGAGGACGAGGTCGGCCAGCGCGGGCGAGTCCAGCCGCCCGTGCCCGAACGTCAGCAGCGCCGGTGCCGCCCCTGCCATCGTGCCGTCAGGCGTCCCCGCCGGCCGGGCTGGTCGTCGCCGAGGTGGCCCGGCGGCCGGCCGTGCGGCGGGTGGCGGTCCTGCGGGTCGGGGTCTCCTGGGCGGCGGGCTCCTCGACCGAGGACTCCTGGGCGGGGGCGTCCTGCGCGGCGGACTCCTTGGCGGGCGTCTCCTGGGCCGGGGACTCGTTCGCCGGGGACTCCTTGGAGGCCGACGTCCCCGCCCTGCTCCGGCTGCGGCTCGTCGCCTGCGCGGGGGTCTTCGCCGTGGCCTTGGCGGTGGTCTTCGCGGCCGTCTTCGCGGCCGTCTTCGCGGGGCCCTTCGCCGCCGTGCCCTTGGCGGGCGACTTCTCGGCGTCCTTGGCGGCGGCGGCCCGGTCCGTCGTCCTCGTCGTGCGGCCGGACCGCTTCTGCCGCAGGCGCACCATGAGGTGCGACCCCTCGGTGGTGGTCTCCAGGTAGGGCTGGTCCTGGACGAGCTGGGAGAGCTTGGCGTAGCCGAACTCCCGCGGGTCGAAGTCGGCGTGCGCCCGGTTGAGGTGCTGGCCCACGACGCTCAGCCGGCTCCAGCCGTCGTCGTCCGAGGTCGCGTTGACCCCCTTGGTCAGCGCGCTCTGCAGGTTGATCGAGGGGGTGCGGCTCTCGCGGTCCTCGTCCCCCGGAGCGTCCGGCTCACGCCGGTCCCCGCCGTCCCCGGCGTCGTCCAGCTGCTGGTCCTGGTCCTGCTCCTGCTCCTGAAGCACCTCCAGGAAGATGAACTGGTCCACGGCCCGGCGCAGCGACTCCGGCGTCTTGCGCGACCCAGCCCGAAGACCCGCTTGCCCGACTCCCGCAGCCGGGTGGCCAGCCGGGTGAAGTCGGAGTCGGAGGAGACCAGCGCGAAGGCCTCGACGTTGCCCTGCCACAGCAGGTCCATGGCGTCGATGATGAGCGCCGAGTCCGAGGAGTTCTTGCCCACGGTGTAGGCGAACTGCTGGACCGGCTGGATGGCGTGCCGGTGCAGCTCGGGCTTCCAACCCACGAGGTGCTGCGTCGTCCAGTCGCCGTAGGCGCGCTTGACCGTCGGGGTGCCGTACTTGGCCAGCTCCTCCAGGACGGCCTCGGCATGCTTGCTCGAGACGTTGTCGCAGTCGATGAGCACGGCGATCCGGGTCCTGCTGCTGGCGTCGGTGTCCACGCTGGGCACCCTACGCCAGCACTCAGACGCTGACCCGCTCCAGCTCCTCCTCCACGAGCGGGACGAGGGCGTCGAGCTCGGCCTGGGGCTCGGCTCCCTCCCGCACGACCCGGCCCACGAGCTCGGTCCACGCGGCCTGGGCCCGGGGGGTCCACAGCAGCGGGGTCTGCGGGTGCCCGTGCTCGACGACGTAGGTCGCCACGTGCTGGGCCGGCCCCTCGGCCAGCACGTCCGCCTCCGGGACGAGGGACAGCCGCGCCGGGATGTGCACCCCGTAGGAGGTCGCGAAGTCGAGCTGGTGCTCGGTCTTCTCCACCCACAGCCAGCGGGCGAAATCCCTGGCGGCCTCGATGTCCGAGGCCCGCGCCGAGACGCAGCAGCCGTAGGCGCGACGGGCACCGAGGGCGACCCGCCGGGCATCGAGGGCCACGGGATGGCCCCGAAGTCGTCGCCGAGCTCGGCGCGGATCTGCGGGAAGGTCCACAGGCCGGTCCACTGCATGGCCGTCCGCCCCGACGTCAGGGGGGTCGGGTCGTCCCAGTCCTCGGGGGAGTCGAGCAGGAGCACCTCGTCGGTCCAGAAGGTGCGCAGCACGCTCAGCGCCTCGGCCGCCCCCGCCGAGTCGAAGGTCACCTCGTCCTCGTCGAGGAGGTCCAGCCCCGCCGACCACAGCATGGGCCCGCCCATCCGGCCCGCCCCGCCGTCGTTCCCGAGGAAGAGGCCCTTGACCGTGTCCGTGGTCAGCTCGCGGGCCGCCTGCTGCAGGTCCGCGATCTTCCGCGGCGGCTCGATCCCCACCTGCTCGAGCAGGCTCGGGCGGTAGACGAGCACCTGCGTGTCGACGACCTGGGGGATGGCCAGATCTTCCCGTCGTAGGTCATCCGCTCGACGATCCGGGGGTTGAAGTCGGGCAGCGCGTCGCCGAACGCGTCGGTCACGTCGACCACGAGGCCGTCCCGGATCATGTCGATCGACGGGCCGTTGGCGTACTCGAACACGTCCGGCCCCTCGCCCCCGACGAGCGCGGTGACCGTCGTCCGGTCGTAGGACCCCGGCTGCCAGCTCACCGTCACGTCGGCGGCCTCGTACTCCGCCGCGTAGCGCTCGACGGCCTCGCGGACCCCCTCCTCGCCGTACTGGTGGTACCACTGGGACAGCTCCGGGGGAGGCCCGCCGGCGGTGCCGGTCACGGTCGCCCCGTCCCCGGTCATCGGCGCCGGCGCGGACCCGTCCTCGCACGCCGCGAGCAGCGCACCGAGCGCCGCGGTCCCGCCGAGCGCCAGCACGGAACGGCGGGACAGGAGCGGCGACGGTGCCATGCGGGTCCTCCCGGAAGGATCGGCCGGACGTGTGTGCCCAGAGTATGCCGTGGGCCGCACCCGCCCCTCCCGTGGTCACGATTCGACAACGAAGGCGTGTCGCCGGTGGACCCTGGGGGCGCTCCGTGCGTCCAATGGCGGACGCGCCGTCGCAGCACAGGGGAGGACCACGGATGAGGATGCAGCGCTACGAGGGGGTGCCGCGGGCCCTCGCCCGCCTGCCGCTCCACCGCCGCGACCTGCTGCGCGGGGGGCTGGGGCTGGTCACCGGGGCGGTCCTGGGCGGGCTGGCCGACAGCTACGACAGGGTCGCCGTCCCACCGCCGCCCCCGCCCGAGCCGGAACCCGAGCCCGAGCCGCCGCCCCCGCCGCCCGAGCCCGCGGCATACCAGCGCGGCGACGCCGGGGACGGGGTGCTGGCGCTGCAGCAGCAGCTGGGCGCGACCGGCTACTGGTGCGGAGAACCCGACGGCGGCTTCGGCCACCTGACGCAGCAGGCGGTCTGGGCGGTGCAGAAGGCCCACGGGCTGGTGCGCGACGGGATCGCCGGCCCTGCGACCCAGGCCGCGATCGAGACCGGCTACCGCCCGGCCCCCGTGGCCGGCGGCGACCACGTCGAGGTCCACCTGGGCCCGCAGCTGCTCCTCGTCGTCCGCGGCGGGGCCACCACGATGGTGCTCAACACCTCCACCGGGAACGAGGAGCCCTACGAGTTCCGGGGCGAGGAGTACACCGCGCAGACGCCCACGGGCGACTACGTCGTCGGCTTCATGGACTCCGTCGGCACCGCCGGAGACGGCTGGCGTGAGGGTGAGCTGGGCGAGCTGTACCGGCCGATGTTCTACGACGGCAACTACGCCGTCCACGGCTCCGGGTCGATCCCGCCCTGGCCGGCCTCCCACGGCTGCGCCCGCATCTCGACGGCGGCGATGGACATGTTCTGGTCCGAGGGGCTGCTCGGCATGGGTGGCCGGGTCGTCGTCGTCTGAGACGGGTCAGCGCAGTCGGGTGCTGGAGACCTTCTTCGACCGTCATCCGGGGTGGATCACCGTCGGCGGGACCGACCATCTCGTCTACGCCACGCTGCTGGTCCTCGTGGCCACCGGGCTGGTCGCCGGCCGCCGCTGGGTGCGCGCCCACGAGCCCGGAGTGCGCCGGGTGCTCGTCGGCGTGGTGGTCCTCCAGCAGCTGACCCTCTACGGCTTCTACGCCACCGCCGGGTGGGACTGGGGCGAGTCGCTGCCCCTCCACCTGTCCCGGATCTCGGCCCTGCTGGGGCTGGTCTGGCTGCTCACGCGCGAGCGACGGGTGATGGACGTGCTCTTCTTCTTCGGGCTCTACGCCTGGGGCAGCTTCTCGTACCCGATGCTCATCCAGCCGGCGACCAACGTGCTCGGCTGGAGCTTCTGGGTCAACCACACGGTCACCCTGCTCCTGCCGGCCTACGCCTGGATCACCACGGGGTGGCGTCCCACGGCGAGGGCGTTGTGGCGGGCCTTCGGCTGGTTCCTCGCCTACCTGTCCCTCGCCCTGGTGGTCAACCGGCTCACCGGAGGCAACTACTTCTACCTGCGGGACCGGCCCTTCTTCGGCGACCTCCCGCTGGCGCTCTACCTGCCGGTGGCCGTCGCGGCCACCCTGGCCCTCTTCTGGCTGGGGTATGCCGTCGCGCGCCTGGTGGGGGAGCGCACCGGGACCTGGCGGGCCGGGGCGGTGGCCTGAGGATCGTCAGCGGAAGGCCTGGTGCCCCGTCAGCGCCTGCCCGACGACCAGGGTGTGCATCTCCTCGGTGCCCTCGTAGGTGAGCACCGACTCCAGGTTGTTGGCGTGCCGCATGACCGGGTAGTCCCCGGAGACGCCGTTGGCGCCCAGCACCGTGCGGGCGCTGCGACAGACCTCGATGGCCGCCGTGACGTTGTTGAGCTTGCCGACGCTGACCTGCTCGGGGCGCAGCAGCTCCCGGTCCTTCAGCCGGCCCAGGTGCAGGGCGAGCAGCTGCCCGGTCGTCAGCGCCTGGTGCATCCGGGCCAGCTTGGCCTGGGTCAGCTGGAAGGCGGCGACCGGCCGCCCGAACTGCTCGCGCTCCACCGCGTAGTCGCGCGCCGCGACGAACGCGGTCCGGGCCGCGCCCATCGAGCCCCAGACGATCCCGTAGCGCGCCTCGTTGAGGCAGGCCAGCGGCGAGCGCAGCCCCCGCGACTCCGGCAGGACGGCGTCCGCGGGCAGCCGGACGCCGTCGAGGACCAGCTCGGAGGTGACCGAGGCGCGCAGCGACATCTTCCCGGTGATCTCGGGGGCCGAGAAGCCGGGGGTGCCGGTCGGGACGACGAACCCGCGCACGGTGTCCCTGCTGTCGGGGTCGCCCTCGGTGCGCGCCCAGACGACGGCCACGTCGGCGACCGACCCGTTGGTGATCCACATCTTCGACCCGTCCAGGACCCAGTCCCCGCCGTCGCGCCGGGCCCGCGTGCGCATCGCCCCGGGGTCGGAGCCGTGGTCGGGCTCGGTGAGGCCGAAGCAGCCGATCGCCTCCCCGGTGGCCATCGGGGGCAGCCAGCGCTGCTTGTGCTCCTCGCTGCCGAAGCGCCAGATCGCGAACATCGCCAGGCTGCCCTGCACCGACACCAGCGAGCGCACCCCCGAGTCGGCGGCCTCCAGCTCCAGGCAGGCCAGCCCGTAGTCCACCGCGCTCATCCCCGCGCACCCGTAGCCCTCCAGGTGCATGCCCATGAGCCCGTGCTCCCCGAACACCCGGGCCAGCTCGCGGACGGGTGCCTGCCCCTGCTCGTACCACCCGGCCACGTGCGGCAGCACGTGCTCGGCGCACACCTCGCGCACGCTGTCCCGCACGGCGCGCTCGTCGTCGGTGAGGACCGCGTCCAGGTCGACGAGGTCGACGGGCAGGTCGGTGGTGCTCAGGCGGGCCACGGTGCGCTCCTGGGGGTATGCGGTGCTGCTGGGTCGGGCGGTCGCGCCCACCCTACGGGCTGAGGCTTGCGCGACGGCGAGGTCGGTGCCACACTGACAGACATTGGACAAACGTTGTCCAAAGCATTCTTCCCAAGGAGTCGTCATGACCGAGATCACCAGCCCCGCCAGCACGACCGTCAGCCCGGGCGGTCCGGGCTCCGCGCCGACCGACGCCGTCTCCTGGACCGACCTGGCCAAGGAGATGTGGAGCTACCTCACCGGACAGGGTGCGGCCATCAACTACAGCTTCGTCGACATGGCCGTCGAGGTGCCGCGCGACACCGGCCCCGACGCCCCGCGGGCGACCTGGAAGCTGGACGGCACGCTGCGCATCACGACCGAGGAGCACGCCGGCGGCACCTCCGAGAAGGCATGAGCGCCATGGCCGCGCCCCCGACGGCTCCGGCGGCCCCGGACGCCGCCCGCCTGCGGGTCGAGGCCGACCTGACCCTCACGGTCGACACGCCCCGCGCCGAGGACGACCCCGGCCGGCGGCTGACCGGCCGGGTCACCGGGTCGGGGTCGACCCTGACGGTGCGCCTCGAGGGACTGGACGCCCTGCCGCTGGGCAACGACCTGCGCACCGCCATGGACCCGGTCCGGGACGTCGCCCGGCTGCTCGCCGACGACGGCCTGACCGTGGTCGTCGAGGGGGACCAGGGCCGGATCCTGTCCCTGGGACGGGTCCGCGCCTCTTTCCTGGACCGGGCGGTCACGGGGTCGCGCCACATCGCGCTCCACGACCGGCGGGCGGCGCTGCGGCTCGCCCGGGCGAAGGGGGACGAGGGGGCGCCGTCGCTGCGGGCCCTGGTGCCGCCGTCCACGCCGTGGCCGCTGGCCCCGACGGTCACCCCGCCCCGACGTCGGCACGTCACCACCACCCACGACCCGCTCGGGGGCGGTCGGCCACGTCTGGTCTACTACCCGACGCCGCCGGAGCAGGGCGGCGCCCGGACGGAGCTGGACCTCCGGCGGGGCACGACGACGATCGGCTCGGACCCCCAGGACGACCTGGTCCTGCCGGGCCTGTCGCCCGGCCACGTCCAGGTGCGCCGCAACCCCGCCACCGACGAGTACGAGGTGGTCCCGGTCGCGGGCCGGCCGGTTCGGGTGCACGGGGCCGAGGTCGACCGGCCGGTGGCCCTCCGGACCGGGTCCGTCGTGACCGCCGGCGACTCGTCGCTGACCTACCGGCGGGAGGAGTACGCCGACCACGGGCGCCCCTACGGCGGCCGGACCGGCGGGGAGTTCGCCCGGCAACGGCCGCAGCCGCCACGGCCCCGGTACGACCGCTGAGGGGTCGGTGGGCTGTGGCAGGGTGAGCTCGACCCCTGCCCACCCCACCGGAGGTGCCGACCCGTGCAGCCCCAGCCCGACCGCATACCCCCGTCCCTGCCGGCCGAGGAGGAGCTGCGCGGCCGGGCCGAGGCCGCGGCCCGGGCCTGCGGCGTCGACCTGGAGGCGCACGCCGGGCCGCAGGAGGGCCGGTCCCCGGTGACCGGGACCGTGGTCTCCTCCCTGGCCTGGACCGCCGCCGACGAGGTGCCGCGCGCGGTGGAGCGGGCCCGGGAGGCCTTCCTCGACTGGCGCGTGGTGCCCGCGCCGGTGCGGGGCGCGCTCGTCAAGCGCTGGGCCGAGCTGCTGACCGAGCACAAGGAGGACCTGGCCACGCTGGTGACCGTCGAGGCGGGGAAGGTGACCTCCGAGGCGCTCGGCGAGGTGCAGGAGATGATCGACGTCTGCGACTTCGCGGTCGGGCTCTCGCGGCAGCTGTACGGGCGGACAATGCCCTCCGAGCGGCCCGGCCACCGGCTCAGCGAGACGTGGCACCCGCTGGGGGTCGTCGGGGTCGTCTCCGCGTTCAACTTCCCCGTCGCCGTGTGGTCGTGGAACACCGCCGTCGCCCTCGTCTGCGGCGACCCGGTGGTGTGGAAGCCCTCCGAGCGGACGCCGCTGTGCGCGCTCGCGGCCGATGCCCTGCTGGGACGCGCGGTCCGGGAGGCCGGTCACCCCGAGGCCCTCTCGCAGGTGCTGCTCGGCGGTCCGGAGGTGGGCGAGGCGCTCGCCGCCGACCGCGGCGTGGCCCTGCTCAGCGCCACCGGGTCGACCCGGATGGGCCGGTCGGTGGGGCCGGTCGTGGCCGGACGGCTCGGCCGCAGCCTGCTCGAGCTCGGCGGCAACAACGCCGCGGTCGTCGCCCCCAGCGCCGACCTCGACCTGGCGGTCCGGGGCATCGTCTTCGCCGCCGCCGGGACCGCCGGCCAGCGGTGCACCACGATGCGCCGGGTGATCGCCCACCGGGACGTGGTGGAGGAGCTGACGGAGCGGCTCGTCGCGGCCTACCGCAGCCTGTCCGTGGGGGACCCCTCCCGGCCGGGCACCCTCGTGGGGCCGTTGCTGGACGCCCGCTCCGCCGTGGCGTTCCGGGCGGCCGTGGACCGGGCCGTCGAGGACGGCGGCGAGCTGCTGGTCGGGGGTGAGCGGGTGCTCGAGGAGGAGGCCCCGGAGGCCTTCTACGTGCGACCGGCCGTCGTCCGGATGCGCGCGCAGACCGAGGTGGTGCACACCGAGACGTTCGCACCGCTGCTCTACGTGATGACCTACGACACCCTCGAGGAGGCGGTGGCGATGAACAACGCCGTGCCCCAGGGACTCTCGTCCAGCATCTTCACGCGGGACCAGGCCGAGGCCGAGCTGTTCTGCTCCGCGGAGGGCTCCGACTGCGGCATCGTCAACGTCAACATCGGCACCTCCGGGGCGGAGATCGGAGGAGCCTTCGGCGGGGAGAAGGACACCGGCGGGGGACGGGAGTCCGGGTCCGACGCGTGGAAGGCCTACATGCGGCGGAGCACCACGACGGTGAACTACTCCGGGGAGCTGCCGCTGGCCCAGGGGGTGACGTTCGAGGTGTGAGCGGCCAGACTGGCCAGGAGGCGTCGACCTGCGGGGTTGACGTCCGGACGAAGGAGTGAGCAGATGAGCCGCAGCACCGACCGCTCGCAGGACCCCTCGCCGTTCGCGTGGATCCTCGGCGGGGCTCTGGCGATGATCGCCGCCGGCAGCGTGATCCGGGCGGTCACCGGACGACGGGGGAGCGGAGGACAGGACGTGGCGGGCGGCCGGGACGCCGGGGACGCCGATGCCGACCTCGCCGGTCACCCCAGCTGACCGCCCGCCGGCCTACGTCGGGGTCGTCGGGCCGGGGGCCGGCGCGACGACCGGGCAGGTCGGACAGGCGCGGGAGCTCGGCCGGTCGTTGGCCGGGCGGGGTCTGGTCCTGGTCACCGGGGGCCTGGACGGGGTGATGGACGCGGCGGCGGCCGGGTGCGAGGAGGTCGGTGGCGTGAGCCTCGGGCTGCTGCCGGGGTCGGACCGGACGACCGCCGGCCCCCACCACACCGTCAGCGTGCCCACCGGCCTGGGCGAGCTGCGCAACGGGCTCGTCGTCCGGGCCAGCGACGCCGTCGTCGCGGTCGGGCCCAGCTGGGGAACGCTGAGCGAGGTGGCGCTCGCCTGCCGCACGGGGGTGCCCGTCGTGCTGCTGGGCTGGCCGGAGCACGCGCTGGAGGGGATCGGCGGCCCTGGTCGCCCGCCGGTGCGGTCCGCCTCGGTCACCGAGGCCGTCGACCTGGTCCTGGAGACGCTGCAGAGGTCGTCCTGACGCCAGGGAGCAGATGACGTGGTCGCTCGAAGAACACGGCGGCGACAGCCCCCAGGCAGGATGACGGCCACCGGCAGCAGCAGGGCGTCGGCCAGGGCCGACGCCACCCCGGCATCGCCCGCTGCGCCCCACCGCGGAGGGGGGTTTCCCCGCCCGGCGGGAGCGACCCCATACGCTCCGATCCTGAGCGGGCCGACAGCCGGGCCTCCATGAGGACGGCGATCGCCGCGCTGCCGAGGACCGCCCCCAGCTGCCGGGTGGTGTTGTAGCCGATGACCAGCGCCCGCAGCGCCGGCCACGGGCTCGTCGGGGTGCCGGCCGGGGTTCCCGTGCCGGCGGTGCCCGTGGACACGGGGGCACTGTATGGGGTGCCTCCGACGGAGTCTGTCCGTCGCCGTGGGTAGGGTCGGGACATGCGCGCAGTCATCGTGGAGCAGCCCGGAGGGCCCGAGGCCCTCACCCTCGTCGAGCGGGAGACGCCCGAGCCCGGCCCCGGCGAGGTCCGCGTCGACCTGGCGGCCGGTGGGATCAACTTCATCGACGTCTACCAGCGCAGCGGACGCTACCCGTTGCCGCTGCCGTTCGTCGGCGGGAACGAGGGGTCCGGCACCGTCTCGGCAGTCGGGGAGGGTGTCGAGGACGTGCAGCTGGGCGACCGCGTCGCCTGGGCCATGACTCCCGGGAGCGGGTATGCCGAGCAGGTCCTGGTCCCGGCTGCGCGCGTCGTCCCGGTGCCCGACGGGATGGACCTGGAGCTCGGTGCCGCGGTCATGCTGCAGGGGATGACGGCGCACTACCTGGTCAACTCGACGTTCGAGGCGAAGGAGGGGCAGACCGCCGTGGTGACGGCCGCCGCCGGTGGTGTCGGCCTGCTGCTGTGCCAGATGCTGCGAGACAAGGGGGTGCGGGTCATTGGGACCGTCGGCAACCGGGAGAAGGTGGAGCTGGCCAAGGAGGCGGGGGCCGACGAGGTCGTGCTCTACCGGGAGGTCGACCTGGCCGAGGAGGTTCAGCGGCTGACGACGGGGAGGGCGTGCACGTGGTCTACGACGGCGTGGGCAAGGACACCTTCGACGCAGGGATCTCGGTGCTGCGTCCGCGGGGGATGATGGTGCTGTTCGGCGCGGCGAGCGGGCCGGTGCCTCCGGTGGATCCGATGGTGCTCAACCACGGTGGTTCGCTCTACCTGACCCGGCCCACGCTGGCGCACTACGCCGCCGAGCGTGAGGAGCTGCTGTGGCGTGCCGGCGAGGTGCTCGGCGGGGTGGCCGACGGGTCGCTGAAGGTGCGGGTCGGTGGGCGTTACCCGCTCGCCGAGGCCCGGCGTGCCCACGAGGACCTCGAGGCGGGCGGCACGACGGGCAAGCTGCTGCTCGTGCCCTGACCTGCCTGCCTGCCCCGGTCCGCCCTGCCTGACCTGAGCTGGACCTCGTGTCCGAGCGGCCCCCACATCCCTGACGTGGGGGCCGCTCGCGTCTGCACGGCCGCCCGAGGTCCCCGTGAGCCGGGCCCGCGGGGTCCCCGCCCGGTGGGGACACGGCACCTGGGGACACGACACCTGGGGACAACCTCTTGCGATGTTCGAACACATGTCCTAAAATGGGGTCAGCGGCGAGGGTATCGACGTCGGGGGAGGAGGGGTTCGATGAGTCGCAGTGTCGGTGGTCGAGAGGTGTCCTGGGTGGCCGGTGGTGGTGGCCAGTCCGGCGGTGTGGCCGTTGTCGAACCGCCCTGGGAGGACCTGGAGCCCTACGACGCGGAGGCGTGCGCGGTCGGGGAGTCGTTGGAGTGGCAGGAGCTGGCCGGCCCT
The DNA here is from genome assembly GCF_001942405.1 of Ornithinimicrobium sp. CNJ-824. Lineage (GTDB taxonomy): Bacteria > Actinomycetota > Actinomycetes > Actinomycetales > Dermatophilaceae > Ornithinicoccus > Ornithinicoccus kibberensis. Next base: position 32,814 of record NZ_MKKA01000019.1, read on the forward strand.
GGGGCCTGGGCGGAGCCTGCGGTCGAGCACGACCAGGGGCTGACGTTGCGGGATCCGGTCGGCGCCGTGGGTCGTGTGCTTTCCGACCTCGGTCTGGGGGCTGCGACCGTGGAGGCGATGGCCGGTGCGGCCGTCGTGGCGGCCGAGCACGAAGGGGCCCTGGCGGTGCCGGCGGTGGACCTGGAGGCCGTCCGGGGCGTGGGTGCGCTGGCACTGCTGAGGTGTCGGATGGAGGCGGTGCAGCTGGTGGCGGTGGCGGATCTGGCGGTGCGCACGGGGCGGCGGCTGCTGGAGGAGTGAGGTTCCCCCCCGGAGCGTAGAGGCATCCACAATGAGGATCGAGATGCCAGAGACAAGGAAGAAGTACGACCGGGAGTTCCGTGAGGGAGCGGTCCG
>NZ_MKKA01000020.1 GCF_001942405.1 Ornithinimicrobium sp. CNJ-824
AACTTCGGCGGATCCAGGCTGAACGCGCCGGAGGCCTCGACGTCCAGAGCAGCCTCGACTTCGGCCGCGGCATCTCCGGGGGAGAGGCTGACTTGAGTACCAATAATGTGATCTGCCTCAGGCAGCGAGAAGGACTCAACCTGGCTCTCCGACGCCAAGATGTTTCCTTCGTCATCCAGCACGTTGAAGTTCACCGTGACCGTCTGACCGACGTAAGCGGAGTTGTTGTGGACGAGAGCGGTCACCCACACATACTCGTCAGACTGACCGAAGCCCGCTTCCTTCAGGGTCCCGAGCTCTGCGGCGCCGAGGTCGCTGCCGCTTCGGTGGTCGCTGCAGCTTCCGCTGGGGAAGACGCAGCCGCGTCGTCCCTCGTCGACGAAGTGGCCTCCACCGGGTCGGGCGTGTCGTCAGTCCCGCAGGCCGAAAGAGAGACGACCAGTCCCGCACACGCGAGCGCGCGCCAATTCATAAGTGCTCCTACCCCTCGTAACCCCTTGGAAGATGCCAGCGCATCGTAACCGAACACCACGCCAGATCGGGGGCCGGTCAGGGGTCGTGAATGGCTCCCACCCGCAGACCATCCCGACATGGTCGGCCAGCGCGCCGGGGCGTGGTGGAAATCTGGGTTGAAGAAGCAAGTGGACAACACGTCGCCAATCGGCGCGAGGGACGCGTAGGGGCTGGTCATGTCGGGCGGCAGCAACAGAGGTGCCTCTCGTACACACACTGGGCAGACTCGACCTGTTTCTGTGTGACGCCAGAAACCACACCTCCAGCACGAGTACGCAAGCCCACCTCGCGGCACCGGCTCAGGGCCGTCTCCACTATTCAGAGAACGCTCGGCTAGCAACGCATGCAGCCTTGGCACACCGTCCCCCCACCGGAGAACCTCCGTGCGCCAGCACGCCTCGTTCTGCGACCGAGACTGGCGCACCAGCAGGTTTCCCCCACGTATGCTGGACAAATGCCGAGCCAGGAGTCATCCCCCACCGCACGTGGCCGGGCCGGCGAGCGCCGGGCCAGCATCCTGGAGGCGCTGCGGGGGACCCGGCACGGGCTGGGGGTCAAGGACCTGGTCGGGCTGACCGGGCTGCACGACAACACGGTCCGCTTCCACCTCGACCAGCTGGTCGCCGACGGGCTGGCCGACAAGCAGCCGGGGGTGACCGACCGGCCGGGCCGGCCGCCGCTGACGTACGTGGCCCGGCAGGAGCCGGACGAGGCGCGGGACAACTACGCGCTGATCGCCCGGGTGCTGGGGAGCGCGCTGGCCGGGTCGACCGGGGACGCGGCGCAGGTGGCGCGGGAGTCGGGCCGGGCGTGGGGGCGGGCCGAGGGCGGACGGACGCAGGACTGGAACACCGCGCTGGACCGCCTGGTCGCGGTGCAGCAGGCGGAGGGCTTCTCCCCGGAGCTGGTGGAGGACGCGGACGGGACGGCGCTGCGGGTGCACCACTGCCCGTTCCTGGCGCTCTCCCGCGAGGACCGCACGCTGCCCTGCTCGGTGCACCTCGGGCTCATCGAGGGGGCGCTCGGGGACGCGGGGGTCGTCGACCGGCTGGAGCCGTTCGTCACGCCGTCGCTCTGCGTCGCGCACCTGACGCCGGCCGACGGCGCCTGAGGCGGGCCGACGACGAGGCAGCCGTGGCCCCTCACTCCTGCGGCGGAGCCTCCGCCACCAGCGGCGTGTCGACGCCGAGCGCGCCCATCTTGGCCGCCCCGCCCGGCGACCCGAGCGGCTCGTCCCGCCCGGGGAGCGCCGCGAAGAAGAAGTCGGCGTTGTCCTGCAGGTAGGGCGTGAACTCCGCCGGCAGGTCGTCCTCGTAGTAGATCGCCTCCACCGGGCAGACCGGTTCGCAGGCGCCGCAGTCGACGCACTCGTCGGGGTGGATGTAGAGCGCCCGCTCCCCCTCGTAGATGCAGTCGACCGGGCACTCCTCGACGCAGGCCCGGTCCACGACGTCGATGCAGGGCTGGGCGATCACGTAGGTCATGGGCGGCCTCCTCGGCTCTCGGGGTCTTCATTTTACACGAATCCTACTGTAGAAATAGATCCATGACCACGACCCAGACCTGGCTCCCGCACCTGTTCCACCGGCGGCACAACACGATGCCGCGGGTCCCGATGCCGGCGCTCCGACCGCGGACCGACGTCCCCGACCTCCTCGGCCCGGACGTCTACCCGGACGTGCGCCCGGGGTCCGACGGCCTGTCGACCGCGCTCCAGGTCGCCGGCAGCACCGGGGCGACCCCGCTGCTGCTGGCCGACCTCACCTCGCCGTGGGCCTACCTGGCGCACCTGCGGTTCGACTCCGACGCCGGCGGGGACGAGGGCGAGGGCCACCCGACCGACGGCCCTGTGTGGTGGGCCGTCGAGAGCACCGCGACCATCCCCCTGAGCGGACTGCGCACCGACGGACCCGACCGCGACCGCCTGCGCGAGGAGCTGGCCGCCGTGCGCGACCTGGCCCTGGACGGCGAGGAGATCCCCGACGACGTCCCGGCCGTGCTGCCGCACCCGCGCCCGGTGGCCGCAGCCTACGCCGAGGCCGTCACCCTCGGCCGCGGCCCGCAGGCGCTCGACCTGTTGATGCGGGCCTACTGGCAGGACGGCCTCGACGTCGGCGACCCCGAGGTGCTGCGCCGGCTCATGCCCCGCGTCCTCGTCGACGACCTCGCCCCCTGCACCGGCGACCCTCGCCGCGAGTGGGGCTACGTCGTCTCCCCCGCCCGCGAGCCACTCTCCGACGCGGCCTTCCACCTCATGGGCCGGTGGCAGCAGCGCTGGGTGGACCTGGGCCGTCCTGGTCCGCTCGCGGTCGTCGACGGCCGCCGCACCCGCGCCGGTGCCGACGTGCTGGGCGGCACCACCGAGCAGCAGCTGGCCGCCTGACCCGAAGACCTGCCCGGAGGCAGACGGCCCGGCTCAGACCTCGACCGGCCCCCGCAGCTCCTCCGGCACCAGCCCCACCCGCACCGGCCCCGGCGTGGTCCGCCCGTCGACCGGCACGCCCTTCTGCGTGACCACGACGACCCCCTCGTCGGCCAGCGTGCACGCCACCGCGCGGGCCACGTGCGTCAGCGTCCGCCGCCTGGTGGGGTCGACCGCACCGGCCGCCTCCGACGGGCAGAGCGTCTTGGCCGGCCCGCGCTCCTGCGCCAGCCGCAGGATCTCGGTCCGCAGCCGCTCCTCGAGCTCCTCGGTCGCGCCGAACGTCGCCACCGCGTCGTCCAGCCGTCGCAGGAACCGGGCGAACCCCTTGCCCGCCCGTCCCCGCCGTCGCGACGAGGTGACGACGCGCGTGCGGTCGGTGCTCGTCCACGGCATACCCCCGTCGCGCACCGCCCGCACGAGCTGCACGTCCTCCCCGTCGTCGAGCGCGGGGAACCCGCCGGCCTGGTCGTAGGCCGACAGCCGCGCCCCCAGGTTCGCCCCGTGGATCCCCAGGTGGCCCTCGGCGAGGTGGTGCTGCGCGTGCCAGAGCCGGGCGGACTCGGAGCCGTCCTCGCGCGGCTCGACGGTGCCGAGCACCAGGTCCAGACCGCGGTCGGCCAGGTCGCGCTGCGCGCGGAGCCAGGTATGCGGCACGCGCGAGTCCGCGTCCGTGCTCGCCACCCACACGGTCACCGGGTCGAGGTCGGCCAGGGTGCCGTGGGAGCGGCCGGCCTCGACGCCGTCCGCGCGGGCCCCGCCCAGGCTGTCGGCATCGCTGTCCTGGACCACCCACCGGACGTCGGGGTGCGCGGCGACGACCTCGTCAACCCGCTCGGCCGTGCGGTCCGTGCAGCGGTGCAGGACGACGGACACGACGACCGGCAGGTCGACCTCGGCGGCCGCAGCGGCGACGCTGGTCAGGCAGCCGCCGATCTCGTCCTGCTCGTCCCGGGCCGGCACGACGACGAGGACCGCGGCGAGCGCAGGTCGGTCGTCGGTCTCGTTCCGCGGGCGCACGGGGGAATCCTCACACGGTGCGGGGACGGTCGTTCGCCCCGCTCCCTGAAGTCCCGACCGGCGAGCCACCGGAAAGAACGATGCACCCCCAGATATTTGGGCTGTCTGACCGCAGTCCAGGGTGTCTCACCGTTCAGACGTCCGGCTGCTCCGGCAGGGCTGCTCCGCGGAGCACCCCCGTCGCCGACCACACGGTCAGCACAAAGTCCTCCTCCAGAAGGTGGCTGCGACGTTGCAGGCCAACGTTCGTCATCGCCTCACCCACGAGCCCGTGCACCTCGTCACCGGTCAGCGGCCACCCGACGATCTCGTGCCGCCAGTGGCAGGCCAGCACGGTCGCTCGGTCCGACCCGGCCACCAGCTCGCCCACCCGCCGCGCCAGCTCGCGCAGCCGCCCGGGCGAGAGGAAGTAGCCCACCTCCGACAGCACCACGAGCTCCACGGTCTCCCCGCCGAGCGCCTCCTCGAGACATCCCCACTCCTCTGGCAGCGACGCCCGCACGGTCCGCAGCCGCTCGGCACCCTCGACCCGGCCCAGCGCCTCCGCCGACTCGTCCACCGCCACCACCGCGTCGCACCGACCGAGCAGTTCCTCGGCGAGCGCGCCGACGGAGCACCCGACCTCCACGCCCACGGCATACCTCTCCTGCGGCAGCGCCGCCAGGGTGAGGGCGCGCTTGCGCCGCTCGTACCAGCTTGTCCGCACCTCCCACGGGTCCTCCTCCCGGGCGTGCAGGTCCTCGAACGGGCTGCTCTCCCCCGGCTCGGCGACCAGCAGCGTCTCCCAGGGTCGCGCGAAGTGGGCGAGCATGTCCGGGCGCAGCAGCACCTCGTCGCCGGGCCGGTCGGACAGGGGCTCGACCTGGGACCGGTGCCCGGCGACCGCCCGCGCCTTGCGCCTCCGCGCCTCGTCGGACAGGTCCACGCGGCGGGCCGAGCCCCACGGGAGCGCGTCCGGGCCCTCCCAGTGCCACAGCCAGACCGGGTACTCCAGCAGCCGCGCGTCCGTGCGCCACGCCGCGGTGGCGGCGGACCGGGCGGCGGCCTCGTGGTCGGGGTGCCCGTCGGCGCGGTACGGCGCGAGCAGCACGCTCTCCCCCGGCCGCGCCAGCCGCACGAGCGCGGCGGTCAGCTCGTCCTGCTCGTCGGCCAGCCCACCGTCGGTGAGCCCGAGCAGGTGCAGGCGGGCGTGCGGGGCGAGCTCAGTGATGACCTCACGGGCCTCGGCGCGGCGGATCCGGGCGAGGTCGGCGGGCGTGTGCGTCGGCGAGCGCGGGTGGGAGGCCTGCCCGTCGGTGGCGACGACGACGTCGAGGTCCACGTCCGCGGGCAGCCCGGCGAGCAGCCCGCCGACCCCGAGGGTCTCGTCGTCGGGGTGGGCGGCGACCACGAGCAGGTGGGTGGTCCCGGTCAGGTCGAGGGGTATGACGTCGCGCCACCGGGGGTCCTCGACCCACCGGGCCTCGTCGGTCGGGGGGTCGCCGGAGGGGGTGAGCCCGGAGGCGCCGGGGGCGTCCTTGATCCCGTCGCTCATGCCCAGGCCACCGGCATCCCGTCGGCGACGGCCCTGCCGACGGCCGCGGCGTCGCGCTCGGCCTTGTGCTGGCGCAGGTAGAGCTGCAGGTCGGCCACCCGGGCGGCGTGGTCCTCCTCGCCGGCCAGCGGACCGGGGCCGAGCGCGTGGGCGGCGGCGGTGAGCACGGTCTCGCAGGCGTCGTGGACGACGGAACGGACGCGGACGCAGCGGGGCCAGGCGTGCTCGCCCTCGACCAGGCCGGCGTCGACGGCACTCGCCGCGTCGGTGAGCACGGCCGCGGCTGCGGTCAGGGCGGCGTCCGCCCGGCCGAGGAGGGACAGTCCGATCTGGTCGGGCTCGCGGTCGCTGGCCGCCCGGTGCATCCGCCGGGTCAGGCCCATGGCGCCGCCGAGCCAGCAGGCGGCGACGCCCAGGCCGCCCCAGGCGAAGCGGGGCGGGTGAGGTACCACCCCGGGTCGCCCACCGGGTCGCCCGGGACGTCGGTCAGCCGCAGGCCGGTGGAGCGGACCCGGGGCAGGCCGCGGGCGACCCACGGCTCGTCGACCAGCTCGACGCCGGGGTGGGTCAGGTCGACGGCGACGAGGACGCGGCGCTCGTCGTCGACCCAGGCGGTGACGAGGGCCGAGTCGACGTGCTCGGCCAGGGAGCACCAGGGCTTGCGGCCGGAGAGGACGAGGCGGCCCTCGTCCCCGGGCCGGGCCTCCAGCCGCGCGCCCGGCCCCTCGGCCGCGTAGACGCCCCACGTGCCCGAGGCGGGCGGCACGGCATACCCCGCGTCGGCGGCCTGGGCGAGGATGGCGACAGCGTCGAGGTGCGGCTCGAGGGTGCGGGCGACGGTGAGGTCGACGGCGGCCAGCTCGGCGAGGGCGCGCCACAGCTCGGCGGTGCGGCCGGCGCCGGGCAGCGGCAGCAGCGTCGCCGCGCGGTCGGCGAGCGCGAGCGTCGCGACGGGGTCGCCGGCGGCCGCGCGGGCGTCCTCGAGCAGGGCGGTCAGGCCGGGGTCGTCGGGGGCCTGCGGGGACCAGGGGTCGAGACCGATCACGGACCCATCGTGCCGTCCGCCAGGGCCCGGCGCTCGGCCTCCTGAGCCATCCGGACGAGCATCGCGCGGAAGATGACCTTGTGGGCCGGCAGCTCGGCCCACCAGAAGGCCTGCCCCAGGCGGCCGTCGGGGCGGAACTCGAGCCGTTGGACCAGCCTGGACCGGTCGATGTCCGGACCCTGGGAGTCGTGCACCTCGTAGGTCATCCGGGCCGTGCCCGGCATCCGCTGCTCCGACACGAGCGTCAGGGTGCGGCCGGGCTCGACCGTCTCGACCCGCCACCCGTCGACGGGGTCACCGACACGCAGCTCCCGGTCGGGACGGACGCGGTTGCCCGGTCCGCCCACCACCCGGTCGAGCACGCCACGGACCTGCCAGAGGCGGTTCACGGCATACCACCCCGGGTCCCCGCCGAGGTCGGCGACGCACGTCCACGTGGTGGCGGCCGGTGCGTCGACGGCGCGCTCCCTGCGCTCGCGGAAGGCGCCGTCCGCGTCGGGGGTCAGACCGGCCCTCACCGGGCACCGCCTTGGACGGGGAGGCGCAGTCGGTGGGTCGGGGTGGGGTCCACGCTGCGAGGCTACTGCGGTGGCGGACGGCGCGAGCGCTGGATCATCATGAGGCCATGGCCGACCCCACCGCCCCCGTCAAGGACATCGCCCAGCTCGCCCAGCAGCACGGCTTCACGGTCGGCGCGGCCGAGTCGCTGACCGGCGGCGCCATCTCCTCCGCGCTGGCGCAAGGAGAGGGAGCCGCGGACTGGTACCACGGCACCGTCGTCAGCTACCACAAGACGGTGAAGTTCGACCTGCTCGGCGTCACGCCCGGCCCGGTCATCACCGAGCGGTGCGCGATCGAGATGGCCCAAGGAGCGACGCGGGTGCTCGAGGCCGACGCGGTCGTGTCGACCACCGGCGCCGGCGGACCGGACGAGGAGGAGGGCCACCCGCCGGGCACGGTCTACGTCGGGGTGATGGTCCGTGGCGAGGTCACCTGCTCCAAGCTGGAGCTGGACGGGGACCCCGAGGAGATCGTGCAGGAGGCGACGCAGCGGTCGTTGGAGCTGCTGCTGGAGCAGCTGCGCGCGGCCACCGGCTGAGACCCTGCAGGCCCTTGCCGCCGCACGCCCACGGCGGAACACTGGGACGGGCCGTCCGGCACCGACGAGCCGACGGTCCGCGACGAAGGGACCTGCCATGTCCGACGGAGCCATCCACCTGCTGGTCGGGACGACCAAGGGCGCGTTCGTCCTCGACGGGGACGCCGACCGCAGCCGCTGGTCGGTCCGGGGGCCCTACTGCGGCGGCTGGACGATCAACCACGTCGTCGGCGACCCGGCCACCGGGACGTTGTGGGCCGGAGGCGGCGGCGACTGGTCCGGCGCCGGGGTCTGGCGCTCCCGAGACCTCGGCAGGACCTGGGAGCCGACCAAGCTGACCACCGGCGAGCTGGACGCGTGGGCGGCCGAGGAGCCGGGGTTCGCCGAGTCGCTCGGCTGGACCGACCAGGTGGCGCCGTTCGGCGAGGACTTCTCCCAGGTCTGGTCGTTGGGACGCACCGGAGACCGGCTCTACGCCGGGACCAAGCCGGCGAGCCTCCTCGTGAGCGACGACGACGGCGCGACGTGGGCCAAGGTCAAGGGCCTGACCGACCACCCGTCCGCCCAGGAGTGGAGCCCCGGCGCCGCCGGCCTGGTCCTGCACACCATCGTCGCCGACCCGCAGGACCCCGAACGGATGTGGGTGGGGATCTCCGCCGCCGGGGTCTTCGCCACCGAGGACGGCGGCGTGACGTGGGAGCGGCGCAACGACCTGGCCGACCCCGCCGACGGCGAGGGCAACAGCCACCCGGCAGCGGCCTCGGACGGGCACACGGGCTTCTGCGTGCACCACCTCGAGCGGGCCGCCGGGCAGGACGGCCTGCTCTACCAGCAGAACCACCACGGCGTCTGGCGGTCCGAGGACGGCGGCCTCGGCTGGCGAGACGTCACCGCGGGCCTGCCGTCGACGTTCGGCTTCCCGCTCCAGGTTCACCCCCGCGACGGGCGGACCCTCTGGACGGTCCCCCTCAACGGCGACACCGAGGGCCGCTACCCGCCCGACGCGGCCGCCGCGGTCTGGCGCTCGCGCGACGGCGGAGGGTCGTGGGAGGCGCTGCGGGGCGGGCTGCCCCAGGAGGCCTGCTTCTTCACGGTCCTGCGCCAGGGCATGGCCGGGGACCGCCGCGACCCTGCCGGGGTCTACTTCGGCACAAACACGGGCTCGGTGTTCGCCAGCCACGACGAGGGCGAGACCTGGACGGAGGTCGCCCGGCACCTGCCGACCGTCCTCGCCGTCGAGGTCCTCGAGCCCGGCAGCCGGTAGGGCGCGGCCCGCAGACCCTCTCAGCCAGACCGTCTCCGCACCAGCTCCATCGCCCTCACCTGGTCCAGCACCGCCAGGTGCGGCAGCGGGTCCACCCGGGTCCGCTCGACCACGTTCGTCAGCTGCTCCCGGACCACCCGCCGCAGCTCCTCGGCGTCCCACGGCTTGGCCACGTAGTGGTCCAGCCCCGCCTCGTTGACCGCCCGGATCGTGTCCGCCTGGTCGGCCTGCCCGGTGACGAGCACGGTCGCCACGTGCGCGGTCTCCTCCGCGCCGGCCAGCTCGACGAGGAAGTCCACCCCGCTGGTCCCCGGCAGCCGGTGGTCGGCGAGGACGACGGCCAGCAGGTCCCCGTCGGCGGCGACCTCGGCGATCACGGCCCGGGCGTCGGGCACGTCCTGGGCCGGCTCGACGCGCACGTGCGCAGCCAGCGGCTCCAGGTCGCGCTCCAGCGCCTCGCGCACGTCCGGTTCGTCCTCCAGGACGAGCACCACGAGCTTCATCGCTGCTCCTTCTCCTCGGTGGGGCCAGGGGGTATGCCGTCGCGCCCCGCGGGCGCACCGGCCCCGGTCGTGGGGGCACCGGCGGTCGTGCCGGGACCGGTCGGCAGGGCCGGCAGCTCGACGGTGAAGACGGTGCGGCCCGGCTCGGACTGCAGCCCGATGGTGCCGCCGTGCTGGACGACGATGCTCTTCGAGATGCCCAGCCCGAGGCCGAGCCCGGAGCGCACGACCCCGTGCTTGGTGGTGAACCGGGGCTCGAAGATCCGCCCCTGCAGGGAGGGCGGGACGCCGGGGCCGTCGTCCTCGACCTCGACCCGGACCCCGCCGCCCTCCGTCCGCCTCGCCCGGACGGTGATCCGGCCGGACCCGTCGAGCGCGTCGGCGGCGTTGGACAGCAGGTTGGCCCACACCTGGGCGAGGCGCCCCGGCCGGCTCCCCACCGGCGGCAGGTCGGCGTCGCACCGAACGTCGACCGTCAGTCCGGCCAGCCGGTGCTCGACCAGCCCCAGCGCGTCCCGGACCGTGGCCGCCAGGTCGGTCGCCTCGAGCGGGGCGTCGGGGTCGTCGGGCCGGGCGTGCACGCGCAGGTCCTCGACCAGCCGGCCGACGTGGTCGGCCGCGGTCCGCAGCGAGCGCAGCGTCGCCCCGATCCCCGCGGCGGCCTCGACCCGGGCCAGCTCCTCGGGCGGCCCGGTCAGCACCCCCTTCGCCCGTGCCGGGTCGGTCACCCCCGCGGCCACCAGCCGGCGCACCTGCGACGGCGTCGCCCCCGTGGCCCCGGCCAGCTCGCGCCGCAGCGAGCGCTCGTCGCCGGCCGACACCGCCTCCCGGGTCTCGGCCGCCTCGAAGGCCGTCCGGACCAGGTCGTCCTCGCCGCCTCCCAGCAGCACGCGGAGGTCGGCCGACAGGTGCTCCACGCCACGGGTCACCGCAGCGATCGGGTTGCTCAGCTCGTGGGCCACCCCCGCAGCGGTCTCGCCGAGCGTGGCCATCCGGGCCTGCTCGACCAGTCCCGCGCGGGCGGCCTCCAGCTCGCGCAGCGTGCGCTGCAGCTCGATGGCCAGCTCGGCCTTCTCCACGTGCAGCCGCTCGGCCCGCCGCAGCCGGGCCGACAGGGCCCGCACGGTGAGGGCCGTCAGCGCCGTGCCGACCCGCGGCTCCCCGGTCAGGGCCCGGTCCAGCTGCTCGACGGTCAGCGGCACGACCTCGCAGTCGGTCGTCGTCCGCGCGGTCACCGTCGCGGCCTGCGGCCCGGTGAGGGCGAACAGCCCGATGAGCGGGCCGGTCGAGGCGTGGTGCAGGGTCAGCGCGCCGACCCCGGTGTTCACCGACAGGGCGACCCGGCCGCTGAGGACGAGGAAGAGCTGGCCGACGTCGTCGTCCTCGATCGTCAGCCGCACGTGCGGGGGCAGCTGCAGCCGGGGCCGGGGGCCGAGCACCGACTCGACGGCCTCGAGCAGCTCGGCGGCCGCGGAGTCCGGGTCCTGCTGCAGGTGCCGAAGCAGCCCGCTGGCCCGCGGCTCCGGTTCGGGCGGCCGGTCCTGGGCCACCTCCTCCGCCCGCCCACCGCGGCGGCGCACCCACCGGGCGAGCTGCGCGTCGGCATACCGGCGCAGGTTGCCGCTCGTCCACGGGGCCATGACGACCCCGCCGAGGTGGCCCGCGTCGAGGGTGCGGGCCAGGTCGGGCAGCTCGAGGCGTTCGGTGACGACGAGCACGCGGGGGCGGGGGTGGCCCAGCGCGCCGAGCACGCGGGCGACGGTGCCGTCGGCGTCCGCGCGGCCGACGACGACCACGGCCAGGCCGACCGGCCCGGCGGAGCGCACGGACGGTTCGGCGAGGGCGCCGGGCGCGGGCACGCGCAGCGCGTCCAGCTCGGCGGCGGCCGTCTCGGCGACCGGACCGGTGCCGACGACGACGGTGCGCGGCGCGGGGGCGGGCACGGCTCAGCCGATCCCGAGGGCGCGCCACCACAGCGGCATGACGAGGACCGCGAGCAGCACGCCGAGCACGCCGACGACCAGGCCGGTGACGACCATCTGCGGGGTCTGGACGGTGCCGGTGGCGTAGGCGATCGCGTTGGGCGGGGTGGAGATCGGCAGCATCATCGCCAGGCTGCAGGAGAGCGCGACGACGAGCGCGACGGTGACGAGGTCCTGGTCGACCGTCAGGGCCAGCGGCAGCGCGATCGGGATGAGCAGGTTGGCGGTGGCCGAGTTGGAGATGACGTTGGACAGCGCCCACGCCAGGCCGGCGAGGGTGAGCAGCAGGATCGCGCCGGGCAGCACGCCCCAGTCGACGAGGCCCACGAGCCACTCGTCCAGGCCGCTGGCGCCGACGCCGTTGCCCAGGGCGATGCCCCCGGCGACCAGCCAGAGCACCGGCCACTGCAGGGCGCGCAGGTCGTCTCCGGTCATCACCTGGGTGGCCAGGAGCACGACGACGGGCAGGAACCCGACCGTGGTGGACGGGATGCCGTGCAGCGGCTCGCTCAGCCACAGCAGGACGGTGAGGGCGGCGGTGGCGTAGAAGACCAGGGCCGGCGGGGTCCTCTTGAACTTGACCTGCAGGTCGAGGTCGAGCGCGGTGCGGCCGGGGACGAAGCGCCAGGACAGGAACAGCCACCCCACGACGAGCAGCAGCAGCGTCAGCGGGACGGCGGCCATCATCCACTCGACGAAGGAGACCCGTTCGTCGCGCTGGATGAGGGCGGCGAGGGCCAGCGCGTTGGGCGGGGACCCGACGGGGGTGCCGATGCCGCCGACGTTGGCCGCCAGCGGCACGGCGAGGGCGAAGCCGGTGCGGGCGGCCAGGGTCGGCAGGCTGGAGAGCACCGGCAGCAGGACGGCGAACATCGTGGCGGTCGTGGCGGTGTTGGACATGAACATCGACAGCACCGCGGTCATGAGCATGAGCGCCAGCAGCGCCGAGCGGGCGCTGCCCTTGAACGGCGTGAGGATGAGGGCGGCCAGGTTGCGGTCGAGGGCGTACTTCGCGGCACCGTCGGCGATGAGGAACCCGCCGAGGAAGAGGATGATCACCGGGTCGGCCAGGCTGGCCCACACGTCGCGGGCGGACGTGGCCGGCTCCCCCAGCGGCACGAGCGCCTGCTCGCTGAGCATGAGCACCTCGAGCAGGATGATGACCACGGCCGTGGCCACCAGCGGGATCGCCTCGGTGACGAAGAGCACGATCGCCATGAGGAAGATGCCGAGCATCCGCTCCCCCGGCTCCTCCAGCCCAGGCACGTCGACCAACAGCGGGACGGCCAGTGCGAGCGCCGCGAGGGGCAGCCCGAGACGTCGCACGAGCGAGGCGGAGGGCATGGCGCCAGCCTAGACCGGGGGCCTTCCGCCCCATCCGGGCCACCGGACGGCGCGTGTAGGGTCCGACAGGTGAACCCCGTGACCGTCGCCCTCGTCAACGACTACGACGTCGTCGTCCGTGGGGTGGACGCGATGCTGCGGCCCCACGTCGACCGGGTGCGGGTGGTCGAGCTCGACATCGGCACCGAGCCCAGCAGCCCGGTGGACGTCGCCCTCTACGACACCTTCGCCCAGGCGCAGGCGGACGCCGACGACATCGACGCCTTGGTCGCCAACCCGATGACGGGCAAGGTCGTCGTCTACAGCTGGAACACCCAGCCCGCGCTGGTCCGCAAGGCGCTGGAGCGGGGGTGCGCGGGCTACGTGGCCAAGTCGGCCACCGCCGAGGAGCTGGTCCGCGCGCTCGAACGGGTGGCCGCGGGCGAGACCGTCACCCCGGGCACCTTGGACATGGAGGCCAGCGCCCAGCAGGTCGCCGCCGGAGCCGCACCCGACGACGACCACGGCCGGTGGCCGGGCCAGGAGCACGGCCTCTCGGCCCGCGAGGCGGAGATCCTGGGGCTGATCACCCAGGGGCTGACCAACGACGACATCGCGGCCCGGGCCTACCTGTCGATCAACACTGTCAAGTCCTACATCCGCAGCGCCTACGCCAAGATCGGCGTGACTCGCCGGCCGCAGGCGGTCCGCTGGGGGATGGAGCACGGCATGCTGCCGACGAAGGGCCGCGAGCTGCGGTGAGCGTGCGGCCCGCCCACCTGGGCGCCCTGCAGATGGCGGAGGGGTATGCCGCGGGCCGGCTCGGCCCGGTCGAGGTCGCCACCGACGTGCTGCAGGTCGTCGAGGAGCAGGAGCCGGCGCTCAACGCCTTCTGGGTGCGGGACGAGCCGGAGGAGGTGCTCGCCCGGGCGCGGGCGTCGCAGGAGAGGTGGGCCACCGGGGCCCCGTTGAGCCAGTGGGACGGCGTTTCGGTGACCCTGAAGGAGAACGTCGCCCGGGCGGGCGTGCCGATGCCCGCCGGGTGCGCGGCGGTCGACCCCGTCGTGCCGGAGGTGGACTCGCCGGTCGCACGCCGGTGCGCCGAGGCCGGTCTGGTCGTGCTGGGGTCCACAACGATGCCCGACTGGGGGATGCTCTCCTCCGGCCACTCCAGCCGGCACGGGCAGACCGTGTCTCCCCTGAACCCTGACTGGACGACAGGTGGGTCCAGCTCGGGGGCCGGGGCGGCGGCCGCCGCCGGCTACGGCCCGCTCCACGTGGGCACCGACATCGGCGGGTCGATCCGCCTGCCGGCGACCTGGCTCGGCCTGGCCTCGCTCAAGCCGAGCGCCGGGCGGATCCCGCTGCACGCGCCATACATGGGCAGGGTCGCCGGGCCGATGGCCCGCCGGGTGGAGGACCTGGCGGCGCTCATGGACGTCCTCTCCGGCCCGGACCCACTCGACTGGACCAGCCTGACCGCGCAGGAGGTTGCGTGGACCGACCTGGGCGTCGGGGAGGACGGGCGGCCGTGGACGGCGTGTGGACTGCGGGTGGGGGTGTGGACCCGCGCCGGGTACGGCGTGGAGCCCGAGCCCGAGGTGGTCGCCGCCACAAGGGCGGTGGCGGATCAGCTCGCCGACGAGGGCGCCTCGGTCGTCGAGATGGAGCCGTGGCTGGACCAGGGGGTGCTGGACGGGGTCAACCGGTTCTGGCAGGTGCGCTCCTGGGCGGACCTGTCCCGGCTCGGCCCGGAGCGGCAGGCGATGGTGCACCCGTTCGTCGCGGAGTGGGCGCGACAGGGCGAGGGGCTGAGCGGGGTGGCGGTCATGGACGCCTACCACGCGTTCACCGACCTGCAGGCGCGGACGGTCGCCGCCTGGGCGCAGGAGGGGGACCTCGACCTGCTCGTCAGCCCGGTGGCCCCGTGCCCGGCCTACCCGGCGGAGCTGCCGATGCCCTACCCGGACGAGGGACGGGGGATGTGGCACATCAACTTCACGCTGCCGTGGAACATGACCGGCCAGCCCGCTGGGACGGTCGACGCCGGCCGGACGGAGGACGGGCGTCCGATCGGGGTGCAGATCGTGGGGCGGAGGTTCGACGACCTGGGGGTGCTGAAGACGATGCGCTGGTACAGCCGCTAGCGGCTCCGCCGCGTGACGACCGCGCGCCGGTCGGCATGGTCGCGCCCTCGGCCAGCTCCTGGACGATCTCCCGGACCCGCCGTCGGAACGCGTCCTCCCCGAAGCTGCGGACGTGCTCCAGCAGCGCCTCGCTCGACCACTCCTGCCGAGCTGCGGCGTCGACGGCCCTGCTGATGTCCACGGGCGTGCTGCGCTCGAAGAAGACACCGTTGAGGCCCGGCACGACGGTGTCGAGATATCCCCCCGCCCGGAGCGCGACCACGGGCAGTCCCCACGAGTTCGCCTCCAGCGGAGTGAGCCCGAAGTCCTCCCGGCTGGGGGCGACGAGGCCGGTGGCGTGCCGGTAGGTCCAGCGCAGCTCGGCGTCCGTCAGCCCGGAGACCAGCCGCACGTTGCCGGGCATCTTCGCGAGGAGGGCCTCCCGTTGGGGGCCGGCGCCCACGACGACCAGGTGCTCGGGCCGTCCGCGGAAGGCCTCGACCGCCTGGTCGACGTTCTTGTAGGGCAGGAGACGGGAGACCACCAGCCAGTAGCCCTCCTCGACCAGGTCGGCGAGCTCGGGATGCGGCACCTGCTCTCCCTCGGTCCTGAGCCCCGGCGGTGGCGGCAGCACCTCGGCGTCGATCGAGTAGGCCTCGGCGATCCGCTCCTTGACCACGCGGGAGTTCGCGAGGTAGTGGTCGGCGCGCGAAGCGGCCGCCTGGTCCCACCGGGTCAGCCCTGGCGTCAGCGCGGCCAGACCGGCCTTGACGAGGAAGCTGGCGTCGTCGCCGAGGTAGTCGTCCCGCTGGTAAAGCCACCGGGCCGGGTTGTGGCAGTAGACGAGCAGCTTCCCGGTGGCCCGGAAGCCGTGGGCCCAGCCGCTGGTGGAGGCGATGGTGACGTCGGCGTCGATGCGGGTGGCGCTGACCACCGGGGCCAGCCCCGGGAGGGCACGCCGGTGGTCCGCCGCCAGACCCGGCATCCTGTCCAGGGCGGTGGTGACGACCGTGCGCCGGGCGAAGTCGGGGTAGGTCCCCTCCGGGTCGTACATCGTCGTGTAGATCGGCGCATCGGGAAACTCGCGGCTCAGGGCCAGCACCACCCGCTCAGCCCCGCCCTGCTGCGTCAGGTAGTCGTGGGCTATCGCCACCGGAACCCTGCGCCTCTTTGCCATCTCGGTCCTAGCCCCTGCTACGACAACCCCGATCTGACCTCACGGTAACCCACCTCAGCACGCCATGACGCCGTCACCCCAGGGGGAGGGAGTTCTGCTGGGAGAACTCCCCCGGCAGTTCGCGGCTGCCCGCCGAACGCGTGGTCCAAGAAGGGCGCGCTCAGCCACCGTCGGACACGAGCCGTTCGAGGTAGGTGCCGTAGCCGGACTTGCGCAGGGGTTCGGCGCGGTCCAGGAGCTGGGTGTCGGCGAGCCAGCCCTGGCGCCAGGCGACCTCCTCGGGGCAGCGACCTTCATGCCCTGTCGGGCCTCGAGGGTGCGCACGTAGTTCGCCGCGTCGTTGAGGGAGTCGAAGGTGCCGGTGTCCAACCACGCCGTGCCCCGGGGCAGCACCTCGACGTGGAGCTGGCCGGCGTCGAGGTAGCGGCGGTTGAGGTCGGTGATCTCCAGCTCCCCCCGCGCCGAGGGGACCAGCTGGCGGGCGTGGTCGACGACGGTCTCGTCGTAGAAGTACAACCCCGGCACCGCATACCTCGACCGGGGCTGGTCAGGCTTCTCCTCCAGGGAGACCGCGACGCCGTGGTCGTCGAACTCGACGACGCCGTAGGCGGTGGGGTCGGCGACCTGGTAGGCGAAGACCCCAGCACCCTTGAGGTTTTCGAACCTTCGTAGGCGGGTGCCCAGGCCGGGCCCGTAGAAGATGTTGTCCCCCAGGACCAGCGCGCTCGGTCCGCCGGCGACGTGGTCGGCGCCGATGAGGAACGCCTGCGCGAGCCCGTCCGGGGAGGCCTGCACGGCGTAGGTGAGGCTGATGCCGAACTGGTCCCCGTCGCCCAGGAGCCGTCTGAACTGGTCGGCCTCGTGCGGGGTGGTGATGACCAGCACGTCCCGGATCCCGGCCAGCATGAGCGTGGACAACGGGTAGTAGATCATCGGCTTGTCGTAGACCGGCACCAGCTGCTTGGACACCCCCAGGGTGATCGGGTGCAACCTCGACCCCGTCCCCCCGGCCAGGATGATCCCCTTCATGGCTTCGTCCTTCCTTCCAGGTATGCGGTCAGGCCGGCCATCTGGTCCACGGGCTCGAACCCGGTCCCCTGGATCTTGGCCAGGTCCAGCACGGACCGGGCCGGGCGGGGTGCGACCGGACCCGAGGCGCCGGCCGTGTACTCCTGTGTGGTGACGGGGGTGACCCGGTCCGGGTCGTGCCCGGTCGCCTCGCACACCTTCCTGGCCAGGTCGGACCACGAGGCCGGGTCCCCGGCCGAGGTGAGGTTGTAGGTCCCGTACGGGGCGCCCGTGTCCAGCAGGTGGGTGGTTGCGGCGGCTAGGTCGGTCGTGAACGTCAGCCTGCCGACCTGGTCGTCCACCACCCGCGGATCCACGCCACGTTCGGCGAGGTCGGCCATCGTGGACACGAAGTTCTTGCCCGCGCCGACCACCCAGGAGGTGCGGAGCAGGTAGTGCCGGGGGGCGACCGTCACGGTGAGGTCGCCGGCCGCCTTCGACGCGCCGTACACGCTGGCCGGGCACAACGGGTCGTCCTCGGTGTACGTGTCCTGGGTGCCGTCGAAGACGTAGTCGGTCGAGTAGTGCACCAGGGTGAACCCGTGCTCCACGGCTGCGCGGGCCAGGGCTGCGACGCCGGTGGCGTTGGCCGCCCATGCCGCCCGGCGGCCCTCCTCGGTCTCGGCAGCGTCCACAGCGGTGTACGCGGCGGCGTTGACGACCACGTCGACGCCGGTGAAGTCGAACGCCTCGACCGCGGCCGGGTCGGCCAGGTCCAGCTCCTCCCGCCCCAGGCCCTCCGCGGCGGGCATGGCCTCGAGCAGAGCACGGCCGAGCTGCCCGTCCCGACCCAGCACGAGCACCCGCCCTCGGGACTGGTCCTGTGGGATGGGGGTGACCTGGTCCAGCGTCGGGTGGGTCTGGTCCTTGTCCGAGACGACGGCCTCGGTCAGGGGGATGGGCCAGTCGATGCCCACGGAGGGGTCCGCCAGGTTGAGCATCGTGTACTCCGCCTCGGGCGACCAGTGATCGTTGACCAGGTAGGAGTACACCGCCCCCTCGGTCAGGGTCTGGTAGGAGTTGCCCACCCCCTCCGGCACGAACACCCCCACACCCTCGTCCAGCTCGAGCGTGAACGAGGTCCCGAACGTGGGGCCCTCGCGCAGGTCCACCCACGCCCCGAACACCCTGCCCGCGACCACGGAGACCAGCTTGTCCCACGGCTCGGCATGCACCCCCCGGGTCACCCCGACCGGGCCGTTGGAGGCGACCGAGTGCTGCACCGGGGAAAAGTCCGGCAGCCCGGCAGCGACCATCTTGGCCCGCTGCCAGTTCTCCTTGAACCACCCCCGCGCATCCCCGTGCACCTCGAGGTCCACCACCAGCAACCCCGGGATCGGCGTGGCCCGCACCCCCGGACCCCCAGGCGCGGGTCGGCCGTTCGAACCGTGGGTCATTGGCCCTGGGTGGCGTAGGCGGCCTCGACCGCGGCCTTCTTCGGACCCCACCAGTCCTCGTGGGAGGCGTACCAGTCGATCGTGCGCGCCAGCCCCTCCTCGAAGGACGTGAACCGCGGCACCCACCCCAGTTCGGTGCGCAGCTTGGTCGGGTCGATCGCATACCGCAGGTCGTGCCCCGGCCGGTCGGCCACATGGTCGAAGTCGTTCGGATCCCGGCCCATCAGCTCCAGGACCAGCCGGACCACCTCCAGATTCGACTTCTCCCCGTCCGCACCCACCAGGTACGTCTCCCCGATCCTCCCCTTCTCCAGGATCGTCAGCACCGCCGAGGAGTGGTCGTCGGCATGGATCCAGTCCCGCACGTTCGCCCCCGACCCGTACAGCTTGACCCGGCCACCGGAGAGCAGGTTCGTGACCTGGCGGGGGATGAACTTCTCCACGTGCTGCCACGGCCCGTAGTTGTTCGAACAGTTGGACAGGGTGGCCCGCACCCCGAAGGAGCGCACCCACGCCCGCACCAGGTGGTCCGCCGCCGCCTTCGACGCCGAGTACGGCGACGAGGGCCGGTAAGGGGTGGTCTCGGTGAACCGGGCCGGGTCGTCCAACGCCAGGTCCCCGTACACCTCATCGGTGGACACGTGGTGGAACCGCACCCCGTGCTTGCGCACCGCCTCCAGCAGCGTGAACGTGCCGGTGATGTTCGTGCTGATGAACGGGGACGGGTCGTTCAACGAGTTGTCGTTGTGCGACTCCGCCGCAAAATGCACCACCGCGTCGTCCTCCCCGGGCAGGCCCCCCACCAGCCGGTCGACCAGGGCCGCGTCGGTGACGTCGCCCACCACCAGCTCCACCCGACCCTCATGCAGGCCGACCAACGCCTCCCGCGACGCCGCATACGTCAACGCATCCAGCACGACCACCCGCGCATCCGAATGCTCCACCAAGTGATGCACGAAGTTCGACCCGATGAACCCAGCCCCGCCAGTCACCAACAGCGTCCGCATGCCGTCACCCTAGCGATCGCGCGGGACGCGTTCCCTGTGCGCCGCCTGATCACGCCGGCTCGGACACAATGAACCAGTGACGGCGACACCGGGGCGACCTTTCGACCACCTGCTGCTGACCCGCTTCAGCGCCGTGGTGGTGCCGGGTGCCCCGCCGGCACCCGCCGAGTGGCTGCACTACCGGCTCGGGTTCTTCTACGACGCCTGCCTGCCGTCGGTCACCCGGCAGCGGGGAGCGGAGCCTTTCGACTGGCTGGTCCTCTTCGACGACCGCTGCAACGACGACTTCCGCGATCAGGTGGAGGAACTGGCCGAAGGTGCCTTCACGCCGATCTGGTCGAGGGAGCCCTTCCGGCGTGATTCCTTCGCCAGCCACGTGGCCGACCGGGCGGACGCGGCATACCTCATCACCACCCGGATCGACAGCGACGACGCCATGGCGGTGGACTTCATGGCGCGGGTGCAGGCGGAGTTCGCCGGGCAGGAGCGGATGTTCGTCAACTTCCCGCGCGGGGTGCAGATCGACCGCACCGGCGCGGTCTACCGCAGCAACATCGTCTCCAGCCCTTTCCTCTCCCTCATCGAGCGGCGGGAGGAGGACCTGCCGCCGGAGACGGTCTTCGTCGCCAAGCACGCCCGGGCCCGTGGGCACGCGCCGCTGCGCCAGGTCGACGCGCCGGTGATGTGGGCGCAGGTGGTGCACGGGACCAACGTGTCCAATATCGTCAACGGGCGGCAGACCGACCCCGCACTCGTGCGCGATCGCTTCGACTTCGACCTCGCGTATGACGACACCCTCGGAGGCCGTCGGCTGCGGCGGGCACAGGCTGGGCACGCCGCGCGCCTGGGTCGCCTGTGGGCGCAGCACCCCGGGGAGCTCGCCAAGTGGGCGGAGGCGACCGCGGTCACCACCCGGGGCACGCGGACGTGGGAGCGGGACTCGGGCGAGCCCCTCGCCGAGAGGCTGGACACGGCGACGAAGGACCTGCGGCAGCGGGTGCGCGACGGCCGGTTCGCCCTCAAGGAGAAGACGAACAGCCTCGGTCGGGGGCGGTTGCGAGTCGTGGCCGGTGACGTCGAGCAGGTCCTGAATGGCGACCGGGTGGTGGTGATGGCGGAGTGGTCGAAGGGTCGCGACGTGCGCCCTAGCGCGCTCCGGGCGGCGCAGGCGTATGCCGCGGCAGGTTGGCCCACTCTCGTCGTCTCCGCGCGGGACCCGTGGGCCCGGCTGCGCGCCCCGTCCGTGCCGGAAGGGGTGGCCGTCGTCTCCCGGCCCAACTCCGCCTACGACTTCGGCTCGTGGCGCGACGCACTGGGCGCCTACCCGCAGATCGCGACCAAGGACCGGGTCGTCCTGACCAATGACTCGATCGAGGGGCCGGCCGGGCCGCTGGACGAGCTGCTGGGTCGCATCAAGGAGACGGAGGCCAACGTATGGGGCGTCACCCTGAACCCCCGCCCCCGACGCCACCTCCACAGCTTCCTGCTCGCCTTCGCCGGTGGTGTCCTCGCGCGGGAACCGCTACGGAACTTCTTCGCCGAGGTCAAGGCACAACCAAGCAAGAAGTCGGTCATCGGGTTCTACGAGCTCGGTCTGACCGCGGCCGCCGACGAGGCCGGGCTCCGTGTCGAAGCAGGATGGACCGCCGACGAGCTGGGCGTGCCGGAGGCCACGCTCATCCCCATCTACGCGTGGCAGGAGCTGATGGACGCGGGCTTCCCCTTCGTGAAGCGCGTCCTGCTCACCCAGTCGCGCTTCGCCGCATGGCGCCCGGTGATCGAGGCACGGCTGGAGGCGTGACACTTCGAGGTGGCCGATGCTCTCTGCTACCGCGTGGTCGTCTCTGCGCGTCGCCCCGCCGCCTTCGACCACTCGATGCAAGGTCTCTCGAAAACTCTGTAGAAGACCCAGCCCACAACCAGGACCACCGCGAGGCCCACCGTCCACAGAACCGCCAGCTGCAGGTGGCCCTCCGGCATTCCGAACCCACGCTCAAGGAACTCAGAGAAGTAGTAGACGATCGGCTGGTGGACGAGGAACATGCTGTAGGCGACATACCCGAGTCGTGAGACCAAGGGCAGTGCGAAAACTCGCTCCACCGGGGCGGCTCCGATGGCCAGAATGATCAAAGCACCAAAGGAGAGTGAAAGCCCGATCTCCCGCACGGGGAACCAACCCATGGCGCTTCCCGCCCACATGGCCAAGGCGTAACCAGCCACGACGACTACCGCGGCTGCGATCATCCAAGATGGCGTGAGCCGCTCCCGGTGTCGCATGATAACGACAGCGGCCACCATGCCGGCCGCGAACTCGACCAGACGGCCGATGCCCGTCGCCCCCCAGAGGAAGCTCTCCGGGAACGTGTCCTGCACGAAGAGCGGCCCCATGAGGTGCCAGATCACGGAAAGTACGGCAGCGCCCAGAAGGGCGCGCATCCCCCATCGCGCGAAGGCCCACACGAGAAGAGGGAAGAGCAGGTAGAGCTGCATCTCGAGCGACATCGTCCACAGGCTGCCGTTGATGCCCGCCCAGTACTCAGGGAAGAACATGTGCGTGAACGTCAGGTGGGAGACAAGATCGCCGATCGAGACGGTCTCGGTCGGGTTGGCCTGACCGCCGATGAGTCCATAAAGCAACTTCAGGGCGTACGGCAGCACGAGCGCAAGGACCAGGGCCGCGTAATAGGGCACGACGATCCGCTTGACACGGCGCTCCAGGTAGACACCGGTCCGGAAGCGGTCGTGACGGGATGGGTCGATGGCGAAGGGCAGGTAGAGCGCGAAGCCAGTGATGACGACGAAGAGGTCCGGCCGGGTGTTCTGCCCGATGATGTCGGTCACGACCGGTATGCGCGGCTGGCCAGCGAACTCCCAGGAGTGGAAGAGGAAGACGAGCATGAAGGCGAGCGCCCGAAGCCCGTCGACGGACCTGATCCGTGCAGGCTGGGTCGGACTGGGCTTCTCGCCGACCCCCAGCTCGCTCACGACGGGTGATCATAACTGCATAACGGGCACTGCCGACCTGCCCGAGTATCTCCGCCAGCAGCAGCCCCACCCGCACCGGCCCCGGCGGCTACGGCCTTGCGCTGGTGCACCACCGCGGCGATCCAGTTGAACGTGCGCAGCCGCGAGTAGCGCGACCGGTCGTCCTGGGTGATGCTCACAAGCGCTCCGTCGGTCGATGGGGCTTGGAGGCCGGAGGCGCAAACCCGCCGGGGTATGGAGCGTCAGGCGAGGGAGGCCCACACCGAGGCGTGTCGTGCGGCACTCGCCTCCCAGCTGAACTCCGCTGCCCGCTGACGGCCCACCTCTACGAGTTCTATGACAGCAGGACTCCTCAGAGCGACGTACTCCATACCCTCGGCCAGGGCCGGACCCGTCGGGTCGACGAGGGTGCCGGCGTTGGCCACCACCTCCGGCAGAGAGCTGCGGTTGCTGGACAGCAGAGGCACCCCGGCGGCCATCGCCTCGAGAACCGGCAGCCCAAAGCCTTCGTAGAGCGAGGGCACCACCACGGCCGCAGCGCCGGCGACCAGTCCAGGCATGAAGGAGTCCGGCAGCCGCCCGAGGTGCACGACCCTGGGCAAACCGGCGAAGAGAGCGTCACGTGCAGGGCTGCGGGGCCCGGCGAGGGCCAGTGAGTGTTCCGGTAGACGATCGTGGACCAACCGCCACGCCTCCGCCAGACCCGGGAGGTTCTTCCGGGCGGCCGACCCACCGGCATACAGCAGGTAGGGCTGTCGCAGCCCCACGTCGGTGAGCTGTTCCGGACTGAGCGGGACGGCCGAGAAGTACTCCTCGCCGACGCCGTTCGGGATCACGACGGCGTCCTTGAGCCCGAGCAGCCGCTCGGCCTCCCCTGCGGTGAACTGAGAGACGCAGATGACCGCATCGGCAGCCCGCAGCTCAGATGCCGCGGCCGCTACGGGGGCAGACTCGTCCTTGAACTCCCACGCCACCACGTCGTGCAACGTCACGACGTCCGGACCGGCCGGGGGCGGCAGGATGAGGTCCATCCGGTGCACGACGGCGGATCGGGGCCACACCAACCGCCCCAGCAGCCGCCGCTCCCGCTCGGATGCGGTGAACAGGCGCGCCATCGGCAGGCGCCGGTTGCCAGGGAGGTCAGACCTCAGCGACCGGGCCACGAGCGAGCGGACCGTCCATGGCTCAGGGCTCGCCGTGGCGAGGGCCTGCTGGGCGCGGCTAGTGATGGCCGCCTGGTACGCCTGGGCACCCATCGGGGTGGAGGTCGCGGTGGTCGCGATGGCCAGCTCGGGCAAGGCTCTCCTCCTCAGACAACGTCCTGAGAGGCTAGCGTGCTCCGTGGGCGTGCCTGACACCGACGCAAAGGAGGGCCGATGGACCCGAGCCGGATGAGGATCGCGCTCGTCTCGAGTTCTTACCACCCGCACTTCGGCGGTGTCGAGGAGCACGTGCGCCACATAGCCAAGGAGCTGCAGGAGCGTGGTCACGTGGTTGAGGTCTGGACGGTGGACCGTGGTGACGGTCTGCGGGACGAGGTCGTCGACGGGTGCCGCGTGCGCTATCTCCCAACCCCGCTGCCAGCGCGATCGGTCCGAGCGCTGGGCTCTTTGACCCTTCGAGCCCCCGGGGCACTGGCCCAGTGGGTCAGGGCCTATGCGGCGTTCCGTCCCGACGTGATCAACGTGCAGTGCTTTGGCCCCAACGGCGTCTACGGTCTGGTGCTGGCCGCACTCACCGGCACTCCCCTCGTGGTCTCCTCGCACGGAGAGACCTTCATGGACGAGCACGGCATCTACGACAGGTCAGCATTGTTGCGCGCTGCGCTTCGTCGCGCGATCCGCTCCGGCACAGTCACGGCTTGCTCGAGGTACGTGGCGGACGACCTTCGGTCCCGATTCGGCGCCAGCGAAGTCTTGGTCATCGCAAACGGTGTCGATCTTGCGCCCGCTCAGGAGGCGCCACTACTCGATGCACCCCAGCGAGAGAGCGGGCGACCTCTGCTGCTAGGCGCGGGGCGGCTGGTTCGACAGAAGGGCTTCGATGTCCTTCTCATGGCTGCTTCCCAATCCCGTTCCGAACCCCAGGTATGGATCGTTGGGGACGGAGCGGAACGTAGTCGTTTGGAGAGGCTGGCTGCCTCGCTCTCTATCTCACATCGGGTCCAGTTCCTTGGACGTAGAACGGCCTCGGAGGTGCAGTCGCTGATGGCGGCAGCAGACGCGGTCGTCGTTCCAAGTCGGGTCGAACCGTTCGGGATCGTGGTGCTCGAGGCATGGGCCGCTGGAACCCCAGTCCTCGCCACGAATCGAGGTGGACCGGCAGGGTTCGTCACGGATGGACACGACGGGCTCCTAATCGACCCAGAAGATTTGTCCTCAGTCGTGACCGGAATTGATCGTGCCACCGCTGACCTAGTCTTGGCCAGTCGCCTGTCACAGGCCGGCCGCGAGACCGTGAAGTCCTTCACTTGGTCACGCGTAGTAGATGCTTATCTGCAGGCATACAGGTTCGCCACTGCAACGGCCTCGGGGCATGCCACGCGTTCGCCCTAAATCGATATCAGACTCTCCAGAGAATCGGTCAGGAGGCCGCGCGCTCGTTCTCCAATTGCGGCAGCTCGGGCCGTCACCGGATCTCGAAGTTCCTTCACTGCTTCCCCCAGGTCACGTGCAGCTGAGCCCACAGGAGGAGCATCGAGGTCGACGAGGAGCGGCAGTGCGTCAAGTTGCGAGTAGAGATCGTGACGTTTGTCGCGCCCAACGCCCGCACCGCTGTTCACGTTCCACCCCCTGCTTGCCCTTCGGTCGAAGAACAAGACGGCTGGCGTTCCAATCCGCCAAGCGTTGACAGCGAGGTGGTACGTGTCCGTGAGGATCACTCGACATTCGGCGATTCGCCGGAAGAGCTCGTGGGCCGGCAAGACTTCTTCTTTCAGCCCAGGTCCACGTACGACCTCACGAAGATGTCGCGCTCGGTCGCGCCTGCTTAACGGCGCTCCTCGCTCTAACTCAGGCCAGGCGACGCGCAGTCTTTTCCTGCCCCACATCGGCCACATTGCGGGCGCCGTACCCCAGGGAATCCACTGAGGCACACCCCCGAGGCCTTCAGTCAGGGCTTTCCCCACCTTGGCGACAGTCTCCGGCGACACTGGCGAGCGTCCGATAAACACCCCCACTCCAGAAGCGGCGGAGGATTGCGTCACGCCTTCTAGGACGAACGCGGCATCCGAGCCGAGACAGGAGGCAGCCCTGGGCGTCCGCGCAAGTTCGGCGACCCTGGCTGAGTAGCCGTCTCGGAACCAAGCACCGTGAAGCCCTTCGAGCAGTCTCGTGAACTCGACTCCATACCGTCCTGAGTAGTCAAGGGCTGTATTGAACGCCAGCGTCGTCCCGAAGGTCACGGCTCGGGACAGAACCTCTCGGGGCTGTCCGCGGAGCATCAGAAAATCAGCAGCTATGGCGCTCGCCTCCTCCCTGCTGCCAACGCTCATCCGGCGGTGTAGTACGTCAGCCGTCTGATCGAGATAGACCGCCATGTGGTGGAAGTCACCCCAATACACGAGTGCGTCTGCCTGCAGGAACTCCTCAAGATGCCCTCGCGCAAGCCGATAAGTGAGCCCCGACGTCTCGTCACGGACGACACCCTCGCCGACCTCGCTTGAGCCCCCCGGGGGGTCACACCACTCTGACTGGTCCCACAGTCGCCAGTACGTCACGTCCGCACCCAGGCGTCCTGCCACCGCCTCGAACGCGAGGTCGACGGACGCCATGCCTGGATTTCGACCGTTCGGGGGTGCGCACAGAACGTTGACCCTAACCATGGCCCCACCCTAGGGTCGCGTTGCCCATTCTATCCAAACCCCTGCACGTCTCTATGGCGTAGTTTGGAACTGGCTGGGGACTGCTGCACGGGCAGGTGACAACAGACTGGGTCAGGCCGCCTGAGCCTGGATCCGCCGAGCGGGTTTCGTGAGGAGGTCGCGCGTCGCTGAAGACGATTTTTGGAGCGGGTCGGGGTTCTGGGCGTGGGAGGTCCGCCGGTCTGCCCGGCTTTTCCACTTGTGGTCGTTCCTCGAAGGGT
>NZ_MKKA01000021.1 GCF_001942405.1 Ornithinimicrobium sp. CNJ-824
GATCCCGGCCCGGATCGCCAACCGGGCCCGACGACTGCACCTGCACCTACCCACCAACTGGCCCTGGCAGGACGCCTGGGCAGGCATGTACGCCGGCGCCTACGCCCCCGCCTGACACCCACTCCTGCCCCGACGAGGAACGACCCCAAGTGGAAAAGCCGGGCAGACCGGCGGCTCCCGCGCGCCCCGACGCCGAACTCGCTCAGCAAATCCTCTCAGCCCGCATCTCAATTCCCCCAGGAACCCGCTCGGCGGATCGAGGTTCAGCACACCGCCGTTGTGTCGTTCGTAGATAAGCGAGGCGCCACTCCAACCAGTCACTTCTGTTGGAGGCGCCATGTGCAAGAAGGTCCCGTACGCCAACCGCTGGCTTGCCCGACACGCCCTCATGGCGCTCCAAGCGTCGGGTCGTGCGGTCAACTCGATTCACCCCTGCTTCGCCGAGCATCCCGGCGCCTGGCACGTGACGAGCAAGAAGGGCCGGCGCTGGTGATCCCGGCAGCCTGACGCCATCCCGACTCAGGAATCGCCTGCCATGCTTCTGGCGAATTCCCGCTAGCCTCAGGGCCCATCACAGTGAAGGACTGGAGGTTGTCGTGCTGACGTTTAACGACATCTTGGCGCTCGAAGGCATAGACGCGTCGCAAGTGCGTCTCGTCCGGCATCAAGACGGCCGCCTAGGAGCGGGACGCCTCTACGGTGCCTGGCGGAACGATCGCGACGCCTTCGAGGCGTACCAGAGTGTTCAGCATAAGAACAAATTCCCGACCGGCGACCTGCTGGCGAGCTTCGTCGTGACCGAGGCCCGCAAGACCGTGTTCGTGGGCATGTACCGGGTAGCCGACGTCGGGCTTTGCCCGCCCGGGACCATCGACGCTCTGCTGAAGCACGACGTCTCCGGTCAGTTCAAATACGAGCTACAGCCGATCGAGGCCCTAGCTAGCTATCAGGACATGGTCGTCATTGACTGGGGCGCTGGAACCCGCAGCTGGGTTCAGCGAGCCGCAAACCAGCCGAAGCCGGTGGTCGAGATTGCCCACCAGTACGAGCCCCACTTCCCAGGTTTCCGCTCGTTCACCCATCTCGTCGATGACGTGCCAAGCCTCCCGAACGGCTGGCAACAAGTCCTCCGTAGCGTAAAGGGGGTGTACCTGCTGGTCGACGTCGACTCGGGTCAGCAATACGTGGGATCCGCCAAGGGCGCCGAAAGCCTCCTTGGTCGCTGGATGAACTACGCGGGCGGGGGAGATGGCGGTGACGTGGCGCTCAAGGCCGCGGCGCGAGGAGGGCGAAGGACCTACCAGGTCTCGGTGCTCGAGGTGATCGACGAGAACACCCCTGACGACACTATCGAGCAGATCGAGTCCTTCTGGAAGAACAAGTTGCTGTCCCGGCGGTTCGGCTTGAACCGAAACTGAGCTATGCACCGGGTCCCAACGGTTGGGAGCGGACCGACCCGCTGAGAGAACGGTGCAGGCCACAATAGATCCCTGTGCTACCGACCTGCGGCAATACAGTGAGGGTTTGAAACGGCGGCTTCGGCTGAGTGGCAGTCCTTCTAACGAGCCGCGGGCGCCACCGGCCAAGGTTGGTTCAAGTCTGAATGGTCAACCATGACCACCAACAGAGGGTTAACGTGGTAGGCCTCAACCCAGGGTCCGTGGCTGAGGACGTCGCCCTCGATGCGTGCATGGGCCCCGACGTAGACAGCCTTCTCGGGTATGTGATTTGTGAAGGTTCGGTCCGTCTGGATCTTCACCACCGTCCGCTCTACCTCCACCTCGCACGCTAGTCCTGTGGCCTGGTCGGTCAAGATCCACGACCGAGGTTCGGCTCTCCCTCTCGTCCACAGAGATGCGAGCTCAGCGCGCGCCAAATTGGGAGATCGCGGAGCGACCCCATCCCGGACTATGGCATCGTGTGTTCGGATCCAGGCGGAGGATGTCGTTGACCATGGCACCTCGCCAGGGTCGTGCCAAAGCTCTTTGAGCCACGGCAACCGGTCAATACGAGATTCCAAGCGCTCTCGGTAGAA
Source organism: Ornithinimicrobium sp. CNJ-824 (assembly GCF_001942405.1). Taxonomy (GTDB): domain Bacteria; phylum Actinomycetota; class Actinomycetes; order Actinomycetales; family Dermatophilaceae; genus Ornithinicoccus; species Ornithinicoccus kibberensis. The sequence goes on from NZ_MKKA01000021.1 coordinate 2,036, forward strand.
GAGTGACACGGTGCGCGGGAATCTTTTAAGGCGCCGCCCTGCACGCAATCGGTGGCCGACCCACGAAATTAGATCATTTAGGGCTACCTGTGCCGCGATGCACTCGTCGAAGCCGGGTTCGTAGCCGGCGTGCGCGACACGGTTGCGCAAGCATAAACATCGCGGTACCACCGCCGAGGCGCCTCCTCGCCTGTGTCCATTGACCAGTTCCCGCCAACCTCTTCGTGCAGTTCTCGCCGGACGCGGGCGATAAGAGAATCAGGCCAATCTCGTGCGCTGCTCTCCGGCGTCCACCCTTGTTCCCATCGCATTGTCAGGATGAGCCGACTAAGAAACACCTCGGACGCGGCGCCCAGCATCACCGCGCATTCGCGCAGGTTCCCGTCGACGTGCAGCGCTACGTCAGCTTGGTTGTACAAGTCGATAAAAGGCATCGCATGGGCGCCTACCTCAGGCGTATCGAGCATGAGTCGGCGACGCTCGGGCGGGAGTGGCTCCGCGCCCGCCAGCCGCTCCAAACGATCGTTAGTGAGGAAAAGTCCGCCAGTTGTCGCGCCAGGCTCTAGGGCGTTCATGTCTCGCACGCCGTACACCGTGACTGGCGGGAGCTGTTGCCGGGAGAGGGGCTTGATTGGACGACGGGTTATGGCGGCATATGACCGCTGCAAGTGCCTGACGCTTTCAAGCGCCGCGTCGAACGCGTCGCTGATGAGTTCTGGTGGCGGGTCCTGCAGGTCCGGCAACTCGAGCACACGTACGCCCTCGTCCAACGCCTTCCGTGCCAGCAAAGTAATCAACGGGACCGCGACCTCAACGACGACGGTCGTGGTCTCGAGTATCGGCGGCGTCTCGGGTGGATCGCCCACGTGGGGGAACCCCAGGTGGAAGGCCTGCATCATTGGTGTCAGCCGGACAGATGTAGCTGCGTCGCTCGGTACCTCATGGCAGACGAGAGACGACGTCACCACCGTATCGGGATATTGCGCTCGTTCTCGGTCCGTGCCAGTCAGGCGACTAATCGCGTCGAGCAGGCTCGGGTGAGGTCGCTCGTGGAGGCGGACAGACTGTCCCGGAGGCCAACCGAAACCTGTCTCGAGAGGGAAGAAGAAGACGACCACCCGTTCGCCTTCCGGCAACAACAACACCGGATGTGAGGGATCGTCATCACCCTGCTCGCTCTGTAGGTCCGCGACGGTCTCACCCTCTCTCATGGACGCCACGGTACGAGGGCGCGCGCCAGCCGGCGCTGCGTGGTGGGCGCGTGTCGGTCGTCCTCGCCGAGGTGCCAGGAGGGAAGCAACTGCCCATTGCAACCTGAACAAGGCTTTCACCGCCCTGCACGGCCAATCCTTGAGGAGATTGACTGCGCTTCCTCAGCATAGGCTGACTGGACCGTAGAGACGCACCGCACCCGAGTATTGTCACGTTTTACTCGTTGTCCTCTTCAGGCTCCGAGGGCTCCCGCAATCTGTCAAGTTCGACGCGTGCTGCGGGGAGCTGTGGCGAGGTATGCGCCGTCACCCACTCCCCTGTTTCCGTACGCTCAATCGCTCGCAGATCTAAGTTTTCATACGTCAGCACTGGACGCCCCGACACGAATAGTCCGTCCTCCGTGCGCAGAGCGAAATGCTCCACCCGGACTGACCGGTACACTTTCGACACCTGGACCGGCCCTCCCACGGTGTCCAGCGAAGGGTCCTTCGTTTGGCGGTGAAGGTACTCGAGGGGGTGGTAGTCAAGAGGACCAGTAATCCGTCCAAGGTTGTAGTCCCGGGCCAGGGCTCCTTGTAGATTACGCCGCCCATCTCCGATCGCGGCGAACCAAGTTCCACGTTCGGGTCCGCGCAGAGCACGGGGGAGTCGTGGTCCAGTGCTGTTCCCGATGAACCTCCAGGTGGGCTTGTGGAAGGTGTAGCGATAGATCCGGAAACCGTTCAGCTTCCATGACCAACCAGCTAGTAAGAACTCGCAGTCGGGGGGGGTCCGCGGCGGCCTCCCCCCTCGCCTCACCCAGCACTACGTTCAGGACGCTTTCAAGATGGCCGGCGAACTGAGGTAGATCAAGCGTGCGAAGGGCGGAGCCGTTGTATGAGCGCGTAGTCGCGACTGCCTGCAGTACTAAGGGCAGCGCACGAGACGTATCGCCTGCGAAGGCCAGTACCGAGTCATCTCGCCCGATGTCGAAGACTTTCGCACAAGCGTCCCAGCGCTCACCTCCTCCCAAGCGGCTGTCGCTTGCGACTACCATCTCCGAAAGTTGCCCAACGCGGCGTTCCCAAGCGACAACCGTCGTCATGTCCTAGCCTTCACGTATCCACTGGCATGGTCGTGACCCCACCTCGGCTCAAGTCCCACGGACTGCGCTGGCAGTCGTCTTCGCCTTTTGAAGCTGTCAGAATCATCTTTCAGCCTTCTGGACGCCTCTCGTTCCACTCGGAAAGCGCTCGGTGGAACTCCGCGATCGATTCATCATCAAAGGTAAAGTGGTCGGCCCAGCCCGCAAGGCCAAGCTTCGGGCCTGAGGCCGTGGCGCTCATCGTTCCTTGAGTGCTGCACCAAGACTTGCCACAGGCGCACACGAAAAGAGGCGTAGGCTTCTGTGTGACATCCTCGCTGATGTTTGCCAATCCCAGCAAAGCATGCGGCCCAGAGTAATACTCGTAAGGTATTCCGACCGTATCTGGACTTAGGATGGACGCGGCCGGATCAACGTCCTCGACGTCGAGGCCGAGCATTTCGGCGATTTCGCGCTTGTCTTTATTGGCGAAGCTGAGCATGCCCGCTATGTCGGAGACGTGGGCACCGGCGCGGTCCCAGAAGGTCATTCTTTCCTGGATTACCGCCGCGCCGCGACTCATTAGTCGTTGCACGCGCTTTGTGTCGTCTAAGACCACTTCGGCCGCGCCCCGGGCGGCCAAATACGCCTCTACCAGCGGCCAGTTGTCGCGGACCCACTGCAACACCTCCGGCAACTGTGACCAGTCCAGGCCAGCGCCGTTCCCCATTCCCGGGTAGGGAGTCCAAGTGATGTGAAGAGCAGCGCCCTCATCGAGGTCAAGGGGCATTGGTCTCAGTCTGTCCAGCTGGTCGACACGTAAGAGTGGCCACGGCACGGACCACATCACGGGCCCCCCTGGGAGGTATACATGACCTTGGCTTACGAAGAGTGAACTATTCGAGGTGGCGGCGGGGCCAGAGCTCAGCTGCACCAGATGCGGGATTGTCTGATCCCATTCGGGATGGATTCCGAACTGCTCTAAAGCTGTACTCCACACTTGCCCAAGAGTTGCGCTGCTGTCAACTGACAGCATTTTGTACTCCATTCGCAAATCATCCGGCCCGCCGATATAACCCGGCCGATACCCGACGAACACCCTGGTTTGCGCCATGGTGCTAGCGTATCCCAGCAATCGGGCTGCTGCAGGCGTGATGGACTACTCGAGGCTCTGCGCTGCTGGGTAAATGGATCCCTGCAGAGTGGTGTACGAGCACCCTGGGTGAGCGTGTCCTGCTGAGGTAGGCATGGCTCACGGCTGACCTGTAGTCCAGGTGGCTGAAGCGTCGCGCTATGGATTTCTTAGCTCACCGGCGGGTACCAAAGCGTTCGAGCACCGTGCACACCCGCCACCGGGGGCCACAACCGCCTTGCGCATGGCTTCAGAAACCTCCCAATTCTCGGCTGCCTCATGGACGTCCGCCAACGACCGCTCATCGGCGGAGTCGCGATGTCACGCACCTGCGCGCTCCGAATTTATGTACCTCATGGGTCGTGAGGTCATGCCATGGAGCGACGGGTCACTGGGGGCGGGCGGGGGATCGAGAGACTCTCGCCCGTCATGGCGTGTCGTCGCTCCGAGTCGCGGGGCACCCGGGCGCGCCGCCGCGATGGGTGTGTATTGCCTGCCTCTCTGACCCGCGGTTATGCTCCGCTATTGGTGTCCAGAGGGCCGCCCCAGGTGGGTCAAGCCCCGCTCCGGACACATGACAGGCCGCTGAGCTGCGGCGACGCGGTGATCGTCGGGCGCCTCCGAGACGGACCCCATACCCCCGGCAGCCGCGACGGCGAGCTGCGGGAGAGCCTGGGCCGGGAAGGGCAGGTATGGGCGGCACGGATGGGTACTGAGCTCCGGCGGCAGGTGCACAACATCGGGCGACGCCGCGCCTGGACCATCTGGGTCGTGGGTCTGGCCGTCTACACGCTGGCGGTCTTCCACCGGACCTCGTTGTCCGTGGCGGGGATCATCGCCGCGGAGCGTTTCGACATCACCGCCGCCCAGCTGTCCACGTTCACGGTGCTGCAGCTGGCGGTCTACGCGGCGATGCAGATCCCGGTCGGCGTGCTCCTGGACCGCTACGGCTCGAAGCGGCTGATGCTCGTCGGCCTGACGCTGATGACCGTGGGCCAGTTCTGGTTCGCCTTCGCCGGCACCTTCGAGGCCGGGGTCGCGGCCCGCGTCATGCTGGGCTGCGGGGACGCCATGGTCTTCACCAGTCTGCTGCGGCTGATCGCCCTGTGGTTCCACGTCAAGCAGGCCCCGATGATCACGCAGCTGACCGGCATGATCGGCCAGCTCGGGGCCGTGGCCGCGGCCACCCCGCTGGCGGCGGCACTGGCCCGGTTCGGCTGGAGCTGGTCCTACGGGCTCGCCGCGGGGGCGGGCGTCGTGCTGGGCGTCGTGCTGATCCTCGTCGTCCGGGACTCTCCCTACACCGGCGAGGTGGTCGAACGCATCAAGATGCGTGCCCTCGCCAGCACCATGGCCGAGGTCTGGGGCAACCCCGGGACCCGGCTCGGGCTCTGGGTCCACTTCTCGTCGCAGTTCGGGCCCACGGTCTTCACCATGCTGTGGGGCTACCCGTTCCTCGTCGCCCAGGGTCTGGAGCCGACGCTGGCCAGCGGGTTGCTCATCCTCATGACGGTGACCGCCATGGTGGCCGGCCCCCTGGTCGGGATGCTGACGAGCCGGGTTCCCTACCACCGCTCCACCCTGGTGCTGGCCCTGGTCACGGCCATCGCCGCGATCTGGGCGGTGGTGCTGCTGTGGCCCGGCCCGGCGCCGCTGTGGCTGCTGGTCGTCATGGTGATGGTCACGGCCGTCGGCGGGCCAGGGTCGATGGTCAGCTTCGACCTCGCCCGCACGTTCCACCCTTCGGAGCGCTACGGCCGGGCCACCGGGATGATCAACATCGGTGGCTTCACCGCGTCCCTGCTGACGATCGGGCTCATCGGGCTGGTCCTGGACCACCTCGCCCCGGGCGGCCCCGCGACCTACACGCTGGGCGACTTCCGCATCGCGATGGCCGTGCAGTTCCCCTTCTGGGCGCTGGGGGCGCTGCAGCTGGTCCGCTACCGCCGCAAGGGTCTGGCGCTCATCGACCAGCACCCCGGAGCCACGCAGGCGCTGCGGTCCGGACAGGCCGTGCTGCCCGGGCTGTCCCACCCGGCGGACCCGCGACCACCCCAACGTCCGCCACGCCCGGAGGACCCTGCCGACTGACAGGCTCCGGTCGTGGACCCGACCGGAGCACGAGGGACGCGCCCCTTCGGGTCCACCTTGGACAGACCGGCCGTCGGGAGCCCTCCCGTCGCTAGGATCCTCGGGTATGACGCGCACGTCGCGGCCGGAGACCGCGGTGGCCCCGGCCTTCCTCAGGGTCAACGGCCAGGGCACCCCCCTGGGCGACGTCACTCCCCACACCACCACCCTCGACTGGTTGCGCGACCGGGGACTCACCGGTGCGAAGGAGGGGTGCGCCGAGGGGGAGTGCGGTGCCTGCGCGGTCCTGCTCTCCCGGCCGGGGGCCGACGCCACCACCACCGAGTGGGTCGCGGTCAACTCCTGCCTGGTGCCCGCCGCTGCCCTGGACGGCCAGGAGGTCGTCACCGCCGAGGGGCTGGGCTCCCCGGACCGCCTCCACCCGGTGCAGCGGGAGCTGGCGGACCGCGGCGGCACCCAGTGCGGCTACTGCACCCCCGGCTTCGTCTGCGCGATGGCCGCTGAGTTCTACCGGCCCGACCGCACCACACGGGCGCCCCGGCACGAGCTCGACGACGACCACGAGCACGGCCCGAACGGCTTCGACCTCCACGCCCTCTCGGGCAACCTGTGCCGCTGCACCGGCTACCGGCCGATCCGCGACGCCGCCTACGCGCTCGGTGATCCCACGGGAACCGACCCCCTCGCCGAGCGCCGCCGACGCCCGCCGCCCGACCCGCGGCATACCCGGGTCCGGGCCGACGGCGCCGAGCTCGTGCGCCCCAGGGACCTGACGGAGACGGTCCGGCTGCTCGCCGACCACCCCGACGCCGTGCTCCTGGCCGGGTCGACCGACGTCGGTGTCGACGTCAACCTCAGGGGCTCGCGACCTGCGCTGCTCGTCGCGGTCGACCGGGTGCCCGAGCTGCGCCACCTGCAGGTGGACGACGGCAGCATCCGGATCGGCGCGGCGTTGAACCTGACCGAGGTCGAGCGCGGGCTCGCGGGACGGGTCCCGCTGCTGGGCCAGCTCTTCCCGCTGTTCGCCTCCCGCCTCGTGCGCAACACGGCGACGCTGGGGGGCAACCTGGGCACCGCCTCGCCGATCGGCGACGCGGCGCCGGTGCTCCTCGCCCTCGAGGCCTCGATCGTGCTCGCCGGTCCCGACGGCGAGCGGGTCGTGCCGCTGGCCGACTACTTCACCGGCTACCGCAGCAGCGTCCGCCGCCCCGGCGAGCTGATCCGCGAGATCCGCATCCCCGTGCCGCTGGCCGGCACGACCGCCTTCCACAAGGTCGCCAAGCGTCGGGTCGACGACATCTCCAGCGTCGCGGTCGCGTACGCGCTCGACGTGACCGACGGCACCGTCGTGCGGGCGAGGATCGGGCTGGGCGGGGTGGGGGCCACCCCGCTGCGGGCCCGGCGCACCGAGTCGGCGCTGGAGGGTATGCCGTGGGCGCGGCGGACGGCGGTCGAGGCCGCCGCGGTGCTCGCCACGGAGGGGACGCCCCTGACCGACCACCGGGCCAGCGCCCGCTACCGCAGCGCCATGCTCGAGCAGTCCCTGCTCAAGCTGCACGCCGAGCACCCGGCCGCGGGGGAGGAGCCGTCGTGAGCTCGCTGTCGGAACGGCCCGCCGGCGCCGTCGTCGGACGGAGCCTGCGCCACGAGTCCGCGGCCCTGCACGTCACCGGACGCGCGCGCTTCACCGACGACCTGGCCCCCCGCACCAAGGACGTGCTGCACGCCTGGCCGGTCCAGGCGCCCCACGCCCACGCCCTGCTGTCCCGCCTCGACACCAGCGCCGCCCGGGACGTGCCCGGCGTGGTGCACGTGCTCACGGGCGAGGACGTGCCGGGCGTGGGGGACAGCGGCGACAGCGACGACGAGCCCTTGTTCCCCACGGAGGTGTGCTTCCACGGGCAGGCCGTGTGCTGGGTGCTCGCCGACTCCCTCGAGGCGGCGCGTCGGGGTGCCGCGGCCGTCCGGGTGGACTACGAGCCGCTCCCCGCGATCCTCACCCTCCCCGAGGCCATCGCCGCCGGCAGCTTCCAGGGGGCCCAGCCCACGCTCCGTCGCGGGGACGTCGAGGCCGGCCTGGCCCGGTCGGCGCACGTCCTCGACGGCGAGCTGGAGATGGCCGGCCAGGAGCACTTCTACCTCGAGACGCACGCCGCCCTCGCGACGGTCGAGGACGACGGCACCGTCCTGGTCCAGAGCAGCACGCAGCACCCCAGCGAGACGCAGGCGGTCGTGGCCCGGGTGCTGGGTCGGCCCCGGCACGAGGTCACCGTGCAGTGCCTGCGCATGGGCGGGGGCTTCGGGGGCAAGGAGATGCAGCCGCACGGGTATGCCGCCGTCGCCGCCCTTGGCGCGATCCTCACCGGGCGCCCGGTCCGGGTGCGGCTCACCCGGTCCCAGGACCTGACGATGACGGGCAAGCGGCACGGGTTCCACGCCCGGTGGCGGGTCGGCCTCGACGACGAGGGCCGCCTGCAGGCGCTCGAGGCGACCCTGACCTCCGACGGCGGCTGGAGCCTGGACCTGTCCCAGCCGGTGCTGACCCGGGCCCTGTGCCACGTCGACAACGCCTACTGGATCCCCGACGTGCGGGTCACCGGGCGCATCGCGCGCACCCACAAGACCTCCCAGACCGCGTTCCGGGGCTTCGGCGGGCCGCAGGGCATGCTCGTCGTCGAGGACATCCTTGGCCGGTGCGCCCCGCTGCTGGGCCTGGAGCCCCACGAGCTGCGTCGCCGCAACTTCTACCAGGACGGTCAGACCACGCCCTACGGGCAGGAGATCACCCAGGCCGGACGGCTCCACCGTGCCTGGGACCAGGTGACGCGCACGGCCGGGCTGGACCGGCGACGGGCCGAGATCGCGCAGTTCAACGCCACCCACGAGCACCGCCAGCGCGCGGTCGCGATCACCCCGGTGAAGTTCGGCATCTCCTTCAACCTCACCGCCTTCAACCAGGCAGGGGCGCTGGTTCACGTCTACGCGGACGGCTCGGTCCTGGTCAACCACGGCGGCACCGAGATGGGGCAGGGGCTGCACACCAAGATGCTGCAGGTCGCGGCCACCGCCCTGGGGGTTGCGCCGGACACCGTGCGGATCGCCCCGACGCGCACGGACAAGGTGCCCAACACCTCCGCGACGGCGGCGTCCTCCGGCTCCGACCTCAACGGGGCCGCCGTCAAGGACGCCTGCGAGCAGATCCGGGACCGGCTCGCCCAGGTCGCGGCCCAGCGGCTCGGGGTGCCGGCCGCCGACGTGCGTTTCCGCGACGGCGTGGTCTCTGGGCTCGGCACCGGCACGACCGTCCCCTGGGCCGAGGTCGTCGCCGCCGCCTACGTCGCACGCACCCACCTGTCCGCGGCCGGGTTCTACCGGACCGAAGGACTGCACTGGAGCTCGACCGTCATGCAGGGCTCCCCGTTCAAGTACTTCGCCCACGGCGTGGCCGCCACCGAGGTGGAGGTCGACGGCTTCACCGGTGCCTACCGCACCCGGCGGGTGGACATCGTCCACGACGTCGGGGACAGCCTGTCGCCGCTCGTCGACCTTGGCCAGATCGAGGGTGCCTTCGCCCAGGGCGCCGGCTGGCTGACCCTGGAGGACCTGCGCTGGGACACCGGCGACGGCGAGCACCGGGGACGGTTGGCGACGGCGTCGGCCAGCACCTACAAGCTCCCGAGCATCGCCGAGCTGCCGCCCGTGGTGCACGTCGCCCTGCTGGAGCACGCCCACGAGGAGGGAGCCGTCTACGGGTCCAAGGCGGTCGGGGAGCCACCGCTCATGCTGGCGATCTCGGTGCGGGAGGCGCTGCGGCAGGCCTGCGCCGCCTTCGGGCCCGAGGGCACCGTCGTGGAGCTGCCCAGCCCGGCCACGCCCGAGGCCGTGTTCTGGGCCCTCCAGGCTGCCCGGGCCGGCCACGGCGGGGGGATCGAGGGCGGCGACGGCCCGCCACCGCCGGAGGCCGACCCCGAGGCGCCGGAACGCCGCCCCCAGACCGAGACCCTCCTGCACCAGCTCGGGGAGGGCTGAGCCGTGCGCTGGCTCCGGGCGGCGGTCGACCTGCGGGACCGCCGGGAACCGGGGGTCCTGGTCACCGTGACGGCCGTGCGCGGCCATGCGCCGCGCGAGGCCGGTGCCAAGATGGTCGTGGGAAGGACCCGGACCTGGGACACGATCGGTGGGGGGAACCTCGAGGCCGTCGCCGTCGAGCGCGCCCGGGAGATGCTCGAGGACCGCTGCGCCAGGCCGGAGACGTTCACGACGTCGCTGTCCGAGAAGGCCCCATCACCGCACGGGGTCCAGTGCTGCGGCGGCGAGGTGACCGTCCTGCTGGAGCCGCTCCCGGTCCCCCCGGCCGTGGCGATCTTCGGCATGGGGCACGTCGGGCACGAGCTCGCCCGCATCCTGGCCCGGCACGACCTGGACCTGCACCTGGTCGACACCCGACCCGGCCGGCTGGACCCCGAGCGGCTCGCCCCGCTGGCGGACGCCGACGCCCGGGTCCACCCGCACCCCGTCCCCGTCCTGCCCGAGCTCGTCCTGGGCGAGCTGCCGGCCGGCACCCAGGTGCTCGTCATGACGCACGACCACGCCGAGGACGCCGCCGTCGTGGACGCGGCCCTGCGTACCGAGGGCCTGGGCACCATCGGGCTCATCGGCTCGGCGACCAAGTGGGCCCGGCTCCGCCGTCGCCTTCTCGTCGAGGGCGGCCTCGCGGAGGAGGTCGTGGACCGCGTCGTCACGCCCGTCGGGATGCCGGGCCTCGACGGTCGCGACCCGGCGACCATCGCGCTGGGCGTGGCGACCGACCTGCTCCTGCGGTCCGCCGCCGGGCCGTCGACGGCGGTGGCACCGGGGGAGGGGAGAGCCACCGCAGCCGGCCCGTGACCACCCTCCGTGCCTCCAGGACCCAGGAGGCCCTGGACGTCGTCCGCGACGCACCCTCCCTGCTCGCGGGCATCGAGGCCTTCGACGCGGTCGCGCTCGCCGCCCGTCAGGACGGTGCGGCCGCCGGTCCGGTCCTGCAGCGGGCCGTCGACGACCCCGCCGACGACCTCGCCGCGATCGCGGCCGTGCACGCGGCGGCCGGCGGAGCGCGGACGGCCACGCCGCTGGTCCTGCCCCTCCTGAGCTCACCGGTGCCCTTCCTGCGCGAGCACGCCGCCTGGGCCCTCGGCTTCGGCCCGCCGCTGCCGGCGGCCGTGCCTCGTCTGACCGGGCTGGCCGCCGCCGGGGGGTTCACGGGGACCCTGGCCGCGGCGACCCTCGAGGCGTGGGACACCTCACCACGCAGGCGCCCCGACGGTCGGGGCGGGGCGGCGCCTCGTGCCGAGGGCCTGACCGTCGCCCAGCTCTTCCTGCACGCCGACATCGACGGCAGCCTGCAGAGCGCGGGGAAGGGGGACACCGGCGGGATCGCGACGCTGCTCGTGCACCTGGGCGACGCGCTCCTGGCCGACCCCCGCGTGTCCCGGGTGCTGACCCTCTCGCGCAGCCACCACGGCCAGGACCGCACCCCTGCCGACCTCCGGGCCCCCGGGCACCACTACGTCGGCGTGCCCCTGCCGGGGCCCGTCCGGCACTCCGCCGACACCTGGCACCTGCGCGACGCCGTGCGACGGGGGCTGCGCGAGGTCCTGACCGCCGCCGGGCCCGTCGACGTGCTCCACCTGCGCATGGCCGACGTCGGCTCCTGGGCCGCGGCCGAGGTCGCGGCCGAGCTGGGCATCCCGACGGTGCTCACGCTCGCACCCGACCCCCACGCCCTCGTCGCCGCCCGCGAGCCGCGGGCGCCCTCACCCGGGCCACGTTCGGCCCGGTCGACCACGCCGAGCACCTCGTCTTCCGGGTCCGGCTCCTGCGCGACCTGGCCGCCCGGTCCGCCCACCTCGTCGCCCTGCCCAGGCCCGACCTCGAGCGCGACCTGAGGGACCTGCTCCACCTGGACCCCGAGGCCGAGGCGCAGCGGCTCAGCGTCGTGCCCGAGGGGATCGACCTCGGCCCCCTCCGGCGCGCCGCCCGCGCGGTGACGACCACCGGGCGCGACGTCATACCCCCCGCCTCCCGGGAGGACCTCGCGGAGCTGGACGCGGTCCTGTGCGCCCTGCCACCCGCACGGCGCGGCCTGCCCCTGCTCGTCTCCGTCGGACGGCTGCACCGGGTCAAGGGGATGGCGACCCTCGTCGAGGCGTGGGCCCGAAACCCCCGGTGCGCGCGGCGCTGCAACCTGCTGCTGGTGGGCGGTGACCTGGCGGACCCGACCGACGACGAGGAGGAGCAGCTCTCCCTCGTCGCCGAGACCGTCCCCCCGGGCGAGGAGGCCGGCCGGGGCCTGCTGCTCGCCGGACACCGTCCCAACGAGACCGTGGCGACCTGGCTGGCCGCGGTCCGGCACGGTCGCCCGGGGCTCGCCGCCGCAGGCGGGGTGTACGTGTCGGCCAGCCTCAAGGAGGAGTTCGGCATCGCCATCCTCGAGGCGATGGCGTCCGGCCTCGTGGTGGTCGCTCCTCGGGTGGGCGGACCGGCCACCTACGTCGAGCACGGGGTCACCGGCCTGCTCGTCGACACCACCTCCCAGGACGCCCTGGCCGAGGCCGTGGTCACCGCCCTGGACCTGGCCGTCGCGCCCGGGGGGGCGGCTCGGGCCGAGCACGCGCGCACGATGGTGGCCGAGCGGTTCGGGATCGGCACGATGGCCGCGTCGCTGGCCGGCATCTACGACCGTGTCCACCGGGAGGCCCCGTCGTGACGCTGCTCGTCGTCAGTCCCGACTACGCCTCCCACCTGCTGCCGCTCGCGACCCTGGCGACCGCGTGGGCCGATGCGGGCGAACAGGTCGTCGTGGCCACCGGTCCGAGCACGGAGGGGATCGTGCGGCGGTTCGGCTTCGAGCGCGCCCACCTGCAGCTCGGCCGCGGGTCCAACCCGGGCGTGATCCGTGCGGAGGACCAGCCCCCGGGCGAGGACGACGCGCTGCGCGGCTTCTTCGAGGCGACCCGACGGGGAGCCGTGCAGACCCTGGCCTTCCAGGCCGACGCGCGCGGGGACGACCTGCTCTGGGAGCCGCTCGCCGTCGCCCGCGAGGTGCAGCGCGTGGTCGACCGGGTGCGGCCCGACGAGGTGATCGTCGACCACCTCGCGTTCAGCGCACGCCTGGCGCTCATGGCCTCCGGCGTCCGGCACGGGGACGTGGTCCTCGGGCACCGACGGCGTTGACGGTCGGGGACGAGGTGTACGGCTTCCCGCCGGCCTGGCCGCAGGTGCTGCAGCCGGACCCGGAGGCGCTGCTCGACCTGCGGCGACGTTGCGAGCGGGTGCGCGACGGGTTCACCGAGCGGTGGAACGCGGCCCTGGCGCAGCTCGACCCCGCAGCCCCGGCGAGCGACGACGCGTTCGCCGAGTCCGGGGACGTGCTGCTGCTGAACTACCCCGCCGAGCTGCACCCGCCGGCCCGCACGGCACTGCTCGGGGAGCACGCCTTCCTCGGCTCGGCGGTCCGCGCCGAGCGGCCCGACGACGAGGTGGCCGCCTGGCTCGCGCGGACGGGGCCTCCCGTGGTCTACGTGAGCCTGGGCAGCTTCCTCTCCGTGCGCTCCGACGTGCTCGCCCGTGTCGCCGAGGCGCTGCGAGGTCTGGACGTGCGCGTGGCCCTGGCCAGCGGGTCGACGAGCAGGTCGGACCTCGGACCGGTGCCCGGGTCGTGGCTGGTCCGCGCCGAGCTGCCGCAGGTCAGCCTGCTCGGGCACGCCGCGCTGGCCGTGACGCACGGGGGGAACAACAGCGTCACCGAGGCGCTGACCGCGGGGGTCCCGCTCCTGCTGCTGCCGATGTCCACGGACCAGTTCTCCGGCGCGGCCGCCCTCGAGGACGCCGGGCTGGGCGCGGCGTTGGACCCCAACGCCGCGACGCCGGAGCAGATCCGCTCCGCAGCGGTCCGGCTGCTGGACCTGCCGTCCGACGCGGCGGGTCGGCTCGCGCGGCTGGCCGGGGAGCTGACCGCCGAGCCGGGCCCGGGGAGGGCCCGCGCCACGCTCCTGGCCGACCCGTGAGGCGCGCCACGGGAGCGGGTCTCACCGGTGGCGGTTCCAGGCCTCGACCACCGGGTCCTCGTGGTGATGGCCCAGGATCCCGACCGCGCCCACCTCGAACGTCAGGTGCGCACCGAACCGGGGTGCCTGCCGCAGGTAGACGGCGGTGAGCACCCGCAGGGCGTGCCCGTGCCCCACGAGGCAGACGTCGCCCTCGAAGAGCAGCGGCCAGATCCGGTCCAGGACGCGGCTGGCCCGGGCGGAGACCTCCTCGACCGTCTCGCCCGGGGTCTCACCGGGGACGACGCCGTGCTCGAAGACGGTCCAGTGGTAGCCGAGCTCCGCGCGGATGTCGGGGGTGGAGCGGCCCTCGTAAGCGCCGTAGTCCCACTCGACGAGGTCCTCGTCCAGCTCGTCGACCGTCAGGCCCGCGAGCTCGGCCGTCGTCCGCGCCCGCCGGAGCGGGGAGGAGCGCACGTGCACGAAGCTCCTCCCGCCCAGGAGGTCGGCGAGGCCGCGGGCCGCCTCCTCGCCCTCGGGCAGGAGCTCGAGGTCGGTCAGGCCGGTGTGCTGGCCGGTGCGTGACCACTCCGTCTCGCCGTGGCGGACCAGCACGAGCCGGCCGGAGGGGATGGCCGGTCCGGCCATGGTGGGCTCGGTCGGCGGTCCGGGGGAGTGGTCCTCGGTCATCGGCGCACCCTACGCCGCCGTCGCAGTGGTAGGTTGACGATAGATGGCGATATGTCGTTCATCCTCCAGGAGGCTCCCATGACCCGGCACCACCCTCTCGACGAGACCGGCTGGGGCCGGCACGGACTCCCGTCCCTCCTCTCGATGGCCCAGCAGTTCCAGGGGCTGGCCGGCCAGTCGGCGCAGCGAGCCCGTCGCGGCGACGTGCGCACGGCCGTCCTGCGGCTCCTGGCGGAGGAGCCGATGCACGGCTACCAGATCATCGGCGAGCTGGCGGAGCGCAGCGGCGGCGCCTGGACCCCCTCGGCGGGTTCGGTCTACCCGACGCTGCAGCTGCTGGCCGACGAGGGCCTGGTCGTCGCCGAGCCGGTCGGGGGCAAGAAGGTCCACCGGCTCACCGAGGCGGGCACCGACGCGGCCGCCCAGCTGGCCGCCGGCCGGGCCCCGTGGGACGAGGCGGCCGACACCGTCGCGGACGGCACCGGCTACCGTCAGGCCGTGGGCCGGTTGATGCAGGCGGTGCTCCAGGTCGGCAGGACCGGTTCGCCGCACCAGGTCTCCGCGGCCGTGGACGTGCTCAAGGACGCCCGCAAACGGCTCTACGCCATCCTCGCCGAGGACTGAACCTGGGCACCCCGACCCGCCCGCGACCGCGTCCGGAGGACCGATGACGAGCTCGGACCTGCGCGCCCGCTACCGGCGGATCGTGCTGTTCTTCGCGCGGGTCACGGCCGGGTTCATCTGGTGGGAGCTCGTGCTGCCGCGCCTGGGGCTGCGACGCCTGGCGGTGCGCACGCGGACGGAGCGGGGCCGCCGCGCCGCCGTCCGCTTCCGTGCCCTCGCGGTGTCGATGGGCGGGCTGATGATCAAGGTCGGCCAGTTCCTCTCGGCCCGGCTCGACGTCCTGCCCCCCGAGATCACCCAGGAGCTGTCCGGCCTCCAGGACGAGGTGCCGCCCGTCGCGTTCGACGCCGTCCGCGAGGTGGCCGAGTCCGAGCTCGCCGTCCCGCTGGCCCAGCACTTCGCCCACTTCGACCAGACCCCCCTGGCGGCGGCCTCCCTCGGTCAGGTCCACCGCGCCCGGCTGCACCCCGCCGACGCCGCCGAGCAGGGTTTCGCCGACGTCGTCGTCAAGGTCCAGCGGCCGCACATCCAGCAGGTCGTGGAGGTCGACCTCGCGGCGCTGCGGCGGGTCGGGGGCTGGATGCAGCGCTACCGGCCCATCCGGGAGCGGGCCGACGTGCCGGCCCTGCTGGAGGAGTTCGCGACCACCACGCTGCAGGAGGTCGACTACCTGGCCGAGGGGGCCAGCGCCGAGACCTTCGCCGCCAACTTCGCCGAGGACCCGCGCGTCTCCATACCCTCCGTCGTGTGGGAGCTCAGCGGCCGCCGCGTGCTCACCCTGCAGGACGTCTCGGCGATCAAGCTGGGGGACCACGAGGCCATCACCGCGGCCGGCATCGACCGCGCGGAGGTCGCGCAGGTGCTGGCGGACACCTACCTGCAGCAGATCTTCACCGACGGGTTCTTCCACGCCGACCCGCACCCGGGGAACCTTTTCGTCACTCCGCGCCCGGACGCCGGACCCGGCGAGCCCGGCTGGACGCTGACCTTCATCGACTTCGGCATGGTGGGGCACGTGCCCGAGGAGCTGCGCGGCGGACTGCGGGACCTGGTCGTCGCGGCGGGGCTGCGGGACGGCCGCCGCATGGTCGCGGGTCTGCGCCGACTGGACCTGCTCCTGCCCGACGCCGACCTGGCGGCGATCGAGGTGGCCGCCGACCAGGTGTTCGACCGCTTCGGGGGGCTGCGGATGGACGAGCTGCAGCAGATCAGTCCCGAGGAGATGGTCCGCTTCGGGATGCAGTTCCGCGAGCTGCTGCTGGCGCTGCCGTTCCAGGTCCCCGAGAACCTGCTGCTGCTGGGCCGGTCGGTGGGCATCCTGTCGGGCATCTGCACGGGCTTGGACCCCGAGTTCGACGTCTGGGGGACCATCACGCCCTACGCCACGCAGCTCCTGGAGGACGAGCGGGAGGGCCTGCCGCAGACCGTGGTCACCGAGGCCCTCGCCCTCGGCCGGCTCCTGCTCGTCCTGCCCCGGCGGGCCGACCGCGTCCTGACGATGGCCGAGCGGGGGGAGCTGGAGGTCAGGACGCCCACCCTCACCAGGCAGGTGCGCCGGCTCGAGCGGACCGTCGCCCGCACCAACGGGGTGCTCGTGTTCGCGGCGCTGCTCGTGGCAGGGGCGGTGCTCACCGGGTCCGACCCGGGGACGGGTCGGCTGCTCATGGGGGTGTCCGTGCTGCCGCTGGCCTGGGTCGGGCTGAGCGCCCTTCGGCGGGACCGCTGAGCCTCAGCGGAGCGAGCCCCGGGCGTCCCTCTCGGCGGCGCGGTGGGCGGTTCGGCGCCCGGCCAGCTCGGCGGCCATCTCGGGATCGTCCTGCACCAGGTAGACCAGGCCGCAGTCCTGCGGACCGGTCGCGCCGGGGAAGCAGAGCGTGCACGGCTCGCCCACTCGGATGGGGCAGCGGGGGACGGGACGGCGGCGGGCGGGACTGCTCACGCCGGTGTCAACGCCGCTGTGCTCGGACTTCATCCCGGGGGCGCGCCGGGGTGGCTCGGCGTCACGCCTCCAGCTGGAGGGTCGTGATGCAGGTGGGGCTGCCCTCGGTCGTGGCGAAGGGCACGCTGCCGGTGGCCCCGTCGTGCTCGACCTCGAGCGTGCCGACGAGGTCCCGCGGCACCCAGAAACCGACGAAGCCGTTGTCGTAGGTGGTCGTCGTCTCGTCGACCACGACCGTCCCGTCGTCGGCGACGATGCGGACGGTGACCTCCTCACCGGCCAGCTCGCCCCGGCAGGTGGCCAGCGAGTGGTAGAAGCACTCGTGGGTCTGCTCCCGGAACGGTGCGACCGAGACGTAGAACTCGTCCTCCGGGAGGGGCATCGCCACCTCCTGCTGGCCGTCCCCGAGGAGCAGGACGTCCTCACGGACGGAAGCGGTCAGCGGGAGAGGTCGCGCCTGGCTGCTGGCGTCGAGCTCGTCGACGACGGTGCGACCGTCCGCGCCCGCCAGGCCTACCCGCTCGAGGATGGCGTCGGCCGAGGCCTGGTCCGTGCCCTGGGTGGACGAGGCCGCGGGTGCCGGGCCAGGGTCGGTGCTGGAGCATCCGGCGAGGACCGTCGCGGCGGCCAGGCCGAGGAGGACGAGGGGGCGGAGGATGCGCATCAGGGTCTCCCGAGTAGAGGTGCCCGGGTGCTTCAGCCGGGCCTGGGACGAGATTACTATGATTCGTCGGAGAGGGCTCGGGGTGCAGCGTATGACGTGCGTCACGGGGGCGCACGTGCTCCTCAGTCCTGTCCCCCCCAGCGCGAGCAGCGCGTCGACGTCGAGCAGGGTGACCCGACGGCCGGGTCCCAGGGAGATCACCCCCGAGCGCTGAGGCGACGCAGCTGGCGGCTCGTGACTCGGGGGTGGTGTCCGAGCAGCGGAGGCGACGTCCTTCTTCGCCAGAGGCAGCTCCACCTCGAGCCGGTCGTCCGCACGGCGCGCCGGCAGGGAGAGCAGGTGGTCGGCTAGCCGGGCGGAGACGTCGGAGGAGATCGCCGCGCCGAGGCGCTCCTCGGTGCGGCTCAGGCGACGGCTGAGCGTCTGCAGCATGCGCAGCCCGATGCTGGGATGACGCCCGACGAGCTCGTGCAGCTCCTGGTGGCGGAAGACGCACAGGCTCGTCGCCTCGACGGCGCTCGCCGTGTGGTCGGGACGCCCGCCGTCGAGGAAGGCCGCCTCGCCGACGAAGTCGCCCGGACCCAGCACGCGGACGATCTGCTCGTGGCCGTCGGCGGTGACGCGGGAGATCTTGACGCGCCCTGTGTGCACCACCATGAGCTGGGAGACGTCCTGCCCGGCCGTGTAGACGATCTCGTCCCGTCCGAGCCTGGTCGGTCGGGCGACGGTGGCGACCTGCTCCTGCTCGGCCCGGGTCAGTCCCTGGAAGAGCGGGACGCGTGCGACGCACAGGTCGTCCTGGTGGACAGGCAGCTGCCGCCGTCCGGCGGGCACCCCCACGCCGGTGCCGGGTGCGGACGACATGGCCACCACCTCCTCCGGGGCCAGTATGCCTGCGGGCCCCGTCACCCCCACCCTCGACGTCCCGACGTCCCGAGGTGCCGCTGCCCGAGGTCCGGTCCACACTGGGAGAACCCGACCCGAGGAGGATCCATGAGCGGAGATCTCGAGCACCAGCGGCGTGAGGCCCGGGAGGAGCTGTCCAGCCAGGGTGCCGGCATGGGCCTGGACGACGAGCCCACCACTTTCGAACCCGAGGAGGATCCCGAGGCCGTCGAGGACGACGACCCGAGCCGCGTCCTGCCCGACGAGGAACGGCCGGTCGGCGACGCCGAGTCCGAGGAGGAGCGGCTGCTGCCGGACGAGGAGCGGCGGGTGCCCGACCTCGCCCCGGAGGTGGACGCGCCCGACTGAGGGCGCGACCGCATACCTGGCGGGGTTCCTAGGCGTCCGTGTCCACCACGGCTCCGAGGGACCCCGCCAGCGCGACGGCCCCCACGACGTCCAGGCGCACCCCGCGGACGCCGGCGTCCTCCAGGTCGGCGGCCGAGAGACGGCAGCCGCGAAGGTCGGCGCCTCGAGCCGGGCGCGGCGCAGGTCGCTCCGGTGAGGTCGGCCCCACGAAGGTCGACGTCGCGCAGGTCTGCTCCCGAGAGGTCGGCCTCGACGAGACGCAGTCCGGACAGCGTCTGCTCCCGCAGGTTCGCGTCCACCAGCGACACGCCCCACCACGAACCCCCACGGACCGTGACCGGCTTCCACGAGCAGGCGACGAACACGCCGCCGTCCCACCGGCAGCCGTCGAGGGTGGCGTCGAAGAAGGAGCAGGCGGTGAACGTGCACGCCGCGAACGACGACTGCTCGAGCGTCGCGGCGTTGAGGCGGACCCGCTCGAACGTGCACTCCTGGAAACGGCAGCCCCGGACGAGAGCCTCGGTGAGGTCCACGTCCACGAAGGTGCATCTCTGCCAGGAGCGGTCCGCGAGCTCGGTGCCGTACCAGTCCTCGTCGACCACCCGGGAGCCGACCTCTGCTGCGGGGGTGTGGCCGGCGGGGTCCATCGGTCCATCCTGCACCGGAGGAGCGAGGCGTGCGGACCGAGGGGCTGCGAGTGCGGTGCGGGCCGTCAGGGACACTGGGCCGATGAGCCCGACGACAGGACTGCTGCTGGCGGCGGGGGAGGGGCGACGCTACGGGATGCCCAAGGCGCTGGTCGCCGACTCCGAGGGACCGTGGGTCCACCGTGCCGCCCGGGCCCTGCTCGACGGCGGGTGCCAGGACGTGCTCGTCGTCACGGGGGCCCGCGCGGAGGAGGTCGAGCAGCTGCTCGGGCAGATGCCGGAGTGGGGGACCGGGCAGGTCGCGGCGGTGCGGTGCGGGACCTGGGCGCGTGGGATGGGCGCCTCCCTGCGGTCGGGGCTCACCTCGCTCGCGACCCGTGGGCGGACGGTGCCCCGCCGCGCGGTGGTCCACCTCGTCGACCTCCCGGACGTGGGTGCCCCCGTCGTGGAGCGCCTGCTGCGCGAGGCCGACGCCCATGGCGAGCAGACGGGGCAGGTGGCCCGGGCCGCCTACGAGGGCCGGCCGGGGCATCCGGTGGTGCTCGGCCAGCGTCACTGGGAAGGGGTCCTGGGCGGAGCTGCCGGGGACGCCGGGGCGCGGAGCTACCTCAGACGCGTCGAGCCGTTGCTCGTGGAGTGCGGCGACCTGGCGACGGGGGAGGACGTGGACGAACCGAGATCAGGAACGGCCGCCCTCACGTAGATCTCGTACGCGTGTTCGAGGGTATGTCGGTGGGGTCTTCTAGTGTGCTGGGTACGAGGTGGAGCCGGGGAAGGGGTTCTGCCGTTGGACCACCGGAGGGGGTGGGGGACGTGGACGCAGGACCGGAGGGGACCGGCACCGGGACCGGGGGGGGCCGGGGCTGGCCGAGGCGGTGCGGTCCCTGACCCGGGGCGTGGCGGGGTGGCGGGTGGTCGGGGATCGGACGGATGCGGGGCTGGCTGGGGCCTGGGTGGAG
>NZ_MKKA01000022.1 GCF_001942405.1 Ornithinimicrobium sp. CNJ-824
CTGAGGAAGGCACGAAGCCAGTCAGAGCATGGGTCACGCCCGTGGCCCACCAGCCACAGCCCATCACCATCAGGCTGCGAAGGGAATCCTCACAGTCAGAGCAGGGACAGCCCGGCCACCCGTCGCTCCAGGTCGAGCAGGGCCTGCTTGCGCTCCACGCCGCCGCCGTAGCCGGTGATGGCCCCCGCGCTGCCGACCACCCGGTGGCAGGGCACGACGACGGAGACGGGGTTGCGCCCGTTGGCCAGCCCGACGGCCCGGGCGGCCCCCGGCTGCCCGATGCGGGCGGCGAGCTCGCCGTAGGACCACGTGCTCCCGTAGGGGATGAGCCGGAGGGCGGCCCACACGCGCTGCTGGAACGGGGTGCCCGGGGCCCGCACGGGCAGGTCGAACTCCGTGCGTCGCCCCGCCAGGTAGTCGGAGACCTGCCGGGCGGCCTCCTGCAGGACGGGGTCCGCCTCCTGCAGGTCGACGGTCGGACCGAGGTCGGCCGGGGCGTGCCGGTGCTGCTCGAAGTAGACGCCGGTGAGGTGCCGCCCGTCGCCGACGAGGCGGAGCCGGCCGAGCGGACCGTCGAGATGGACGTGGGTGGGGGTCGGGGTCGTCGTCGGGCTCATGGTCGCTCCAGCGGGTTCAGGGTGCGGTCGGAGGGAAGGGGGTTCGTGGCGCGCAGCAGCTGGAGGGCGTACCCCCGCCAGGGCCGCCAGGCGCGGGCCCGGTCGGTCAGCGCGGACGGGGTGTCCCCCAGGCCGGCGGCGGCCGCCCGGCGCAGCACGTCGAGGTCGCCGGCGGGGAAGGCGTCCGGGTCGCCGAGCGCGCGCAGCGCGACCGTCTCCACCGTCCAGGGTCCCACGCCGGGGACGGCGGCCAGCGTCGCGCGGGCCTCCTCCCAGGAGGCTCCCGGCCCCAGGTCGATGCTCCCGTCGGCCAGGGCCGCGGCCAGCGCCAGCAGGGTGCGCCGACGGGCCTGCGGCATGCCGGGGAGATCCTCCGGGGACGCCGCGGCGACCTCGGCGGGCCGGGGGAAACGGTGGGTCGGCCCGCCTGGCTCCCGCAGCGGGACGGGCAGCTCCGCGCCCAGCGTGCGGACCAGCTCGGCGGCCATCCCGTTCGCCCGCGCCGTCGAGACCTGCTGCCCGAGGACCACGCGCAGCGCCGTCTCGTCGGGGTCGACCGTCCCGAGCGGACGGACCCCGGGAGCCGCGGCCACCCGGTGGCGCAGGGCCGGGTCGCGGGCCAGGTGCTCGTCGACGGCGTGGGGGTCGGCGTCCAGGTCGAGCAGCCGGCGGAGCCGGCCGGTCGCCGCCGCCAGGTCCCGCACGTCCGTGAGCCGCAGCCGCACCCGGACGTGCCGGGCCCCCGGGGAGGGCACCTCCACCCGGACCAGCGCAGGACCGTGCGGCAGGTCCAGTGCGCGCTCCCAGCCGTCGTCGCGCCACACCTCCAGGCCCGGGACCGCCCGGGTGCGCAGCTGGTCCGCGAGGCTCCCCGGATGCAGCGGGGCCCGGAACGGCAGCCGCACCTCGACCTGGGCGGCGGACCCGGCGGGGCGCTCCGGTGCGGGGCCGGCGGACGCGGGCCGGCCTGCGGCGGCCCGTCGCAGCGCGGTCGGGGTGGTGGCGTAGACCGCCCGGACGGTGTCGTTGAACGCCCGGAGGCTGCCGAACCCGGCCGCGTGGGCCACGTCGGAGACGGACAGGTCCGTGGACTCCAGCAGGGTGCGGGCCGTCTGGGCCCGCCGGGCCCGGGCGAGGGCGAGCGGCCCGGCCCCCAGCTCGGCCGTGACCAGGCGCTCCAGCTGCCGGGTGGAGTAGCCCAGCCGGTCGGCCAGGCCGCGCACCCCCTCGCGGTCGACGACGCCGTCGGCGACCAGCCGCACCGCCCGGGCGACGAGGTCGGCCCGTGGCCGCCAGCGGGGGGGACCCCGGGGTGCTGTCGGGCAGGCACCGGCGGCAGGCCCGGAAGCCGGCCCGCTGCGCCGCCGCGGCCGAGGGGTAGAAGGAGAGGTTGGCCACCTTGGGGGTGATCGCCGGGCAGCTGGGTCGGCAGTAGATCCCGGTGCTGGTGACCGCCGTGACGAACCACCCGTCGAAACGGGGGTCCTTGCTGCGGACGGCGGTCACGCACCGGTCGTGGTCGAGCTGCACCCCTCCATGCTGCGGTCCAGGCCGTGGTCCGGTCCAGCAGGAAAACGACATTGCGCTCGAGCACGGGCCAGGACCGACCCAGGACCCGACCGATCCGACTCAGCCGCCCGCCGCGGCGCGCCGTCGCCGCTCGGAGATCCGCCCCAGCTCGTAGGCGGCGGTCGTGGCCACCGCCAGGACCACGAACGGCAGCACGAAGAGCGTCATCACCGTGGTGAAGCCGGACAGGGCGTCGTGGGAGGTCGCCTGGAGCACCACGTAGCCGACGTAGGCGCCGTAGAGCGCGACGAACAGGCCGCCCTCCCAGCGGGCGACGACGAACCCGGTGAAGGCCACCGGCAGGAGCACCAGGCTGGTCGCCAGCATGACGGGCAGGTCGAGGGCCAGGACGGCGGCCGGGACGTCCAGCCCGCGGGCCAGGAGCGCGGGCAGGCCCAGGACCAGGCCGAGGTTGGCGATGCAGCTGCCCACGACGTTGCCCAGCGCCAGGTCGCGCTCCCCCCGCAGCGCCGCGACGGCGGACGCGGCCAGCTCGGGCAGCGAGGTGCCGACCGCCACCACCGTGAGGCCGACGACGAGACCGCTGACGCCCAGGGCGGTCGCCACGGCCGTGGCCCCCGAGACCAGCTGGCCCGCCCCGACCACCAGCAGGACCACCCCGCCGAGGACCAGCAGCACGGCCGCCCACAGGGGCAGGACGCCGTCGTCCGGCCCCGCCGTCTCGTCCTCGCCCCGCCCCTCCTCGGTGCCCGGGGCGGGGGCCGGCCCGTCGCCGGGGTCGCGCCGGGCGATCCACACGCTGGCCACGAGGTGCGCGACGAAGATCGTCAGCAGCACCACGCCGTCCCCCACGCCGATGCGGCCGTCGAGGGACAGCAGCAGGGCGAGCACGCCCAGCGCCAGCATGACGGGCACGTCGACCCGCACGATCCGTCGCCGGGCCGTCAGCGGCAGGATGAGCGCCGAGACCCCGAGGATGAGCAGCACGTTGGCGATGTTGGAGCCGACGACGTTGCCCAGCGCCAGCTCGGTCTCCCCCCGCAGCGCGGCCCCGGTGGTGACCGCCAGCTCGGGCGCCGACGTGGCGACCGAGACCACCGTGAGACCCACCACGAGCGGGGTCAGCCCGGAGCGGACGGCGAGCGCCGAGGCACCACGCACCAGCAGCTCGCCCCCGCCCACGAGCAGCACCAGGCCCAGCACGATCCGAGCGACGTCGAGGAGGTCCACGTGCGGCACAGTAGTGGGGTGCACCCGACCGGCAGCCCCGCCACGGCGCGCCCGGTCCGCCGAGACCCTGGGCCGAGGCGTGGGCGGAGGCCCTCTACGGCGACGACGGCTTCTACCGCTCGCACGCGCCCGCGGAGCACTTCCACACCTCCGCGCAGGGCATCCCCGGCGCCGGCGCCGTGCTGGCCGAGGCCGTCGTGCGACTGTGCCGGCGGCACGGCCTGCACGAGGTGGTCGACGTCGGTGCCGGTCGCGGCGAGCTGCTGGCCGAGGTGCACCGTCTCGCGCCGGACCTGCGGCTGCACGGGGTCGACGTCGTCGGGCGCCCGTCCGGTCTGCCCGTGGACCGGTGGACCCGTTCCCCGGGGGGCGGCTCCCTGCCCGCCGACCTTCGGGACCTGCGGTCTGCCCTCGTGCTGGCCCACGAGTGGCTCGACGTCGTCCCCTGCCCCGTGCTCGCCCGCGACGACGCCGGGGTATGGCGCGAGCTCGCCGTGCACGAGGACGGCATCGAGGTCCTCGGCCCGGTCGCCTCGCCCCCGGACCTGGCCTGGGCGCGTCGGTGGCTGGGCCGGCAGGTGCACCGGGCCGAGGTGGGCCGCCCCCGCGACCGGGCCGCCGCCGACCTCGTCTCCCGGGTCGACCAGGGGCTGGTCCTGCTCGTCGACTACGGGCACACCCGCGCGGACCGGCCGCCCGGGGGGACCCTGACGGGCTACCGCGACGGGCGGCAGGTCGACCCCGTCCCGGACGGCTGCTGCGACCTGACCGCCCACGTGGCCTGGGACAGCGTCGTGGACCACCTGGGCCCGGCCGCGACGTCGACCTCCCAGCGCGCCGCCCTGCTGGGGCTGCTGGAGGACGACGGCGCGGCGGCCGACGGCGCGGCCGGCACCGGCGGGGCGCTCCTGCCCCCCGTGCCGCACGCGCTCGCCCGGGCCGACCCCGCGGCATACCTGGCCCGGCTGGCCCGCCGCGCCGCCCTGGGCGCGCTCACCGCCCCCGGCGGCCTCGGCGACTTCGGCTGGGTGCTCGTGCCCGTCGGACCGTCCGCCGCGGGCCGCGGCCGCCCCGACGAGGACCCCCCGGCGGGCTAGGGTGGCCCAGGTGAGCACCCGCGACCTGGACGTCTCCCTCGGCGCCGCCGGCGTCGGCGGGGTGAGCACCACCGAGATGGTGCTCAACATCGGCCCGCAGCACCCGGCCACGCACGGCGTCCTGCGGCTGCGGCTGACCGTGGACGGGGAGCGGATCATCGCCGCCGAGCCGGTGATCGGCTACATGCACCGGGGGGCCGAGAAGCTCTTCGAGGTCCGCGACTACCGGCAGATCCTCGTCCTGGCCAACCGGCACGACTGGCTGTCGGCGTTCAACAACGAGGTCGGCGTGGCCCTGACCGTCGAGCACCTGCTGGGGATGGAGGTGCCCGAACGGGCGACCTGGACCCGGACGCTGCTCTCCGAGCTGGGCCGTGTCCTGAACCACCTCATGTTCCTGGGGTCCTACCCGCTGGAGCTGGGCGCGATCACCCCGATGTTCTACTCCTTCCGGGAGCGGGAGGAGCTGCAGGCCGTCATGGAGGAGTACTCCGGCGGCCGGATGCACTACATGGCCAACCGTGTGGGCGGGCTGCTGCACGACCTGCCCGAGGGCTGGCTGGACCGGGTCGACGCCGCCGTCGAGCAGGTCCGGGAGCGGATGCCCGAGCTGGAGTCGATGCTGCTGGGCAACGAGATCGTCCTGGCCCGCACGCGCGGGGTGGGCGTGCTGGAGATGGCCGACGTCCTGGCCTACGGCGTGTCCGGGCCGATCGCCCGCGCCTCCGGCCTGGACGTGGACCTGCGGCGGGACGAGCCCTACCTGGCCTACGCCGAGCTCTTCCGCGAGGGCGGCCCGGGTCGGGTGGTGACCCGGGAGGAGGGGGACTGCTACGCCCGGCTGGAGGTGCTCGCCGAGCAGGTGCACGTCTCGCTGGACCTGGCCCGGGCGTGCACGGAACGGCTGCGCGAGCTGGGTCCGGGCCCCTACGACACCCGGCTGCCAAGGTGCTCAAGGTGCCCGAGGGGGCGCACTACCTGGCGACCGAGAACCCGCTGGGCTTCAACGGCTACCACCTCGTCAGCCGCGGCGACAAGGCCCCCCACCGGCTCAAGCTGCGCTCGGCGTCGTTCAACAACGTCCAGGTGCTGCGCGAGATGCTGCCCGGCACCGTCGTGGCCGACATGGTGGCCATCCTCGGGTCGATGTTCTTCGTCGTGGGCGACGTCGACCGGTAGACGGCCCCCGACGTCAGCCCTGCACGAGCCAGCCGACGAGGCCGGCCTGGCCCAGGTGGTACGTGACCATGACCACCGTCGGGCCCCACCGGTGCTCCGTGAGGAACCGGTTCCAGGCCAGCGTGGCGTCCGAGACGTAGAAGAGCACGGCCCCCGCCACGGCCCACGGGTGCGCCGTCCCGAACGCGGTGACCACCATGGCCGAGATCACGACCAGGTAGGCGACGACCGGGCCCAGGAGCGAGGCGTGCTCGCCCCGGCGGAGGCGGGCGAGCCGGGGGACGGCGGCGACGGCGGCCGCCGCCACGAGCGCGAGGCCGACCAGCATCCATCCGGGGGAGGTCGGTGCCAGCAGCAGGCCCACCACGTACGCCACGTGGGCGGCCAGGAATGACACCAGGCCGGGAACGAACCAGCGCCGGGAGCCCAGGAGGAACACGTCCCCCGCCAGGGACAGCACCAGCCCGACCACCATCCAGGACCGGACCGCCGGGTCGACGGGCTCGAGGGTGACGGTCACGCCGATCAGCGCCACCAGCGCCGACGGCTTGGTCACCGGCCGCCAGGCCCGGCGTCCCGTCCCGACGACGGTCCAGTCGGTCACGGCGAGGACCGCGAAGACGACGGCGAGGCCCCAGGCGACGGGGGTCAACGGGAGCCGGGCCCGGTCCGCCTCAACACGCTCACCGCGAACGTCGCGTCCTCGTCCCAGGGGCGCAGGTCCCAGGTCGCGAACCGGTGCTGGAGGGTGAGCCCGGCCGACGGGAGCGCCGCGTCGAGGTCGGCGGGCGTGAACCCCCGGGAGACCCGGCAGCCCACGAGCACGAAGCCGCCGGGCCGCACGGCGGCCGCGACCCGGCCCAGGGCGGCGGCCCGGTGCTCCACCGGCAGGAAGTCCAGGACGTTGCCGGCGAGCAGCGCGCCGTCGAAGGGCCGCTCCTGCCCCTCGGCGGCCAGGTCCAGGGTGGCCAGGTCGGCGACCAGCCAGGTCGCGTCGGGGTGGTCCTCGCGGGCGGCTGAGACCAGGACGGGGTCGATGTCCACCCCGACGACCTCGTGGCCGAGCCGGGCCAGGTGGCCACCGTGCCGGCCCGGGCCGCAGCCGGCGTCGAGCAGGCGGGCACCCCGGGGGGCCAGGACGTCGACGAGCCGGGACTCGCCCTCCACGTCGTCGCCGCGGGCCCCCATGACGCGGAACCGCTCCACGTACCACCGCGAGTGCTCCGGGTCGGCCAGCCCGGGCCACAGCGAGGTGCGCCCGGTGACGGAGGCCGGTTCGACGGGGGTGTTGCCGTGCTCGCTCACCCGGCCACTGTAGGCCGGTTCAGCCGTAGGCCAGGTCGGCGTCGGGGATCTCGTCGCCGTCGTCGTCGTCCCCCTCGCCCGGCGGGATCCGGCACCAGGCCTGGCCGACGTAGCCCACCACCGAGAGCAGCAGCGCGGCCCCGGCGTGGACCAGCCCCCAGACCAGCTGGGCGCGCTCCCCCGGCACGTCGGCGTTCGGCAGGTGCACGACCGCGTTGGCCAGGTACCACCCCACGAGGGCGGCACCGCCGAGGGCGGCCGCCTGCGCGCCCACGAGGGTCCCCCGCCCCCGCTGCGGGCTCGGCCGGGCGGTCCCCCTGCCGCGGAGGTAGCGCCGGATCTGCCAGCTGAGGACGAGCACCAGGAGGGTCACCGCGACGAGCGGCACCAGCCCCAGCCAGGAGATCACCGGGTACCCGGCGCCGAGGGAGCGCAGCAGCTGCAGCACGAGCCAGCCGGCCATCCCGGTCAGCACCCCCACGAGGACACCGGTGGCGGGGCGGACCCCCTCGGCCGGGTTCATCGCGACGTCCCCTCCTCCAGCGGGTGCAGCTCCTGGTCCACCAGGGAGGGTATGAGGTCGCGCACCGCGCGCACGTCCCGCCCCGTCCGCAGGTGGGCGTCGGGGTCCAGGTCCAGCCAGGGCCGGAGCACGAAGGCCCGCTCGGAGGCCCGCGGGTGCGGCAGGGTCAGGTCGGTGGTCGCGGAGCGGACGTCGGTGCCGGCCAGCGGGTCGCCGTACTGCACCAGGTCCAGGTCCAGGGTCCGGGCGCCCCAGCGGACCTGGCGGATCCGACCGTGCTCCTCCTCGAGCCGGTGGAGCCGGGCCAGGAGGGTGGCCGGGGCCAGGCTGGTGCGGGCGAGGACCACCCCGTTGACGTAGTCCGGCTGCCCGGCGACGGTGGGCCCGCCGAGGGGGGCGCTGGTGTAGAGCGGGGAGAGCCGGACCGCGCGCAGGCCGCGGACGCGGTGCAGGGCGCGTGCCGCGGCCCGGACGGTGCGGGCGGGGTCGTTGCCGTCGTCGGTGGGCAGGTTGGCGCCGACGGCGATGACGACGGGCACGTCCCGACGGCGGCGGACGACGACGGCGACGTCGTCGAAGGGCACGCCGACGGGGGCCTGCGGCTTGTGCACGGTCACCTCGACGGTCTCGACCGCGGGGCGGGCCAGGACCACGGCGGCGATCTCCTCGGCCACGGACTCGATGAGGTCCCGGGCCGGTCCCTCGACCACCGCGACGACGTCGGCGGCGACCTCGCCGTAGTGCACCGTCCGGGACAGGTCGTCGGTGGTGCCGGCCGGCGCCAGGTCCAGGCCGAGCACCACGTCGACGACGAAGTCCTGGCCGTCCCGGCGCTCGTGCTCGAACACGCCGTGGTGGCCGCGCGCCCGCACGCCGGTGAGCCGGACCTGGTCGCCCCGGGCGAGGTCAGCCACGGTGCCGCTCCGTCATCTCGTGCACGGCCAGCGCGTCCCGGGTAGAGGTGACGTCGTGCACCCGCACCGCCCAGCAGCCTGCCCGGGCGGCCAGCAGGCTGGTCGCCGCGGTGGCCACGTCCCGGTCGGCCGGCTCGCTCGCCGGGGCGTCCTCGTCGAGCGGTGCGCCCGGCCGGGCGGGCAGCCGCCCGAGGAAGCGCTTGCGGGAGGCCCCGAGCAGGACGGGGTGTCCCAGGTCGAGCACGCGGTCGAGGTGGGCCAGCAGGGTCCAGTTGTGCGCCGCGTCCTTGGAGAACCCCAGACCCGGGTCGAGCACGATCTGCGCGGGGTCGACCCCCTGGCCCGTCAGGGCGGCGGCCCGGTCGGCGAGCTCGGCGCAGACCTCCGCGACGACGTCGTCGTAGTGCGGCCGGGCGTGCGGGTCGCTGAGCAGCCCCCGCCAGTGCATGACCACGAACGGGGCGCCGCCGGCGGCCACCACGCCGGGCATACGCTCGTCCGCCAGCCCGCCGGAGACGTCGTTGACGACCGCGGCGCCGGCCTCCAGGGCGGCACGGGCCACCGAGGCCCGCATCGTGTCGACCGAGACCACGTGCCCCAGGGAGGCCAGCTCGGCGACGACCGGCAGGACCCGGTCCATCTCCTCCGCCTCGTCGGGACGCGTGCTCCCCGGGCGGGTCGACTCGCCCCCCACGTCCAGCAGGTCGGCACCCTCCGCGGCGAGGCGACGGCCGTGCTCGACCGCCGCGCGGGCGTCGGGCAGGCGGCCGCCGTCGCTGAAGGAGTCGGGGGTGACGTTGACGATGCCCATGATCCGGGTCGGGCCCGGTCGGACCAGGTCGGCGACGGGGGGCACCACGGTCACGTGCTCCGGCCGGTCATCAGACTCATCGCCTCGGCCCGGGTGGCGGGGTCGCGCAGCATGCCGCGCACCGCCGAGGTCGTCGTCCGCGCGCCCGGACGACGCACGCCCCGCATGGACATGCACAGGTGCTCGGCCTCGACCACGACCATCACCCCGCCGGGGTCGAGGTGGTCGACGAGCGCCTCGGCGATCTGGGTGGTCAGCCGCTCCTGCACCTGGGGCCGGCGGGCGTAGACGTCGACCAGCCGGGCGAGCTTGGACAGCCCGACGACGCGCCCGTCCCGGCCCGGGACGTAGCCGATGTGGGCCACCCCGTGGAAGGGGACCAGGTGGTGCTCGCACACGCTGTAGAGGGCGATGTCCCGCACGATGATCATCTCGTCGTGCTCCACGTCGAACCGGGTCCCGAGGACCTCGGAGGCGTCCTGGCGCAGCCCGGAGAAGACCTCGGCGTAGGACCGGGCGACCCGGGCCGGGGTGTCCCGCAGGCCGTCCCGGTCGGGGTCCTCGCCGACGGCGAGGAGGATCTCGCGCACGGCCGCCGCGATCCGGTCGTGGTCGACCTCCTGCACGACCGGCCCGCCGGGGGCGTCGGCCTCGTCCGTCAGGACCGGCCGGGACGCGTCGCCGCCCGGGTCCGTGCCCGGGTCAGTGCCCGGGCCCGCCTGCTGGGCCGGGTCACCGGTTCCCGGGGTCGACATACCCGCCCTCCGGGACCTCGACGACCTTGTGCGGCGGGTGCTCCTGCCCGTCCTCGGCCGCCGGCCCGTGGCCGTTGGCCATGGCGTGCTTCTCCGCCTCGGTGAGCACCGGCCCCTCGGTGTGCACGTGCCGGCTGTCGGAGGAGAGCCACACGGGCCGTTCGGGGCGCCTGCGCACGTCCTTGAAGATCTCGGCGATCGCCGCGGCGTTGAGCGTCTCCTTCTCCAGCAGCTCCAGGACGAGGGCGTCCAGGACGTCCCGGTTGTCGTTGAGCGCGTGCCAGGCCTCGTCGTGCGCGGCCTCGATGAGCCGGCGGACCTCCTGGTCGACGACGCCGGCCAGGTCCTCGGAGTAGTCCCGCTCGTGGCCCATGTCGCGGCCGAGGAAGACCTCGCCGCCGGCGGAGCCGAGCTTGACCGCCCCGACCCGCTCGCTCATCCCGAACTGGGTGACCATCTTGCGGGCCAGGCCGGTGGCCTTCTCGATGTCGTTGGCGGCCCCGGTGGTGGGGTCGTGGAAGACCAGCTCCTCGGCGACCCGGCCGCCCAGGGCGTAGGCGAGCTGGTCGAGCAGCTCGTTGCGGGTCGTGGAGTACTTGTCGTCCGCCGGGAGCACCATCGTGTAGCCCAGGGCGCGGCCGCGCGGCAGGATCGTCACCTTGCTCACCGGGTCGGTGTGGTTCATCGCCGCGGCCACCAGGGCGTGCCCACCCTCGTGGTAGGCGGTGATCTTCTTCTCCTTGGCGCTCATCACCCGGGTCCGCTTCTGCGGGCCGGCCATGACCCGGTCGATCGCCTCGTCGAGGTCGTGGTCGTTGATGACCTTCTCGTTCTTGCGGGCGGCCAGCAGCGCGGCCTCGTTGAGCACGTTGGCCAGGTCGGCGCCGGAGAACCCGGGGGTCCGGCGGGCGATCGCCATGAGGTCCACGTCGGCGAGCGGCTTGCTCTTGCCGTGCACCTGGAGGATGTGCAGCCGGCCGAGCATGTCGGGGGCCTCGACGGCGATCTGCCGGTCGAAGCGGCCCGGGCGCAGCAGCGCGGGGTCGAGGATGTCGGGCCGGTTGGTGGCCGCGATGAGGATGACGTTGGTCTTGACGTCGAAGCCGTCCATCTCCACCAGCAGCTGGTTCAGCGTCTGCTCGCGCTCGTCGTGCCCGCCGCCCATGCCGGCGCCGCGGTGCCGGCCGACGGCGTCGATCTCGTCGACGAAGATGATCGCTGGGGCGTTCTCCTTGGCCTGCTCGAACAGGTCACGCACGCGGGAGGCGCCGACGCCGACGAACATCTCGACGAAGTCCGACCCGCTGATGGAGTAGAACGGCACGCCGGCCTCCCCGGCGACCGCCCGGGCCAGCAGGGTCTTGCCGGTGCCGGGAGGGCCGTAGAGCAGCACGCCCTTGGGGATCTTGGCCCCGACCTCGAGGAACTTGCGGGGCTCGGAGAGGAACTCCTTGATCTCGTGCAGCTCCTCGACCGCCTCGTCCGCGCCGGCCACGTCGGCGAAGGTGACCTTGGGCATGTCCTTGGTGGCCAGCTTGGCCTTG
The DNA here is from genome assembly GCF_001942405.1 of Ornithinimicrobium sp. CNJ-824. GTDB lineage: Bacteria > Actinomycetota > Actinomycetes > Actinomycetales > Dermatophilaceae > Ornithinicoccus > Ornithinicoccus kibberensis. The sequence goes on from NZ_MKKA01000022.1 coordinate 11,506, forward strand.
GACTTGCCGAACTGCATGACGCCCCGGCCGCCGCCCTGCATCCGCGTCATCAGCCACAGGAACAGACCCAGGATGAGCAGCAGCGGCAGGAAGTTGACCAGCATCGAGACGAACACGTTCGGCCGGGCCGGGTCGTCGGTCCAGGTCTCGCTCGGCGGGTTCTCGTCCAGCGCGGCGATGATCTGCTCGCCCCGCGCCTCCACGTAGTAGGCCTGCACCTGCCCGGTCTCACGCACGTCGGGGCTGGAGAAGGTCTCCCCCTCCTTGAGCGTCAGGTCCACCCGGTCGGGGGTGACGACGGCCTCGGCGACCTTCTCGTCCCGGATGAGCTCCAGGGCGTCGACGGTGTCGATGCGGGTGAACGCGCTGGGGGACAGCAGGGAGAACCACAGGATGCCCATGCCCAGGAACAGGAAGATCCAGATCCACGGACTGGGCTTGGGTCGGGGTCGCGGCTTGGCGGTGCTCATGTGGTCGCGTCGGGGTCGGCGCGGGTCGGACGCGCTGGCCCCGGTCCTCCTGATCGTTCGATGTCGGCACGGGTCTCCTGCCGACAACGTGCGGCAGGGGGCCAGTGTTCCATCACCCGGGGGGCCGCGCCCCCTGGCACCCCCCGGTCAGCTGTAGACGTGCGGCGCCAGGGTGCCGATGACGCGCAGGTTGCGGTACTTCTCCGCGTAGTCCAGCCCGTAGCCCACGACGAAGGCGTTGGGGATCTCGAAGCCGACGTAGCGCACGTCGATGGAGACCTTGGCCGCCTCGGGCTTGCGCAGCAGCGTGCAGATCTCCACCGACGCGGGGCGGCGCGACTCGAGGTTCGTGCGGATCCAGCTCAGCGTCAGCCCGGAGTCGATGATGTCCTCGACGATGAGCACGTGCCGGCCGCTGATGTCGGTGTCCAGGTCCTTGAGGATGCGCACCACCCCGCTGGACTTGGTCCCCGAGCCGTAGCTGCTGACCGCCATCCAGTCCATCTCCGCCGACCCCGGCAGGGCCCGGGCGAAGTCGGCCATCACCATGACCGCCCCCTTGAGGACGCCGACGAGGAGCACGTCCTTGTCGGCGTAGTCCTGCCACACCTGCGACGCGAGCTCGGCCAGCCGCTGCTGGATCTGCTCCTCGGTGAACATCACGTCCTCCAGGTCGGCACCCATGTGCTCGGCATCCACGGGCCTGCTCCTTCGTGTCGGGGGTCGTCGTCCCGGGTCGAACGTCCCGGGGTCGGGGTGCAGCGTTCGTGGCCATTCAACTACGGACGGCCCAGGTGCAGCAGGCCGCCCTCCCGCCGGGCCCGCACCGAGCCGGGCAGGTGGACCGGCCCCTGCCCGTGCCAGTCCGTGACCAGGGTGTCGACGGCGCGCAGGTGCTCGCCGGTGAGGTCGGTGCCCGGGCTGCCCTCGGCCAGGGCGACGCGGCGCCAGAGCCGGCGACGCACGGCGGGGGGCAGGGCCCGCACGGCGCGCACCTCCCACGGGGGCGGTCCCAGGTCCTCGTACGCCCTGGCGCTCACCTCCTCGAGGGCGTCGGCGTCGTCGCGCAGCAGCTCGGCCGACCGCGCCAGGCCGGCCACGAGCCCCGGGCCGAGCTCGTCCTCGAGCAGGACCATCGCCAGACGGGCACGCACCCGGGCGAAGCGGGGATCGGCGTTGTGCGGGTCGGTCCAGGGCGTCAGCCCCAGGGAGCCGCAGGCCTGCACGGTCTGGGCCCGGCCGACCCCCAGGAACGGTCGGACCAGCCGCACCTCCGGGTCCGCCCCGAGGGCGCGGACGGGGCGCATGCCGGCCAGCGACCGGGCCCCCGAGCCGCGGGCCAGGCCCAGCAGCACCTGCTCGGCCTGGTCGTCCCGGGTGTGCCCGGTGAGGACCGCCACCGCCCCGAGCCGGCGGGCCGCCGCCAGGAGCGCGGCATACCGGGCCCGCCGCGCCGCCCCCTCGGGCCCCGGCCCCGGACCCGACGCCGGGGTGGCGGCCCCGTCGACCCGGACGACCTCCACCGGGCTCAGGCCCAGCGCCCGGCACGCCTCGGCGGCCTCGGCGGCGACCCGCCGGGAGCCGTCCTGGAGCCCGTGGTCGACGACGGCGGCACCGGCCGTGAGCCCCGCCCGGGACGCCTCGAACGCGGTGGCCGCGGCGAGCGCGAGGGAGTCGGCCCCGCCCGAGCAGGCGACGAGCACCGGCCCGGCCGTCGGCAGGGACGCCAGCGTCCGGCGCACGGCCACGCGGGTGGCGGCGACGGCGGGGTGCGGCCCGGGCACGGGAGCGACCGACGGGTCAGCCGTGGACCCGGGCGACCCAGGTGTGCGGCTCGGCGATCTCGGTGGGCCGCGGCAGGGTCTGCGGCGAGGTCCACACGGCGTTGAAGCCGTCCACGCCGACCTGGTCCGTCACGGCCCGGACGAAGACGGCGCCGTCGTGGTACTGACGCATCTTGGCCTCCATCCCCAGCAGCCGCCGCAGCAGCTTGTCGACGCCGCCGGCCCCCTTGCGCCGCTCGGTGAACCGGGACCGGATGGTGGCCACCGTGGGGATCACGCTGGGGCCCACCTCGTCCATGACGACGTCGGCGTGCCCCTCGAGCAGGGACATCACCGCGGTCACCTCGGCGAGCCGTTCACGCTGCTCGGGGCTGGCCAGCACCTGGGTGATGTCGGTGTCGCCGCGCAGCACGCCCGGGACCTGGGACACGATCTCCCCCAGCCGCTGGGCGAGCTGGTCCGGCTCGGGCATCATCCGGGCACCCACGGAGCGGGCCTGCTCGATGAGGTGCTCCCGCAGCCAGGGCACCGCGGTGAACTGCACCCGGTGGGTCTCCTCGTGCATCGCCACCCACAGGCGGAAGTCCCCGGCGTCCACGTCCAGCTCGCGCTCGGCGGCCAGGATGTTGGGGGCCACGAACATCAGCCGGGGCGTGCCCTGCGGCGCGAGGTCGTACTGGCCCAGCACCTTGGTGGAGATCCACGACAGCATCCCGGCGACCTCCGTGCCGGTGACCGCCGAGCCGATCCGCTGGGCGGTGGGGCCGACCTCGGCCAGCTCCTTGCCGCGCGTCCGGGCCCGGGCCCGGTCGGCCACCCGCTTCCTGGACACGACCTCGTCGAGGACGGGGGCCAGCATGGCTCCCATCGACGCGGCGTTGGCGGCGATCCACCCCGGACGGTCGACGACGAGGGCGGGCGGGGTCCCCGGGGGCGTGCGCAGCCGTGCCGTGGTCGCCACCGGCTCGACCGCGCGTGCGCCCGCGGACCGGAGCTCGGCGACGAGCTGCTCGATCTCGGCGCGGCCCGCGCGGGGCCCCGGGGGCACGAGCCGGCGCGCGGCGGCCGCGGCGAGGTCCCAGTCGACCAGGTCGTGGCCGGCGAGGCCCTCGGCGTCGTCGTCCGGGGTGGCCGGCGGCGGGGCGCCCCCGGGCTCGGTGCCGGTCTGGCCGTGGGGGTCGGGGCTGGTGGTCATGGCCCGACGGTATGCGGTGCGGACGGTCCGCGCGAACGCCCGCGCCCTCAGGAGCAGCCGCAGCGGGCCAGCTCGGCCACCATCTCGTCGAGCACGGACCGGGCCTCCAGGACCGCGCCGTCCCGGCCGATCCGGTCGGCGCCCAGGGCGTAGACGAGGAGGCGGCCGTCCGCGGTGACGACCGTCCCGGCCAGCGACGTCACCCCGGGCAGCGACCCGGTCTTGGCCCGGGCGGTGCCGATGGCCGGGCCGTGCACCGGCAGGTGGAAGCGGGTCGCCAACGTCCCGGTGTAGCCGGCGATCGGCAGCCCTCCGGCCGCCAGCACCTCCTGCAGGTCGGGATGGCTCCCGTCGGCCCCCATGACGAGCAGGTCGGCGACGACCCGGGCCGGCAGGCGGGTCCCGTCCGACAACCCGCTCGTGTCGGCGAGCTCCACGCCGGTGAGGTCCACGCCGTAGGTCGACACGAGGGTCTCCTGGACCCACGCCGTGACGTCCTGCTGGTCGCCGGACCGGCCCGCGGCCACCGCGGCCTGCCGGGACAGCTGCTCCACCATGGCGTTGTCGCTGGTCGCCAGGGCGAGGGCGAGCACGTCCCGCACCGGGGCCGACCGCACCACGCCCAGCTCCTCGGCCACGCCCGCACCCTGCGTGGCGGCGCCCGCGTCCCCGGCCGAGGTCGTGCCGCCCGGGTCGGGGTCCGTGCCGTCGGCCGTGGCCTCCCCCGGGGGCACCTCGACCTCGGGCACGTCCGGCAGCTCGGCCAGGTCCTCGGGGTCGCTGATCTCGGCACCGTCCTCGGCGAGGATCGCGACGCCCTCCTGCACGAGGGCGGCGGCGAAGGCCCGGACCGCCTCCTGCGCCGGGTCGTCCGGGGACGGGTAGAACGGCAGGGCGCGGTCCTCCTCCAGGCCCAGCTGGACGATCCGGCCGGTGTAGCCCTCCGAGACCCACAGGTCGGTCCAGGAGCCCAGGACGTCCGGCCCGGCGGCGTGGCCCAGGTCCACCTGCAGCCGCACCGGACCGCCCGGCCCGTCCTCCGCCAGGGCCTCGGCGACCTGGGCCGCCAGGTCGCCGAGCCCGGCGTGCCCGGCCACGGCGTCGGGGTCCCCCTCCCCCCGGGCGAGGAGCATGTCGCCACCGGCGACCAGCACGAGGTCCTGCGGCCCGGCGCCCCGCACCGCCCGCGTCGCGAAGGTGTCCCCGACGTCCAGCCCGGTGACCACCGCGGCGGCGGCCAGGATCTTCGTGGTGGAGGCGGGCGTGAGCAGGCGGTCGGCGTTGCGGTCGAGCAGGTGCTCCCCGGTCAGCGCGTCCCGCACGGCGACCGCGCGCCGGTTGGCCGGGCCCAGCCACCGGCTGTCCAGCTCGTCCTCCAGCGCCTCCTCCACCTGGGCCGGGTCGGGCACCGGGCCGTCGGCGACCTGCCCCAGCGGGGAGGTCGTCGTGGTGATGAGCGGCCGCACCTGGGCCGGGCTGGTGGGAGCGGGCGCCGAGGTGGCCCCCGCCGGGTCCGGCGAGGTCGTCGTGACGGCGTCCTCGGGCGCGGAGGTCGCGCCCCCGTCGTCCGGGGCGCCGAGCGCGGGGGCCCCGGCGAGCAGCGCACCCAGGGTCAGGGCCGAGGCGACGGTGCGGACGTGGGAGCGGTGCACCGTTTCCTGCCCTCCGTGGTCGGCGCTCCCCCGGATAGGGAACACTGTGGGCTAGAGCCTAAGCCGAACCCACCAGAAGAGAGCAGCGCACATGCACTTCGACGTGACGATCGAGATCCCGCAGGGCAGCCGCAACAAGTACGAGGTCGACCACGCGACCGGCCGTATCCGGCTGGACCGGATGCTGTTCACCGCGACCCGCTACCCCGCCGACTACGGCTACATCGAGGAGACGCTGGGGGAGGACGGCGACCCCCTGGACGCCCTCGTCCTGCTCGACGAGCCGACCTGGCCGGGATGCCTGGTCGCGGCACGACCGATCGGCATGTTCCACATGCGCGACGAGGCCGGCGGCGACGACAAGATCATCTGCGTGCCGGCCGACGACCCGCGCAAGAGCAACATCCGCGAGCTGGAGCACATCAGCGAGCACACCCGCCTGGAGATCCAGCACTTCTTCGAGGTCTACAAGGACCTGGAGCCGGGCAAGTCCGTGGAGGGCGCCCACTGGGCAGGCCGCGAGGAGGCCGAGCGCTGCTACGAGGAGGCCGTGCAGCGGGCCAAGGACGCCGGCCTGTCCACGGCGCGCTGGCCGATGCCCTCCCACGACTGACCTCTCCGGCGGCTGCCACCGACGACGCGCGGCAGCACCCCGGACGCAGCAGCACCCCGGGCCGTGGAACGGGCCGGGGTGCTGCTGGGACGAGCCGCCTAAGGGAATCGAACCCTTGACCTATTCATTACGAGGGACTTTCAACCCTGTATGGCGTGGCTCACCGGAAGTGGTATCCGTTGGCTGACCTGCGACGATGCGTCGAGAGAGGTCGATGGGTGTTGGTGGGTCGTGGGGGCAGTTGTGCACTGGATGTGCACAGAGGCTGCTCAGAGGTCGCGCTCCAGCGGTAGCGAGAAGAGACGTCGAAGAGGGCCGGCTCCCGGGACACGAACCGGGGCCGACCCCCTCCAGCTCACAACCTGAGGAGACCGAACTGTCATGAGCCGCACCAACGAGAAGATCATCCCACCGACGTCCGACAGCGCGTGCCCGTCGTGGTGCGAGTCGGAGCGTCACGAGCCGGGGCAGAGGCCACAGAGTCACTGGAGGGTCCTGGTGCGCCAGGTCCTGCCGGCCGGGGACCACGAGGAGGTGTTCAGCGTGTGGCTGGGCTCCTCCGAGACAGAGCCGGAGCCGTCCGTCGCGCTGCGGGTCGGCGGGGGCGTCCCGCGGGCCGTCGAGCTGGAGTCGCTGCTCCAGCTGCGGCAGGAGCTGGACGTCGCAATCGAGGCCGTGACCGCGGCTCGCACTGCGACGTGCACGGACTGCGGGAAGGCCTTCGCACCGTTCGAGGACGAGGAGGGCGAGGGCCGGGACGAGGGCGCGTGCCTGCGGTGCCGCCTGGAGCGCCAGAGAGCACGCCGGCCGCGCCTGGTGCGCTCGGCCGCGAGCGCCCCCGGTAGGACAGTAGCGGGTCAGGCTGCGTCGGGGTCGGCCGTGGCCTTGCGGCGTCGAGGGGAGAGGTCCACCCCGCCCCAGACGTAGTGGTCCTCCCCGCTGGAGAGGGCAGCGGCTGAGCACGCTGTCAGCGCGGGGCAGAACGCGCACACCTCGGCGGCCTCGGCGCGTTCCCGCGGGTCGTCGGAGGTGTGCCGCGGGTCGTCGGTGCAGGGGAGCGTGCCGCCGGCGTCCTCGACCTCGGCGCGGATGATCCAGAACGTCTCCCACTCGACGGTGGGGCTCAGGCCTTCCAGCGCTCGGTGCACGAGTAGAGCGTATCGAGAATGGTTCTCACGTTCGCGAGGCTCGGCCGGGGGAGTTCCTGGGTTGTGTGCCCCGTCCTGGGCGCAGGTGGGCCTTTGGTGCTCGCGTCGGCCCCGGCAGAAAGGGCCCGTGGCCGGCGCTGGGCCTCACCTTCGATTCGTCACCCGGAGGAGAGAGGGGGACGTGACGTTGACGCTCAGGACGGGGCAGGTTCGGGGGGGCGGCTGCTCAGGGGTAGAGCTCGTTGCTGATGCCGGCCGTCATCTCCCAGTGCCGCATCCGGTCGCGGTAGTCGGCGTTGCTGCTGTCGTGGCCGTGCTCCATCTCGGCCTCTGCTGAGCGCATCTCGTCCGCGGGGGTGAATCGCTCGAAGAGAGCCAGGGCGGCGCGGCTGTCTGCCCGGGCCGCTGCGTGCCGGACGTGCCAGGGGAGCTCACGCAGACGGGACGGGTCGATCCCCGACGCGGTGAACACCGGCAGGTCTCCGGTCGCGAAGAGGGTCGGGGCCGGCTGGGCGGCGAGCATGTGCCGTGCAAGCTCGGGCTTGGACTGCTTGATCTCGTCCAGGAGCGGGTTCAGCGCCGTTGTGGAGACGGTGACCGTCTCACCGTTGGATGCGCGGTAGGTGACCTTCTCGCCGGAGGCACGGGCGGAGGTGGCCCTGGGGGGCACCTGGGGCGAGGGCGCGCTCTGCCGCGGGGGTGCTGCGGCGCGGACGTCGTCGGCCGTGACGCGGCCGCCCGCTCCGGATCCGGTGATGGTGGCGAGGTCTACACCGAGACGGGCCGCGAGCGCGTTCACGAGGGGCGTGTGGTGCTGGATGGTCATGGGGAGACTTTCTGTGCGAGGTGGTCACGACGGGCGCGGACGTCGTCGGCGGGGATGAGCCAGGCGCGGCCGCTGTTCCGGGCGTGGGGAGGGACCCACGGGCGATGAGGTCGCAGACGTTGCGGGGCGTGCAGCCCAGCTCGTCCGCGGCCGCCGTGGTGGTCATCCACTCCATGAGGTCAGAGCCTGCCCCGTCCGTGCGGGTCGGAACTTCCGATCTTCCGCGAGGTTCCGTGAGCAGTCGTCGTGCCAGGGCCAGGAGGTTCCGCACGACGCGCGGGGGGCCGTGGGTCACGCGGACGTCCGCCGCGGTGCGGTGCTCGGCGTAGGTCGCGCACCGGGCGATGTAGTCCAGGCCGTGAGGATCGAGCGAGGAGAGGACCGCGAGCGCTCGCAGGTAGGGGTCGCTCGAGCGGGGATCGACGGGCGGCGCGGGAGGGGTCGGGACGTGGAGGCGGTGCCGGGTCAGCGCAGCGGCGGGGATGACCCATCGGCCGGCCTCCTTGCGTGCGGGGAGGGACCCGCGGGCGATGCGGGCGCAGACGTTGCGGGGAGAGCAGCCCAGCCGGGAGGCGGCCTCGCGCGTGCTCAGGTGCTCCTCCTCGGTCGTGATCGGGTCCGGCCGGGGCCCGTCGTCCTCCTGGAGGTCGTGGACGGCCGCGGCGTAGGCCTCCGTCAGGACGTCGCGGGCGAGCTGGACGGCCGGGGCCTGAGCGGTGATCCCGTCCAGGCGGGCGAGCTCGTCCTCCGCGTAGGCGACGAGGTTCGCGAGGTGCACGACAGCCTGCGGGGAGCCGAGAGCGAGGCGGAGCGTGCCGGCGCGGAGGGCGATTTCGTCTCCTGATGTTGCCAGATGTTGCCTTGCTCGGCTCATCGGCTCTGGAGGGTGTCCTCGCAGGCCAGGGGGCACGCCTGGGTGCCGCGTAACTCCGCGCGGGGCCTCCCGGAATGCGGCTGGGACCTCGGGGAGGGAGAGAAGAGGACTGGCGGGCTCTGACGAGGCCACCCCCTCCGATGATTCGAGGGGGTGCCCCTCCCCCGTCGCGCCTGGTGCGGCGCGACGGGGGACAGGGCGGGTCGGGTCGTGCTCACGGTCGTCTCAGCGAGAACCGGGCGAGGGCGGCGTCGAGCTCGGCCACGCGGGCCTGGGCGCGGGCGATGTGCTCGTGTGCCTCCCGGGCCTCCTCGCCGGCCGTGGCGGCCGCCTGCTGGTGCTCACGGGCGTCCTGCTCCAGGTCCTCGGCCTCTACGACGAGGGCGGCGGCGGCCGCGCCCGGCAGGGTGCGTGCGGCCGCGCGCAGACGGTGGGCCTCGTGCACCGTCTCGTGGTAGTCGGACAGGGCCCGTGATCGGCGCACGTCAGCTGCTCGTGCGCTGCGGGAGAGGGCGTGCAGCGAGGCGGTCTCGGCAGCCCGCTCGCGTTCCAGGACGTCAACCGTGCTGCCGCTCATGGGTGCACCGCCAGACGGGGCGTTCGGCAGAGCGCCGGGGGTGGCATCCATCCCGCGGCGACCCGCTCGAAGACCTCGGGGAACGTCTGGGCGGCGACGTGCACGGACACCCCGTAGTGGTCGGCTGCGGCATAGGTCTCTCTGGGCCAGAATCGGGCCGGGTCGGGTGAAAGACCTGTGATGATCGGGCCGACGATGAGGACGCGGGCGGCGCGCCACATGCCCCTGCCCTCGCGGATGAGCTCCAAGCCGGTGCCCTCGAAGTGTGCCTCCAGCTCCTCCTGACGCTCGGCCACGTCATCGACGCGGCGCACGCCACCCGCGCCCCGCACGCGCACGAGGGCCGGCGCGGGCCAGTCCCAGTGCGCGAGGACGTGGTCCGGGACGTTCCACGGCGGGTTGTGCACGCGCCGGGGATTCTCAGCCAGGAGCCTGTCGCGGACAGGGACCTTGCGCGCCGGCTCGCAGATCGCGGGGACGGCCGGGCGCAGGGCGTCGAGGTTGTCCGCGATGCGCCACCCGCAGTAGCAACCGAGCGCGGGCGGGTCGTGCTGCTCACCTGAGGGAGTGCCGTGGATCGGGCTGACGCAGACAGCCTGCTCGTCCTGCTCGACGGGAGACAGGTCCCCGACGAACGGCGCGCACAACCGGCCACGGTGCAAGTAGTAGAGCCTCCACCCGGTCAGCTCGTCGCGGTAGTCCTCGGTCACGGGGCGGTCCTCGGTCGCTCGTGGTCGGGGGCCTGGGACGCGACGAGGGCGGCGAGGGTGTCCAGCTCGTCCGCCTCCGCGATGAGGGTCTCCTCCCCAGCCTGGACGAGGGCGTTCACGGCCGGGATCACGTTCGCTCCGGTCATGATGTGCCGTCGTCCCTCGCCGGCCGTGCGGCGCAGCTCGTCGGCATACCCGCTCAGCGCCTCGATGACGGTCTCGATCGAGTCGGACGGGAAGAGGATCGGGACGTCCGGGACGTCGCTCGTGCTGGGGCGGTTGGGCATGGTCTCGTCCAGGTGTTCAGAACTGAACACCTGGCGGTCGACGTGCTGGTGCTGGCAACGGGTCATCGGCGGGTCTTCTCCTCGGTCGTGGTGGCGGTCTCTGCGGCTGTCCGGGCGCTCGTCAGCTCGTCCGCGATGCGTCGGAAGTCCATCGCGCGGGCGAGGCGCTGGGCCAGGTGCAGGGCGCGGGTCCTGGGGTCACGTGCTCCGCCGCTGGTGTCGCGCCCGGACGTGACGATGTCGGAGGCGTCGAGCATGGCCGTGGAGGCGATCGCGTCGGCCGCCTCGCGCAGCTGTTCGACCACGAGGCCGACGTCGTCGCCGGCGAGGTCGAGACGGACGGTCGCGGGTGTCGTGGCCGTGGCGCTGCTGGTGGTGGTGGTCGGGGAGGTGGTGCTGGTCGTGCTCATCGTGAGTGCCTCCTCAGGCGGGTCGTCGGTGCTGGGCTGGTCGGGGCCGGCTGCGAGCGCCGGTCGTATTCGTGGGGCGGCGTAGATGCCTGCGGCTCGTGCCTGGGCTCGTGCGCGTTGCTCTGCGAGGCGTGCGACAGTCTCGGGCCGGCAGACAGGGCAGGGCGAGGGCTGGGACGCGGGTCCGGTCCATCCGCGGTCACAGTCGTGGCGGTCCTGGACGTCGGCGGGGACGAGGTCTCCGTCGCGGTCGCGGACGAGGTCATCGAGGCGGGGTGTCATGACGCGGCCGCCCGTTGCGCCCGGAACTGTGCCCGGCAGAGCGCGCACCGGGGCTCGTGGGACTTGGGGTGCAGCTCTGCTCCCCCGGGGTCCCCGTGCTCGCACGTGTCGTCGCGCAGCGAGCGCGGACGGGTCGTGCCGGGGTGGGGGGTTTGGGGGGTGGGTTCTGTTGTTGTTCTAGTAGTTGGTTTGGGTGACGGTCTCGTCACCCCTCCGCGGACGGTCTCGTCACCCCTGCTGGTCGTGCTCGTCACCCGTGACGGTCTCGTCAGGGGTGACGGTCTCGTCACCCCATCGGCCGGCATGGCGAGGTCCCAGACGACAGGTCGTTTCCCCTCGGGGACGTGGTGCACGGCGGCCTGGTCTCCCCTGCGGATCACGTCGTGCTCCTGGAGCCACTTCAGCGAGCGTCGGACGGATCGCTTGTCGATGCCCAGGCGGTCGCTGATCGTCTGGGCGGAGGGCCAGGCTCCTCGTCCCTCGGGGTCGGCGTGGCTGGCGAGGATGACGAGCACGAGGCGGTGCGAGGCGTCCATCGTGCCGCTCTGCTCGGCGTGGGTTGCCCAGCTGATCGCCGCGTGGCTCACGGGTTGGCCTCTCTCGCGGTCCTGGTGGTCGGTGACGTGGAGCGAGCCGGGTGGGTGTTGGTGCGGGCTCGCACGTCGCGGCTCAGGCGCTCGCGGCCTGGCGCACCGGGCGGCTGTCGTCGGCGGCGAACTGCGCATCGATCCAGTCCAGAACGTCCCGACGCCTATAGGTGATTCGGCCTGCAATGACGGCTGACCGGGGACCCTCCCCCTTGCTCCGGAGCCAACGCAGCGTCGCGGGCGGCCTCTGCAGCAGCTCTGCGACCTGGGGAAGCGTCATCAGGTCGGTGTCTTCGCTCATCCTCCACACCTCCGTGTGATCTCGTTTCGGGTGGATCGGTCCCGATCTTGTTGTGATCCCAGTACAGTCCTACACCAGTTGCGGGGGGATGGTCAACCGTTCTATTGTCGATGACGTGCCGAGAACCGTTGAGACAACCGGGCTCCGATGGGAGCCGGCGTTCGTGGAGGTCATGCGACGGGAGCGTGATCGCGCGCGGCTGTCGCAGAGCGAGCTCGCGCGGCGACTCGCAGAGCGAGGCCTCGCCTGGCATCAGCAGACGGTGCAGCGCGTTGAGGCCGGGGATCGCCCCGTGCGGCTGAACGAGGCTGTTGAGGTCTCGATCGTGCTGGGCTTCGACCTGCGGAAGGTGCTCCTCAATCCCAGCGACCGTGAGCGTCTGCTCTCCGCGCTGCGGGAGTCGCTGAAGGATCAGCGGGAGCGCTTCGATGACATCGCGAACTGCACCGCGAGCCTCCTCATGCAGCAGTCCGTGGCCGGGACCCACCTGGAGCAGGCGCTGGAGGAGGGCCTGGACGAGTGGCAGGACAGCGAGCGTGCCGTCGTGGAGGAGGTGCTGGACGCCGTCCGGGAGTACGCACCGGAGCGGGCCGTCGTCATGGGCCGGGCGTGGGACCGGGAGAGGCGCGGGCGTCCGGACGAGGAGGTCCAGGAGCTGTGGGACGACTGGGAGGTCGAGCTGGAGACGGTGCAGGCGCTGCGTCAGGCGCGGGCGGTCCTGCAGGGCGAGGAGCACGAGGACGGGGAGCCGTTCACGGGCGGGCGGTGGATGTCGCTGTTCCACGCGGTCGAGGCGCTCTCGCTCGTGCTGGCGAGGGAGTCGGAGCGGGCCGGGGAGGACCTGGCGACGAACGCCTCCCCGGAGGTGGCCGTCGCTCAGGCGCGGCGACTGTGGGCGGACCGGAGCGGGAAGGGGCGGGACAGTGGCGAGCATCGCGACGCGGGGTGAGGGCCGCGAGCGCCGGTACGTGGCGCGGTGGCGGGACGACCGGGGCCGTCAGCGGGCGAAGACGTTCCCGCGGCGTGCGGACGCGCAACGGTTCCTGGACCGGGTCGGGTCGCCGCTCAGCAAGGGGTCTACCTGGACCCGCACGCGGGCAAGCTGCGGTTCGAGGAATGGGCCCCGAAGTGGGAGGCGACGCTGGAGGGCTACCTGAAGCCGTCCACGAGGGCGACGTACGCGAGCCTGCAGCGCAAGCACGTGCTCCCTCGCTGGGGGTCGGTGCCGCTGAACCGGATCGGTCACGAGGACGTCGCGGCGTGGGTCTCCGAACTGTCGGTGTCCGGGCTGTCGCCGGCGACGGTGCGCTACGTGCACCGGGTGCTGTCCCTGCAGTTGGCGCTCGCGGTGAAGGCGGGGAGGATCGCGTCCAACCCTGCGGAGGGCGTGCGGCTGCCCCGGGCGTCCAGGTCGAGCGAGAAGAGGTTCCTCTCCCACGAGGAGGTGCGGGCCCTGGCGGAGGCGTGCGACGACTACGCCGGCGTCATCTACGTGCTGGCCTACTGCGGGCTGCGGTGGGGCGAGCTGGCGGCGCTGAGGGTGGGGCGGGTCGATCCGTTGCGGCGTCGGCTCGTGGTCGCGGAGTCGGTGACCGAGGTCCGCGGCGCGCTCGTGTGGGGCTCCCCGAAGAGTCATCAGCAGCGGTCGGTGCCGTTCCCCGCGTTCGTCGGTGAGCACCTGGTGGCCGCGAGCGCCGGGAAGGGGACCGAGGAGCTGGTGTTCACGGCTCGTCGGGGCGGGGTGCTGCGGAACCTGAACTTCCGGCGTGACGTCTTCGACCTGGCGGCCGTGGAGGCCGGCCTGGCGGGGCTGACGCCTCACGAGCTGCGGCACACCGCGGCGTCGCTGGCGGTCAGCGCCGGGGCGAACGTCAAGGCGGTGCAACGGATGCTCGGGCACGCGTCCGCGGCGATGACGCTCGATGTCTACTCGGGGCTCTTCGATGACGACTTGGACGGGGTGGCCGACCGGCTGGACTCCGCGCGGAGTGTGCACCCGTTGTGCACTGGAGGGGAGGTGGTGCCCCTGAAGCAGATCACCCCAGGCCGTTGACCTGGGGTGATGCTGGAGCCGCCTGGGGGAATCGAACCCCCGACCTATTCATTACGAGTGAATCGCTCTGGCCGACTGAGCTAAGGCGGCACGGCTGCGTGCGCAGCCCGAGCGAGAATACCCGACGACGCCGGACCCGCCCAAACCGTGCTCAGCAGCTGAGGCCGTCCTCCGGCACGGTCCCCTCGAGCAGGTAGGCGTCCACCGCGCCGTCGACGCAGTCGTTGGACCGGCCGTAGGCGGTGTGCCCGTCGCCGTCGTAGGTGACCAGCACCCCGGAGTCGAGGACGTCGGCCAGGTCCACGGCCCACTCGTAGGGGGTGGCCGGGTCGCGCGTGGTGCCCAGCACGAGGATCGGCGCCGCGCCGGTCGCGGAGTAGTCCTCGACGGTCTCCGAGGCCTGTGCGGGCCAGACCCCGCAGGCTCCCTCCCCGGCGAGGTAGCGGCCCCAGGTCGGGGAGACCTCCTCGAACTGCGCCCGCACCGCCTCGCTGTCCAGCTCCTCGGTCTCCTCGCCCGGCCGGTCCAGGCAGTTGACGGCGTAGATGGACTGCATGCCGTTGCCCTCGTAGACGCCGTCGGCGCCGCGGCTGGCGTAGGTGTTGGCCAGGAACATCAGCAGGGTCCCGTCGCCCTGCTGGGCCCGCTGGAGGGCCTGGGTGAGGATCGGCCAGAAGTCCTCGGCGTACATGGCCACGACGATCCCGAGCATGCCCCAGCCCTCGGTCAGCTCGGTCACCTCGTCGCCGCTGACCGGCAGGGGGTTCTCGTCGAGGTCGTCGAGGAAGGCCGGGATGGCCGCCATGGCGGTCTCCACGTCCTGCCCGAGCGGGCAGTCCCCACCGGCGACGCAGTCCTCGACGTAGGCGCGGGTGGCCCGTTCGAACCCGGCCGCCTGGCCCAGCCCCATCTCCACCGCCGAGAGGGTGGGGTCGATGGCACCGTCGAGGACGAACCGCCCGACCCGGTCCGGGAACAGGGTCGCGTAGGTGGCCCCGAGGAAGGTGCCGTAGGAGGCCCCCAGGTAGGTGAGGCGCTCCTCCCCCAGGGCCGCCCGCAGGACGTCCAGGTCGCGGGCCGCCTCCACCGTGGAGACGTGCTCGAGGAGGTCTCCCGCGTTGGCCTCGCACGCGGCGGCGAACTCCTCCTGGAGCGTCTCCAGCTCGGCCTCCTCGGCGGGGTCGTCGGGCGAGGGGTCGGAGCCGAGGAACTCGTCCAGCGCGTCGTCGTCGAGGCAGGTGACCGGGGCCGACCGACCGACCCCCCGGGGGTCGAAGCCGACGACGTCGTAGGCCCGGGCCACCTCGGGGGAGACGACGGCCCCGGCCATCATGGCGTAGTCCACGCCGGACGCGCCGGGCCCGCCGGGGTTGACGACCAGGGAGCCCTGGGCCTGCCCGGTCGCCACCGACCGCAGGAGGGCCAGCTCGATCGTGTCCGCGTCCGGCTCGGCGTAGTCGACCGGCACCGTCAACGTCGCGCACTCGAAGCTGCTCTCGCACGCGGACCAGTCCAGCTCCTGGCCGTAGAACTCGGCCAGCCCGGCGGGAGCACCGCCCGCCGACGACCCGGCCGTGCCGGTCGCGGCGTCGTCGTCCGGCGACCCGCTGCCCCCCTCGACGGGGGCCTGGGCGTCGGTGGTCCCGGACCCGTGGTCCTGCTCCACCGGGGCGGGGTCCTGCCCCGGGTCGGTGCCGGGCGTGCACCCGGCCAGGACCGTCAGCGCGGCCACGACGACGGCGGTCCCCAGCCGCGCGGTCCGTCCGCGGCCGGCCGGGTCGGGGGTGGCGCGGCGGGGGCCGGAGGTGCGAGGTGCTGCCACGGGGAGAGGTCCTTTGCGTGCGTCGGCCCGCTGGAGGGTGCCGGTGGTGGGTGTCGGGGCGGTCGGGAAGGGCCGTGGTCCCGGTCGTCGGACGCGCGGCCGTGGTCCGGCCGGGCTCATGACCGGCGCCCGGCCCGCTCGGGCAGGACGAGGGCGACCATCATCGCCTCCAGCACCAGCAGCGGGGCCCCGTTGGCCACGAGGCGTCCACGGGCCAGGCCGATCGTCTCCAGGGCGGCGAGCAGCTCCTCCGCGGAGAGGGAACGAGCGAGCCGCTCGATCTGCTCCGGCTCGGTGGCGTTGACCAGCTCGACGGGCGACCCGGTCGCCAGCATGAGCGCGTCCCGGTAGACGGAGGCCAGGTCGGTGAGCGCGGAGTCGATGCTGTCGTGCTGCTGGCGTCGGGTCTCGCGCTTCTGCCGGACCTCCAGGTCGCGCAGGTGGCTGCGGACCGCGGGCGGCTGCGCACGGGCGGCCGGGTCGGCGCCCAGCTGGGTCAGCAGGGCGCGACGCTCGGCCTCGGCCCGCTCGGCGGAGATGGTCTCGGCACCCTCGCCCGCCTCCTCGACGAGGTCCTGGGCGGCCCTCAGCGCCGCCCCCACGCCGGTGAGGGAGGTCGGGATCCCGACCACCTCGCGCCGCCGGGCCCGGGCGTGCTCGTCGGTGGCCAGCCGGCGGGCGATGCCGATGTGGCTCTGGGCGGCCCGGGCCGCGTAGTGGGCCATCGCGGGGTCGATGCCGTCGCGCCGCACGAGCAGGTCCGCGACGGCGTCGACCGGAGGCGTGCCGAGCTGCAGGTGCCGGCAGCGGGACCGAACCGTGACGATGAGGTCGTCGGCGGTCGGGGCGCACAGCACCCACACCGTGCGCGGCGGCGGTTCCTCCAGCGACTTCAGCAGGGCGTCGGCGGCCTGCTCGTTGAGCCGGTCGGCGTCCTCCACCACGAGCACCCGCCAGCGGCCGGTGCTGGGGCGGGTGGCCGCGGTGAGCGCCAGCTCCCGGGCACGGTCGACCCGGATGAAGGTCTCGGTGGTCGAGACGAACGAGACGTCGGGGTGGCTGCCGGCCAGCACCGTGCGGCAGGCGTGGCACTCCCCGCAGCCCGGGTCCGCGACCCGTTCGCACTGCAGGGCCGCGGCGAACGCCCGCGCGGCCACGCTGCGACCCGACCCCGGGGGACCGGTCACCAGCCAGGCGTGGGTCATGGCGGCGGGCACGGACGCGGCCCTGCGCAGCACCGCGACCGCGCGCTCCTGGCCGACCACCTGGTCGAAGACGCTCACGGCGCACCCGCCGGCCCGGGGAGCAGTGCCCGGACCCGCCGGCGCACCTGCTCGGCCAGCTCCTCGACGGGGCCGCCGGCGTCGAGCACCAGGTAGCGGTCCGGCTCCCGGGCCGCGAGCGCCAGGAACCCCTGCCGCACCCGGTCGTGGAACGTGTCGTCCTCGCGCTCGAGCCGGTCGTGCACGGTGCCGCGGCGGTCCCGCCCCTGCCCGGGGTCGACGTCGAGGAGCACGGTGAGGTCGGGCACCAGGTCCTCGACGGCCCACAGGGACAGGCCACGCACCTCGTCGTGGCCGAGCTCGCGGGCGGCACCCTGGTAGGCGACCGAGGAGTCGAGGTAGCGATCGGTCACCACCACCGACCCCCGGCCCAGCGCGGGGCGCACGACCGTGGCCACGTGCTGGGCCCGGTCGGCGGCGAAGATCAGCGCCTCGGCCCGGGGCGCGACGGACCCGTCCTCGCCGTGCAGCACCAGCTCCCGCAGGAACGGCCGAGGGGCGTGCCCCCCGGCTCACGGGTGCGCACGACCTCGTGGCCACGGTCGGACAGCCACCGGGCGAGCAGGTCGGCCTGGGTGGACTTGCCCGCGCCGTCACCGCCCTCGAAGGCGACGAACAGTCCGGGAGCGGTCACGGCGGCAGCCTACGTGAGGCGACCGACGCCCCATACCCGGTCGTCCACACCGGACCGCCCGCGGCGCCCGTGCGGTCAGGCGCGGGCGGCGTTGGCCACGACCGCGTCGCGGACGTACTGCGCCAGCCCGGGCGCGATGTCCTCGTAGGTCTTCGTGAACCGCGGGTCGGCGACGTACATCTCGCGATGCCCGCGTGCATCTGCCGAGGACAGTCGTAGAACCAGGTGCAGATCTGCTGGCGCGCGGCCTCGGCGGTGTCCATCGCCTCCGCGGAGGCGGCCGGCACGCCGTCCCGCATGAGCCGGACGTAGCGCGCGTTGATCTCGTCGCCCTCGTCCTTGATCTGCTCCCACTGCTCCTTGGTGTAGGACCTCGCCCGCTGCTGGGACTGCGCCCATGCCGCGGTGTCCCCCCAGCGCTGCTCGGCCTCCCGCGCGTAGCTCTCGTCGAAGTTGTCGCCGAAGAGCTCGCGCTGCTCCTCGCGGGTGATCTTGTACTCACTCATCTCTGCCTCCAGGGCCTTGTCGATGGCGCTGACGAGTCCTGCGAGCTCGTCCAGCCTGTCCGTGACCGCCGCGCGCTGCCGCCGCAGGTGCGCTGCGACGTCGGCCCCGTCGGCGAGCAGCTGCCCGATCTCCTCGAGCGGGAAGCCGAGCCGCCGGTAGACGACGACGTGCTGCAGCCGCCGCAGGTCCTCCTCGGTGTAGAGGCGGTAGCCCGCGGGGCTGCGCCCCGACGGCACCACGAGGCCGACCTCGTCGTAGTGGTGCAGGGTGCGCACCGTCACGCCGAGGCTCTCGGCCACCTGCCCCACGGTCAGCACGTCGTCGGTCATCTGCGGGTATGCGGTCACGTCACCGACTCTGCGGCCTCACGCCGCGTGAGGGTCAAGCCCGTTCTTCCCGCTCCCCCTCCGGACCGCCCTCGTCGTCGGGGCGCGTCATCGTGCCGCGGCCGCGCAGCGACTCGAAGATCAGCGAGGTCTCGGCGTGCAGCACGCCGGGGCGGTTGGTCAGGTGGTCCAGGACGAAGTCGCGCAGGGCGTCGGCCGACTCGGTCGCCACGTGCACGTAGTAGTCGATGGCTCCCGACACGTGGTAGGCACCCAGCACCCCGGGCAGCTGCGGGACCTCCTCGGTGAACTGCTCGAAGTGGCTGCGCCGGTGCCCGCCGAAGCGGACGGCGATCATCGCCTCGACGGGACGGCCGACCGCGACCGGGTCGACGTCGGCGTGGATGCCCCGGACCACGCCCCGCTCGCGCAGGGAGCGCACCCGCACCAGGCAGGTGGACTCGGCGATGCCGACCTCGCGGGCGAGCATCGCGTTGGACATCCGCCCGTCCTGCTCCAGCAGGCGCACCAGCGCCAGGTCGGTCTCGTCCAGTGGCTTGACGCGGTCCGGCGGGTTCTTCGGCACACGGTCAGCGTATGCGGACGCGGTCGCCACGGCATACCCGCACCTGCACCGCTGATCCTTCGTCAGTGTTGACGAGTTTGCTCAGGATCTGCACTCTTGTCCTATGCGCACCGAAGCCCTGGGTCTTGACAGCCGCGCCGTCCACGCCGGACGGGCCGACCTGACCGGTCTGGGGGTGCACGTCCCCCCGATCGACCTCTCCAGCACCTACCCGCTGCCCGACGTCGAGGCCGGGGGCGAGGCCTACGAGCAGATGGCCTCCGGCCAGGCCCGCGGCGAGCGGCAGACACCCGTCTACCAGCGGCTGTGGAGCCCGACGGTGGCCCGCTTCGAGGAGGCGCTGGCCGCGCTGGAGGGAGCCGAGGCCGGGGTGGCCTTCGCGTCCGGGATGGCCGCGCTCAGCGCCACCCTGCTCGCCTGCGTGTCCGCCGGCACCCCCCACGTGGTGGCGGTCCGCCCGCTCTACGGCGGCAGCGACCACCTGCTGGCCACCGGGCTGCTGGGCACCCGGGTGACCTGGGCCGACGCCGACCACGTCGCGGACGCGATCGAGGAGGACACCGGGCTGGTCGTCGTCGAGACGCCGGCGAACCCGACCCTGGACCTCGTGGACCTGCGCGCCCTGTGCGGGCAGGCGGGGGACGTGCCGGTGCTGGTCGACAACACCTTCGCCACGCCGGTGCTGCAGCGGCCGCTCGAGCACGGCGCGAGCCTGGTGCTGCACTCGGTGACCAAGTTCCTCGCCGGGCACGGCGACGTCCTCGGCGGGGTGGTCGCCACCTCCGAGGCGTGGGCCGGCCGCATCCGGCCGGTGCGGGCCGTCACCGGCGCCATCATGCACCCGCTGTCGGGCTACCTGGCCCACCGCGGGCTGCAGACCCTGCCGGTGCGGGTCCGGGCCCAGCAGGAGGGCGCGCAGGTGGTGGCCGGCTGGCTGACCGGGCACACCGACGTCGCCCGCGTCTACTACCCCGGGACCGAAGGGGCCGACCCGACCGGGCTCGTGGGCACGCAGATGACCGGGCCGGGCGCGGTGCTGGCCTTCGACCTGGGCAGCTACGACCGGGCGCGCCGGGTGGCGGAGAGCGTGCGGATGATCACCCACGCGGTCTCGCTGGGCGGGGTGGACAGCCTCGTCCAGCACCCGGCGGCGTTGACCCACCGTCCGGTGGCGGAGGAGGCCCGGCCGGGCGCGGGCATCCTGCGCCTGTCGGTCGGGCTCGAGGCGCCGGAGGACGTCGTCGCCGACCTGGAGCAGGCCCTGCAGGCCTGAGCCGGGCGGCGCCTGCGGCGCTAGGGCTCCTCGCAGGGGGCGGTCCAGGGGACGCCGGGCAGCCGGTCGGCCCACTCCTGCTCCGTGAGCCGCACACCGGTCGTCCGGCAGATCCAGGACCGGGCCCGGTCGACGTCGGTGTCCCAGATGCGCACCTCGCCCAGGTTGCCGCCGGCGTAGAGCACCTCGTCGCCGGCGCCCCAGCCGACGGCGAAGAGGCGGGTCTCGGCCGCCCCCAGGGCCAGCGGGTCGGCCCACCCGTCGTCGGTCCGGTCCCAGACCCACAGCCGGCCGTCCTGGGAGGCCGCGGCGAGGCGAGTCCCGTCGGAGCTGTACTGCACGTTGTAGACCTCCGACCCCGGGCCGGTGAGGGTGTCGACGAGCACGGGCGACGCGGGCTCCCGCACGTCCCAGACGGTCACCTCGCGGCCGGCGCCCACGGCGACCAGGTGCTCGTCGGCGGGGTCGAGGTCGAGGCCGAGGACCGCCCCGGGCGTGGAGAGGTCGCCGAGCGGCTCGCCGGTCCGGGTGCTCCACAGCCTGGTCCTGCCCACCTGACCGACCACGGCCACGTCGTGCACCGACTGCGCGACGGCATACACCAGCCCCTCGGTGTCCGCCCGTCCGGCCAGCGTGACCGTGGCCCGCTCCTCGTCCACGGCGTACCAGGAGACCCAGCCGTTGTCGCCACCGGCGACCAGGGTCGACCCGGCCGAGTCGAAGGCGACCATCTCCACGATCTTGCGGTCGGCCTCCTCCACCCGGCCCCCGGTGAGGTCGTCGTCGAGCACGGTGCGCGGGTCGGCGGGGTCGCGCACGTCGTAGGCCAGCACGCGGTCGGCGATCGTGCCGCCGACCATCACGGTGCCGGCGGGCCCCAGGTCGGCTGCGCCGCTGAAGGCCTCTCCCTCGGGCGCGCGGACCGCCGAGACCTGCTCGGGCCGGCGCGGGTCGCTCGCGGTGTCGTAGAGCACCAACCTGCCGTCGCCCGCCCCGGCCGCCACCAGCAGCAGCTCCCCGTCGGCGGCCGCGCGGGTGGTGAAGACGCCGTCGCCGTGACGCACCGGGACCGGGCCCGTGGTGTCCCACAGGAACCACTCGTCGTTCTCGGGGGCCACGAACCACCGACCGTCGTCGAGGGCCACGACGGCGACGTTGGGGGCCGCGGTCGCGACCGAGGCGGCCGGCACGTCCCAGGTGGCGGCGTCCCAGCCCGACGGACCACGGCGCCACAGGAGCACCTCCCCCGCCGACCCGACGGCCACCACCTGCTCGCCGCCCGGGGAGAACTCGACGTCGTTAACGTAGCTGGCGAAGGCGCGGGCCTCCCCCTCAGGCGCGAACCCCTGGTCCCCCACGGCGAAGAGCCGCAGCGTCTTGTCCCGGCCCACGACGGCCGCCGTCGCCCCGTCCGGCGACAGCTCGACCCGGTGCTGGAGCCGGCCGTCGGGGTCGACGAGGGTGTCGTCGACGCGCTCCCAGCCACCGGGCTCCACCCGCCACAGGACCGCGGTGCCGTCGTCGCCGAGGGTGACCGCACGGCGCGCGTCGGGACCGAGGTCCAGGTCCACGACCGGTCGCCCGTGGTCGGCCACGACCTCGGCGTCCCCCCACCCGTCGGCCGGGGCTCCGGCGGCGGGGCCGGTCCAGGAGAGGACCTGCCCGCCGGCCCCCGCCACCAGCAGCTGCCGACCGTCGGCCGCCCGCATGTCGAGGGCCACCGCGTAGCCCCCGTCCCCGCCGTCCGGCAGCGCCAGCACCCCGCCGTCCCTGGGGCGGGCGGTGTCGGAGACGTCGACGAGCCGTAGTCCGTGGGGTCCGGCGGTGGCCACGACCGTGCCGCCGTCGGGACTGACCACCAGGTCGGCGACCCCCGTGGTGGGGCTGGTCTGCTCGGCCAGGACGTTGACCGGGTCCGACGGGTCGCCCAGCCCCTCGTCGGTCAGCTCCGCGGTGCGCACGCTCCCGTCGGCCGCGCCCAGGGCGATCCAGCTGCCGTCCGGGGCGACGTCGCCCCGGTTGACGCCCGCCCCGTCGAGGTGCCGCGTCAGGTGCGGGCCGGCGGCGGCGTCGAGCACCGCGACCACGGCCTCCCTGGTCGGCTGCAGCGCGTGGGCCGAGACGGCGAACTGGGCCGCGGTGGCCGGATGCTCCTCCCGCAGGGACACCGCGAGGTTGGCCACCTGCCGCGACCGGGCCTCGTCCCGCTGCACCTGCACCTGCTGGCGGGAGGAGACGGCGGCCACGGACAGCCCGGCCGTCGCGACCGCCAGCACGGTGGTCGCCGCCAGAAGGCGCCGCGTGCGCCGGTGGGTGCGCTCCCGGCCGGCGGCGACGTCCCGCTGGCGCCGGGCCGACGCCTCGACGAAGTCGACCTCCTCGGTGGTGGCGTCCTCACGGTGCTCCGCCAGCCAGTCCTCGGCCAGGGCCAGCTGGCTGCCGGTGAGGAGCAGCGCCGGGTCGCGGCCGGCCTCCAGCCAGTCGACGCGCCGGGCCGCCACCCGGTCACGGACCTGCAGCGCACCGCCCCGGTCGCGGATCCACCCGTCGAGGAGGGGCCAGTCGACCAGCAGGACCTCGTGGCTCAGGGAGGCGCTGTCGCCCTCCAGCACCACGAGCCGCCGGTCGGACAGGTGCTCGAGCACGTCCTGCGCGCGTGGTCCCAGGGCGAGCAGCTCGTCCCGGGCGGCCCACCGGCGCGACGGCGCCTGTCCCTGCTGAACACCGACCAGGCGCAGCAGCAACCGCCGGGCGGTGCGGCGGTCCTCGTCCGGCAGGGCCTCGACGACGGCGTCGGCCCACCGCACCAGGGATCCGCGGAACCCGCCGACCTGCTCATAGTGGTCGCGGGTGAGCTCACGCCGGTCGCTCTCGGCCCACATCGCCCGGAGCAGGTGGGAGAGGTGGGGCAGCACCTGCTGGGCGTGCCCGTGGCCGAGCGCCTCCGCGAGGATCAGGTCGACCAGGCCGTCCTGCAGGCCCAGGCCGACGAGCTGCGCGGGCCCGGTGATCACCCCGTGGAGCTCGGCCCGCCCCGGCGGCCCGACCAGTACCTGCCGCTCGCGCAGGGCCCGCAGCAGGAGGGGGTGCTCGGCCGCGGTGCCGTAGTGGTCGGCACGCAGTCCCACGACGACCGCCCGCCGGCCGGGCGCCGCCGTCCCGTCCTCCCCCGGGGCGGGCCCGTCGACGTCACCGAGCCGCAGCCAACGCCCCAGGAGGTCGAGGAAGCGTTGCTGGACCGCCCGGTCGTGCCCGAGGGTGAACAGCTCCTCCAGCTGGTCGACGACCAGGACGTAGGCCCGGTCGCAGCGCGCGGGGGACGGGACGGTGTCCACGAGCAGGTCCACGGGCAGGGCGCCGGGAGTGATCCGTCGCACGTCGACGTCCTCGCCCAGCTCGCCCAGGCCGGCGCCCAGCAACGACGACTTGCCGGCACCGGAGGGGCCCACCACGGCGACCGTCGCCAGGTCGGCGAGCGCGGCGAGCACGGTCTCCCGCAGCTCGGCCCTGTCCTCCTCCCGCCCGAAGAAGAGGTCGGCGTCCTCGGCCCCGTAGCTCTCCAGACCCAACCACGGGGCCCGCCGCGCCGGCGGCGGGGCCGGACGGGTGCGCATCTCCCAGAGCCGCTGCTCCCAGGCGGGCACCTCCCTGTCCGGGACGCCGCAGGCCCGGAGGATCCCGCGGAGCACCTCGGGGCGGTTCCACGGCGGCAGCGTCGGCCGGCGAAGTAGTCGCCCAGGGTGCTGGCCGGGATCCCGCTGCGGGCAGCCACCTGCCGGACGGAGAGCCGGGCCTGGTGGCGCAGCGCGGTGAGGGCAGCGCCGAACTCCTCCGCGGTGAGCGGCGCAGCGGCCATCCCCACCTTCCCCTCGTCGGCGTCATGGTGGACAAGGACCATTCTGACGCACCCGGACCGTCCGGACCGGACCGACCCGGCGTCCGGGGTCGTCCGGACAGCGCAAAGACGGCTGCGGAGGGGCCGGCGTCCCGGCACGATCGGTGCCGGGAGCAGCATCCGTCCACGGGTGGCCCTGCTCCGACCGGCCGGCCCGGGGAGGACGAGAGATGACCCGACCACGTGATGCTGCCGAGCTGCTGTGCTCCGTGCTGGCCCTGCCGCGCTACCGACGTCGCTGGGTGCGGCACGTGCGGCGGATGGCGCCCAGCGCCTCGGTCCACCACGCGGCCGTCGCCGAGGTCATCGTCCGCCACCTCGTGGAGTCCGGCGAGCTCGACGGGAACGCTCCGCGGCCGGCACGGACCTACAAGGACCTCGTCGGGCGGGCCCTGACCGGTCGCACGCTCAGCTGCGCCACGCTCCAGCTGTTCGTGGACGCCTTCGAGATCGAGGACGAGCTCGCGGACCGTCTGTGGAGCACCCTCCTGGGCGACCGGGTGCGTTCGGGCTGACCGTGCGCCCGGCCCCGGCGCGTGGGACGTGCCCGGGGCAGGTAGGTTCGTGCCGTGAGAGCTCGCCCCTCCGGCCCCTACGACGAGGTCGCCCAGGCCAGTGCGGCCGTCGTCATCGAGTGCTACTCGACCTCCTTCGGCTGGGCCACCCGCCTGCTGGCGGAGCCGGTGCGCACGCACGTGCGGTGCATCTACGCCCTCGTCCGGGTCGCCGACGAGCTCGTGGACGACGTCGACCTCGCCTGGGACCGGGGCCGGCGCGCCGCCCTCCTCGACGCCCTGGAGGAGGACACCCGACGCGCCCTGCGGATCGGGGGAAGCCCGAACCTGGTCGTGCACGCCTTCGCCCGCACGGCCGTCGAGCACGGGATCGGCTGGGACCTGGTCGGCCCGTTCTTCGACTCGATGCGCGCCGACCTGGACGTCGCCGCGCACGACCCCGACTCCTTCGCCACCTACGTCTACGGGTCCGCCGAGGTCGTGGGGCTGATGTGCCTGCGGGTGTTCGTCGGCGGCGACCAGGCGCGCTACGAGCAGCTCGCCCCGGGCGCCCGCGCCCTCGGGGCGGCCTTCCAGAAGGTCAACTTCCTGCGGGACATGGCCGACGACCACGGCGAGCGGGGCCGGGACTACTTCCCGGGGGTCGACCCGGGCCGGTTCGATGACGCCCGGCGCGACGTCCTGCTCGACGACATCGACGCCGACCTCGCCGCCGCGGCCGCGGTCATCCCCGAGCTCCCGCCCAGCAGCCGGCGGGCGGTGAGGGCGGCCCACGACCTGTTCGCGGCCCTCTCGGAGCGGCTGCGGCGCACGCCCGCCGCGGAGATCGCCACCCGACGCGTGCGGGTCCCCGACCCGGTCAAGGCCGTCGTGCTGGCCCGCTGCCTGGTGGGTCGCCGATGAGCAGGGTGGTCGTGGTCGGCGGAGGCATCTCCGGGCTGGCCAGCGCGGCGCTCCTGGCGGCCGACGGACACGAGGTCGAGCTGCTCGAGCAGCGCGAGGGCGTCGGCGGGCGGGCCGGGTCGTGGTTATCCGACGGCTACCGGTTCGACACCGGTCCGTCCTGGTACCTCATGCCCGAGGTCTTCGACCACTTCTTCGCCATGATGGGCACCAGCACCGCCGAGCAGCTGGACCTTCGGCAGCTCGACCCGGCCTACCGGGTCTTCTTCGAGGGGTACGACGAGCCCCTCGACGTGGTGGCCTCCACCGAGGACAACGTGGCCACGTTCGAGCGCATCGAGCCCGGCGCCGGGGCGGCGCTGCGGGGGTACCTCGCGTCGGCCAGGGACGCCTACGACATCGCCCTGCGCCGTTTCCTCTACACCAGCTTCACCCGGCCGCTGGCGCTCGCCTCCCCGGACGTTCTGCGCCGCGTCCCCACGCTCGGTCCCCTGCTCACCCGCTCGCTGGAGTCCTTCGTCGCCGCACGCTTCCAGGACCGGCGGCTGCGGCAGGTGCTCGGCTACCCCGCGGTCTTCCTCGGCTCCTCGCCGGACCGCACCCCCAGCCTCTACCACCTGATGAGCGCCCTGGACCTCACCGGCGGCGTCATGTACCCCCAGGGCGGTTTCGCCCACCTCGTCGAGGCGGTGCACCGGCTCGCCCTCGAGGAGGGGGTCCGCGTGCGCACCGGAGCCCGGGCGGTGTCGGTCGAGACGGTCGGGCGGCCCGGCCACCGCGCGCCCACGCTGCCGGGACGCCTGCGCGACCGGCTGCCCGCCCGCCTGCGGGGCAGGACCGCCCGCGTGACCGGTGTGCGCTGGGTCGACGGTGAGGGCGTGGAGCACTCCTCCCCGGCGGAGGTGGTCGTCGCGGCCGCGGACCTGCACCACGTCGAGACGCGCCTCCTGCCCGAGCACCTGCGGACCTACCCCCAGCGCTACTGGGACCGCAGCACGAGCGGCCCGGGGGCGGTCCTGGTGCTGCTCGGCGTCCGGGGGCAGCTGCCGCAGCTGCCCCACCACAGCCTGTTCTTCACCGCCGACTGGCGGGACAACTTCGACCGCATCCGGGAG
Source organism: Ornithinimicrobium sp. CNJ-824 (assembly GCF_001942405.1). Taxonomy (GTDB): domain Bacteria; phylum Actinomycetota; class Actinomycetes; order Actinomycetales; family Dermatophilaceae; genus Ornithinicoccus; species Ornithinicoccus kibberensis. Next base: position 38,134 of record NZ_MKKA01000022.1, read on the forward strand.
GGACGGGTGCCCGACCCCGCCTCCGCCTACGTCTGCCGGCCCTCGGCCACCGACCCGGACGTCGCCCCGTCGGGCTGCGAGAACCTCTTCGTCCTGGTGCCCGTGCCGGCCGACCCGGGGCTGGGTCACGGTGGCCTGGACGGCGGGGGATCTCCGGCCGTCGAGCGGGTGGCCGACGCGGCGATCGCCCAGGTCGCCGCCTGGGCGGGGATCCCGGACCTGGCCGACCGCGTCGAGGTGCGGCGCACCATCGGGCCGGGCGACTTCGTCACCGACCTGTCAGCCTGGCGCGGCAGCATGCTGGGGCCGGGGCACACGCTGCGCCAGAGCGCCATGTTCCGCGCGGGGAACGTCTCCCGGCACGTCGAGGGGCTGCTCTACGCCGGTTCCAGCACGATCCCGGGCATCGGCCTGCCGATGTGCCTCATCAGCGCGGAGCTGGTCGCCAAGCGCCTCCGGGGGGACCACTCCACGGCCCCCCTGCCCGAGCCGTCCCCCGGCGGCTGACCGCCCCGGAGACCGGTGCGACCTACCCGGTCGACTTCCTGGTCGTCGTGCTCTTCGCCGGAGCCTTCCTGGCCGTGGTCTTCTTCGCGGTCGTCTTCTTCGCCGTGGTCTTCCTCGCGGTGGTCTTCTTCGCCGCCCGCTTGCGGGTCGTCGGGCCCTTGGCCCGCTTCTCCTCCAGCAGCTCGTAGCCGCGTTCGGGCGTGATCTCCTCCGGCTCGTCGCCCTTGCGCAGCGTGGCGTTGGTCTCCCCGTCGGTGACGTAGGGCCCGAACCGGCCGTCCTTGACCACGACGGGCCGCCCCGAGACCGGGTCGGTGCCCAGCTCCTTCAGCGGCGGCTTCGCCGCGGCCCGGCCGCGCTGCTTGGGCTGGGCGTAGATCGCCAGCGCCTCCTCGAGGGTGATGTCGAAGATCTGCTGCTCGCTGGTCAGCGACCGGCTGTCGGTCCCCTTCTTCAGGTAGGGGCCGTAGCGGCCGTTCTGCGCGGTGATCTCCTCCCCGGACTCCGGGTCGGTGCCGACGACACGCGGCAGCGAGAGCAGCCGCAGGGCCGTCTCCAGGTCGATCGTGGCCAGGTCCATGTCCGCGAACAGCGAACCCGTCCGCGGCTTGATCTTCTTGGCCCCCCGCTTGGGCGCCTCGTCCGGCTCGGGCAGGACCTCGGTGACGTAGGGGCCGTAGCGCCCGGCGCGGGCGACGATCTCGTGGCCGGTCCCGGGGTCGGTGCCCAGCACCCGGCCGTCGTCGGCGGCGGCCGTCAGCAGCTCCTCGGCCTTCGCCGCGGTCATCTCGTCCGGGGCGATGTCGTCCGGGACGGTCGCCCGGCGCGGCTGGCCGTCCTCCCCCGGCACCTCCACGTAGGGGCCGTAGCGGCCCACCCGGACCACGGTGCCGTCGCCGGTCTCCACCGCCGACACCGCCCGGGCGTCGATCTCCCCCAGGTCCTGGACGAGGTCGCGCAACCCCTCGGTGGAGGTGGCCTCGTCGCCGAAGTAGAACCGCTGCAGCCAGGCCACCCGCTGCTCGTCGCCGCGGGCGATGGCGTCCAGCCCCTCCTCCATCGACGCCGTGAAGTCGTAGTCGACCAGCCGGGGGAAGTGCCGCTCGAGCAGCTGGGTCACCGCGAACGCCAGCCAGGTCGGGATCAGCGCCGACCCGCGGGTGCGCACGTAGCCCCGGTCCTGGATGGTCCCGACGGTGGCGGCGTAGGTCGAGGGGCGGCCGATGCCCCGCTCCTCCAGCGCCTTGACCAGCGTGGCCTCGGTGTAGCGGGCGGGCGGGCTCGTCTGGTGACCCTGCGCCTCGGCGCGCAGCGTCTCCAGGGACACGCCCTCCGACAGCTTCGGCAGCCGCCGGCCCATGGCGCCGTCCTCGCCGTAGCGGCTCTCGTCCCGCCCCTCCTCGTAGGCCGCGAGGAACCCGCGGAAGGTGATCACGGTGCCGGAGGCGGCATACCCCGCCCGCGCGTATGTCGTGCGGGCGCCGCCCTCGGCGGCGCTCGCCGTCCCCTCCGGGAGGGTGGCCGCCAGGCGCACGCTGGCGGTGGACCCCTTGGCGTCGGCCATCTGCGAGGCGACGGTGCGCTTCCAGATCAGCTCGTAGAGGGCGTACTCCTGCCCCCGCAGCTCGCCGGCGACCTGCGCCGGGGTGCGGAAGGTGTCGCCGGCCGGGCGGATGGCCTCGTGCGCCTCCTGGGCGTTCTTGGCCTTCTTGCCGTACGTCCTGGGGGCGTCGGGGACGTAGTCGGCGCCGTACATGTCCCGCGCCTGCTGGCGGGCGGCGCTGACGGCCGAGCTCGACAGCGTCGTCGAGTCGGTCCGCATGTAGGTGATGTAGCCGTTCTCGTAGAGCCGCTGCGCGGTGCGCATCGCGGTCTGGCTGTTCATCCGCAGCTTGCGGGAGGCCTCCTGCTGGAGTGTGGAGGTGGTGAACGGGGCGGAGGGCCGCCGGGTGTAGGGCTTCTCGGCGACCTCCGTCACGGCGACGGTCGCCTCCCGGGTGCCGTCGGCGATCGCCTGGGCGGCGGCGGCGCCCAGCTGCACGGCCCCCTTGGTGCGCAGGGTGCCGTCGTCGGCGAAGTCGCGGCCGGTGGCGACCCGGGCACCGTCGACCTCCACGAGCCGGGCGGTGAAGGCCTGCCCGTCGTTGCCGCCCGGGACGAACTCCCCCTCGACGTCCCAGTAGGAGGCCGACCGGAACGCCATCCGCTCACGCTCGCGCTCGACGACGATGCGGGTCGCCACCGACTGCACGCGGCCTGCCGAGAGGCCCTGCTTGACCTTGCGCCACAGGACGGGTGAGACCTCGTAGCCGTAGAGGCGGTCGAGGACGCGGCGCGTCTCCTGCGCGTCGACGAGGTCGGTGTCCAGGTCCCGCGTGTCGTGGACCGCCCGCTGGATGGCCTCCTTGGTGATCTCGTGGAAGACCATCCGCCGGACCGGGACCTTGGGCTTGAGCACCTCGAGCAGGTGCCAGGCGATGGCCTCGCCCTCCCGGTCCTCGTCCGTGGCCAGGTAGAGCTCGTCGGCGTCCTTGAGGGCGCGGCGCAGCTCGGTGACCTTCTTCTTCTTGTCGGCGTCAACGACGTAGTAGGGCTCGAAGCCGCCGTCGACGTCGATGGCGAACCGGCCGAACGGGCCCTTCTTCATCTCCGGGGGCAGCTCGGAGGGGTTGGGCAGGTCGCGGATGTGGCCGACGCTCGCGTCGACGGTGAACTCCTTGCCGAGGAACTCGCCGATCTTCTTCGCCTTGGCCGGCGACTCGACGATCACCAGCTTGTGCCCTGCTGCCACGGTTGCTCCTCCGAACGGTCCGTGTGCCGCGGATTCGTCGCGGCTCCGACACGGGACCTCGGGCGTCACCGTAGCCGATGGGGCGACGGCCGCTACGCTGCTGCCTCATGACGGTGCACGGACGAGCAGGTATGCGGCCTCCCGGCCGGTCCCGACGCTGGACGGCCGCCGGGGTCGCCGCACTGGTGCTCCTGGCCGGGTGCAGCGTGGGGGACGGGGACGACGGCGAGGACCCGGCCGGCGGCACCGCCGGCGTCGAGGACGGGGACGACGCCGGGGACGGCGCCGCCGGGACCGCAGGTGCCGGCGAGGGGTCGGGCGAGGGCTCCGGGGGCAGCGCCGGCCCGCCGACCGAGCCGGCCGACATCGCGCCGGTGGTGGCCGGCCGGTCGGTCTCCGGCGGCGGAGGGACGGTGACCGTCGAGGGCGACCACGCCGGGTTCGTGCTCCCCTCGGGCAACATCGCCTGCTCGGTTACGGCCGCCTCGGCCGTGTGCCAGGTGGCCGAGAAGGGGTTCACCCCCCAGGCCGACCACCTGGCCTCGACCCTCGTCGCGGGTGCACCGCCGAGGAGGCGGACGCGCTCATGCTCTCCGCCGAGCGCGGGGCCTGGACCTGCCTGCCGGAGCCGCTGCTCGGGCAGGCTGCGGTCGACGCGGGCGGCTGGTGGGCGCAGGAGGCCGGTGAGACCGCCGACGTCGACGGGACCACCGTGGCGGTCCTGCCCTACGGCTCCTCCCTCACGCTGGGTCCGGTGACCTGCACCAGCGCCCAGGACGGGGTGCGCTGCGACAGCGACGAGATCGGCAAGAGCTTCCTGCTGTCGAACACCACCTACCAGTACGACTGACCGGCCCACGCCCGTCCCGGCGGGGCTCAGCGCAGCAGCCCGTCCTTGACGAGGTCGCGCAGCACGGGGAGCACCTCGGCGACGACGGTCGCAGTGTCCGTCTCCGTGAGCACCGCCAGCCCCGCGCACAGCTGACGGGCGGTCAGGTCGCCGTCGCACGCGCCGACGAGGCCCGCACCGAGGGTGCCCAGGCGCACCGTCCGGCGCAGCCGCCGCCCTGGCGCAGCTGGATGACCTGCGGGTCGGGTGCCCCCGGTCGGCCGATCCGCTCCTCGGTCACGTCGTCGGCCACCTGCCAGGCCACGTTCAGCAGCTCCTCGTCGTCGTGCTCGGCCAGCCAGGTCCGGGCCCGCAGGCCGGCCAGGACGTGCGGGCCCATCGGGGCGGCGACGGGGTGGCGCACGTCGACCAGGTCCCGCCACGGGGCGCGGCCGGCACGAGGACGCTGCAGCGTCACGACCCCGAACCCGACCCGTTCCACGCCGCGCCCGGCGAAGTCGTCCAGCCAGGCCGCGTAGAGCTCCTCGAACTCCTCCGTGCCCGGCCGGTGACCGCCGTCGCGGATCCACGTCTCGGCATACTCGGCGACGTCCTGCTCCTCGCGCTGCACGACCCACGCGTCCAGGCCGGTGCCCTCGAGCCAGCCGGTCACGTGCCCGGCCCAGTCCTCCCCGGCAGCCAGCTCCCAGTTGGCGAGCAGCTGGGCAACGCCTCCGGGTCGCAGGTGATCCCCGACCCGTCCGACCAGCTCGGCGACCAGCCCGTCGCCGGCGCGGCCCCCGTCGCGGTACTCGTACAGCGGCACCCCCTCCCGGCGGGGCGTGATGACGAAGGGCGGGTTGGACACGACCAGGTCGAAGGTCTCCCCCGCCACGGGTTCCAGCATCGAGCCGTGACGCAGGTCCAGGCCCACGTCGTTGAGCGCGGCCGTGAGACGGGCCATCCGCAGGGCCCGGTCCGAGACGTCGGTGGCCACGACCTCCCCGGCGTGGAGGGACAGGTGCAGGGCCTGGACGCCGCACCCGGTGCCCAGGTCCAGCGCCCGCCCGACCTGCGGCCGGGGGGTCCAGGAGGCCAGCGTGGTGGACGCCCCGCCGACCCCGAGGACGTGCCGGGTGGGCAGCGGACCGCCCACCACCGTCTCCGGCAGGTCCGAGAGCACCCACCAGGTATGCCGTTCGTCCCCGTAGGGACGCAGGTCGAGGGCCGCCCGGAACAGGGGGCCGCGGTCGTCCGCGGGGTCCTGCCCCACCACCAGGCCGAGGTCCCGCAGACCGTCGAGGCCGGTCCGGCGCAGGACGACGTCCAGCAGGGCCCCGGGCACGCCCTCCCCGAGCACGAAGACCCGGGCCAGCACGGCGGCCGGCTCGTCGCGGCCCGCCAGCGCCCGGCGCGCCGGCAGCGGCTGGTCGCGGTGCAGCGCCGCACCGGCGGCGGGGCCGAGGAGGTCGGCCAGCGTCTCCACGGCGTACCCGGCCTCCGCGAGGTCCGCACGTAGGTCCTGGATCCGTCCGTCGTCGGTGGGGAGCACGTCGGTCACTGTGCCACGCACGGCGCCGGGGCGGCGCCCCGTGGGGTGCCGCCCCGCCGCCGGGGGACCGGGCTCAGTCCCCGGAGACGACTCCGGCCGACTCGACCTCGGGGGAGTCCCCGATGGCGATGTCGCGGCGCTTGGAGACCGTCACCGCGGCGACGATGACGACCACCGCCACCAGGGCGACGCCCCAGCGGAGCAGGTCGTTGCTGCCGTCCCCGTAGGTGAGGCCGACGATGGCCGGGGCGATGAGCAGGGCGACGAGGTTCATCACCTTGATCAGCGGGTTGATGGCCGGGCCCGCGGTGTCCTTGAAGGGGTCGCCGACGGTGTCCCCGATGACCGTGGCGGAGTGCGCCTCGGTGCCCTTGCCGCCGTAGTGGCCGTCCTCGACGATCTTCTTGGCGTTGTCCCACGCGCCGCCGGAGTTGGCCAGGAAGACGGCCATGAGCACGCCCGTCCCGATCGCACCGGCAAGGTAGCCCGCGAGGGACCCACGCCGAGGCCGAAGCCGACGGCGATGGGGGCGAAGACGGCGAGCAGGCCGGGGGTGGCCAGCTCGCGCAGCGAGTCCTTGGTGCAGATGTCGACGACGCGGGCGTAGTCGGGCTTCTCCGAGTAGTCCATGATCCCGGGCCTGTCCCGGAACTGGCGGCGCACCTCGAAGACGATGGCGCCGGCCGCGCGGGTGACCGCGTTGATGGCCAGGCCGGAGAAGAGGAAGACCACCGCTCCGCCGATGAGCACGCCGGCCAGCGCGCGCGGGTCGAAGATGAGGAAGGACTGGAAGACGTCCGCCTCGGCCTCCTCGCCGACGTCGCCCAGGGAGTTGGTGATGGCGTTCCAGTAGGCGCCGAAGAGCGCGGTGGCCGCCAGGACGGCCGTGGTGATCGCGATGCCCTTGGTGATGGCCTTGGTGGTGTTGCCGACGGCGTCCAGCTCGGTGAGGATCTGGGCGCGGCCTCGTCCACGTCGCCCGACATCTCGGCGATGCCCTGCGCGTTGTCCGAGACCGGGCCGAAGGTGTCCATCGCGACGATGACGCCCACCGTGGTCAGCAGGCCGCAGCCGGCCAGCGCGACGTAGAAGAGGGCGACGATCATCGAGCCGTTGGCGAGCAGGAAGAGGCCGAAGATGGCGCCGGCGATGGTGACGGCGGTGTAGACGGCGGACTCCAGGCCGATGCCGATGCCGGAGAGGATCACGGTGGCGGGGCCGGTGAGCGAGGTGCGGGCGACGTCGTTGGTCGGCTTGGACTCGGTGCCGGTGAAGTAGCCGGTGAGCCACAGGATGAAGGCGGCGAGCACGATGCCGATGACGACCGCCGCGGCAGAGCCGAGCGCCGGGTTGAAGTCGAGGTCGGCGGTGTCGCCCAGCAGCGCGAGCATGCCACCGGTGACGGTCCCGGAGGTGTCGCCGCCGCCGAGCTCGGCGGAGTCGGTCGGCAGGAAGACGAAGGCCGCGACGACGGAGGCGACCGCCGCGACGGCTGCGGAGACGTAGAAGCTGCGGTTGATGGCCTGGAGGGCGTTCTGGCCCGGCTTGGCCTTGGTGATGTAGACGCCCATGATCGCCGTGAGGACGCCGATGGCGGGGATGACCAGCGGGAAGGTGAGGCCGCCCTCGGCCCCCAGGGCCGCGGTGCCGAGGATGAGCGCGGCGACCAGCGTGACGGCGTAGGACTCGAAGAGGTCGGCCGCCATGCCGGCGCAGTCGCCGACGTTGTCACCCACGTTGTCCGCGATGGTGGCGGCGTTGCGCGGGTCGTCCTCGGGGATGCCGGCCTCGATCTTGCCGACCAGGTCGGCGCCGACGTCGGCGGCCTTGGTGAAGATGCCGCCGCCGACCCGCATGAACATGGCCAGCAGCGCGGCGCCGAAGCCGAAGCCCTCGAGCACGGTGGGGGCGTCGCCCTGGAAGGCGAGGACGACGAGCGCGGCACCGAGCAGACCGAGGCCGACGGTCGCCATGCCGACGGTGCCGCCGGTCCGGAAGGCGATGCGCATCCCTTGGTCGCGGTCCCCGTGGCGGGCGGCCTCGGCGACCCGCATGTTGGCGGCGGTGGCGAGGTTCATGCCCAGCCAGCCGATGGCGGCGGAGAAGCCGGCGCCGAAGAAGAAGGCCACCGAGCGGCCGATGCGCACGCCCAGGTCGTCGGCCGGCAGCACCAGCAGCAGCAGGAAGGCGACGACGGCGAAGATCCCGAGCGTCTTGAACTGCCGGGTCAGGTAGGCGGAGGCGCCTTCCTGGACCGCCGCGCCGATCGCCCGCATGCTGTCGGTCCCCGTCGGGGTGTCCAGCACCTGCTTGCGGAACATGAAGCCGAAGACCAGCGCGACCAGCGCGATGGCGAGCACGACGATCACGACGGCCGTATCGAATCCCGTGAGCGACAGATCGCTCACGGCGGTTCGGACTGGGACCATGGAACAGCCTCCTGGAGCTGGCCCGCGACGCTGCGGGTCGACGGGGCGGGGGACTCTCCCCCACGATGTGGTGGTCACTGTAGTGACCCGCTCCCGGTGCGCCCGTCCGGGGGCGGGGGTGTGTCAGGCGGTCGTCGTACCGTGGGCGGCCTCATGGACCAGCAGTTCGACCCCCACGCCGTCCTGGCCCACCTGGCCCGTGGGCCGCGGGCCGGCCGGCTCGTGCACGCCCGCACGCTCCCGGCCCGGGAGGGGCGCACCGTGGCGTGGCCGTCGTGGGTGGCGCCGCCGGTCACCGCGGCCGTCCAGGGGACCGGCATCGGCGACCTGTGGGAGCACCAGGCGACGGTCGCCGAGCTCGCCCGGGCCGGGCAGCACGTCGTGGTCGCCACCGGGACCGCGTCCGGCAAGTCGCTGGGCTACCTGCTGCCCGTGCTCACGGCCCTGGTCGAGGGGGCGGAGGCGGCGAGCGGGCGGGGGGCCACCGCGCTCTACCTGGCACCGACCAAGGCCCTCGGCGCCGACCAGGCCGCCCGGCTCCACGGCCTCGCCGTGCCGGGGGTCCGGGTGGCCACCCTCGACGGGGACACCCCGCCGGAGGAGCGGCGGTGGGTCCGGGAGCACGCGCACTACGTCCTGACCAACCCCGACCTGATCCACCACACGCTGCTGCCGGGGCACGAGCGGTGGCGGGCCTTCCTGCGGTCGCTGCGCTACGTCGTCGTCGACGAGTGCCACGTCTACCGCGGGGTGTTCGGCGCCCACGTGTCCGCGGTGCTGCGCCGCCTGCTGCGCGTGGCCGCCCGCTACGGCGCGTCGCCGACGCTGGTGATGGCCTCGGCCACGGTCGCCGAGCCGCAGGACCTGGCCCGGGCGCTCACCGGCCAGGAGGTCCGGGCCGTCACCGACGACGCCTCTCCGCGCGAGGAGACGGTGCTGGCCCTGTGGCAGCCCCCCGAGGAGGAGGACGGCCGGCGGCGCAGCACCCTGGCCGAGACCGCCGGGCTGCTGGCCGACCTGGTCGACGTGGGCGTGCAGACCGTCGCCTTCGCCCGTTCCCGGCGGGGGGTCGAGACCGTGGCCGCCCGGGCACGGGAGGAGCTGCAGGACCGGGGCGGGGGCGGACCGGGCCTGGTCGCGGCCTACCGGGGCGGCTACCTGCCCGAGGAGCGCCGCGCGCTGGAGGCGGACCTGCGGGCGCGCCGGGTCCTCGGCCTGGCCGCCACCAGCGCGCTGGAGCTGGGGATCGACGTGGCCGGCCTGGACGCGGTCGTCATGGCGGGCTGGCCGGGGACGCGGGCCTCGTTCTGGCAGCAGGCCGGGCGCGCCGGTCGCCGGGGGTCGCCGTCGCTCGCCGTGATGGTGGCGGCCGACGACCCGCTGGACGCCTACCTGCTGGGCCACCCCGAGCTCGTGGTCGACACGCCCGTCGAGGCGTGCGTCCTCGACCCGCAGAACCCCTACGTCCTGGCGCCGCACCTGGCCGCCGCGGCGGCCGAGCTGCCGCTCACCCGCGAGGACACGCGGTGGTTCGGCCCCACCGTCGCGGAGCTGGCCGAGCAGCTCGTGGCTGCCGGGGTGCTGCGACGGCGACCGACGGGGTGGTACTGGGCACGGCCGGACCGACCGGGCGACCACCTGCAGCTGCGCGACGCGGGCCAGCCGGTCCAGATCGTCGACAGGGCGACGGGGCGGGTGCTGGGCACCGTGGACGAGGACCGTGCCCTGACGACCGTGCACGCGGGGGCGGTCTACGTGCACCAGGGTGGTGCCCACGTGGTGACCGACCTGGACCTGGAGTCCGGGGTGGCTCTCGTCGTGGCCGGCGACCCCGGCTGGACGACCCGTGCCAGGACGGAGGGCGACTTCCGGCTCCGCGGGGTCCACGAGGAGCAGGTCTGGGGAGCTGCGACGGTCTGCACGGGCACCGTGGAGGTGAGCCACCGGGTCGTCTCCTTCCAGCGGGTGCTGCCCGACGGCACGGTGCTGGGCACGCATCCGCTCGACCTGCCCGAACGGTCGATGGTCACCCAGGCCGTCTGGTGGACCCTGCCCGAGGACGAGCTCGCCCTGGCCGGACTGGCGCAGGACCAGGTCCCCGGGGCGCTGCACGCCGCCGAGCACGCCAGCATCGGGATGCTGCCGCTCGTCGCGACCTGCGACCGCCGGGACGTCGGCGGGCTGTCCACCGCCCACCACCCGGACACGGGGCGACCCACCGTGATGGTCTACGACGGCCGGCCGGGCGGCGCCGGGTTCGCCCGCCGCGGGTACGCCGAGATGGCCACCTGGATCACCGCCACCCACGACCTCGTCGCGGGCTGTCGGTGCACGAGCGGGTGTCCCGCCTGCGTCCAGTCGCCGCAGTGCGGCAGCGGCAACGACCCCCTCGACCGGGCGGGCGCCGCCGCGGCCCTGTCCCACCTGCTGTCGGAGCGGACCGTCGCCGTCCCCGCCGGCTGACGGTCCCCTGGTCGCCCCGGGGACCGTCCGGGCGGACCGCGCAGGCCCCTTGCGCGGTCGCCCTGACCGCGGGCTCCGGCGGGCGCGGTCGCCGGGCGCGAGCCGGTCCGATAGCCTCGACAGGCACCCGACGACCGGCGCCCAGGGCCGGCGCCGACCCGTCCCGGAAAGGCCATTCGATGATCATCATCGGTCTGCTGCTCATCCTGCTCGCCGCCGCGGTCGTCGCCTACATGCTCCTGGCGACCGCCGGGACCGCCGCGGTGAGCATCGACTACGGCATCCTCAACCTCGAGATGCCACCGCTCTGGCTCTACCTGGCCGGGCTGGCGACCCTGGCGGTCGCCGCGCTCGGCTTCTGGATGGTCGGGGCCGGTGCACGTGCCAAGACCCGGCGCGCGCGGGAGGTCCGCGAGCTGCGCAAGCAGGCCAAGGAGGCCGACCGGCGGGCCGTGCGCACCGGTGACGCGTCCACGCTGGACCGCCCGACGGCCTCCGGCTCGACCGGCGCCCCGGCCCGCGGCACCCACTCCGGCCCGGGCAGCACCTCAGGGTCCACCGGGTCCCAGGACCGCAGCCGGCTCGACCTGGACCGCTGACGGTCCGGGGACCGCACCAGCGGCCGCGCGCCGGGTGACGGTCCAGCGACCCCCGGCCGTGGTCCGCACGACCACCTCGGCCCGCGGCCGGCCGGCGTCGCCCAGGGTCGTCCGGCACCGCACCAGGTCGGCCCCGTTGCGCAGCGCCACGTCCCGGGCGACCTCGCAGGCCGGCTCCTGCGAGGCTCCGGTCGACGACTCCGCCACCGCGGCCAGCGCGGCCAGGTCGGCCGCCGTGCGTGCCCGTTGCCCGGCGACCGCGACGGCGGCGACCATGGCTCCCGCCAGCAGCAGGGTGGCCAGCACCGAGACGAGCCCGACGGCCAGGACCGTGCCGGACCCCCGGTCCCGGTGGACCAGCGGCAGGTCCTTCCCGTACCTGCGGCTCACGACCCGGCCCCCGGCTCCCACCGGGCCACGGCCCGGCCACGTGCTGGTGGCAGCAGCCCCAGCCAGGACCCTCGGGCCGGCGCCTCCACGACGGCCTGCACCTCGTCCCCCTGGTCGGTGAGGACCAGGACCGACCCGGCCGGCGTCAGCTGCGCCACGACCTGCTCGACCGTGCCGGTCGCCTCACCGCTGGATGCAGCGCGCGCCGCCGCGCGCGCTGCATCCACGACCCTGACCTGGTCCACGGCCAGGGTCATCGCGGTCAGGCACAGCGCGAGCACCAGCACGACCGCGGGCAGGGCCACGGCCATCTCGGCCGTGGTCATCCCCCTGTCGTGGCCCCGGCGCCCGCGCCGGGTCACAACGACACCGACAGTGCGGTCGTGATGACCGTGGTGACCAGCCCCTCCACGGCGCCCGACTTGACGACGGCCAGCAGGAGCGCGGCGAAGGCGCAGGCGGCGATGGTCCCGACTGCGTACTCCGCCGTCGACATGCCCGACTCCCTCCCGCGTCGCAGCTCCTGCGCCGCCGCGGCCAGGGTGATGGTGCTCTTCCTCATGGTTCCCCTCCTTGGTGGGTGCGTCCCCGGGTGGGACGCACGTGTGGGTGGTGGTGCGCACGGACGTGCGCCTACCAGGTCAGGTCGCGGGTCAGGGCCAGCACGACGGGGACGACGGTGATGAGGACGAAGGCCGGCAGGTAGGCCAGGCCGAGGGGCAGGACCAGCCGGACACCGAGCCGGGCGGCCCGGACCTCCACGTCGGCCACCGCCTCCCTGCGGAGGTCCGCGGCGGCATCGACCAGGGCCTGCCCCGGAGGCACCCCGGCTGCCTGGGCCAGCCGGAGGGCCCGCGCGCCGACCCGCCAGCAGCCGTGCGCCGCGGACCAGGCCCGGTCGGGGTCCTCTCCCCCGTGGAGCGCTGCCGCGACCACGCCCAGGTCCTCCCCCAGAGGGCCGGGAAGCACCCCGGCGACGGTCCGGACGGCCACCGTCACCGAACCGCCTCCCCGGAGGGCGAGCGCCATCAGCTCCAGGGCCTCGGCGACCAGGACCGGGCTGCGCGCGCCGGGGCGTCCCGGTCCGGTCGCGCCCGGCGCCCCTCGTCCTCGGACCGGCCGGAGGCCGGTGGCGCGGCCGGGCAACCAGGGGGACCGGGCGGGCCAGCACAGCACCGCCACCGCCGCCAGGAACGCCGGCGCCCACGCCCACGCGCCGCTCACAGGACCCTCCGCACCACCGTGGCCACCAGCTGGCCCACGAGCAGGCGGCCGACGACCAGCAGCAGGACACCGGCCCCGGCCGCGGCTGCGGACAGGGGGTGCCGGTAGAGCTCGACCGGCCCGATCCCCAGCAGCCAGGCCAGTCCCACGCCAGCCACGGGCAGGAACGTCAGCACCCGTGCGGTGGCCTGTGCACCGGCGGTGGCCACGTCCACCGACCGGTGGAGCCGCCGACGCTCACGCGCGGCCCGGGCGCTCGTCCGTACCGCCGCCGCCAGGGGTGCCCCGGTGGTTGCGGCGACGGCCCAGGCGCGGGAGGTGGCGTGCAGCGTGGGGCTGCCCGTGCGTCGGGCCGCCCGGGCCCAGACCTGCGGCAGAGGTTGACCGTCCCCCGCCGACCTGCGCAGCTCGTCCCACGAACGTCCCCGTCCCGGCCCGGTCAGGTCCGCCAGGACCAGCGCGAGGGCGTGCTCGGTGGGCAGACCTGCCTCCAGCGCCGCCGCGAGCCCGTCCAGCACGAGCACCTCCTCGTCGGCAGACCCGTCGCCGTGGCGGCCGGCCAGCGCGGCAGCACGCTCTCGCAGGGCGGCGCGGCGTCCCCGGGCGGCGGTGCCGCAACCTGTCGGGCCCACCGCCGGCGCGTCCCCGTCCGCCGGTGGCGGGGACCCGGTGGCGGTCCGGCGGTCCGGCGTCGCCAGGAGCACCGCCGCGGCCACGAGCAGCATGGCGGCCAGGACGGCCGGGCCGGGCCCTGGGGCCGGGACGTCGACGGCAGGGAGCACGGGGGTCACCCCTGACCGTCCAGGAGGTCCGTCAGCGTCGCCCACCCCGGTCCCTGCTGCCAGCCGTCGGCGGACCGCAGGAGCGCGGGGCGGCTCATGAGCGGCTCCCCCGGCCGTGGCCGCTGGAGCACCCCGACCTGGTCGAGCAGGCGGCGCCCGTCCGCCCGCCGGGCGACGTGGAGGACCACCTCGATGGCGCTGCTCAGCTGGGCGTGGACGGCCTCACGGCTCATCCCGGCCAGTGCGCCGAGGGCCTCCATCCGGACGACGAGGTCCTCGGCGGTGTTGGCGTGCACCGTCCCGCCGCCCCCGTCGTGGCCGGTGTTCAGCGCCCCCAGCAGCTCACGGACCTCGGCGCCCCTGACCTCTCCGACGATGAGCCGGTCGGGTCGCATGCGCAGGCTCTGGCGGACCAGGTCGGTCAGCGTGACCGCGCCACGACCCTCCACGTTGTCGGTCCGTCCCTGCAGGTGGACCACGTGGGGGTGGTCGACCTGCAGCTCCCGGACGTCCTCCACGACGACGATCCGCTCCTCGGCCGGCACGTCCGCCAGCATCGCCGCCAGCATCGTCGTCTTGCCTGAGCCGGTGCCCCCGGTCACCACGAACGACCGCCGGGCCCGGACCACCGCGCGCACCACGGCCAGGCCCCGGTCGTCGAGCGCGCCCCAGGCGTGGAGCTGGTCGAGGTCGGGCGACCGGCGTCGGGCGACCCGCAGGCTCAGGTGGGCCGCCCCGTCGACGAGGGGTGGCAGGAGAGCGTGGAGGCGGATCCCGCCGGGCAGCAACCCGTCCACCCAGGGGCTCGAGTCGTCGAGCCGGCGGCCGGCGAGGCCCGCCAGCCGCACGGCCAGGCGCCGGACGCTGCGGTCGTCCTGGAGCAGGACCGTCGTCCGCTCCAGCCCGTCCCCCCGGTCGACCCAGACCCCGGTGTCGCCGTTGACCAGGACGTCGGTGACGTCGGGGGCGGCCACGAGCGCGGCCAGCGGCCCCAGCGCGGCGGCCACCACGGCGGAGGCGGGGCCGGCCCGGTGCTCGGGAGTCGCTGCATCCATGCGCCCACCCTGGGCCCGTGCCAGGACACGGGACCAGACGCAGGACGGGCCGTGTGGACGACGTCCGCGGCCCGCAGCCGGGTGTGGACCTCGGGACCGCGAAAGGGGGCACGGGAAAGGGGACGGCCCCGGCGGGGGGATGCCGGGGCCGTCGACGCCCAAGGTCAGGGGGGGATGACCTTGAGCGCCCGCGCTGCGACTCTTGCGAGGAGCGCTGTTCCTTCAGTATGCACCTCGGGTCGACCGAGATGCAACTACGCGCCGGGGTGTCTCAGCCCAGGCGTCCGGCCAGGACGCGTCCGCGATCCGCGTGCCCTCGGCAGCGGCCCGGACGACCGCGTCGGCACTGTGCAGGAGCCACAAGCGCAGACCGTCGGGGCCTCCGGAGACGTAGGCGCCCAGGGCTCCGCGGTAGTCGGTCCCGGCCCGGTCCGCGTGGCCGACCTCGGGGACGGCGACACCGGTGGGATCGAGCCCGCCGACCCTGAGCACCACGCGTTCGAGGGCACGCGCCACGACGCCGTTGCCCGTGACGAAGGGGCGCACCGCCACGATCTCCGCGTGCGCGACGGCGGCCACGAGCAGGGTCGGGGCACCTCCGTCGACGACCGCGGCGAGCAGGTCGTGGACGGCGGCGAGCCGCTCGCGCAGCTCGTCCGGGCCCGGTGCCGGGCCGAGCTCGGTCCACTCCAGGCACGTCTCCCCGGCGGCCCGGGGACGGCCCACCTGCGCCATGGGGAGCAGTCCGCCGGTGGCCGCGGCGTGCAGCGAGGCGAGGACCTGGGCGGGTGACCTCAGGTGGCTGGCCCCCAGGTGCTCGGTCGCCGCGGTCGCGCGGACGACCCCGGCCACGACCCGGAGGACGGGGTCGTCGGCCCGTTCCTGGCCCTCGAGCCCCCCGCGGACCAGGTCCCGGACCACGGCGGTGCTGAGCGTGGAGCCGGCCGGCTCGGCCCCATCGAGCATCGCGCTCGCGGTCGCTCCCCGGACGCGCGACTCGGCGGCGGCCTCGGGGATCCGGCGACGCAACGCCTGGTGCCAGCGCAGCCGCGTGCAGGCCTCCCGGGCCTCGTCCACCCCGTCCTGGACCCCCGGCAGCTCGGCCAGCTGGTGCAGGGCGGGAAGCAGGTCGGTCACGGGCCCCACTGTAGGTGGGGGTGCACCGCCCGCGAACCGGGCACCCGTCCCCTGGCCACGGTGCGCGGCCCCGTCCTGCCCACCCGGCGTCCCCTCCCTCTCCCCTTGCCAAATCGTGACCTGGGAACGCTGGTGGCCGGCCATCCCCTGTGACATCGTGCTCGTATCGACGAGGCGCCAGCCACGGGCTGGCCCACCGGCTGTCACGGGACCGGGGTCGACACGGTGCCTGCCCGGCACGTACAGGGGGTGCTGGGCGGGCACCGTCCTTGCGTCCGCCCCTCTTCCTGCCCCGTCCGCACGTCCACCTGACCTGCATACCCCTCCCGCAGGGGTTAGCATCCAAGCCATGGCCACTCCTGTTGACCCCGCCCAGCAGCCCTACACCGGCACGACCGGGGAGCGCACCATCGGACAGCTCGTCAGCGACGTGTCCACCGACCTCTCGCAGATCATGCGAGGCGAGATCGAGCTGGCGAAGGCCGAGATCAAGCAGGACGTCACCCTCGCCGGCAAGGGCGCGGGGATGTTCGCCGGCGCTGGCGTGCTCGCGCTCTACGGCCTGGGCCTGCTCTTCCTCGGCCTCGCCGGGGTGATCGCGATCTGGCTGGGATGGTGGGCCGGCCTGCTCATCATGGCCGGCGTCCTCTTCCTCGTCGCGGGCATCCTGGCGCTCGTCGGCAAGAAGCAGGTTACCCAGGTCAAGGGCAAGCCGCAGAAGGCGATCGACCAGGCCCAGCGCACGGTCGAGACGCTCAAGACGGCCCCCGCCCAGCTGAAGGGCCCGCCCACGACGGGCGGCGCACCCGTGCCCGCCAGCACGCGGACGACCTCCACGGTCTGACCCCCGGACGTCCTCGGCCGCGTCCCGGCCGTCCCGCGCCCCCGCCGTCGTCGCCCGTCCCGTCCCGACGGCTCAGGCGGGCAGGTCCCGCACCCGCCCGGTGTCCCACGGCACGGACATCCCGGCCAGGTCGAGGACGCGGTCGAGGATCCCGGCGGTGAACCCCCAGACCAGCAGCCCCTCCACGTCCCACGCCGGCCCGACGAACCCGCTGGGGTGACGGACCCGGAACCGGCGCGCGGGGTCCACGAGCTCGCCCACGGTCGGCTGGACCACCCGGGCCACCTCCCGCGGGTCCTTGGCCCACAGCGAGGCCGGGTCCGGCGAGCGCCACCAGCCCACCACCGGGGTGACGTCGTAGCCGCTGACGGGGATGTGCAGGGTCGGCAACTCGGCGAGCACCTCGACCCCGCCCCGGTCGAGGTCGATCTCCTCCCAGGCCTCCCGCAGGGCGGTGTCGGCGGCGTGCAGGTCCCCCTCCTCGGTCGCCCCGCCGGGGAAGGCCGGCTGCCCGGCGTGGCTGCGCATGCTGTGGGCCCGCTCGGTGATGACCACCCGGCTCCCGTCGGCGGCGTCCCCGACCGTGTCGGGGGCGAAGAGGACCAGCACGGCGGAGTGCCGCCGTCCCCCCTCGGGCGGCGGCAGGAACCTGCTGAACCGGTCCCCGCCCAGGTCGGGCACGGACTCCGCGAACGCCCGCAGCCACCCGGGCACCGGGTAGACGCTCACGCGCGGGCCTCGGTCCGCACGAGTGCGGCGGCGGCGTCGGGGTCGGTCTCCCCGGCCCCGTAGGACGGGCAGAGGGTGGCCACGGGGCAGGCTCCGCAGGCCGGCCGGCGGGCGTGGCAGGTGCGCCTGCCGTGGAAGATCAGCACGTGCGACAGGTGGGTCCAGTCCCGCCGCGGGAAGAGGGCGCCGATCGCGTGCTCGACCGCGACGGGGTCCTGCTCGCCGGTCCACCCCAGACGCCGGGCCAGCCTGCCCACGTGGGTGTCGACCGTGATGCCGGGCACGCCGAAGGCGTCGCCCAGGACCACGTTGGCGGTCTTGCGCCCCACGCCGGGAAGGGTGACCAGGTCCTGCAGCCGACGGGGCACGCGGCCGTCGAACCTCTCGACCAGCGCCGAGGCCATCTTCAGCAGGCTGTCGGTCTTGGCCCGGAAGAAGCCCGTGGGCTGGATGATCGTCTCCACCTCGGCGCGGTCCGCCGAGGCGAGGGCCCGGGCGTCGGGGTAGCGGGCGAACAGCGCCGGAGTCACCCCGTTGACCCGACGGTCCGTGGTCTGCGCGGACAGGATTGTGGCCACGAGGAGCTGGAAGGGGTCGCCGAAGGTGAGCTCGCACCGGGCGTCCGGGTAGCGCCCGGCGAGCACGCGGTAGGTGCGGCGCGCCTCCGGGTCAGTGCCAGCGGCGTCTCGCCCGTGGGCGTGGCGGATGGGGTCGTCCCCGCCCCGGCTGCGGGGGTCTCGGCGCTGCTCACGCTCCCAGCGTAGACGTGACGCGCGACACACCCGGTCCCCCGTCCCGACGGCCGGTAGTGGCACTATGTGCACGTGGACCGGCAGATCGTGATGAAGGCGCCCCTGTTCTCGGCCCTCGACGACGAGACCGCGGGACGGCTGGCGAGCTCGATGACCCCGCACCAGCTCGCCCGCGGCGAGGTGGTCTTCCGCGAGGGCGATCCGGGGGACTCGCTCTACGTCGTCATCAGCGGGAAGGTCAAGCTGTCGCGGACCTCGGGCGACGGTCGGGAGAACCTCCTGCAGGTCCTCGGCCCGGGTGAGATGTTCGGCGAGCTGAGCCTGTTCGACCCCGGCCCGCGGCTGTCGACCGCCTACGTGGTCTCCACCGCCGAGTTCATCTCGCTGGGCAACGACGCCCTGCGGCTGTTCCTGGCCGACCACCCCGAGGTCGCCATGCAGATGCTCGCGGGCCTGGCCCACCGGCTGCGCCGGACCAACGAGGGCATCTCCGACCTGGTCTTCACCGACGTGCCGGGCCGGGTGGCCAAGGCGCTCCTCGACCTGGCGGAGCGGTTCGGGCGCCGGACCGAGCACGGCGTCCTGGTGGCCCACGAGCTGACCCAGGAGGAGCTGGCCCAGCTGGTGGGCGCGAGCCGGGAGACGGTCAACAAGGCTCTCGCCGACTTCGCGCACCGGGGGTGGGTCAGCCTCGGCGCCAAGTCGGTCACGCTGCTCGACGTCGACCGGCTGCGTCGCCGCGCCCGCTGAGGCACGGCGACCCGCCGTCGGCTCACAGCATCCCGAGGTAGTCCAGCTGGGCCAGGACCGAGAGCCGGGCCGCCGGCCAGACCGCCCGGGGCACGTCGGCGTAGACCTCGGCCACGACCCGGTCGGCCAGGTCCCGACCGTCCGCCGGCGGCGCCTCCGGCCCACGCAGCCGCTCCACCGCCGCCCGCACCTGCTCCAGCCGTTCGCGCCGGTGCCGCACGTAGAACTCGACGGTCCCGCCCGCGTCGGGCACGACCGGGCCGTGCCCGGGCGCGATGCTGGTCGCGGCCCCGGATCCGGTGAGCCGGGAGAGCCGGTCCAGCGACTCCAGGTATGACGTGAGGTCGCCGTCGGGGTGGGCCACCACCGTGGTGCCCCGGCCCAGCACGGTGTCACCGGTGAGCAGGACCTGCTCCGCCGGCAGGAGGAAGGACAGCGAGTCCGCCGTGTGCCCGGGTGTGGGGACCACGAGCAGCTCCAGCCCACCGACGAGGAGCCGCTCCCCCGCCGCGAGGTCGTCGTGCCCACGGCCCGTGGCGCGCACCGGGGCCCCGGTCAGCTCGGCCCACCGGGGGGCGGACTCGGCGTGGTCCGCGTGCCCGTGGGTCAGCAGGGTCAGGGCCACCCGTCGACCACTCCCGGCGACGTGGTCCAGCACCGCCCGCAGATGGCCCTCGTCCGCCGGGCCCGGGTCGACGACGACCACCTCCGAGGCACCGGGTTCGCCCAGCACCCAGGTGTTGGTCCCCTCCAGCGTCATCGGCGAGGGGTTGGGGCACAGCACGCAGTGGGCCCGCCGCCCCCACGCCCCGCCCGTCCAGCCGGGGTCGGCCGGCGCCCCCGGTCTCACGGGGCCGTCCCGGCCGGTAGCCCGTGGCCGTCGGCGTCGACCGGGCACCGCATCCACAGGCGGCCGTCGCGCTCGACCGGCCAGGGCTGCACGGGCCGGACCGTGGCGGGCCGGTCGAGCCAGGCGTCCAGGTCGGTCACCTCGCGCAGGTGCTCCAGCATGACCTGGGTCGGGGGCAGCAGCAGCTCCCGCCCCTGCTCGTGGGCGCGGATCACCTCGGCCGGGCGGACCCAGGCGGCGTGCTCGGCCTCCGAGCTGTCGCCGTCGGCGTGCTGCCCCCGGGGCATCCGGGCGGCGAAGAACCGGGTGTCGTAGCGGCGCGGCTCGCACGCCGGGGTGACCCAGTGGGCGCGCAGGGCCATCAGGTCCGTGCGCAGGACCAGCCCCCGCCGGGAGAGCAGCTCGCCGAAGCTCTGGGTCCGGTCGAGCAGCGCTCGCCGTTCCGCCTGCCAGGAGGGCCCGGCCACGTCCGCCACGACCTCCGCCGCCGACCGGCCGGCCAGCAGCACCCCGCACTCCTCGAAGACCTCCCGCGCGGCCGCGGTCACCAGCTCGCGGGCCAGCGGCTCCTCGACCCCGAGCAGCTCGGCCCAGCGACGGGGCGAGGGACCGGCCCAGGGGACACCGGGGTCGGCGTCCCTCGGGTCGACGCCACCCCCGGGGAACGCGACCATCCCGGGCGCGAAGGCCATCGTCCCCACGCGCCCCAGCACGAAGACCTCCACGCCCGTCGCCGCCGGGGACTCCCGGAGCAGCATGACGGTGGCGGACGGCCGGGCGGGGGCCACCACGCGCGAGTCCGGCCCGGCCCTGAGCCAGTCGCGCGCGTGGCCCTCGACCAGGGACGGCACGGGCAGGTCGCGGTGGGGCCCCGGCCCGGCCCCGTCCGTCACGGGCAGGGGGCCCTGGTCAACGTCCGGCACCCGCGGCTCACTCGCGGACGGCGACCGTGATCTCGACCTCGACCGGGGTGTCCATGGGGAGGGTGGCCACGCCGACCGCCGACCGGGCGTGCACCCCGGCGTCGCCGAAGGCGGCACCGATGAGCTCGGAGGCCCCGTTGACGACCTTGGGCTGACCGGTGAACGAGGGGTCGCTGGCCACGAAGCCGACGACCTTGACGACGCGGACGACGCGGTCCAGGTCACCCACCACGGACTTCACCGCGGCGATGGCGTTGAGGGCGCACAGGCCTGCGAGCCGGGCGGCCTCCTGCGGGTCGACCAGGCCCTCCCCCTCGCCGACCTTGCCGGTCGTGGGCAGGGCACCGTCCACGAACGGCAGCTGGCCCGAGGTGTAGACGAGGTCCCCGTGCTGGACCGCGGGGACGTAGGCGGCGACCGGTGCGGCCACCTCAGGGACGGCGTGGCCCAGGTCGGCCAGGCGCTGCTCGACGGTGCTCATGGTGTGTCCTCTCAGCCCTTGGGGCGCTTCAGGTAGGCGACCAGGTTGGCGCCGTCCGGTCCGGGCACGACCTGGACCAGTTCCCAGCCGTCCTCGCCCCACTGGTCGAGGATCTGCTTGGTCGCGTGGATGAGGAGGGGGACGGTGGCGTACTCCCACTGCTGGATGCTCATGGCCTCGACACTACAAGCCGCACCGCCCACCGGCACCCCACCGGTCCGCGTGGTAGGACTGGCCGATGGCTCGAGCTGGGTGGCGACGGTGAGCGGGCGCGACGTGCTCCACCGGTGGGCGCCGCCGGGCCAGGAACGTCGCTACGGCCCCGCGGAGCACCAGGTCTACGAGGTCTTCGGCGGGTCGGCGGGCCGCCTGGCGCCGCCGCGGGCCCTGGTGGTGCTCCTGCACGGAGGGTTCTGGCGGGCGGCGTGGGACCGGGCGCACCTGCGGCCCCTCGCGCACGCCCTCGCCGACCGGGGGTATGCCGTCGCGCTCCCCGAGTACGTGCGCACCGGGATGCCCGGCGGCGGCTGGCCGGGGACGTTCGACGACGTCGCCGCCGGGCTCGCCGCCGTCCGGTCGGGGGCCTCCCCGGACGTGCCGGTCGTCCTCGTCGGCCACTCGGCCGGAGGGCACCTGGCCGTGTGGCTGCTCCACCAGGACGTCGCCGCGGGCACGGCGGGCGCCGTCAGCCTGGCCGGCGTGCTCGACCTGGGGCTGGCCGCCCGGCTGGAGCTGGACGGCGGGGCCGTGCAGGACCTTCTCGGCGGGGGTCCTGGCGACGTCCCCGACCGCTTCGCGGCGACCGACCCCACGAGGCTGGGGCGCACCCCATACCCTGTGGTGGTGGTGCACGGCGGGGCCGACGCCCAGGTGCCCCCCGAGCTGTCCCGGAGGTGGTGGGCCGCCGCCGGGACACCGGGGAGGGACGAGCTCGCCGAGCTGCCCGGGGTGGACCACTTCGCCCTCGTCGACCCCCGGGCCTCCACGTTCGGGGTGACGACCGAGGCGCTGGACCGGCTCGTCGGCACCGTTTCCTGAGTGCGGCTCCTCGGGGATTTCCAGGATCCTCCCGTACCGTGGTGGGATGCGCTCAGCTCTGTCCGCCGCGAAGGTGACCTCGCTGCTGGGGATCTTCCTGGCCGTGTCCGTCCTCATGGGGGTCATCGCCGCCGGTCTGGCGGCCCCCGTCGTCGGCGCGGCCGGCCTGGCGGCCCGCGAGGCGTCGGCATGTTCGACCGGCTGCCCGGCGACCTCGAGCAGAACCCCCTCGCCCAGCAGTCCCGCATCCTGGCAGCCGACGGCTCGGTGCTGGCGACGCCGGCGAAGCAGAACCGGATCATCGTCGAGAGCGACGAGATCTCCCAGCACATGAAGGACGCCCAGGTCGCCATCGAGGACGAGCGCTTCTACGACCACGGAGGCATGGACGTCGAGGCGCTGGCCCGGGCGGTCGTGTCGAACGCGACGACCGACAAC
Source organism: Ornithinimicrobium sp. CNJ-824 (assembly GCF_001942405.1). Lineage (GTDB taxonomy): Bacteria > Actinomycetota > Actinomycetes > Actinomycetales > Dermatophilaceae > Ornithinicoccus > Ornithinicoccus kibberensis. The sequence continues at coordinate 60,697 of NZ_MKKA01000022.1, forward strand.
ACCCAGGGCGGGTCGACGCTGACCCAGCAGTACATCAAGATGGCGCTGCAGGCGGAGGCCATCAAGGAGCAGGACGCCGAGGCCCTGCAGCAGCTGAACTCCCGGTCCGGGATGGACGGGTACATCCGCAAGCTGCGCGAGCTGAAGTACGCCGTGACCCTCGAGGAGCGCCTGACCAAGGACGAGATCCTCGTCGGCTACCTCAACCTGGCCTTCTACGGCGACAACGTGTACGGCGTGGAGGCCGCGGCCCGGCACTACTTCGACGTCCAGGCCAAGGACCTGTCCATCGCCCAGGCGGCCACCCTGGCCGGCATCGTGCGCGCCCCCACGTCGACCAACCCGGTGGCCAACCCCGAGCTGGCGACGGCCCGCCGCAACACCGTCCTGGACAAGATGCTCGACCAGGAGATGATCACCGAGGAGGAGTGGGAGGCCGCGCGCGAGAGCGAGATCGAGCTCACGCTGACCGACAGCCAGCGTTCCTGCATCAACTCGCCCAACCCCTACTTCTGCGACTACGTCACCGCCTGGCTGCTGCAGCAGCCCGCGCTGGGCGCCACCCAGGACGAGCGCTTCGAGCGCCTCACGACCGGTGGGCTGACCATCACCACGACCCTGGACCGGGACCTGTCGGACAACCTTGGGGAGATCCTGCGCGAGGCCACCCCGTCGAACGACTACAACGTCGCCTCCGCCGCCAGCATCATCGAGCCGGGCACGGGGCACGTCCTCGCGTTCGACCAGTCCAGCGAGTACTCCTTCGACGAGTCCGGCGACAAGGTCACCAGCACCTCGGTGAACTGGAACGTCGACACCGAGTACGGCGGTCCCGGCGGGATGGAGATCGGGTCGGTCGCCAAGACCTACACCGTCGTGGAAGCGCTGGAGAAGGGCATCCCGGTCGAGACCACCCTGGAGATCGAGGAACCGGGCCTGGCCGATGAGAACGGCGTCTGGCTGGACAACCCGGACGACCCCCAGACCCCCGAGGGTCAGACCCACCCGGTGGGCGTCTTCGAGAAGGAGGACTTCCAGGAGGGGTGCACGATCGGCGAGGACTACTGGACCGTGCGCAACGCCCTCGACGAGAACCACGACGAGGAGATGGAGCTGCGCAAGGCGGTCGGCCTGTCGATCAACACCGCCTTCGCCACCCTCGCCTCCCAGGTCGGCACCTGCGACATCGTGGACACGATGTCCGAGCTGGGGATGCACGCGGCCACCGGCGAGGAGTGGAGCCCCTTCCCCCCGGCGATCGTGCTGGGGTCCGACTACGCCTCCCCCATGACCGTGGCCACCTCCTACGCGGCCCTGGCCGCCGGCGGCGTCTACTGCGAGCCGCTGCCCGTCACCAAGATCGTGGACACCAACGGCGAGGAGATCCCGCTGGAGACCCCGGAGTGCGAACGGGTCGTGGACGAGGAGGTCGCCCTCGGCACCGTCGAGCTGCTCAAGGAGGTCGTGCAGATGACCGGTTCCGGCTGGACCGCCATCCTCGACGGGGAACGTCCGGCTGCAGGCAAGACGGGCACGAACAACAACTCCAGCCACACCTTCTTCGCCGGGTTCACCCCGCAGCTGTCGACCGCGGTCTTCGTCGGGGTCCCCACGGGCGCGGCCCTCGGCGACGAGCGCGTCGACCTGCAGATCGGCGACCGCTTCATCGAGGGGCCGCTGTTCGGGTCCTCCTTGGCGGGCCCGACCTGGAAGCGGATCATGGACATGGCTCACGCCGACCTGCCGGTCGAGGACTGGGAGGAGCCCTCCGACGAGATCCTCAACGGCAAGCGGGTGACCATCCCGGACGTCATCGGCATGGACGAGGAGGAGGCCCGCGAGGCGCTCCGCGAGGAGGGCCTGACCGCCTCGGTCCAGGACGTGGGGTCCAGCCGGCCCGAGGGCACGGTCGTCTACACCACGCCCGGGGTGGGGTCCTCGATCCGGACCACGACCTCGGTGGTGCTGCACGTCTCGAGCGGTTTCGCCCCCCAGCCGCAGCCGCAGCCGCAGCCGGCCCAGCCGGCCCAGCCGGCCCAGCCGGCCCCCGCCCAGCAGCCGGCCGCACCGCCCCCGCCGAGCCAGCCGGCGCCGCCGGACGAGCCCGAGCCCGAGCCCGAGCCGGAGCCCACCGAGGAGGCCGAGCCCCCGCCTCCGGAGGAGGAGACCGAGCCGGCCCCGGCACCGGCGCCCGCTCCGCCGCCCGAGGACGAGGAGGAGCCGCCCGGCGAGGGTCCGGGCGGGGACGGCCCACCCGGGCAGGACGACGGCTGACGCCTGGCCGGACGGACGACGAAGGCCCCCGGATCTCCGGGGGCCTTCGTCACGCCACGGCCGGGACGGCCGGGACGGTCAGCCGGCGAGCGCTGACCTGACCGCCGCCGCCACCCGGCCCCCTCCGCCCGCCCCGCGACCCGCGGCTGGACGACCTTCATCACCTGACCCATCGCCGCCGCCCCGCTGACCCCGAGCTCGGCGACCGCCCGCTGTGCGATCTCGGCCAGCTCCGCGTCGTCGAGCTGCTCTGGGAGGTACCACTCGAGCACCGCCAGCTCGGCCTCCTCGCGGTCGGCGAGCTCGGGCCGACCGGCCTCGGCGAACGCCTGGGCCGCCTCCCGACGCTTCTTGGCCTCCTTGGCCACGACGCGCAGCAGCTCCTCCTCCGAGAGCTCGCGGTGCGAGGTCCCCGCGACCTCCTCGGTGGTCACGGCGGTCAGCACCATCCGCAGCGTGCCCGCCCGCACCTTGTCCTGGGCCCGCATCGCCTCCGTGAGGTCGTGGTGGAGGGTGGCCTTGAGTCCGCGCTCGGTCATGACGGCAGTCTCTCACCCACGCCCGTCGGCCCGCCGTCCTCCGCCGCCCCGGGACGCACCTGCGAGGATCGACCCATGGACCGACGGGTATGGGGTGCGCTGGGCACGGGTGCAGGTCTGGCCGCCGCTGGGGCCGCCTACGCGACCTGGGTGGAGCCGCGCTGGTTCGCCCTGCGCCGGGTGGAGGTGCCGTGCCTGCCGTCCAGGGCGACCTCCGTGCGCGTGCTCCACCTCTCCGACCTGCACCTCGTGCCCCGCCAGCGCATCAAGCGCGCCTGGGTGCGGCGTCTGGCCGACCTGCGGCCAGACCTGGTCGTCGACACCGGTGACAACCTGGCGGCACGGGACGCCGTGCCCGCGCTGGTCGACACCCTCGACGGGTTGCTGGACGTCCCGGGCGCCTTCGTGCTGGGCAGCAACGACTACTTCGCCCCCGGTCTGAAGAACCCGTTGCGCTACCTCGACGACAGCCACGACCGGCCGGTGCGCACCGGAGCGGCGACCCCGGGGCAGCACGGCCCCGGACCGGCGGATCCCACCGACCGGGGCCGGTTGCCCACCGAGGAGCTCCTGGAGGCGCTGACAGGCCGGGGCTGGGTCGACCTGACCAACGCCCGTGCCCGCCTGGAGGTCGCCGGGCTGAGGCTGGAGCTGGTGGGGGTCGACGACCCGCACCTGGAGTACGACGACTACGGCGTCGTGGCCGGGCCGGCCGCGGACGACGTCGACCTGACGATCGGGGTGACGCACGCCCCCTACCGACGGGTCCTCGATGCGATGAGCAGGGACGGTGCCGGGCTGCTGATCGCCGGACACACCCACGGCGGGCAGCTGCAGGTGCCCGGGTACGGGGCCCTGGTGACCAACTGCGAACTGGACACCGCACGGGCCTCGGGACTCTCGCGGTGGTGGCCGGGGGCCGGGTCCACGCCGTCCACCGAGGCACCCGACGACGCGGCGTGGCTGCACGTCTCCGCCGGGCTCGGCGGCAACCCCTACACCCCATTCCGGTTCTCCTGCCGTCCGGAGGCCACCCTCCTGACGCTCGTCCCGGCACGGTGAGAGAGCCTGGATCCCGCACCTGGGTCCGCGGGTTGGGAGCACACCCGACGGTGGGTTAGCATTGTCGACGCTGTCCGACGACCCTCGCGTCGCCGGCCACGGGGTGTGGCGCAGCTTGGTAGCGCGCTTCGTTCGGGACGAAGAGGTCGCAGGTTCAAATCCTGTCACCCCGACCATGACACAAAAGGGCCGTTGACCTGCGGAAACGCGGGGTCAACGGCCCTTCTGATTTCGCGGTCGTGCCTTGAACGTGCCTGGAGATTTGGTCCCGCCAGGCAGCTCTGGGGCCCCCGGACCCCGGTGGCGGGCCGCGCCAGAAGCACGTCGACCCTCGCCGGCCGACAGACGCTGAGGCGCATGACCGCCGGCCCACGCCGTGAGAGCCCCTCGACCCACGCAGACCCGCTGAGCGTCAGCACGCTCATCGGTAAGGACCTTGTCGATGCGGCCTGCCTGGCAGATCTGGCGAAGTCTGATGCGATGACCGTCCCGGACATCTTGCACGAGGAGCGAGCCGGGCTCAGCGCCGGGGGAACGGTCCGGCTTTCGGTGGATGAAGAAGGCGATTCCCGATACGCATCTATTGGGGATGATTTGGCCCGGTCAGATGGCGCCTCCTGCTATTTCATCCACGAACTGTCCTCCGCATCGCCCAGCCGCCGGCGAGGTCGACGCCGCCACTCTGTAAATGCCGCTGGTCGCTCGGCTGTCGAGGTTTGGGACCCGAGTCTTCGGGCGCTGGGACGTAGCCTCCTTCCGCTGCACCTTCGTTACATGTAACGTGGTTGGCATGACGGTGAAGCATCGAGTCAGCGAGTACCGGCGCAGGATGCGCGCACGCGGCCTTCGACCCGTGCAGATCTGGGTGCCGGACGTGCGTAGCGAGCGCTTTGCGCAGGAGGCCGAACGCCAGGCGGACCTGGTCGCGAGGGCGGACGAGCAGTCCGATGACCAGGAGTTCGTCGAAACCGTCACCGCCCGCTGGGACGAGGAGTGAGGCGCGGCGAGCTGTGGACCGTCGCCGGGGGTGTCTACGCCTCCAAGCCGAGACCCGCATTGATCGTGCAGGACGACCTCTTCAAGGGCACTGCCTCGGTGACCGTGGCGCCCCTGACGACGACGCTGGTCGATGCCCCTCTGCTTCGCGTACGCGTCGCCGCCGATGATCTCACCGGTCTTCAGCACGACAGCCAGGTCATGATCGACAAGGTCACCACAGTCCGCCGCGAGAACGTCGGTACGCGCGTTGGCCGCCTGGCGCCCGAAAGTCTCGTGGAGGTCGAACGCGCCCTCATGGCTTTCCTCGGCCTGGCTAGGTAGTGGATGAGCGACCACTGCGGACATCCGCATTTGCCGCTGCGGTGTCGCTCCTGTACACGGCCTGCTAACGCTGCAGCCGGGCTCAGCCGCGATTCTGCATCCCAACTGCGCCACCGTGGCCGACGCCGAGATGTGTGCAGCCGTCAGAAGCGGGCCCGGATCAGACCTCAGGGGTGGCCCGGCGTTACCGAAGCGCGGGCCGAGCCTGCGGCTGCCGTCCGGGTCAAGCCGGGGGCCTGCGGTCTGGAGCCGATACCGACCGCTGCACGAACCGGAGTGCACGCGCGATGGCGACCTTGTGCGTCTCTGTCGACAGCATCGCTAACCGCTCCTCGATGATCCTCGGCTGGACCATCGCCGCGGAGATGAGCGCACCGACGAACTCATAGTCCTTCTCCCGGCCGGCCATGAGCTTGGCGACACAGAGGTCATGGGGCTCAAGGAACAGAGGGCGAGCGGGAGCAGATGAGGCCAGGCCCCAGGTGCGCAGGCGGGCCTGCCAACCGTCGGGAAGTATCGACGTGCTCACCGAGATGCCCTCGGCATAGATCCCCTCGGCCGCGTGCATCTGCGAGAGCTCACCAATAGCACCCTCGACCATGTCGGCCTTCTTGCGGTCCGGGCCGTCGTCCAGGAAGGCGATGCCGACCTCCATGGACGCCGTGGCCTCGGGCGGAAGCTCGTCCTCGTCCCACGTGCCGAGGACTGCCTGCGAGCCCATGACCAGGACCTCCGGGTCCTTGGTGACGTCGCAGGCAGCCATGAGCAGGCGTGCCAGCTGCTGGCGGTTCATGCCGCCGGCGCGCGCTTCTCGCGGAAGGTACGCAGCGCCTGGGTCCGTTCGGTCTGGCTCAGGACGCCGGCGAACGGGGAGTTCTGGCGCAGCTCGCGCGCGGGGGCTGGTGCTGAGGATCGTGCCGACCGTCTGTTCAGGTCCCCGGGCGAGGATGCTGTCCCACTCACGGAGGTGCTCGACCGTTCGGCCGTCCGCCCGATGCATGGAGCTCCAGCGCCGGATGTTCTCTCGTGCCAGCCCCATGACTTCCTCCGGCCTGGTGAGCAGGTGGGTGAGCATCGCCTGGTGCATCCACAGCTGCTTGCGCTGCTCCTCCGTCATCGACTGGGCGTCGAGCAGGGCCTCGACGTCAGAGCGTCTGACTCTGCGGTGCGCCCCCACCCTGATGCCAGGCAGGTCGCCCCGCTCGCACAGGTCGACGACGTGCTGACGCGAGACGCCGAGCGCCTCGGCGACCGCCCCCGTCTTCATCAGCTTGTCGTTCTCCATGTCTCTACTCTAGGGCAAACACCAAAAACACAACAGACCCCGGCAGGGGCGCGTTCGGCCAGGCATTGGGGGCAAGGCGACGTTCACAGTCCGTCGCGACGCGGCGAACCCGCCTCGACCATCGCCGAGAGCGCCTCCGCGATCCTGGCGTCCCTGTCCGCCGCGGCGTGCTGGTAGCGCAGGGCCGCCTTGTGCGTCGAGTGGCCGAGCCGAGCCATGAGCTCAGCCAGCGTCGCTCCCGCCTGCGCCGCGAACACCGCTCCCGTATGTCGCAGGTCGTGCCAGCGCAGGTCCGGACGCCCGGCCGCTGCCCACGCGGGGTGCCATGCCTTGTTGAGGGTCGACACGGCCAGGTGCTGGGCCCGGGTTGCTCCTGGCGTGGAACAGCAGCGCGTCCCGTCGCTTGTCCTCCATCGCGTCCAGGTGCGCCTGATCGCGGGCATGATCGCGGACGGCAGCGTGGCGGCGCGGGTCACATGGACGACGTTGCCGGACAGGTCCTTGCGTCGCAGCTCCGCCACCTCACTCCAGCGGAGCCCCACCCCAGGCGGACAGGAGCACGGCGGCCCGCAGCTGGGGCGGCGAACGGTCGAGCTGGCCGGCGTAGAGCACCCTGGTCCGCAGCTTGAGGTCCTGCCGTTCCTCCAGCCACCCCTGCGCGTACTCGCTGAGGGCCACCGACCGGCGTCGCCTCTCCCCAGTCAGGATCCACCCGGGTCCCAGCTCCGTGCACTTGGTCCGCAGCCAGGCCTCCGCCGCGTCCCTGCTCGCGAACGTGCGCGGCGCCTTGTGCTCCAGCGCCTCCCACGTGTAGCGGGCCTGCCACTTCCCCGACGGCAGACGGCGCACCGAGCCGAACCGTCGATCGCGTGCCATGCCGCCGCCTTTCGTGCCATGAACGTGCCGTGAGATGTCACCCCGGCTGCACGATGACCGGCCCTGACTCGCCAGAACGCAGTCCCGGCCGGTCCTTGTCGGTCCGCCGGGCCGTCTGTACCGCAGGATCGCCCGGCGCGACCGACCTGCGCCGCTCACGCGAACCCTTGAGGTTAGGGCCCGGGCGCACGCTTCTTAGGGCAGCACCGTTCCGGCCAGGACGACGTCCCTGCCGGAGAGGTCCGCGCGGAACCCGTCGTCCTGGACGGTGACGTCCTGCAGCACGAGGTTCTCCGGCAGGCCCTCGATCGGGTGCTCGATGGTGACGAAGCGGCGCACCACCGCCGCCACCGTCCGGGAGAGCAGGTCGGGGCCGCCCAGGTCGATGGACGTCGGCTCCACCACCAGCAGCCCTCCGACGACGTCCACCGTGCCGGTGGCGACGACGGTCGCGTCCCGGCCCAGCACCTCCACGGTGCGCACGACCGCCGCCTGCCCGTCCTCCGCCGGGCGGACCACGGAGTCCCCGCCGAGGTCGGCCGCCACGTCCGCGAAGGGCACCGTCGCCTGCACCTCCAGGCTGTCCGCGACCAGCCCCTCCTCCCCGGAGCGGACCCCGTGGGCGACCGCCTCGACGTCGCGCAGGGTCGAGTCGGGGAGAACGACCGTCCCGGCCACGACGTCCACCCCGCCCAGCCAGATCTCGTCGTCGGCGAGGTCCGCGGGAGGGCCGTCCGTCGACGCGGCCTGACGGTCGTCGGCGCTGGTCGGTCCGGTCCGGTCGACGCTGTCGGCGGCAGGCGTCGACACGGCCCACCACAGCACGACGAGCGCCAGCACGAACAGCAGCAGCATCCCGAGGGCACCGATGGCCAGGTCCGTGGCGCGCGAGCGGTTCATGGCCCCAGTGTGCTGGAGAGCACCCGCGTGCGCCCGGTCCGCCCTCGCCGTGGGGCAGCGCAGGCCGGTCAGCAGGCAGCGGGTCCGGTCAGATCACCCGCCGTCCGGCCTGCCGGGCGCGACGGACGTCGCGGGCGAACGCGCCCACGACGACCAGCAGGACGGCCAGGACGACGACTGGCCAGATGAGCACGTAGGTGGTCAGGAGTGCAGTCATGGTGGTTCTCCTCGGGAGTCAGGAACGGGGGCCGGGCCGGTCGGAGGCGAGGACGAGGTCGTCGGGGTCCTCGTCCGGGTCCTCCTGCTCGGCGGTGGAGGTGTCGTCGAAGTTGCCGGTCACGTGCTGGATGCGCTCGAAGTCGAAGTCCTGACCGGAACGGACCGACATGAGGTAGCAGACCAGGAAGGACACCGCATACGCGACCAGAGACCCGGACAGCACCTCGTAGTCGCGCAGGAAGAAGAACGTGAACGGGGCCGACACCGCGACCGCGAGCGTGCCGGTCATCACGGCCGGTCGGAGCCCGAAGAAGCCGAACGCCATGATGCCGAGCACCACGCCGATGCCGATCGTGGCCAGCAGCTCGACGGCCAGGCCCCAGGCCCCGACGGCGGGCAGCCACCCGAACCGGACCGGCAGGAAGAACGCCAGCGCCGCCAGGACGGACACCGTGAAGGCGGCGTTGGTGACCTTGGGCCAGTAGAAGCTGGCGATGACCGGGAAGACGAGACAGCCCCACAGGGCACCCACGAAGACGAGCAGGTCGAGGATGTTGAACTGGCTGGTCGCGAAGTACAGCGCCGCCGCGGTGGCCACGATCATCGTCAGCCGCCCGATGAGCAGCATGGTGCGGGGGTCCGCCGCACTTCGACCGACGGACTGGCCGTAGATGTCGGCCATGACGATCGAGGACAGCGCGGACAGGTCGGAGTCCGCGGTCGAGGAGAGCGACCCGATGATCATGAGGAAGGCCACGGCCAGCAGCACCGGACCCAGGTAGGTGCTCACCATCTGCGGCATGAGGTTGTTGACGTCCCCGCCCATCGGGTCGATGCCGAGGTAGAGCGCCATGACGCCCAGCATCCCGATCCCGATCACGGTGGCTCCGTAGCCCACCGTGGCCGTGACGAACGTGGGACGGATGAGGTCCTCCCGGACCGCGAACAGCCGCTGGGCGATGGTCTGGTTGCCGATCGCGTAGGCCAGCACGGCGGCGATGTAGGGCGCCCCCTGGTTCATGAACGCCTCCGAGGAGAAGAAGCTCTCCTGCTGGGGCGTCACGTGGCCGGCGGCCACGCCCGCCTCGAACATCCCCGGACCGCCCGCGGCGAAGAACACGACCGGGATCACCACGACCGCTGCCCCCAGCATCGCCACCACCTGCGCGAAGTCGGTGAGCACCGAGGCCCGGAAGCCGGACCAGAGCGTGTAGAGCAGCACGCCGCCGGCGACGACGAGGATGCCTGCCCCGAAGTTGAGCGGGGAGAGCACGGCGATGAGCGCACCGCCGGCGATGAAGTTCGAGGTGAGCGAGATCAACGAGCCGAGCACGTTGGACCCGGCCAGCATGAGCTGCGACGAGCGGCCGTGACGGGCATACATCACCTCGGCCAACGTGTGCGCCCGCGGTGCCACCGTGCGGATCCGGCGGCCGAAGGGATAGATGAACAGGATCATCAACGCACCCCACAGGCCGTAGTGGATCGGCCCGGAGACGCCGTAGGTGTAGCCCGCCGTCACCGAGGCGTACATCGACGACGCCCAGATCCAGGTGGCGGTCATCGACGCGGCGGAGATGCCGAAGCCGATGTTGTTGCCCGCCGTCATGTACCTGTCGGCGTTCTCCTTCCGGCGCCGGATGCTGAGGGACATCAGCAGCGTCCCCCCGTAGAAGAGGGCCAGGAGCAGGGCGACGGCCCCGATGCCCAGCGGGGTCGCCTCGGTGTCGAGCGGCATGCGTCACGTCCTTCGGTCGGCCAGCACGGTCACGCCGCGGCGACGGACGCGCGGCGGGCGCAGCACAGGGGGCTGCACACGGAACTTCTTCCTGCGACGGCGGGGCCCCACGACGGTCCAGCACCCGGGGACGACGGTCGGCCCCGGCGCGCCCAGCCGGGCCCACACACCTCGGCCGACGTCCCGTCCCCAGGGGGACGCCCGTCGACCGGCGGACCACCATGCCACACAACTCGCAGCAGGTCACATCCGCCTCCGGCCCCCGCCGCCGACCGGCCCTCCTCGGGCGGGCGGCCGGACCCGCGGCTATAGTCGAGCAGGTCCGCTATCCGGCCAGATCAGGAGAGATTGCCGTGAGCACGTACACCCTTCCCGACCTTCCCTACGACTACGCAGCCCTCGAGCCGCACATCAGCGCCGAGATCATGGAGCTGCACCACTCCAAGCACCACAAGGCCTACGTGGACGGGGCCAACACCGCGCTCGAGAAGCTCGCCGCGGCCCGCGACTCGGGCGACTTCGGCACCGTGCCGATGCTGGAGAAGAACCTCGCGTTCAACCTGGGCGGGCACACCAACCACTCGGTCTTCTGGCAGAACATGTCCCCCGAGGGCGGCGACCGTCCCGACGGCGAGGTCGCCGCGATGATCGACCAGCACTTCGGCTCCTTCGAGGGGTTCAAGGGCCAGTTCGAGGCCGCCGGCACCACGATCCAGGGGTCCGGCTGGGCCGTGCTGTCCTGGGACTCCATCGCCCAGAAGCCGCTGGTCTTCCAGCTCTGGGACCAGCAGGGCAACGTGCCGATCGGCCAGACGCCCCTGCTCATGCTGGACATGTGGGAGCACGCCTTCTACCTGCAGTACAAGAACGTCAAGGCCGACTACGTCTCGGCCTGGTGGAACGTCGTCAACTGGAGCGACGTGAGCCAGCGCCTGGAGCGTGCCCGCAGCGCGACCTCCGGGTTGATCGTGGCCTCCTGAGCCACCCCGCCGCAGCGACCCACGGGGCGTCGGACCACCGGTCCGGCGCCCCGTCGGCGTGCCCGGGGAGGCGCTGACCCCCGCGTCCGGAGCGGCTCCCGGGAGGGAACGGGCCGATTGTTAGACTCCCCGCCATGCGTCGTCGCCGTCGAACCTGTCCGACGGTCGTCGGCAGCGCCCACGGACCGGCGTCATGAGCATGGTGTGGACCCTCGCCGTGTGCGCGCTCGCCGTGCTGGCGAGCTTCCCACTCACCCGCACCCTCGGCCGGCACGCCGGGTGGCCGCTGGCCGCGATCTACCTCGTCGCCGCCGCCGTGTTCTGGCCCGTCGCCAGCCGGGTGATGGCCGGGGAGACCGTGGCCTGGAGCACCCCCTGGGTGCCCGACCTGGGGCTGGAGCTCTCCCTGCGGGCCGACGGGATCGGCGTCGTCTTCACGGCGATCGCCCTGCTCATCGGCGCGGTCGTGCTGTCCTACTCGACCGCCTACCTCTCGCCGGGCCGCAACCTGACGTTCTACCTCTACCTCGTCGGCTTCACCTTCGCCATGGTCGGCCTGGTCCTGGCCGACGACCTCATCCTGCTGTTCCTGTGCTGGGAGCTGACCTCCCTGGCCAGCTTCCTGCTCATCGCCCGCTCCGGCTACTCCGGCGAGGCGGCCTCGATGCGCACCCTCCTCATCACCTTCATTGGGGGGCTCACGCTGCTCGCCGCGGTGGGCATCATGGTGGCAGCGACCGGCACCACCGGCCTGCAGGAGGCGCTGGCGCACCCGGTCTGGGCGCAGCGTCCGGGCCTGACGACCGGCGTGGCCGTCCTGGTGCTGCTCTCGGCGTTCACCAAGTCGGCCCAGTTCCCCTTCCACGTCTGGCTTCCCGACGCGATGGCCGCAGCCACGCCGGTCAGCGCCTACCTGCACGCCGCGGCCGTGGTCAAGGCCGGGATCTTCCTGCTCATGCGGTTCTCGCCGCTGTTCCACGACGTGCCCGTCTGGAACGCCACCCTCGTCACGGTGGGCCTGCTCACCTGCGCGCTCGGCGGCTTCTTCGCCCTGCAGAAGACCGACCTGAAGAAGCTCATGGCCTACTCCACGGTCAGCCAGCTCGGGCTGATCGTCGCCGCCATCGGGGTGGGCACCGAGTACGCCCTGGCGGCCGCCGTGCTGCACACGATCGCCCACGCCCTGTTCAAGTCCGGACTGTTCATGATGGTCGGCGTCATCGACCACTCCACCGGGACCCGTGACGTCCGCCGCCTGCCCGAGCTGCGCAGGGCGATGCCGCTGGCCTTCTGGACCACCGTGCTCGGCGCGGCCTCCATGGCCGGCATCCCGCCCATGCTGGGCTTCGTCTCCAAGGAGAAGATCTTCACCGCCCTGCTGGAGGCCCCCGGCCCCGCCTGGACGGGGTGGGCGGCACTGGTCGGCGGCGCCCTGGCCTCGGTCCTCACCTTCGCCTACAGCGCCAAGATCGTCTTCCACGGCTTCGTCGACGGCCGCGGGCAGGACCGCTGGCCCGAGGACGCACCCCTGCACGCCACCCCTCCGGCGCTGGGCATCTTCGCCGCGCTGCCGATCCTGGCCGGCCTGCCGCTGGCCCTCGTGGTCGGGGTGCTCGACACCCCGGTCGACCGGGCGGTCTCCGCCGCGCTGCCGCACGTGGAGCCCGAGACCCACCTGGCCCTGTGGCACGGCGTCAACGCCGAGCTGGTGGCGACCCTGCTCATCATCGCCGTCGGCCTCGTCGTGATCGCCCGGCGCCGGACGGTCATGCCGGCCCTGGAGAAGGAGACGTTCCGCCTCGACGGCGCCGGGGTCATCGCGACCCTCGTGGCGCCCGTGGCGCGGGCGGGTATGCAGCTCGCGCTCCTCGTGCGCGCGGACAACCCCACCCGCCACGTCTCCCCCGTGCTCGTCGCCCTCGCCCTCGTCCTGGGCGGCGGTTCCGCCGGGCTGCTCCTCACCGGCAGCCTGGCCGAGCAGCACCCCGACCTGGACCGGTGGACCGACGTCGTCGCACTGGTCGTGATCGTCCTCGGCGTGGCCGGGACCACCATCTCCCAGTCGCGGCTGGCGGCCACCGTGAGCCTCTCGGCGGTGGGCGTCGGCATCACCGTCCAGATCTTCTCCCTCGGCGGGCCCGACGTCGGCCTGACCCAGCTCCTCGTCGAGGCGCTGACCATCCTCATGATCATGCTCGTCCTGCAGAAGCTCCCCCTGCGTTTCGGGCGGTCCCCCAGGCTGGGCCAGAAGGCGGCGATGGGCCTTGCCCTCGCCACGGGTCTGGCCTTCGGCCTGGGCGCCTTCGCGCTCACCGGCCGACGTGAGCGGTCGGAGATCGCGGACTACTACCTGACCGAGGGCCCCGAGATCACCCACGGATACAACGTCGTCAACACGATCCTCGTGGAGTTCCGCGCCCTGGACACCCTCGGCGAGCTGACCGTCCTGGGAATGGCCGGCGCCGCCATGGTCGCCATCCTGTCCACGGTGCGCGACCGCTACCTCGACCCTCCCCGCGAGACGGACCGCAGCTGGGTGCCCGACCCGGACATCGCCCTGCGGCCCCGCGGGAGCGCCGCGGACCGGGCGATCCACCAGGCCTGGGGCAACGCCGTCCCCATGCAGCTGCTCGTCCGTCTGACCGCCCCCCTGCTCGTCATCATCTCGGTCATCCTCTTCTGGCGGGGCCACAACGCCCCCGGGGGCGGGTTCATCGCCGCCCTGCTCGGCTCGGCCGTCGTGGCCCTGGTCTATCTGTCCTCCGCCCGCGACCAGGCCGTCGGCCCGGCCCGGCTGCCCATGGTGCTCATCGGCGGCGGGGTGGCCCTCGCCATCCTCACGGGGCTCTGGGGGACCGTGGCCAAGGGCTCCTTCCTCGCCCCGATCAGCGGATACGTCGGGGACCTGTACCTCACCTCGGCCCTGCTCTTCGACCTGGGCGTCTACGCCGCCGTCCTGGGCCTGGTGATGGAGGCCTTCAACCTGCTCGGCGCCGCCGGCGGGCGTGAGCGGACCCGCGAGCGGGCCGACGAGTCGGTCGAGGGCGAGCTCGCCGGTCCCATGGACACCACCCGGGGCGAGACCCCCGAGGAGCTGGCCGAGCGGGAGCTCGCCGACCGGGAGAAGGCCCTGGCGGCCACCCGCGCGGCGGGCGCCCCGGACGGTCCCGACCCCAAGGGGCGGGGCCGGGTCGGGCGCCGCACCACCTACCTCACCCACGGGGTTCCCCCGCGCAACCTCGGCGACAGGAGCGAACCGTGATCATCCCGGTGTCCATCGCCGTCCTCGTCACCGGCGGGGTCTACCTCCTGCTGCAGCGCAGCATGGTCCGCATCATCTTCGGGCTGGCGCTGCTGAGCCATGCCGCCAACCTGACCCTGATGCTCGCGGGGGTGAGCGCCTGGCGGGGCGAGCCTCTTCCCGACCGCGTCGACACCGCCGCCGCCGCCGACCCGCTGCCGCACGCCTTCGTGCTCACCGCGATCGTCATCGCCTTCGCCGTCACCGTGCTCATGCTGGCCCTGGCCGTGATCGGGCACAACGACGACACCAAGCGGATGCCCCCGACCGGTGAGGAGCGTGCGACGTGAACCCCGCGGTCCTCCCGCTCCTGCTCGCCGTGCCGCTGCTGGCGGCCGGCCTGCTCCTCATCGTCCGGCACCGGGTGGTCCAGCGCGTGCTTCTCCTCGCCGTGCCCGCGGCGACCCTCGTCACGGCCGTGCTGCTGGTGCTGGAGCACCGGACCGTCCCGGTGATCGCCCACCAGGTCGGGGCGTTCGCGCCGGGCGTGGCGATCCCGTTCGTGTCCGACACCCTCTCGGCCCTCATGCTCGCGGTGACCTCCCTGGCCACCCTGGTCACCCTGTGGTTCCTCACGGCGACCGGCGAGGACCGCTACCGGTTCGTCCCGCCGCTGGCGCTCATGCTGCACGGCGGGGTCAACGGCGCCTTCCTCACCGGCGACCTGTTCAACCTCTTCGTCATGGTCGAGGTGATGCTGCTGCCGTCCTACGCCCTCATCGCGGTGACGGGCACCTGGCGACGCCTCGGGATCGGCCGCACGTTCGTGGTCGTCAACCTGCTCACCAGCGCGACCCTGCTGACCGGCGTCGGACTGGTGTATGCCGTCGCCGGCTCGGTCAACCTCGCCGTGCTGGCGGACGCGGCGTCCGGCGACCGTGCCCTGACGCTGGCCGGGGCCGTGGTGCTCCTGGCCCTGGCCGTCAAGGGTGCCGTCGTGCCCGTCCACGGCTGGCTGCCGCAGACCTACCCGGCCACCTCCGCCGGCATCATGGCGCTCTTCTCGGCCCTGCACACCAAGGTGGCGCTCTACGCGATCTACCGCGTCTACACGACGCTCTACGAGGGACCCGCCCCCTGGGCGCTCGTGCTCGTGGTGCTCGTGGCCGTCACCATCGCGGTAGGGGCCTGGAGCACCTTCGGGGAGCACATCATCCGGCGGGCGCTGGCCTGGCAGATGGTCGCCGGGGTCGGGCACATCCTCGTCGGGGTCGCCCTGTCGACGACCGCGTCGCTGGCCGCCGGGCTCTTCTACATGCTCCACCACATCGTGACGATGGGCGGCCTGCTGCTGCTCGCCGGCGCCATCGAGCAGGTCTACGGCAGCGGCCGCTACGAGCGGCTCTCCGGCCTGATCCACCGGGACCGGGCCGTGGCCATCCTCACGGCCTTCGGGCTGCTCTCCCTCGTCGGCATCCCCGCCTCGTCCGGCTTCTTCGGCAAGGTGGCCCTCATCGGGGCCGCGGCCGGGGCGGCCCGCTGGGAGGGATGGCTCCTGCTGACCACCGTCCTCGTCGCCGCCGTCGTCAGCCTCGTGGCCATGCAGCGGCTGTGGGCCGGAGTGTTCTGGGGCCAGCCGATGGAGGACTACCGGCCGGACAGCCCCGAGACCGGGCGGGCCGGACTGACCCGGCTGACCGACGACGTGGTCGTTCCGCTGCGCCTGTGGGCCCCCGGTGCCACGTTGATCGGCACCCAGCTGGCCATGTTCTTCGGGGCGGGCGTCCTGATGCCCCTGGTCACCCGGGCGGCCCAGGGCCTGACCGACACCGCCCCCTACGTCGAGGCGGTGCTGGGCCGATGATGAACCCCCTGCGCGTGCTCGGCTACGCCGTCTGGCTGACAGGTGAGATCGTCAAGGGCGCGCTCGACGTGGCCAAGGACGCGGTGCTGCCCGGCGTCGACATGCAGCCGGCGATCCTGGAGCTGCCGCTGCGCTGCTCGACCGACCTGGAGATCAGCGTGATGGCCTCCTCGATCACGATCACCCCGGGCACCATCACCGTCGGGATCGCCAGCGCGGCCGGGACCACGCCACCCACGCTCTTCGTCCACGCCATCTACGCCTCCGACCCGGAGGAGATCCGCACCGGTCTCCGCCACATGGAGGACCGGGTGCTGCGGACGACCCGGGGACCCGGCTGGGAGGGGAGGCTCTCATGATGGTCGTCGTCGTCGCCACCGTCGTCGTGCTGGTCGTCGCCGCCGTGCTGGGCCTGGTGCGGCTCTACACCGCCACGGACGACGCCTCGGTGGCCGCGGTCAGCGACCTGCTCTACTTCTGCGCCGTCGGCATCATCGTCATGGGTGCCCTGGCCGTGGGGTCCTCGATCGTCTTCGACGTGGCCGCCATCGCCTCGCTGGTCGGCATCCTGGCCACGGTGGCGCTGTCCCGGATCCTCACGAGGGGGAGGCGCTGATGCTGGTCACCGTCGTCGTCGGTCTGCTCTGCCTGACCGGGGCTGGCTTCGTCCTGGTCAGCGCCGTCGCGATGCTCAAGGCCCGGGACGGCCTGTCCCGGATCAACGTGCTGTCGGCCGCGACCGGGCTGGGTCTGCCGCTCATCGTGCTGGGCGCCTTCGTGGAGGACGTGCGGACCAACGGCTTCACCTGGCTCGACCTGCTGAAGGTCGTCATCGCCGTCCTCGGCTTCATCATCATGAGCTCGGTCGCCTCCAACAACCTGGGCCGGGCCGCCTACCGCTCCGGGGCACCCGTCGACCCGGCGACCCGCCCGAACGAGCTGGCCGAGGAGCCGCACCAGGCGCCTGACCCGTCCTCCGGGCAGCCCCGCGAGGGCACCCTGGGGGATCGTGCCTCGTGGGTGCGGGGTCAGACCTGGTGCAGGGCGGCCATCTCGGCCTCCATGACCTCTTCGTCGTCGGCGTCCAGCCGGACGTGCGCCATCAGGGTCAGCAGCACCCGCAGCGCGGCCGCGGCCCGTTCGCCCCAGGACGACAGGTAGCTGAACTGCCACCACCACATCGCCTCGGTGGGCCGGCCCGCGTCGTGGTGCTGCAACCCGTGCGAGAGGTCCGCGGCCACGCTGACCAGGTCGGCCGCCAGCGAGCCGCTCACCACCTCCACGGACACGACGGGGTCCGCCAGGTCGCAGTAGGCGTCCAACCCGCCGAGCAGCTGGTGCAGGGCGACCCGGATCCGCTCCAGGTCCTCCTCGGGTCCGCTGTCCGGCTCGAACCGCTCCACCGGCACCACGTCGACGAGGGCGCCCAGCCGGGCGCCGGTCGCGCTCAGCTGGCCGAGAGCCAGCAGCAGGACCGGGAGCGCCGACTCCGGCGTCTCCCCCGCCGCGACCCCCTCCAGCGCGGCGAAGTAGGCCCGGACCTCCTCGGCGGTCTCCGCCGCCAGGGGCGCCCAGTCGTTCCGGCCGTCGGTGCTCATGGGCCCCACCCTAGGCCCGTCGGCGTCCGTGGCGCAGGTCCGCCGGCGGCGTGCTCGTCACATCGCTCCGGCAGGGCCCACAGAACGTCCGGCCCTGGGCGTCCGGCTAGCCGGACAGCAGCCGGCGACCCTCGAACGCCCTGCCCAGGGTGACCTCGTCGGCATACTCCAGGTCTCCCCCCACCGGCAGACCGGAGGCGAGCCGGCTGACCCGGACGCCCTCGTAGGGGACGAGCAGACGGGCGAGGTACGTCGCGGTCGCCTCCCCCTCGAGGTTGGGATCGGTGGCCAGGATGACCTCCTGCACCTGCCCGTCGGCCAGCCGGGCGACCAGCTCCCGGACCCGCAGGTCGTCCGGCCCGACCCCACCGATCGGGTTGATGGCCCCTCCCAGCACGTGGTAGCGGCCCCGGAACTCCCGGGTCCGTTCGATGGCGGCGACGTCCTGCGACTGCTCCACCACGCAGATGAGCCCCGGGTCCCGGCGGGGGTCGAGGCAGATGCGGCACCGCTCCCCCTCCGCCACGTTCCCGCACTCCTGGCAGAAGCTGACCTTCTCCCGCACCTGCACCAGGCGTCGGCCAGCCGGGTCACCTCGTCCGGGTCCGCGGACAGCAGGTGGAAGGCGATCCGCTGGGCACCCTTGGGCCCGACGCCGGGCAGCCGGCCGAGCTCGTCGATCAGGTCCTGGACCACTCCTTCGTACACAAGGGTCCACTCTAGGCGGACGCACCGACACCGACCGACGCCGCGCGGACGCGTGCACCGCCGGCGGCGGTCCGGCGGTCAGGCCTCGGTGCGCCGGTCGCGCAGCAGCACGGCCCGCAACGTCGCGACGTCGTCCACGACGTGGTCGGCCTCCGCCAGGGCGGCGGCCTCGCCGGCGCCCCACGTCACGGCGATGCTGGCCATCCCCGCCGCCCGCGCGGCGTGGACGTCCACCCACGCGTCACCGACGTAGACGCACTCCTGGGGACGGGCGCCGAGCCGCCGCGCGCCCTCCAGGAGGGGCGCCGGGTGCGGCTTGTGCACCGGGGTGGACTCCATGCCCACGACGTGGTCCAGCGGGGGCAGACCGGTCACCCGCATGCCCTGGCGCACCGTCTCCTCGCGCTTGGACGAGACCACCGCGGTGGGGACCCCGGCCCGGTCCAGGTCCGCGAGGAGGCCCGCCGCCCCCGGTACGGGGCGGATGAGGGCGTCGTGGTGGGCGAGGTTGTGCTCCCGGTAGCGCCGGACGAGCTCCTCCCCGCGCCCCGGGTGACGCTCCTCGAGCACCTCGAGGAGCACCCGGCCGATCCAGCCGCGGGTCTCGTCGTCGCCGGCGGGGTCGCCGACCGAGTCGAGGGTGTGGCGGTAGGAGGCGAGGATCAGCGGGATGGTGTCGGCCAGCGTGCCGTCGAAGTCGAAGAGCACGACCGGCCACCGAGGTGCCGCTGGCCTCATGCCGGCAGCTCCGGCTGCCGCTCGTTGTACTCCCCGGCCCACTCCTGGCCCGACATGGCCAGGATCGCGGCCATCACCTCGTCCGTCAGCCGGCGCCGGGCCCGGCCCAGCGGCACGCCGTCGAACCGCCCCTCCACCGGGATCGGTGCGCCGAACTCCACCCGGACCTTGGCCCGCCGGGGGAACCTCGCCCCCACCGGCTGGATCCGGTCGGTGCCGGTGAGCGCCACCGGGACCACGGGGCAGCCTGCCTGCAGGGCCAGCCAGGCCACGCCGGTCCGGCCGCGGTAGAGCCGGCCGTCACGGCTGCGCGTGCCCTCCGGGTAGATCCCGAACGCCCCGCCCGACCGCAGGTGGGCCAGGGCCAGGTCCAACGACCGCTGGGCCGCCCGCGGGTCGTCGCGGTCGACCGGGATCGCGCCGACGCCGGTGAACCACTCACGGCTGATCCAGCCCTTGAGCCCGGACCCGGTGAAGTAGTCGGACTTGGCCAGGAAGGCGACCTGCCGGGGGGCGGTGAGCGGGATGACCACCGAGTCGGCGAAGGAGAGGTGGTTGCTGGCCAGGACGACCGGTCCGGTCGCCGGCACGTGCTCGGTACCGACCACCTCGGGTCTGAAGATCGCGGTCGCGAGGGGGGTGACCACCGGGTGCAGGACCTCGTAGATCATGGCGTCCTCCTCAGGCCACGGGGTCGTCGTTGATGGCGATGACCCTGCCGCCCAGGACGGACTCGATGACAGGCTGGCCGACGGCACCCGAACCGTCCAGGTCCTCGTCGTCGACGCTGGGGGCGTCACCACCTCCGGCGTCCGCGCCGCCCGGACGGGCGCCCTGCCCGACCGGCTCCGCCGGCGCGACGTCCTCGGGCGCAGGGGCGGTCGCCCAGGCCGGTGCGCCGCCCGGTCCCGGTGCCCCGGCCCACCCGGAGGCCCCTCCGGCGCCGGGGACGCGCCCCACCGCGCCGAGCTGCTCCGCCATCGACGGCGCGCCCGCGGGCACCGGTCCTGGTGCCGCGACCGGCCCGGACCCCGGTCCTGCCCCAGGCGCGGCCTGCTGGTGCTGACGACCCTGGGCACCGGGTCGGCCGTCCTGCCCGCCGGCCGGTGGGCGCGTCCTGATCCGTCCCCGCATCGGCGCGTCCGTCAGGCCCGGGACGCCATCGGGCGCGGCGGCCGCCGTCGGGGCCGGCTGCGGCGACCCGTCCGGCGAGTCCTGGACCGGCGGAGGCCCGCCCTGACCCGGCGGGGGTCCGCCCTGACCCGGCGGGGGTCCGCCCTGGCCCGGCGTCGGCGGCGACGACGGGCCCCCGGGCTCGGGGGCAGGTCCAGGTCCACCTCCAGGGCCTGGCCCGGGGTCAGGCCCTGGAGGCTCGCCCGCCACGGTGGCCTCGATCCGGGTGTCCAGGGCGACCGACTCGATCAGCGCCTGGCGCAGCGTCTCCTCGTGGGCGGTGCCCATGAAGTGCCGGATCCAGTTCTGGTCCGGCATCCCCAGGAGGACCCGGTCGCCGTCGTAGTCGATGAGCACGGCCTTCTGCAGGCCGCTCCACGTCCGTCGGCTGATGGTGCGGACCCGCTCCAGGACGTCGGGCCACTGCCGCCGCAGCGCCGCCGTGTCGAGCCGGGCGGTCGCCGGGGCCGCAGGTCGGCCGTCGTCCCCATCCGTCCCCGTGCGGGCCGGCCCATCCCCTGCCTGCGGACGCCCGGCCGCGGGCGCGGGGTCCGCGGTGACCGGGGGCGCGGGCTGGTCGTCGGCCGGCGTCGGGTCCGGCCGCTGCCGCTCGGGGCTGACCGGTCGCGCCTGCGGGGGCGCCGTCCTCGTCGTGCCCTCCGCCGCACCCAGCCTCCGCTCCAACCGGTCGAGGCGTTCGCCGTACCCCTCCTCCCCGGAGGCGGCAGGCAGCAGCAGGCGGGCCACCAGCAGCTCCAGGAGCAGCCGGGAGGAGACCGCCCCGCTCATCTCGGACAGACCGTGGCTGACCACGTCCGCGGCGCGGGAGAGCGCCTCGGGCCCCTGCACGGCGGCCTGGTGGCGCATCCGGTCGATCTGGTCGGCGGGCAGCCCCGGCAGCAGGCCGGCGGCCGGGGCGTCGTCGCCGACGGCGGAGAGCACGATGAGGTCCCGGTAGCGCTCGAGCAGGTCCTCGACGAAGCGGCGTGGGTCGTGCCCGGACTCCATCACCCGCCCGACCTGGGCGAAGGCCGTCGCGGCGTCCCGGGCCGCGACGGCGTCGACGATCCCGTCGAGCAGCTCCACGTCGGTGAAGCCGAGCAGGGCCGCGGTCCGCTCGTAGGTCAGCCCCTCCTCGCCGGCCCCGGACATGAGCTGGTCGAGCACCGAGAGGGAGTCCCGCACCGACCCGCCGCCGGCCCGGGTGACGAACGAGAGCACCCCCGGTTCGAGGGCGACCCCCTCCTGCCCGCACACCTGCTCCAGGTATGCCGTCAGCCGCTGCGGGGGGACCAGGTGGAAGGGGTAGTGGTGCGTCCGGGACCGGATGGTGGCCAGCACCTTCTCGGGCTCCGTCGTGGCGAAGATGAACTTCACGTGGGGCGGCGGCTCCTCGACGACCTTGAGCAGGGCGTTGAAGCCGTTGGGCGTCACCATGTGCGCCTCGTCGATGATGTAGACCTTGTAGCGCGCCTGGGCCGGCCCGAAGGCCGCGCGTTCCCGCAGGTCGCGCGCGTCGTCGACGCCCCCGTGGCTGGCGGCGTCGATCTCGATGACGTCGACCGACCCGGGACCGCCCCGGGCCAGCGCCACGCACGACTCGCACGTGCCGCAGGGCTCGGGCGTGGGTCCCTGCTCGCAGTTGAGGCACCGCGCCAGGATCCGGGCGCTCGTCGTCTTGCCGCACCCGCGGGGGCCGGAGAACAGGTAGGCGTGGTTGACCCGGCCCGACCGCAGCGCCTGCACGAGCGGCTCGGTCACGTGCTCCTGGCCGATGACGTCGGCGAAGGACTCGGGCCGGTAGCGGCGGTAGAGGGCGGTAGTCACGTCCCCGAGACTAGTCGGAGCCCCCGTCGGACCCGGCACCGTCCACAGGGCGCAGGATGCTCGTGCGGTGCGCCGCCCGGGTGAGCACGACGTAGAGGACGCGCACTCCTCCGGGCGACTCCGCCACGATCTCGTCGGGGTCCACGACGAGCGTCGCGTCGTACTCCAGACCCTTCGTCGACAGGGGGTCGACGAGCACGACCCGGTCCGCGGCGTCGAGGACCGGGGTCAGCCGGTCGCGCCACCGGTCGGGCGCGATCACCGCGACCTGGCCCTCCACCTGGGACACCAGGTCGCGCACGGCCGACGACGCCGTCGCCACGACCTCCTCCGCGGGGGCGTCCAGCTCGGCCGGGTGGTGCCCGGTCTCGCGCACCGCCCGGGGGATGTCGGCGTCGGGCACGTGCTCGCGCACCATGCGTGCGGCGTGGTCGAAGATCTCCCGGGCGTTGCGGTAGTTGGTGTCCATGTGGAAGGCGCGCCGGACGGAGGACCCGAACGCCTCCTCCCTCGCCCGGGCGGCCTCCTCGAGGTCGTCCCAGGACGCCTGGGCGAGGTCGCCCACGACGGTCCACGAGGCCCACCGGCCCCGGCGGCCGAGCATGCGCCACTGCATCGGGGAGATGTCCTGCGCCTCGTCGACGAGGACGTGGGCGTACTCCTCCACGCCTCCCAGCCGGCCGGCGGTCAGCCGGTCGACGGGGTCGCGGGAGACGCGGGCGTGGCCGTCGCCGGCGTTCCCGTCGGTGGCCCCGGGGCCGCCGGACGCGGCGCCCCCGTCCGGTCGGCCGTCGCCGTCCCGTCCCACCCGCAGCGCGGCGAGGCCGTACTGGCTGGCGTCGTCGAGCTCCTCGATCTCGTAGAAGCCCCGCTCCTCGCTCGGCAGGTCCACCACCGGCCCCAGCCGGGCGTGCAGGTCGTCGACCAGCGCGACGTCGGCCACCGACCACCGCCCGTCGTCCAGCGCCCGGCGGTAGGAGTCGGCCAGCAGCCGGGCCTCGTCCACGGATGCCCCGAGCCGTCGGGCCAGGTTCTCGTCGACGAGCCACAGGAGCAGCTCCCGCGGGTCCACCGGCCGCCACCAGGCCCGCGCGAACGTCTCGACGTCCCCGGCGTCGGTGAACCGGTCGACGAACTCGGCGCGGTCGCCCTGCTGCACCTGCTCCCAGGCCAGCCCGGCCAGGGCCTCGACCGCCGCGTCGTAGGAGGTGTTGCGGTGGTGGTGGCGCAGCACCTGCCGGCGTGCCCTCTCCAGGTCCGCCGGCCGCAGCCGGACGGGGTGCCCGGCGACGAAGACGCGCAGCTCGGTCGGGGCGTCGGGGACCGGCTCGCGGGTGAGCCGCGAGAGCAGGGTACGGATGCGCAGGGAGCCCTTGAGCGCGGCCGTGGCCGGGTCGTCGAGCACGGTCGCGGTCATCCCCCCGACCACGTCCCCCACCGAGCGCAGGGACACGGTGTCCTCCCCCAGCGAGGGCAGGACCCGCTCGATGTATGCCGTGTACGCCGCCGAGGGTCCGACCACCAGGACGCCACCCGCCTCGTACCGCCGGCGGTCGGAGTAGAGCAGGTAGGCCGCGCGGTGCAGGGCAACCACGGTCTTGCCGGTGCCCGGTCCACCCGTGATCTCGGTCACCCCGCGCGCGGGGGCGCGGATGGCCTCGTCCTGGTGCTGCTGGATCGTGGCGACGATGTCCCGCATGCGCTCGCCCCGGCTGCGCGTCAGCGCAGCCATGAGGGCCCCGTCGCCGACGACGACGAGGTCCTCGGGGGCGGCGGCGACCATGAGGTCGTCCTCCACCCCGACGACCTGCTCCCCGCGGCAGCGCAGGACCCGCCGGCGCAGCACCCCCTGGGGGTCCACGGGCGTGGCCCGGTAGAAGGGTGCCGCCGCCGCGCCCGCCAGTCCACGACGAGCGGCTCGTAGTCGTCGTCGCGCACGCCCAGCCGACCGACGTAGCGCACCTCCCGCTCGCCGGTGCCCGGCTCGCCCGCGCCGTGGTCGAGGTCGAGCCGCCCGAACACCAGGCCCTCGTGCTGGTGCTCGAGGCTGGCCCGGCGACGGTTGGCGGCGAAGACCAGCGCATCCCGTTCGAACAGCCCGGCCAGCTCCTCCTCCCGCGGGTCGCCCGTGCCGGCCCGCTCGGTCCGGCCGCGGGCCATGCCCTCGGCGTGCACGAGACCGACCCGGTCGGCGGCCTTGGCCAGCTCGTCGTAGACCCGGTCGACGTGGGCCTGCTCGGCCGCGATCTCGACGGCGACGACGTCGTTCGTCGTGGCGCTCACTCCACCCTCGCTCTCCTGACGTCCGACGGACGTGGACTCCCCTGGCAAAGGTCCAAGCCTACCGGCCGACCGGACGTGCCCCGCCCTCAGACCCGGCCCCGGCGCACGGCCTGCACCCCGGCCTGGAAGCGCGTCGCGGCCCCGAGGTGCTCCATGAGGTAACGCACCCGGCGCTCGACGGTGCGCACGGACACGCCGAGCTGGCGGGCGATGATCTTGTCGCTGGCCCCCGTGGCCAGCAGGGCCAGGACCCTGGCGTCCTTGTCCCCCAGCGGCAGCCGTCCGGGCACGACCGGGGGGCCCTCGCCGACCTGCCCGGCCGTCAGCACGGTCCCGTAGGGGGTGGCCAGGTCCCAGATCGCGACGAGCAGCTGGCTCAGCGCCTGCACCCAGGTGACGCGGTGGGCCCCGAAGGACCCGTCCCCGTCCTCGGCGTACCGGCTCAGGTCCACCAGGACGTCCTTGTCGTCGGTCATCAGCACCGAGAACGGCACCCCGTTGGCGACCCGCACCTCGTGGCCCAGCTCGCGCGCCCGGTCGGCGAAGGCCAGGGCGTACCGGTCCCCCAGGAGCGAGGAGTCGAGCACGAGACGGACCTGCACCTCCTCCCGGACCGACAGGCGGGTGGAGCCGGCGGCGAGGTCCGCGAACAGCCCGGTGGCCGCGACCGAGGCGTCGACGGCCCACCACACCCTGGTGGTGGCGGACCGGTGCAGCTCGGCGATCCGGTGGGCGATCTCGACGGTCCCCGCCAGCCCGTCCACCTGGGCCGGCCCCCTGGCCTGCCCGACGTCGCCCATCGCGCGTCGCCACAGGCTCTCCACCTCCGAGGCGGTGGCCCTGGTCAGGGCGACGCGTCGTTCGACCTGGTCCATCCGGCGGGTCAACGCCTCGCGGGGCGGGACGACGAACCAGCGGTCGGGGTCCTCGCTGCTGGACAGCATGCCGCGTTCGACGAGCTCGGCGACGGCGTCGTCGACGTCCGCGTCGCTGAGCCCCGACTGTCGCAGCGCGCTGCGCGAGGGGACGCCCAGGCGGACCGCCGCCATGTAGACCCGGGAGAGGAACTCCTCGTAGGTCTCGCCGCGGGAGTGCCGGGACGGGGTCGGCGCGCGACGGGAGGACGGTCCGGGGAGGCGATCACCCCACCATCGTGTCGGATACCCGTCACTGTCACCAACCCGACACCTCTGGGGATGACATTCGGGTCCGGTCGTGTCTAGTGTTGATCCGTCGGCTTCGGTCGGCAGCAGGGATCGTGCGAGTCACCGGGCAGCCCCCCATCAGCCCGGTAGACCCTGCCCTGCTCGTGGCCCTCCTGGGAGATACCCCCCTGCCTTCCAGGAGGGCCACACCCGTGCCCGCGCCGGCACGGATACGCTGGCTGCCCGTGAGAGTTCTCCTCCTCGGCTCCGGCGCCCGCGAGCACGCCCTGGCCCGTTCCCTCTCGGCCGACGCCGAGGTCCAGGCCCTGCTGGCTCTGCCGGGCAACCCGGGGATCGCGCAGGTGGCCCGGTGCGTGGCCGGCGACCCCACGGACCCCGCCGCCGTCGTCCGCCTGGCGCGCGAGGAGCAGGTCGACCTCGTCGTCGTGGGCCCGGAGGGTCCCCTCGTCGCCGGGGTCGCCGACGCGCTGACGGCCGCAGGTATCGCCTGCTTCGGCCCCACGGCCCCGGCCGCCCGGCTGGAGGGGAGCAAGGCCTTCGCCAAGGAGGTGATGGCCGCGGCCGGCGTCCCGACCGCGGCCGCCCACGTCTGCACGACGCTCGAGCAGGCGCGGGCCGCGCTCTCGGCCACCGGCGCCCCCTACGTCGTCAAGGAGGACGGACTCGCGGCCGGCAAGGGAGTGGTCGTCACCGGCGACCTGGACGTCGCGCTCGCGCACGCCGCGGGCTGCCTGTCACGGCCCGGCGGGCGCGTCGTCGTCGAGGACTTCCTCGACGGCCCCGAGGTGTCCCTCTTCTGCCTCGCCGACGGGAGGACCGTCGTCCCGCTCGCCCCGGCGCAGGACTTCAAGCGCGCCGGTGACGGGGACACCGGCCCCAACACCGGCGGGATGGGCGCCTACTCCCCGCTGGCCTGGATCGACGAGCAGAACCCCGGTCTCGTCGACGAGGTCGTCGCCGCGGTGGCCCTGCCGACCGTCCGGGAGATGGCCCGCCGGGGGACGCCGTTCACCGGCGTGCTCTACGTGGGCCTGGCCCTCACCGCCGCGGGTCCGCGGGTGGTGGAGTTCACGCCCGGTTCGGCGACCCGGAGACCCAGTCCGTCCTGGCCCGCCTCCGGACGCCGCTGGCCGGGGTCCTCCTGGCCGCGGCCCAGGGCCGCCTGGCCGAGCTGCCCCCGCTGGACTGGTCGCCCGACAGCAGCGTCACCGTCGTGGTGGCCGCGGACGGCTACCCCGTCGCCCCGCGCACCGGGGACGAGGTGACCGGGCTGGCCGCTGCCGAGGAGGTCGACGGGGTGCACGTCCTCCAGGCGGGGACGGCCCTGCGCGACGGGCGGCTCGTCTCGGCGGGCGGCCGGGTCCTCAGCGTGGTGTCCCTGGGGGCGGACCTGGCCGAGGCCCGGTCCCGCGCCTACGCCGCCGCCCACCGCATCCACCTGCCGGGGTCCCGGTTCAGGGGCGACATCGCCCGGGCCGCGGAGCAGGGCGACGTCCACGTCCCGACCAGGAAGGCCTGACATGGCGATGCAGATCCCCGGGCACGAGCTGATCTACTCCGGCAAGGTCCGGGAGCTCTACGCCCCGCTGGACCCCGCCACCGGGGCCCGGGACGAGGGCCGGCTGCTGCTCGTGGCCTCGGACCGCGTCAGCGCCTACGACCACATCCTGTCCACCCCGGTCCCCGACAAGGCGCGGTGCTCACCCAGCTGTCGCTGTGGTGGTTCGACCAGCTCGCCGACGTCGTCGACGCCCACCACGTCGTCTCCACCGACGTGCCCGCCGAGGTGGCCGGCCGGGCCGTCTACGTGCGGCGGCTGCGGATGCTGCCGGTGGAGTGCGTGGCCCGGGCCTTCCTGACCGGCGGTGGCCTGGCGGAGTACCGTGCCGACGGCACCGTCTCCGGCGTCCGCCTCCCGCCCGGCCTCGTCGACGGCTCGCGGCTGCCCGGCCCGGTCTTCACCCCCAGCACCAAGGCCCCCGTCGGCGAGCACGACCAGCCCCTGCCGTTCGCCGGGGTCGAGGACCTCGTCGGGACCCGCCTGGCCGCCCGCCTGCGCGACCTGACGGTGTCGATCCTGGAGCGGGGCAACGAGATCGCCGCCGACCGCGGGATCCTCATCGCCGACACGAAGGTCGAGTTCGGCCTCGACCCGGCCCAGCTCGGGCTCGGGACGGGCGACGAGATCGACTGGGCGGCAGTCGATCCGGACGCCGTCGACGTGGTCCTGGCGGACGAGGTGCTCACGCCCGACTCGTCCCGCTTCTGGCGTGCGGACGCCTGGCAGCCCGGACGGCACCAGGTCTCCTACGACAAGCAGGTCCTCCGGGACTGGCTCACCTCCCCCGCCAGCGGCTGGGACCGCGCCTCCGACGCCCCGCCCCCACCCCTGCCGGACGAGGTGGTCGAGCTCACCCGGGCCCGCTACGTCGAGGCCTACGAGGCGCTCACCGGGCGCCCCTTCACCACCCCGGCACCGCCCCTCCACGCCGGCTGAGACGGCATACCCCGCCTTTGTATGGTGGAACCTCCCTCCCGCAGCTCCCCCAGGAGACCCCGCCCATGGCCCCGTCCCAGCACGTGCTGACCACCTTCGCCGGCGGGTCCGCCCTCTCCGACTTCCGCGCCAGGGCGCTGCTGCGCCGGCTCCGGTCGGTCTGCGACCGGGTCACCGACGTCTCCGCGCGCCACGTCCACTGGGTGGCCTCGGACGAGGAGCTCGACGAGGCGACGACCGCCCGGCTGCGGGCGATCCTGACCTACGGCGAGCCGTGGACGGGGACGGACCGGCTCGGGGACGGCGCCGGCCGCCCGGTCGAGGAGGAGGTACTGGTCGTGGCCCCCCGGCTGGGCACCGTCTCGCCGTGGGCGAGCAAGGCGACCGACATCGTGCACGGCTGCGGGGTCCCCGTGCACCGGGTGGAGCGCGTGGTCGAGCACCACCTGCGGCTCGAGGGGGGCGTGGGCCTGTCCGAGCAGGAGCGGGAGGCCTGCGCCGCGCTGCTGCACGACCGGATGACCGAGAGCGTCCTGCGCACCCCGCAGGACGCGGCCGCGCTGTTCGACGCCCGGACGGCGCCGCCGATGCAGCACGTGGACGTACTGGGACGCGGCCGCGCGGCGCTGCTCGAGGCCGACCGGGCCTACGGGCTGGCGCTGGCCGAGGACGAGGTCGACTACCTCGTCGAGTCGTTCACGGCGTTGCGGCGCAACCCCACCGACGTCGAGCTGACGATGTTCGCCCAGGCCAACTCCGAGCACTGCCGGCACAAGATCTTCAACGCCGACTTCGTCCTCGACGGGCAGCCGCAGGAGCGCAGCCTCTTCCGGATGATCCGGCACACCGAGGCGGTGGCCGGGGAGGGCACGGTCGTGGCCTACAAGGACAACGCCTCGGTCATGCGCGGCGGCCGCGTCACCCGCTGGCTCCCGGAGGACCCCGGGCCCAGCCGCTACGTCGCCCGCGAGGACGAGGTGCACGTCCTCATGAAGGTCGAGACGCACAACCACCCCACCGCCATCTCCCCCTTCCCCGGTGCCGCGACGGGCGCGGGCGGGGAGATCCGGGACGAGGGGGCCACCGGGCGGGGCAGCGCCCCGAAGGCGGGGCTGACCGGCTTCGCCGTCTCCTCCCTGCACCTGCCCGGCACCGACGAGCCGTGGGAGGAGCAGGGGTATGACGCTCCCGCCCACCTGGCGAGCCCCCTCGAGATCATGCTCGACGGCCCGGTCGGGGCGGCGGCCTTCAACAACGAGTTCGGCCGACCGGGCCTCGGCGGGTTCTTCCGGGTCTACGAGCAGACCGTCGACGGGGTGCACCGCGGCTACCACAAGCCGGTCATGAGCGCGGGCGGACTGGGCTCGATCAGCGCCTCCCAGACCGAGAAGGTCCGCTTCGGCCCCGGCACGCTGCTCGTGCAGATCGGTGGGCCGGGCATGCGCATCGGGCTGGGCGGCGGGGCCGCCAGCTCGATGGCCTCCGGCGCCAACGCCGCCGAGCTCGACTTCGACTCGGTGCAGCGGGGCAACCCCGAGATGCAGCGGCGGGCCCAGGAGGTCGTCAACCACTGCTGGGCCCTCGGGGAGGACAACCCGGTGCTGGCGATCCACGACGTGGGCGCCGGCGGGCTGAGCAACGCCTTCCCCGAGCTGGTCGACGACGCCGGCCTCGGCGCGCGCTTCGACCTGACGGCGGTGCCGCTGGAGGAGTCCGGCCTCTCCCCCCGCGAGATCTGGTCCAACGAGAGCCAGGAGCGCTACGTCCTGGCGATCGACCCGAGGTCGCTGGCGGCCTTCGCCGCCCTCTGCGAGCGGGAGCGCTGCCCCTACGCGGTCGTGGGGACGGCCACCGACGACGGGCAGCTGGTCCTCACCGCCGGCGACGGCGAG
Source organism: Ornithinimicrobium sp. CNJ-824 (assembly GCF_001942405.1). Taxonomy (GTDB): domain Bacteria; phylum Actinomycetota; class Actinomycetes; order Actinomycetales; family Dermatophilaceae; genus Ornithinicoccus; species Ornithinicoccus kibberensis. Next base: position 90,877 of record NZ_MKKA01000022.1, read on the forward strand.
GACCTCCCGGTCGACATGCCCATGGAGGTGCTCCTCGGCAAGCCCCCGCGGATGACGCGGGACGCGCCACGGGTGGACCGGTCGGCACCCGAGCTGTCGGTCGCCGGGCTCGACGCCGCCGGGGTGCGGGACACCGCCTACGCGGTGCTGCGCCACCCCACGGTGGCGTCCAAGCGGTTCCTCGTGACGATCGCGGACCGCACCGTCGGCGGCCTGACCCACCGGGACCAGATGGTCGGGCCCTGGCAGGTGCCCGTGGCCGACGTCGCCGTCACCCTCTCCGACCACGTCGGGTCCGCCGGCCAGGCGATGGCCACCGGCGAGCGGATGCCGCTGGCGGCGGTCGACTCGCCCGCCTCCGGCCGGATGGCGGTCGGGGAGGCCCTGACGAACCTCCTGGCCGCCCCGGTCACGCTGTCCGGGGTCAAGCTGTCCTGCAACTGGATGGCGGCCGCGGGCGAGCCGGGCGAGGACGCCGCCCTCTACGACACCGTCCACGCCGTGGCGATGGAGCTGTGCCCCGCGCTGGGGATCTCCGTGCCGGTCGGCAAGGACTCCCTGTCGATGCGGACCCGGTGGACCGGCGCGGACGGGCAGGCCCGGCAGGTCGTCTCCCCCGTCTCGCTCGTCGTCTCCGCGTTCGCCACCCTGCCGGACGTGCGCGGCACGCTCACCCCCCAGCTGACCGCCGGCGCACCGCTCCTGCTCGTCGACCTCGGGGCCGGGCGCGGCCGCCTGGGCGGCTCGGTGCTGGCGCAGGCGCTCGGCCAGTTCGGCGGGGCGGTCCCCGACCTCGACGACCCCGACCGGCTCGTCGCCCTGGGCCGGGCGCTCACCGAGCTGCGGGAGCTGGGGCTGGTGACCGCCTACCACGACCGGTCCGACGGTGGCCTGTGGGCCACCCTGTGCGAGATGGCCTTCGCCGGCGGGGACGGTCTGGACGTGACCCTGCCGGTCGGCGACGACGGTCTGCGCGAGCAGCTGGGCGCCCTGTTCGCCGAGGAGCTGGGCGTGGTGCTCCAGGTCGTCGACGGCGGGACGCAGCAGGCCCGCTCCGTCCTGGCCCGGCACGGCCTCGACGCCCTGACCCACGAGCTGGGCCGGGCCACGACCGGACGGCGGGTGCGCGTGCGGGCCGGCGACCTGGTGCTCGACGAGCCGGTCAGGGAGCTGGCCCAGGCCTGGGACGAGGTCTCCTGGCGGATCGCGGCGCTGCGGGACAACCCGGCGTGCGCGGACGAGGAGCACGCCCTCGTCGGCGCCGACGACGATCCGGGCCTGCACCTGTCGACGACCTTCGACCCCGGCGAGGACGTCGCGGCGCCGTACGTGTCCCGGGGCGCCCGGCCCGTCGTGGCGGTCCTGCGCGAGCAGGGCGTCAACTCCCACGTCGAGACGGCCTTCGCCTTCGACCGGGCGGGCTTCGACACCTACGACGTGCACATGACCGACCTGCAGTCGGGACGGTTCGACCTGGCCGACGCCGTGGGGCTGGTCGCCGCGGGCGGCTTCTCCTACGGGGACACCCTCGGCGCCGGCGAGGGCTGGGCCCGGTCGGTGCTCTTCGACGAGCGGCTCACCGGGTCCTTCGCGGACTTCTTCGCACGGACCGACACCTTCGGGCTCGGCATCTGCAACGGGGCCCAGATGTTCGCCGCGCTCGCCGAGCTCGTCCCCGGTGCGGAGGCCTGGCCCCGCTTCACCCGCAACCGCAGCGAGCAGTACGAGGCGCGGCTGAGCCTGGTCGAGGTGCTCGACTCCCCCTCGGTCCTCCTCACCGGGATGGCCGGGTCCCGCATCCCCATCGCCGTCGCCCACGGCGAGGGTCGGGCCGACTTCTCGGCCCGTGGCGACGAGTCAGCCGTGCTGGGGGCCCTGCGCTACGTCGACCACCACGGCCGGGCGGCGACGGCATACCCCCTCAACCCCAACGGCTCCCCCGGCGGGCTCACCGCGGTGACCACCCCCGACGGACGGTTCACCGCGATGATGCCGCACCCCGAACGGGTCCAGCGCAACCTCCAGATGTCCTGGACGCCCGGGGAGCCCACCGGGCCGAGCCCCTGGCTGCGGATGTTCCGCAACGCGCGCGTCTGGGTGGGCTGAGGATCTCCGTAGGGCGACCGGGTGCCGTCAGGACGGCGCCCGGTCCGGGTCGGTCGCGGGCCGGTCACCGTGGGCGGCGCCCACCGCAGGGGCCGGCCCGGCGCCGGTCCGTGCCTGCTCGCTGAGCAGCGCACGCTCGTCACCGGAGGGGCGGGCGGCCAGCAGGGCCCACAGGATGCAGGCCAGGTCGACGACCTCCTGCATCCAGGCACCGACGAAGGCAGGCATCCGCCCGGTGGCCCCGACGAGCATGAGGACCACCGACAGGCCCACGCCGATCGCGATCGCCTGCCAGGCCACCCGCATGGTGTGCCGACCGAGCAGGACCAGCCGCGGGACGCGGGAGAGGTCGTCGAGCATGACGACGACGTCGGCCGACTCGACCGCGGCCGCCGACCCGCGGGCCCCCATGGCCACCCCCACGTCGGCCGCCGCCAGCACCGGCGCGTCGTTGACCCCGTCCCCGACCATGAGCACCGGCCGCTCGAGGCCGGTCACCGCGGCCACCTTGTCCTCGGGCAGCAGCCCGGCCCGGACGTCGTCCAGGCCGATCTCGTGCGCGACGCGCCGCGCGGTCCCTTCGGCGTCCCCGGTGAGCATGACCGTCCGCCGCACCCCCATCCGGTGGAGCTGGTCCAGCGTCCGGGGCGTCTCGGCACGCACCACGTCGGCCAGCACCACCGTCCCGACGAGACGGCCGTCCCGCGACACGTGGACCTGGGTGTGCCCGGTCAACGTCCCGCCCGCCCCGGGAGCCGGCCGCGGCAGATCCGCGTCCGACCCGCCGTCGCCGGCGACGGCCTCGGGGGCCACGAAGTCCGCCTTGCCCACGCGGACGACCACCCCGTCCACGACGGCCTCGACGCCGTGGGCCGGCACCTCGCGAGCCTCGACGGCCGTCGGCACCCCGCCGCGCCGCCGCGCCGCGCCGACCACGGCCTGGGCCAGCGGGTGGGCCGACCAGGACTCGACCGCCGCGGCCTCCGCCAGCACGCGGTCCTCGTCCTCCCCCGCCACCGGGTGCACGGCGACGACCTCAGGACGGCCGTGGGTGAGCGTGCCGGTCTTGTCGAAGGCCACCGACCGGACCTTGGCCAGCTGCTCCAGGGTCCCCGCGTCCTTGACGATCATCCCGCCCCTCGCGCCGCGGGACATGCCGGCCATGAAGGCCACCGGGGCTGCGATGATCAGCGGGCAGGGCGTCGCCACGACGAGGACCTGGGCGAACCGCATCGGGTCCCCGGACAGTCCCCAGGCCAGGCCGGCGATGAGGAACGCGGTCGCGGTGAACGGGACCGCCACCCGGTCGGCGAGCCGGACGAAGGGGGCGCGCGACTCCTGGGCCTCCTGCACGAGGGTCACGATGCGCTGGTACTGCGAGTCCGCGGCGGTCGCCGTGGCCACCAGGCGCACGGCGCTCGCCCCGTTGAGCGCTCCGGAGAGCACCCGGTCGCCCCTCCCCCGCTCCACGGGCAGCGACTCCCCGGTCAGCGAGCTCTCGTCGAAGACGCCGTCGGCGGAGTCGAGGACGGCGTCGACCGGCACCACCTCGTGCGGCCGGACGAGCAGCCGGTCGCCGGGGCCGACCTGGGCGACGGCCACCTCCTCCAGGTCCCCGTCGTCGTCCTCCCGCCACGCGACGCTGGGCGCCCGGGCCAGCAGGCTGGTCAGCTCCCGGCCCGCACGCGCGGAGGCGTAGTCCTCGAGAGCCTCGCCCCCGGTGAGCATGAGGCCCACGACGAGCGCGGCCCAGTACTCCCCCACCGCCACCGTCGAGACGATCGCGGTCACGGCCAGCACGTCGACGCCGTAGCTGCCCGCCCGCAGCGCCTCGACCATCCCCCGCAGCTGCAGCGCCGCGACGACCAGGGCCACGGCGCCGACCACCCACCGGGCGGAGCCGGGCGGACCGGCGATCTCCAGGACGACCCCGACGACGGCCGTGAGCAGGACGACCCCCACGAGGGGGTAGTCACGGATGCCACGACGCACCTGCATACCCCCTGCCTACCCGCTGGCGGCCGTTCCCGCCAGCATGGGCAGCCTCCCCTCAGGCGGTCGGGGCCCGGCCCTCCACGGCGGCCAGCGCCGAGACCCGGGCGTCGCGGTCCGTCGGCCGGACGACCGGGATGCCCATCGTCGCCAGCATGCGCGCCATCCCGGCGCCCATGTGGTCGGCCACCACGTGGGTGACCCCCTCGTCGCGGAGGAAGCGCACGACGCGCGCGTGGTGCTGCCCCTCGCCACCCTCGTCGTGCAGGACGTCCCACCGGACCTCGTGGACCGTCCAGGACAGCTCGGTCCCCTCGCCCGTCGACACCACCGCGATGCGCTCGGCACGCCCCCAGCGGTGCCCCACCTCCCCGGCCTCGGTGACAGGGACGGCGACGGTCGGGGACTCGGTGCGGGACATGCCCCCACGATACCCCTGCGGGTATGCCGTCGGCCCCGTCGGCCTTCCCGGTCCCGTCCGGGACGGGGTCGGGTCAGTCCCGCCCGAGCAGGTCGTGGAGCACGATCGACTGGTCGCGCCCCGGACCGACGCCGACGACCGAGACGCGGGCGCCGGTGAGCTCCTCGAGCCGTCGCACGTAGGCCTGCGCGTTGGCGGGCAGCTCCTCGAAGGTGCGGCAGCCGGTGATGTCCTCCTGCCAGCCGGGCAGCTCCTCGTAGACCGGCCGGGCGTGGTGGAAGTCGGACTGGTTGACCGGCATCTCGTCGAAGCGTTCGCCCTGCACGTCGTAGGCCACGCAGACCGGGATCGTGTCCAGACCGGTCAGCACGTCCAGCTTGGTGACCACCAGGTCGGTGATGCCGTTGATCCGTCGGGCGAAGCGGCCGATGACGGCGTCGGCCCACCCGCAGCGGCGCGGCCTCCCGGTGGTGGTGCCGTACTCGTGGCCGGCGTCGCGCAGGAACTGGCCGTGCTCGTCCTCGAGCTCGGTGGGGAAGGGCCCCTCGCCCACCCGGGTGGTGTAGGCCTTGAAGATGCCCACGACCCGGTCGACCCGGGTGGGGGCCACGCCCGCGCCGGTGCAGGCGCCGCCGGCGGTGGCGTTCGAGGAGGTGACGAACGGGTACGTGCCGTGGTCGACGTCCAGCAGGGTGGCCTGGCCCGCCTCGAAGAGCACGGTCTCCCCGCGGTCGAGCGCGTCGTTGAGGACCAGGGCCGTGTCGGCCACCATGGGGCGGAGCCGCTCGGCGTGCCGCAGCAGCTCGGCCATGGTCTCCTCGACCTCGACCGCGCGCCGGTTGTAGATCTTGACCAGCAGCTGGTTCTTGGTCGCCAGCGACGCCTCGATCTTCTGGCGGAGGATCGACTCGTCGTAGAGGTCCTGGACGCGGATGCCGACGCGGTTCATCTTGTCGGCGTAGGTGGGACCGATGCCGCGGCCGGTCGTGCCGATCTTGCGGCTGCCCAGGAAGCGCTCGGTCACCCGGTCCAGGACCCGGTTGTACGGCGGGATGACGTGCGCGTTCGCCGACAGCAGCAGCTTGCCGGTGTCCACCCCCCGCTCCTCGAGCGCGTCGATCTCCTCGACGAGGACGCCCAGGTCCACGACGACGCCGTTGGCGATGACCGGGGTGCACCCCGGCGAGAGGATGCCGCTGGGCAGCAGGTGCAGGGCGTAGGTCTGGTCGCCGATGACGACCGTGTGACCGGCGTTGTTGCCGCCGTTGAACTTGACCACGTAGTCGACGCTGCCACCCAGCAGGTCGGTGGCCTTGCCCTTGCCCTCGTCGCCCCACTGGGCTCCGATCAGGACGATCGCTGGCATCGCGGACCTCTCCTCAGCTGGCGTGCGGTCGCCCCACTCTATCGGCGCCCGTCGTCGGCGGGACCGCGCCTGGCGGCGACGCTCAGGCCCAGCTGGAAACGCGTGTGGACGCCGTGCTCGTCCATGAGGGCGGCGATCCGGCGACGGACCGTGCGCAGGCCGAGGCCCAGCTGCCGGGCGACGGCCTCGTCCTTGTACCCGAGGGAGAGCAGCTCCAGCAGGCGGGCGTCCTGCGCGGCGTCCTCCGGACCGAGCGGCCGCGCCCGGCGCCAGAGTCCCTCGAAGAGCGTCACGAAGGCCTCGACGAGGGCGGCCGGACGGAGCAGCAGGTGGTCCGACTCCGGCCCGTCGCCCTCGTCGAGCAGGACGGCCGTGCGGCCGAAGACGAGGAACTCCACGGGTGCGCCGGCCGTCGGCAGGAAGCGCTGCAGCTCCCCCGCGGCGGCCCGCTCCTGGACGACGTCCCGGGTGGCGGAGGCCTCCTGCACCGAGGCGGGGTAGATCGTGCGCAGCACCCGGCCCGAGGACGCGGCCTCGGCGCGACGACGGCGGATCTCGTCGGCCCGGCCGGGCCCGGACCGCTCGGCGCCGGCGACCTGGAGCAGGGGCCCATCCGTGGTGCGCATCAGGTGCTCCACGACCGGCACCACCTCCCCCGGGGTGAGGCGTTCCCACGGCGGGACCTGGGGGCGGGTGCGCCGGACCCCGCGCCGGTAGTCGCCGACGAAGGTCTCCAGCGACCCGCGGAGCCCGGCGAGCTCGCGCCGCCGCCGGTCGAGGTCCGCCTCGGCGTCGTCGAGCAGCCGGGTCACGCTCGTCCGGGGGTCCTCGGCCCGGACCACCCCGTCGGCCCCCCGCCGGGCCAGGCGCAGCGACTCCAGCACGTCGATGGCCGCCTCGGCCCGGGCGGGGGGCCAGCCCAACGACTCGGCGTGGGCGCCCAGCCGGGCGGGTCTGGAGCGCAGCACGTGGCGGTAGAGCGTCTCGGTGTCCGAGGAGAGCGGGAGCACGTCGGGGCGGGGCTGGTCGGTCACCCTTGGCAGGTTACGGCCAGGGGCAGCATCTGGACAGGAGGAGGCGGCGAACGTCTGGTTTGATGGGTGCTGGCCGGGTGAGGGCGTCAGGGGACGCGCACCGCCCGCCACTCAGGGGGCGCGGTCGCGCCGGGTCGGTCAAGGGGTCCCGGCGCCGACCGCGGGGGGTCTACAGGCCCAGTTCGCGGGCGGCCTCCGTGGAGGAGGCGCGCAGCAGCTCGGTGCACCGCACCCGCTCCTCCTCCTCGCCGATCGCGGCCGCGGCGCGGGCCAGCGCCGCCAGGGCCCGGAGGAACCCCTGGTTGGGTCCGTGCTCCCACGGCACCGGGCCCTGGCCGCGCCACCCGGCGCGGCGCAGGGAGTCCAGCCCGCGGTGGTAGCCGGTCCGCGCGAAGGCGTAGGACGTCACCGGGTCCTCCGTGGCCAGGGCCTGCTCCGCGAGCACCGCCCAGACGAGGCTGGAGGCGGGGTATGCCGTCGCCACCGTCCGGGGGTCCTGCTCGGCCAGCGCGGCCGCGGCGGGGTCCTCGGGCAGCCGGGTGGGCGGGATGCCGAGCAGGTCGCTGCCCGGTCCCGCGCTCACCGGTGCGTCCCGGCCGAGCGCAGGTTCTCGCACGCCTCGACGACGCGGGCGGACAGGGCGGCCTCCGCCTCCTTGCCCCAGGCCCGGGGGTCGTACTGCTTCTTGTTGCCGACCTCCCCGTCGACCTTGAGCACACCCTCGTAGTTGCGCAGCATGTAGCCGGCCACCGACCGCGTGAAGGCGTACTGGGTGTCGGTGTCGATGTTCATCTTCACCACGCCGTAGTCGACGGCGTCGGAGATCTCCTGGGCGCTGGAGCCGGACCCGCCGTGGAACACCAGGTCGAAGGGCCGGGCGTCGGCGCCGAGCCCGAGCTCGGCCGCGGCGGCCTCCTGCGCCGTGCGCAGGATCTCGGGGCGCAGCTTGACGTTGCCCGGCTTGTAGACGCCGTGGACGTTGCCGAACGTCAGCGCGGTCAGGTAGCGGGCCTTGTCCGCCCCGCCGAGCGCCCGGATCGTGGCGACCGCGTCCTCGGGGGTGGTGTAGAGCTGCTCGTTTATCTCGTTGGCGACCCCGTCCTCCTCGCCGCCGACGACCCCGATCTCGACCTCGAGGATCGTCCTGGCCTGCGCGGACAGCTGCAGGAGCTCCTCGGCGATCTGCAGGTTCTCCTCCAGCGGGGTGGCCGAGCCGTCCCACATGTGCGACTGGAAGTAGGGCAGCCCGCCCTGCCCGACCCGCTCGATCGAGGCGGCCAGCAGGGGACGGACGAAGCCGTCGAGCTTGTCCTTGGGGCAGTGGTCGGTGTGCAGCGCGATGTTGACGTCGTACTTCCTGGCGACCTCGTGCGCGAAGGCGCTGAACGCCAGCGCCCCGGTCACCATGTCCTTGACCCCCTGCCCGGAGAAGTACTCCGCCCCTCCGGTGGAGACCTGGATGATGCCGTCGCTGCCGGCGTCGGCGAAGCCCTTGATGGCGGCGTTCAGCGTCTGGCTGGAGCTGACGTTGATGGCCGGGTAGGCGTAGCTGCCCGCCTTGGCCCGGTCGATCATGTCGGCGTAGACCTCTGGGGTGGCGATGGGCATGGGTCCTCCTCGTGGACGGCGTCGGCACAGGCTGGTTCCCACTCTTCCACAGGAGCGGCCGGGGACGCCCGCGGGGTGAACGTCCCCGACAGGCCTGGCACCGACCACTAGGGTGTGCCCATGCCAGGCCCCTTCACCGACTACCCGACCAGGGCCGAGGTGTTCGACGAGACGGTGGGCCCCGAGGGGTCCGTGCGTCAGACCTACGAGCAGGTCGCCGAGCAGTTCGCCGCCCTGGGCGAGGACGACGTGCGCGCCCGCGCCGACTACGTGAGCACCAGCTACCACGACCAGGGCGTCACCTTCGACTACGAGGGCGAGGAACGGCCCTTCCCGCTGGACATCGTGCCGCGGATCATCGACGCCGCCACCTGGGCGCACGTCGAGGCCGGCGTCGCGCAGCGGGTCCGGGCGCTGGAGGCCTTCCTCGCCGACGTCTACGGGGCGATGCAGATCGTCACCGACCGGGTGCTGCCCCGCCACGTGGTGACCACCAGCTCGCACTACCACCGGGTCGCCTTCGGCATCCAGCCCGGCAACGGCGTGCGGGTGCACGTCTCGGGCATCGACCTCATCCGCGACGGGGAGGGCACCTTCCGGGTGCTCGAGGACAACGTGCGCATCCCCAGCGGGGTGTCCTACGTGCTGACCAACCGGGCCGCGATGACCTCGACCCTGCCCGAGATGGTCGGGACGCACCGGATCCGCCCGGTGGCCTCATACCCCTCGCGGCTGCTGCGCGCCCTGCGGGCCGCGGCCCCCAGCGGCGTCCAGGACCCCGAGGTGGTGGTGCTCACGCCCGGGCCCTACAACTCGGCCTACTTCGAGCACACCCTCCTGGCCCGGCTCATGGGCTGCCGGCTGGTCGAGGGCCGCGACCTGGTCGTGCAGGGCGGCCGGGTGATGATGCGCGACACCCAGGGCCTGCAGCCGGTGCACGTGATCTACCGACGGGTCGACGACGACTTCCTCGACCCGGTCGCCTTCCGCAACGACTCCGTGCTCGGCTGCCCCGGGCTGCTCAACGCCTCCCGCGCCGGCAACGTGACGATCGCCAACGCCGTGGGCAACGGGGTGGCCGACGACAAGCTGATGTACAGCTACGTCCCCGAGCTCATCCGCTACTACCTCGGCGAGGAGCCGCTGCTGCCCAACGTCGACACCTGGCGCCTGGAGGAGCCCGCCCACCGCGAGGAGGTGATGGACCGCCTCGACGAGCTCGTGCTCAAGCCGGTCGACGGCTCCGGCGGCAAGGGCATCGTCATCGGCCCGCAGGCCGACCGGGCCGAGCTGGACGCCCTGCGCGCCCGGGTGTCCGCCGACCCCCGCGGCTGGATCGCCCAGCCCGTGGTCCAGCTGTCCACCGTGGCCACCACCACCCCCGACGGCATGCGCCCCCGGCACGTGGACCTGCGGCCCTTCGCCATCAACGACGGCGAGAAGGTGTGGGTCCTGCCCGGCGGGCTGACGCGGGTGGCCCTCGGGGAGGGCGAGCTCATCGTCAACTCCAGCCGGGGCGGGGGGTCCAAGGACACCTGGGTCCTCTCCGGGGACGGCCGGCGCACCCGGGTCGAGCCCCGGCAGCGGCAGCGCCAGCTGCAGGTCTCGGCCGCCCCGCAGGTCGCCCTGGCCCGCTCCGAGGCCGAGCCCGCGGAGCAGGAGCAGCAGCAGCAGCAGGCCCGCCAGGGCGAGCAGGGAGCACCTGCCGGCCTGCGGCCGCCGGAGCAGGGAGGTATGCCGTGCTGAGCCGGATCGCGGAGTCGCTCTACTGGATCGGGCGCTACCTCGAGCGCGCCGAGGACACCTCCCGGCTGCTCGACGTGCACCTGACGCTGCTGCTCGAGGACCCCGTCCTCGACGAGGAGACCACCAGCCTGGTGCTCCTGCGGGTCATGGGCATCGACGACGAGGCCAGCCCGGACCACCAGACCGTGCTGCGGATGCTCGGCTGGGACGAGACCTCCCCGACCTCGATGGTGGCCGCCTTCCAGGGGGCCCGGGAGAGCGCGCGGCGCTCCCGGGAGACCGTCTCCCTGGAGATGTGGGAGGCCATCAACACGACGTGGAACATGATGCGCGGCAACCGGCTGCAGCACCTGCCCGCCCACCGGGCCTGCCAGCTGCTGCGGGAGCGGTGCGCGGTCGTCGTGGGCCTGGCCGACTCGACGATGAGCCACGACGAGGGCTGGCACTACATGATGCTGGGCCGGTCCCTGGAACGGGTCGACATGACCTCGCGGATCATCGAGTCCGCGGCCTACAACGCCGACTCCCCCTCGGCCTGGACGCAGACGCTGCGGGCGTGCGGCGCCCACCACGCCTTCATCCGCACCTACCGCGGGGCCGCCACCGACGCCCAGGCGGCCGAGTTCCTGCTCCTGGACCGGCTCTTCCCGCGGTCGTTGCTGGCCTCCCTGGAGCAGGCGCAGGAGGCCCTCGTGGCCCTCGAGACGCTGCCGCGGCGAGGGCGACGCCCCGACCCGGGCCTGCCGTCGCAGACCGGGCTCGGCGCCGTCCAGGGCCGGGCCGGGGAGGCCCACCGGATGCTGGGGCGCGCCCGCGCCGAGCTGGAGTACGGCTCCCTGGAGGAGATGATGCAGACCCTGCCCGAGCGGATGAGCCAGCTGCAGCGCACCTGCAGCCAGGTCAACGACGCCGTGTCCACGCACAACTTCGACGGCGCCGGCCAGGCCGTGTGGCGGGCGGGGGTGCGCTGATGCTGCTGCGCGTGGTGCACCGCACCGGGTACGAGTACGCCGGGACCGCCTCCCACTCCTTCAACGAGGCCCGGATGACCCCCCGGCAGACGCTGCACCAGCAGGTGCTGCACACCAAGGTCGACATCACGCCGGTGGCGTGGACCAACACCTACACCGACTACTGGGGCACCACCGTGACCCAGTTCGAGGTGCACGAGCCGCACCCGCGGCTCATGGTCGCCGCCTCCTCGACGGTCGACGTGCAGCGCCCCACCGTGGAGGGCCACGGCCTGGGCTGGGACGACATCCGGTCGGCGGAGGTCTTCGACGACCTCAGCGAGTACCTGCTCCAGTCGCCGTCGGTGGAGCCGCCGGAGGACCTGCGCGCGCGGGTCGCCGAGATCGCCGGCCGCAGCGCGACCCCGGGCGCCTGCGCCCGGGAGGTCGTCGCGATGGTCCACGAGGAGATGAGCTACGTCTCCGGCTCCACGGGGGTGCACACCCGGGCCGCGGAGGCGTGGTCGACCCGGTCCGGCGTCTGCCAGGACATGTCCAACCTGACGATCGGCTGCCTGCGCTCGGTCGGCATCCCGGCCTGCTACGTCAGCGGCTACCTGCTGCCCGTGCGCGAGCCGGAGGTGGGCCGGCCCTACACCGGCGAGTCGCACGCGTGGGTGCGCTGGTGGGACGGGGAGTGGGTCGGGATGGACCCGACCAACGCGATCCAGCCGGGCGAGCGGCACGTGGAGATCGGCCGCGGCCGGGAGTACGGCGACGTCCCTCCGCTGCGGGGCATCTACACCGGCACCAGGAGCAGCTCGATGTTCGTCGAGGTGGAGCTGACCGCGCTGCGCTGAACGACGGTGCGCTCAGCCGACCGCGACCGTCGAGCCGTGGTCGTCGACCGGCAGGTCCTCGCCCTCGACCACGGCGGTCACGGTGAGCCCGCCGAACGTCAGCCCGCCGGTGTGCACGGTGAGGAAGGAGGTCTCCGCGGCGTCCGCCCCCGTGCTGATCCGCACCAGGGAGGCCCGGGGCGCCAGGCGGGTGGGGTCGACGACGACCCACCGTCCTCCGACCGCCGCCTCGACCACCGCGTGGAAGTCCATCGGCGACAGGCCGGGCGCGTAGCAGGCCATGAGCCGGGCCGGGATCCCGCGGGCCCGGAGCAGGGCCATGGTCAGGTGGGCGTAGTCGCGGCACACCCCGCGCCGGGCCAGGTAGGTGTCGCTGGCGCCGTCGGTCACCCGCGAGGACCCGGGCACGTAGCGCAGGTGCTCGTGGACCCAGGTGGCCACGCGCAGCACGTCCTCCTCGTCGACGACCTCGCCGACCTCGGCCCGGGCCACCGACTCCAGCCGGTCGAGGTCGACGTAGCGGCTCGGCCGCACCCCCCTGACCCGGTCCAGCGGCGCGACCTCGCCGGCCGCACCCCCGTCGGTGACGGTGGCCGCATACTCCACCGACAGGTCGCCCGGCCCCACGTCGCGCAGCACGTGCCACCGGGTCCCCGTGGTGGGGTCGAGCACCTCCTGCACGTCGACCTCGTCCCCGTCCAGCGTGACGACCAGCCGTTCCTCCTCGCGGGCCACGCCGTCGGCCACGGCGACCCCCAGGGTGGCCTCGACGGGCGCGGTGACGGTGGCGGTCAGGGTGGAACTCACACGGCGGCGCATGCGCGCCAGTGTCTCAGGCCTCCGGCCCCCCGGACGACCCGGCGGCGTGCTGCAGCGCCCAGTGGTACATGACGACCGCGGCCGCCGCGCCGGCGTTCACCGAGCGGGTGGACCCGTACTGGGTGATGGCCAGCACGTCGGTGCACGCGGCGAGCGCCTCCGGCGACAGCCCCGGCCCCTCCTGGCCCAGCAGGAGCACGCAGTCGCGCGGGAGGGCATACCCCTCCAGCGGGACCGAGCCCGGGACGTTGTCCACGCCGAGCAGGGGAAGGCCGCGCCCGGCCGCCCAGCCGACCAGGGCGCCCACGTCGGGGTGGTGGTGCTCGTGCAGGTAGCGGTCGGTGACCATCGCCCCGCGCCGGTTCCAGCGGCGGCGGCCCACGATGTGGACCGCAGCCGCGTTGAAGGCGTTCGCGGTGCGCACGACCGAGCCGATGTTGAAGTCGTGCTCCCAGTTCTCGACGGCCACGTGGAAGCCGTGGCGGTGGGCGTCGAGGTCGGCGACGATGGCCTCGTGCCGCCAGTAGCGGTAGCGGTCGACGACGTTGCGCCGGTCCCCCTCGCGCAGGAGCTCGGGATCGAGGTGCGGGGGCAGGTCGCCCGACCCGTCGGTGGGCCAGGGGCCCTCCCACGGCCCGGCCCCGACCCGTGGGGCGGACCACGGGTCCCCGGGCCGGCCCGCGGAGGTCACGAGGGCGGCCCGGCCCGCCGGCTGCGGACCCGGGAGAGGACGAACCACACGACCGCCACGGCCACGGCGGCGAGGACCACCGCCTGGAAGGCCCCGGCGTAGCCCTCGACGAGGTGCCAGTTCTCCCCCAGCTGGAAGCCGGCCACGACGAACAGGCTGTTCCACAGCAGGCTGCCGGCCGTCGTCAGGGCGCAGAAGAGCGGGAGGGGCATGCGCTCGAGGCCGGCCGGCACCGAGATGAGGCTACGGAAGATCGGGACCATCCGGCCGAAGAAGACGGCCTTGGTGCCGTGCCGGGCGAACCAGGACTCGGTCCGGTCGAGGTCGCGCAGGTCGACCAGCGGCAGCCGTGTCCACAGCGCCCGGAACCGGGACCGGCCGAAGACCGCCCCGAGCGCGTAGAGCGCCAGGGCACCCAGGACGGACCCGGCCGTGGTCCACAGGATCACGCCGCCGAGGGTGAACGTGCCCTGGCTCGCGGTGAAGCCGGCCAGGGGGAGGATCACCTCGCTGGGCAACGGGGGGAAGAGGTTCTCGAGCGCGATGAGCAGGCCCGCCCCAGGCCCTCCGAGCGCTTCCATGACGTCCACGGCCCAGGCCGCCACCCCGGTGAGCCCGGTCGGTGCGTCCACGTCTCTCTCCTTGTCGGCGGCGGCGTCCATCGTCCCATCCGGCACGGCGTGGTCGCGCCGCGACGGGCGGCCGCAGCGACGCGCCCCGGCGCCGGTCATCCCTCGCCGGACCGGCACGTTCGCACTACGGTGGACGCAGCGCCGCAACTCCTGCGGGTGCCTCGGACGCGGCCGTCCCCGGTCGCCACAAGGAGGAACGCCACATGAACGACACCACCAAGTGGATCATGATCGCCCTGCTGCTGCTGCTCATCGCGGCGGCCGTGGTCGTGCTGCTGCGCTCGCCCGGCAAGGACCGCGACGGTGGCGCCGGGACGGTCGACGGGGCCGACGACGACCGCCGGACCGTCGACGAGGGGGCCGGGGACCGGGTGGGGACGGCTCCCGAGCGCGGCGTCTACGACCAGGAGGCCGACGACCGGGCGGCGGCGGGGGCCGCCCCCGTCGTCCGGGACGAGCGACCGGTCCAGGACGGGCCGGCGGAGCCGGTCGAGCCCTCCACCTACGACCGGCCGGTGTCCGAGGACCGGTCGGCGGCGGACGAGGACCGCGCCGGCGAGGCGCACCGGCCCGAGGACGGCGTCCCGGCGGTCGACGAGGGTTCCTCCCAGGAGCCGCCCGCCGCCGCGGTGGAGCAGGACGCGCCGTCGATGGGCCAGGACGTCACCTACGCCGAGGACATCGAGGCCACGACCGGCCCCGAGGCCGTCGCCGACCGGGACACCACCGGCGACGACGACATCACCGCCGAGCCCTACCAGCCGGCCGCAGGGGCCTTCGAGGGCGGGGAGCCGGGCACCTACACCGGCGAGACCTACCGCCCTGCCGGCACCGAGGACGCGCCGCCGCAGGCCGAGGCCCAGCAGCACCCCGCCGAGGAGCTCACGGCCGGGGAGACCGAGGGGTATGGCGGTCCCGCGCAGGTCGCGGACACCACCCCGGCAGCCGACGCGCCCCCGACCGCCGCGGCCGCCCCTGAGGCCGGGCAGCCTGCAGAGGGCTCCGGGGGCGGACTCCCGGCCGGCGACGACGACACGGGCCGCATGAGCGACGCGGCCCGCATCGGGGCGATGGGTGCGGCGGGCGCCGCTGGCGCCGCGGGCGCTGCGGGCGCTGCCGGCGCGGGCGCCACGTCGGCCCGGCCGCTGAGCGACGAGGAGGTCGCCGACGGAGCACGCCAGGAGCCGCTTCCGGTCGCCGACCAGGAGGACCCCGCGGGCACGACGACCCCCGCCGAGGAGGTCGCCCCGGACCAGTCCTCCGATCCTCGGGCCGCGGGTGGGACCGAGGACCGGCCGACCACGGATGAGTCCTACGACGCCCACCCGGCGGCCGAGGAGCAGGACTGGACCGGGGACCGGGCCACGCGGGAGACGGACGGGGCGACCACCCAGGAGCCGCTGACCGCCGACGAGGTCCTCGCCGCCTCCGAGGACGACGGTGTCCGTGGCGCGGGCCGGGACGTGGAGCCCACGACCGGCGCCGGCGCCGCCGCGCCCGGGGAGCGGGGTACACCACGACCGAGGACACCGGCGACGCCGTCACGCCGGAGCGGGAGCCGGCGCCGGAGCACGGGACCGAGGTCGACCACGGCGCCGCCGCAGCAGGGGCGCCGGTCTTCGCGGAGTCGGTCTACGGACCCGGGTCGGCCGATCCGCTCGAGGACGGCACGGGACCGGCGGGCTGGGAGATCAAGGGCAACGTGGGTTCGATGCTCTTCCACACCACCGACTCGCCCAGCTACGACGCCGTGCGCGCAGAGGTCTGGTTCGAGAGCGAGCAGGCGGCCCGCGACGCCGGGTTCGCGCACTGGGACCGCCGGCGCCGCTGAGACCCGGGGGAGCGCCCCCGGCACCCGAGGCCCCGTCGACCACCACGTCGGCGGGGCCTCGTCGTGCTCGGACCTCACCCTTCCCGGGCCGCTGCGGACCCCACGACGCACGGCACGTCACACCAGCACCGTGACGTCTGCGGCTGCCGGAAACGGCTGTGACGGGCGTGAAATGACACCGCCGGAAAGTCACACCGTTGTGATATCCGCAGTGACCTGCGACGTCGTCCGCGCCATGTGACCAACATCACCTAGTTACACACTTGTAGTTCCGCATGGGATCACACTCACGCAGGTCACGGAGGGTTGACCGGGCCCGGAAACAGTTGTTCACTGCCAAGTGCTCGCCCCCTCGAGTGGTCCTGTCCCCGTCCCAGATGGATGCTCTATGTCGACGCGCACGCGCAGCCTGTCCCGCACGCTGATCGCTGTCACCGCCGCGACCGCCCCGGTCGTCGCTCTGGCACCCACCGCCCAGGCGGCACCGCGCCCCAGGTGCCCCGCACGCCCCTCCCCCCGGCGCTGCCCACCACCCCGCTGCCCACGGTTCCGCTCACCCCGTCGACGGACGACCACACCACCGTCACCCGGTGGGTCAGCGTCCCGGTGGCCACGTCCGTTCCGGGCCGAGCCTGAGCAACGGCGTGGTGACGACCAAGACCCTGGGGACCCGCGTGAGCGGCACCCTGACCTCGAACGGGTGGCTGCGCATCAGCAGCACGCAGTACATGCACCCGTCGGTCCTCACCAGCACCGACCCGGCCCCCTCGTCCAGCTCCTCGTCGGTGACCATGTACATGGCCGCCGCGATCGGCAACGTCCGTTCCGGGCCCGGCCTCGGCTACCCGGTGGTCACCACGATGCGGCAGGGCGCCGAGGTCCGCGGGACCTGGACCAACGGCTGGCTGAACCTGGGCAACGGCCGCTTCGTCAGCGGCACCATCCTGACCTCGCAGGGCCCGGCCGACGACGAGCCCGAGTCCTCGACGCAGGTGACCCGCTGGGTCACGGTGTCGGCGAACGTCCGCTCCGGCCCCTCCACCTCGTACTCGATCGTCGGGTCCCGCAGCGCGGGCGCGGAGGTCCGGGGCACCCTGACCTCCAACGGCTGGCTGCGGATCAACAGCTCGGAGTTCATGTCCCCCGGCGTGCTCACCGACCGTGAGCCCGGCGGCGGCGCCACCGCCCCGGCCGAGACCGTCACCCAGTACGTCACCGCCTCGATCGGCAACGTGCGCTCCGGTCCTGGGCTGAACTACTCGGTCGTCACCACGATGCGGCAGGGCACCGAGGTGCGCGGCAGCTGGACCAACGGCTGGCTGAACCTCGGCGGCGGCCGCTACATCAGCGGCACCATCCTGTCCTCGACCAACCCGGTCGCCGCGGCACCTGCGCCGGCGCCGGCTCCCGCCCCAGCTCCCACCACCCCGATCCGGGAGGCGCTGATGGAGACGGCCGAGAAGTACGTGGGCTCCCCCTACGTGCTCTACGGCACCCCGCCCGGCGCCTTCGACTGCTCGTCCTACACCTGGTGGGTCTACCAGCAGAACGGCATCAACATCCCCCGGACCGTCCGTGACCAGCGCACCGTGGTCACCCCGGTGACCGACCCCCAGCCGGGCGACCTGGTGTTCTACAACAACTGGTACCACGTGGGCATCTACGCCGGGAACGGCATGGTCTACGAGGCGAACAACCCCTCCACGGGCGTGATCTACCACAAGATGTGGGACTACGACGTCTGGTACGGCCGGGTCCCCGGCGTGTGAGCCTCGCTCTCCCGCGCCACGGCAGGGCCCCTGCACCCGGGGAAGGTGCAGGGGCCCTGCCGGCTGTCCCCTGACCCGTCCCTCCGTCGGACGAGTCGGCGGGGCGACGGGTCAGCCTCGGTCGACACCCCCGGCGAGCCCCAGGTCGGCCAGCCCGTAGGCGGCCCGGTAGTCCAGGCCGGCCTCCTGCAGCCGCTCACGCGCACCGCTGGCCCGGTCGACGATGACGGCGACGGCGACCACCTGTGCACCCGCCTCCCGGCAGGCCTCGACGGCCGTGAGCGGCGACCCTCCGGTCGTCGAGGTGTCCTCCACCACGAGCACCCGCCGACCCCGGACCGAGGGGCCCTCGATGCGCTGCTGGAGACCGTGGGTCTTCTCGCTCTTGCGCACGACGAAGGCGTCCAGGCGTCGCCCCCGCCCGCGCGCCGCGTGCAGCATGGCGGTCGCCACCGGGTCGGCCCCCATGGTCAGCCCACCGACCGCGTCCAGATCCAGGTCGTCCACCAGGTCCAGCATGACCTCGCCGACGAGCGGGGCCGCCTCGCCGTGCAGGGTCACCCGCCGCAGGTCGACGTAGTAGTCGGCCTCCGCGCCTGAGGAGAGGGTGACCCGGCCGTGCACCACGGCCAGGTCGGTGATCAGCTGCAGCAGACGGTCCCGGGATGTCATGGCGACGACCCTACCGACGCTCCACCGCCAGCAGCACCAGCGCCGCGGTCCAGGCCAGGGGCGCCACCGCGGCCGGCGACCCGTCGTGCAGCACCTTCTCGGGCAGGGCCTCCGTGGCGGTCCGGTGCCTGTCCAACCAGTCCAGCCACCGGTCGGCCTCCTCGTGGCGCCCGGCCTCCCGCGCGGCGAGCGCCTGGAGCGCGGTCTGCGGGGTCCAGGAGACGCGGTCCCGCCGCCAGCCCGCCCCGGGGGCCACCCCGCCGGCCGGGCGTGCCTGGGCCCGCTGCGCCCGCAGGCGGGCCGCCTCGGCACCGGGAACCGGCTCGTCCAGGAAGGGCGGGAGCAGGAAGGTGACGGCCGCGTCCGGCCGGCCCCCGGCATACCGGGGGTAGTGCGGGCCGAACTCGTCCACGACCCGGCGGCGCAGGTCGGCCGCCGCGGGAGCGCGGTCTCCCGGGTCCACGCCCGCCGACGCCCAGGCGGCGTCCGGCACCCGCCCGTCCCGCTCGAGGGCGGCGGCGGCCTCCAGGCCCATGAGGGCCGTCGCGGCCACGCCGAGGGTCAGCTCGTCCTCCGGGCGTTCCCAGTAGTCGGGCGACGGACGGGGCAGGCCGGTGGCCGGGTCGATCCGGTGCAGCAGCCGGGCCGCCGACCGGGCGACCAGGTCGCCCACCAGCACGGAGGGGTCCGGCTGACCCGGCCCGGCCGTCCACTCCTCGACGAGGACCCGGGTGGCCCACAACGCCCAGCCGGGCCCGTCCTCCTGGGCGGGCCGCCCGTCGGGCACCTCGCCGGACCCGTCGGGGAGGTAGCGCGCCTGGAAGGAGCCGTCCGGCCCCTGCAGCTCCTGCAGGTGGAGCAGCACGGACAGGGCCTCGGCGTGGTGACCGGTGCGGGCGAGGGCAGCCGCGGCGAACGAGGCGTCCCGGGGCCAGACGAACCGCCACGCCGGGGAGGCCCCCGCGAGGACGGCACCGGGGGCGGCGCCCTGCGGCCCGGTGAGGGTATGCAGGTCGCGCAGCGCCGCGCGCGCCATGTCCCCGTGCGGATGGTCGGGCGGGGGCAGCAGACCGTCGGCCAGGTGCGCCTGGTCGCCGGCCGCCCGGGCGGCCAGCAGGGTGACCTCCAGCCAGCGGTCCTCGGGCGCACCGGTCAGGGGGAGCCACTCCCCGGCCCCGGCCCCGACCGGGACCGCCACGAGGGCGCCGCGGACGTCCCGCACCACGCCCTCCTGGTGCAGCGGCAGCTGGCGGTGGGCCTCCTGCCAGGCGAGGGCTCCACCGCCTCCCAGGAGCAGGGCGAGCCCGGCGGAGACCAGCCGGCGGCGCCTCCTCACGCGGGCGGTCGGACCCCGCGCCGGCGGTCGGCCAGCGCCCCGGCGACCCGCCGGGTGAGGACGCGGGGCACCACCCGGAGCACCCCGACCACGCCCTTGTAGGTCAGCGAGGGCACCGAGACCACCCGGCCGCGGGCCACGTCGTCGAGGGCGGCGCGGACCACGTCGGGCGCCTCCAGCCACAGGGCGTCGGGCAGCCGGGACATGTTCATCTGCGCCCGCTGGTGGAACTCGGTGCGCACGAACCCCGGGCAGACCGCGGTGACCGTGACCCCGTGCGGGGCCAGCTCGGTGGCCAGCGCCTCGGACAGGACGGTGACGTAGGACTTGATGGCCGAGTAGTGGCCCATGACGGCGAACGAGGCCACCGACGAGACGTTGAGGATGGCGCCCCTCCGCCGCGCGCGCATCGCGCCACCGGCGGCGTGGGAGAGGACCATGACGGCCCGGACCATGACGTCGACGGCCCGTTCCTCCTCCGCCAGGTCGCCCCGGACGAACCCGCGGCGCGAGCCGAAGCCGGCGTTGTTGACGAGCAGGTCGACCGGCCGGTCGGGGTCGGCCAGCCGGGCGGCCACCCGGTGCAGCTGCTCCCGGTGGGCCAGGTCGGCGACGAGGACCTCCACCCCGACCCCGTGCTGCGTCCGTAGGTCCTCCGCGGCGGCCTCCAGCCGAGCCTGGTCGCGGGCCACGAGGACCACGTCGTGCCCGCGGCCGGCCAGCTGCCGGGCGAACTCCAGCCCGAGGCCGGACGAGGCCCCCGTCACCAGTGCCGTTCCCATGGTCCACCAGCGTAGGTGAGGAGGTCCGGGCGGACGCGCCCCGCCCGCCGGCCGCCCGGGCTAGGCTCGGGCCGTGCCCCGTCCCGCCTTCGAGCTCGAGCTGCTGGTCCCCGGTGCTCCCGAGGAGGTGTGGGCGCGACTGTGGGCCCTGGGACGGCATACCGAGGCGGTCCCCCTGACCGTGGTGAGGGGCCCGGCCCTGCGGGCGGGGTCCTCGTTCGTGGCCCGCACGGCCGTCGGCCCGGTCGGCTTCGACGACGTCATGGAGGTCAGGGCCTGGGACCCGCCCCACCGTGCCGTGGTCGCCAAGGTCGGGCGGGTGCTGGGCGGGTCGATCGAGGCGCGCCTGGTGGCCGACCCCGCCGGGACCCGGTTGCTCTGGCGCCAGGAGGTGGCCGCCACGGGGGTGCCCGACGTGCTGGCGAGGCTGGTCGTCCCGGCCGTCCGGGCCGGTTACCGCAGGGCCCTGCGGCAGATCACGGCACCGCGCTGAACCCGGTGCCCACCTCCGGGAGGGCGGGAGCGGGCCGTGCGGCCGGCGTCGGAACGGGATCTAGGGTGGGTCCGTGCGCATCGCGACCTGGAACTGCAACTCGATCCGCTCCCGCGTCGACCGGGCGGTGGCCTTCCTCGAGCGGCACGACGTCGACGTCCTGGCGCTGCAGGAGACCAAGTGCAAGGACGAGCAGTTCCCGCTGCTGCCCTTCGAGGCGGCCGGCTACGAGGTGGCCCACGTCGGGCACAACCAGTGGAACGGCGTGGCCGTCGTCTCCCGCGTGGGGCTGCAGGACGTGCAGGTCGGTTTCGAGGGGATGCCGACGTGGGGGGACGGGGAGGCCGCGGCCACCGAGGCCCGCGCGATCTCCGCGGTGGCCGGAGGGGTGCGGGTGTGGTCGCTGTACGTGCCCAACGGCCGCAGCCTGGACGACCCGCACCTGCTCTACAAGCTCGACTGGCTGGCCGCCCTGCGGGAGGCCGGGACGGGCTGGCTCGCCGCCGACCCGCAGGCGCAGATCGCGCTCATGGGCGACTGGAACATCGCGCCCACCGACGAGGACGTCTGGTCCGTGGAGCACTACCTGGGCCGGACGCACACCTCGGACGCCGAGCGGGCGGCCTTCTCGGCGGTCGTCGACGCCGGCTACTCGGACGTGGTCCGTCCGCACGCGCCGGGGCCGGGCACCTACACCTACTGGGACTACACCCAGTTGGCCTTCCCCAAGCGGCGGGGCATGCGGATCGACTTCTGCCTGGCCTCCCCGGCCCTGGCGGGTCGCGTCGGGGGTGCCTTCATCGACCGCGAGGAGCGCAAGGGCAAGGGTGCGAGCGACCACGCGCCGGTGGTCGTCGACCTGACAGACGCGTGAGGACACGGAGCGCAGCGCAGCGAGCACCGGCCCGGAACGCGTCGCGGAAGGTCGACAGAAGCTCGACCTGACAGACGCGTGAGGACACGGAGCGCAGCGCAGCGAGCACCGGCCCGGAACGCGTCGCGGAAGGTCGACAGAAGCTCGACCTGACAGAAGCTCGACCTGACGGACGCGTGAGGGTCAGCGCCGGCGGGTGCCCAGCAGCGCCAGGGGCAGGGTGAGCAGGCAGATGACCGCGGTCAGACCCATCCCGGTGCCGAACCCGGCACCCACCGCGACCCACCCGACGAGGAGGGCGCCGCTGGCGGTCCCGGTGTCGAAACCGGCGTTCCACACGGCGCTGGCCGCACCCACCCGTCGGGGGCCGGCCGCGGCGAAGGCCTGGAGCATGGTGAGGTTCTGCAGCGCCCCGTAGCTGACCCCGACGAGCGCGGTGGCCACCACCCAGGGCAGCACCTGGGCGACCTGGACCGGCTCGCGCACCAGCAGGGCGACACCGCCCAGGGAGACGGCCGCCAGCAGCACGAACGGCCACACCAGCCGGTCGATCGGCACGCGGTCGCTCAGGCCCCCGATCCGCCACCGGGTCAGGGACGTGGCCAGGCCCATGGCGAACAGGCCCAACGCCCCCAGCCAGGGCACCGCGACCAGCTGCGGCGCGAACGTGATGACCGCACCGCCGGCCAGGGTCACCGCCAGCAGCACGAACGTCGGGGGCAGCAGGGCCAGGTAGGTCCGCGCCCCGGCGGGGGCACCGACCACCTCGGGGTGGCGCGGGTCGTGGGTCGAGCGGACCGGCAGGTGCCGGGCCAGCACGACCGCCGCCGGCACCCCGACCAGGGGCAGCGCCCCGATCCAGAAGGCCGGCGCGAACCCGGCCGCCTGGGACACCCAGCCACCCAGGGGCATGAGCAGCACGTTCGGCACCGACAGCGAGAGCGAGTAGGCCCCCACCGCGGCACCCCGGCGCGCGCCGTCGACGAGGAGCACCGCCGCCGCACTTCCCGCGACGGTCAGCACGCCGAACCCGACGCCGCGGACGGCCGAGAGCAGCAGCGTGTAGAGCAGGTCGCCGGAGAGCAGGTGCAGCACCGAGGGCAGGCCGAGCAGGGTCAGCCCGCCGCCGACGACCCGGCCCCACCCCCACCGGCCGATCGCCGGTGGGACGGCGAACTGGGTGGCCACGGTCGAGCCGAGCAGGACGAAGTTGACCAGACCGGCCCCGGCGCTGTCCGAGCCCGACTCGACGACCCACAGGGGCGCGACGGGAAGGAGCACGGCATACCCGGAGAAGCCGGTGAACGCGACGACGGCGAGGGCGACCATCCCGGGGACCGACCAGATGGAGGCCGGGGCCGCGGGTCCGTCGGGGACGGGGACCTGGCTGGAACGGGGCCCGGTCACCCGCGCCCGGCCCGGGCGGCGGCCTTCTTCTCCTTCTTCCATGCCCGCACCTGCTCCAGCGACCCGGGGTCGGTGACGTCGGCGATGGACATGTGCACGCCGTCGCGCCCGTAGTCGCCGGCGGCCTCACGCCAGCCCTCGGCGGCCAGGCCGCGCTGCTTGCCGAGCAGGGCCAGGAAGATGCGCGCCTTCTGGTCGCCGAAGCCAGGCAGCTTCTTCAGCCGCCGCAGGATCTCGCGCCCGTCGGGGTTCCCCTCGGTCCAGATGGCGGCCGCGTCACCGCCGTGGTCCTGCACGACGGCGGTGGCCAGGTCGTGCACCCGCTGGCCCATCGACCGCGGGAAGCGGTGCACCGCAGGCGGGGTCGAGCAGAGCGCGACGAACTCCTCGGGGTCGGTGGCCGAGACCGTGGCCGGGTCGATCGAGCCCAGCCGCTCCACGATCTTGCGGGGGCCGTCGAAGGCCACCTCCATGGGGATCTGCTGGTCGAGCAGCATCCCGGTGAGCAGGGCGAAGGGGTGCTCGGTGAGGATCCGGTCGGCCTCGGGGTCGCCGACGAGGGAGAGGGTCTGACTCATGGGCCGATGGTATGCCGTCCCCGGCACCGGTCAGCCGAAACGGCCGGAGATGTAGTCCTCGGTCGCCTTCTCCCTGGGGTTGTTGAAGATCGTCTGGGTGCTGTCGTACTCGACGAGCTCCCCCGGCTGGCCGGTGGCCTTGAGGTTGAAGAAACCGGTCTTGTCCGAGACGCGGGCCGCCTGCTGCATGTTGTGCGTGACGATGACGACGGTGTAGTCGGTCTTGAGGTCGCTGATGAGGTCCTCGATGGCCAGGGTCGAGATCGGGTCCAGGGCCGAGCAGGGCTCGTCCATGAGGATGACCTCGGGCTGGATGGCGATGGCCCGGGCGATGCACAGCCGCTGCTGCTGGCCGCCCGAGAGGCCCGCACCGGGCTTGTCCAGGCGGTCCTTCACCTCGTTCCACAGGTTGGCCCCGCGCAGGGCCCGCTCGGCGAGCTCGTCGGCGGCCTTGCCGGACATCCGCTTGGAGTTCAGCCGCACCCCGGCGAGGACGTTCTCCTTGATCGACATCGTGGGGAAGGGGTTGGGACGCTGGAAGACCATGCCCACCTGCCGCCGCACGTCGACCGGGTCGACCCCCTTGGCGTAGAGGTTCTGCCCGTCGATGAGCACCTCCCCGTCCACCCGCGCCCCGGGGATGACCTCGTGCATCCGGTTGAGGGTGCGCAGGAAGGTCGACTTGCCGCAGCCGGAGGGGCCGATGAAGGCGGTCACCGAGCGGGGCTCGATGGTCATCGTGACGTCCTTCACGGCGTGGAAGTCGCCGTAGTAGATGTCGAGGTCGTTGACGTCGATTCGCTTGGACAAGGGGTGTTCTCTCTTCCGGGGTCAGCGGCCGGACTTGGGCGCGAACAGCTTCGCGATGAGTCGGGCCAGCAGGTTGAGCGCGACGACGATGAGGACGAGCAGGAGGGCGGCCGCCCAGGCCCGCTCCAGGCTGGGGTCGCGCACCGCCGGGCTCAACGGCTTGGTGAACATGAAGTAGGCGTAGACCGCGAGGGTGTTCATCGGGCCCTCGAGCGGGTTCCAGTTGAGTCCGCGGGCGTACCCGATCGCCACGAGCAGCGGGGCGGTCTCCCCGATGACGCGGGCGATGGCCAGGGTGATCCCCGAGGCGAGGCCGGAGGCCGCCGTCGGCAGGACGACCTTGGCGATCGTGCGCCACTTGGGCACCCCCAGGGCCAGCGACGCCTCGCGCAGCTCGTTGGGCACGATCCGCAGCATCTCCTCGCTGTTGCGGACCACCGTCGGGATCATCAGCACCGACAGCGCGACGGCCCCGGCCAGCCCCATCTTGGCGTCGCGGATGCCGAAGATCTGGGTGAAGAGGGCGAACGCGAACAGGCCCGCCACGATCGAGGGGATGCCCGTCATCACGTCGACGAAGAAGCGGATGCTCTTCGAGAGGCGGTTGCCCCCTCCGTACTCCACCAGGTAGATCGCGGTGAACATGCCGATCGGCACCGAGATCAGGGTGGCCATCCCGGTGATGATGAGCGTGCCCATGATGGCGTGGTAGGCGCCGCCCACGAAGTCCGCCTCGCCCGAGGCGTAGCGCTGGTCGTTCAGGCCGGTGACGCCGTTCATCGTCTGGTTGAGGAAGTCCGGGTCGAAGGCCCGACCCGCCCCCTGCGCCACGACCGTCCACAGGAGGGACACCAGCGGCAGGATGGCGAGCGCGAACGCGAAGTAGACCAGGGCCCTGACGAGGTGGTCCTTGGCCACCCGTTCCCCGCCCAGGCGCAGGTACACGACATACAGCACGACCAGGTAGCCCACGAAGGCGAGGGCCACGGCCGCGGCCACGTGGAGGTCCAGCAGCTGCCACAGCGCCAGCCCCACGAGGACGAACGCCACGGCCAGCATCCAGGCCGGCCGGGTGCTCGCCGGCCGCACGGTCGAAGCCACGATCCCCGGGACGTCGTCCAGGCGGGAGTGGTGCAGGTCGTCCGGGGTCCGCGGGTCCCGGTCGGCGGGGCGCCGGTCGGTGGGTGCGCTCATCAGTTGGCTCCGGAGAACTCGGCCCGACGGTCCACGATCCACCGGGCGAACAGGTTGACGGCCAGGGTGATGACGAAGAGGACCAGGCCGGCGGCGATCAGCTCGGACAGGCGCAGCCCGGCGGCCTCGGGGAAGTTGAGGGCGATCTCGGCCGGGATGGTGTTGTTGCCCGACCCGATGAGGTTCCAGGTGAAGATCCCCGGCGAGAGGATGATCGCCACGGCCATCGTCTCCCCCAGCGCGCGACCGAGCCCGAGCATCGTGCCGCCGATGACCCCCGGCATCCCGAAGGGCAGCACCGCGGTGCGGATCATCTCCCACTTGGTGGCCCCCAGGGCCAGGGCGGCCTCCTCGTGGAGGGAGGGGGTCTGCAGGAAGACCTCGCGGGAGACGGCCGTGATGATGGGCAGGATCATCACGGCCAGGACGATCGAGGCGGTCATCAGCGTCCGGCCCGAGGTGGAGGCGTCGGCGAACAGGGGGATGAAGCCGAGGTTCTGCTCGAGCCACTCGTAGAGAGGGACGAGCCGGGGGGCGAACACCGACATGCCCCACATGCCGAAGACCACCGAGGGGACGGCGGCCAGCAGGTCGATGACGAAGCCGATGCTCTGTCCGAGCCGGCGCGGGGCGTAGTGCGAGACGAACAGGGCGATCCCGACCGCCACCGGCGTGGCGAGCACCATGGCGACCAGGGACGCCACCACCGTGCCGACGACGAGGGGCCACACGTAGCCGGCGAAGCCGGCACCGCCGGAGACCTCGTCCGCCGGTGCGGTGAGGGCGGGCAGGGCCTCGATGAGCAGGAAGACGGCCACCCCCGCCAGCGTGAGCAGGATGATGGTGGCCGAGCCGATCGAGGCCGAGCTGAAGAACAGGTCACCGGGTCTGCGGACCGGCTTGGCGGACGACGGCTGCCGTCGCGCCGGTGTCGGAGTGGCGGTCATCTCTGCATCCTTCGACGGGGTCGATAGATCCTACGGCGTGCAAGGACCGGCGGTCGTCGTCCCCCTCGACGACCGCCGGTCCTGCCTGGAGCGGTGTGCGTCAGCCGCCCTGGATGGTGTCGATCAGCTCGAGGGCGCGCTCGCGCGTGGACTCGGAGATCGGGGCCGAGCCGGCCGCCTCGGCGGCGGTGGCCTGGCCGTCCTCGGAGACGACGTAGGCGAGGAAGTCCTTGACCAGGTTCGCCCGCTCCGCGTCGTCGTAGGCCGAGCAGGCGACGTGGTAGGAGACCAGCACGATCGGGTAGGCGCCCGACTCCGTGGTGTCCCGGGCCAGCTCCAGGGCCATGTCGCCCTCGACACCGGTGTCGGCCGGCTCGGAGGCGTCCACGACCTTGGCCGCGGCCTCGGGCGAGAAGTCCACGAACTCGTCGCCGACCCCCACCGCGGCGGCCTGGCCCGTGACGACGGAGGCGTCGGCATACCCGATGGTGCCCTCGTTGTCGTTGATCACCTGGATGACGCCGGTGTTCTGCGCGGCGGCCTCCCCCTGGACGGGCCAGGCGGCGTCGGCCTCGTGCGGCCAGGAGTCGGGAGCGGCGGCCGAGAGGTACTCCATGAAGTTCTCGGTCGTGCCCGAGTCGTCCGAGCGGTGCACCACGGTGATCTCGGTGTCCGGCAGCTCGGCGTCGGGGTTGTCCTCGGCGATGGCCGGGTCGTTCCAGACGGTGATGTCCTGGTTCATGATCTGGGCCAGGGTGTCGGGCTTGAGCTGCAGCCCGTCGACGCCGGGAAGGTTGTAGGGCACCGCCACCGGGGAGATGTAGACCGGGATGTGGTACGCGCCGCCGTCGCCACAGGTGTCGACGACCGCCGCGCGCTCCTCCTCGTCCAGGTAGGCGTCGGACCCGATGAAGTCGGAGGCGCCCGCGATGAGGTTCTCCCGGCCGGCGCCGGACCCGACCGAGTTGTACTGCACGGTCACGTCGGGCTGGACGCCTGGTAGCCCGCGATCCAGGCCGTCATGGCCGCCTCCTGCGAGGAGCGCCGGAGGCGAGGACGTCACCGGAGAGCTCGCCACCGGCGGCCTCGTCCGAGCCGCTCTCGGCGGACTCCTCCTCGGCGGCCGTGTCCTCCGACCCGCCGTCCGCGGTGGGCGAGTCGTCGCCGCACGCGGCGAGGGTCAGGGTGGTGGCCATCGCGATGGCGACGGTGGGCACGAGACGACGGATCTTCACAGGAAGGAACCTCTCCGAGCAGTGGATGGGGGTGGCACGCCCCTCCGCGGTGCGGTGACGGGCGTCCGGGCGGCGTTGCCAACAGCTGGAACGCTAAGGACGGCACGTGACTCGATGGTCGGAGTTGGGTGAACCGCTGGTGAACGGGCGGACAATCTCCGGTGGACGACGCTGGCCGGGCCGAGGCGCCGCCCGCCGGGCCGTCCCATCCCCCCGGCCCGGACACGCTCCTAGTGCCCGAGGCGGCCGGACCGTGCCCCCAGGATCTCCTGGAGGAGGTCCTCGACCCGGCCCTGGACGTCGGCCGCGATCTCGCGGACCCGTTCGATCCCGGCCCCCGCCGGATCCGTCACCGGCCAGTCCTCGTAGCGTCGTCCGGGGAAGTAGGGGCACTCGTCGCCGCATCCCATCGTGACGATGACGTCCGAGGCCTGCAGCACGTCCGTCGTGAGCGGCTTGGGGAAGGCGTCCGTGAGCTCGATACCCCGTTCCTGGAGCACCTGCCGAACGAGGGGGTTGACCTGGCCGGTCGGTCGGGACCCGGCGGACCGCACCCTGACCCGGCCGCCGGAGTGGTGGCGGGCCATCGCCGCCGCCATCTGGGACCGGCCCGCGTTGTGCACGCAGACGAAGAGCAGCTCCGGCAGTGCCTTGGCGGAGCGTCCCTCGACCACGGCCCGGGCCTCCAGCTGCTCCTTGGCGAACCGTTCCACGAAGACGGGCAGGTAGGCCGGGACCCTCGACGCCCGGCCAGGGAGGCGTGGGCCTGCCGGACGGCCGACCGCACCTCGGACTCGGTGAAGACCCCCTCGAACCTCGAGGCCATCTCGGCGACCAGCAGGCGGTACCGCTGCCCGCTCCCGGGCGTCTGGCCGGTCAGCTCCAGGGCGAGGTCCGCCACCCGGTCGCTGATGTCGTCACGCACCAGGCGCATCCGTGCCAGCCCCTCGACCCCGCGCCCGGAGGGCTCGTCGACGACCCAGGTGTCGACGGCCGCCCTCATGCCCTCGACCGGCTCGACGTGCGCCTCGGTCCCCAGGACGATCACCCGGTCGGCCCGGGCGAGCAGGGCCGGGTCGACCCCGGCGGGGACGGCACCGCCCATGTCCGCGCCGACCTCCGACACCGCCTCGGCGGAGAGGACGTTGACGCTCTCCTTGGGGTGGGTGCCGGCCGAGTGCACCTCGACGGCGTCGCCGGCGACCTGCCTCATGAGGGCCTCGGCCATCTGGGACTTGCCCGCGTTGCTCCGGCACACGAACAGGACGACTGGAACGGGCACGAGGCACCTCCACGGGGGAAACCGTGTATCGATGATTGTCGATACACGGCGAACGCTACCGGGTGCCGTCGCCGGCCGTCCACCGCCCGTGCCGATCGTGGCCGGGACGGCCCGGGTCAGCGAAGGTCCAGGCCCTCTCCGTCGGCCGCCACGTCCACGGTGACCTCCTGCCCGTCGCGGACCTCCCCCGAGAGCAGCCCGCGGGCGAGGCGGTCGCCGATCTCGGTCTGCACGAGCCGGCGCAGCGGGCGGGCGCCGTAGGCGGGGTCCCAGCCCCGCTCGGCCAGCCACTGCGCGGCCGCGTCGGTGACGTCGAGGGTGATCCGACGGTCGGCCAGGCGGCGGGTGAGCTGCTCGACCTGCAGCCCCACGATCGTGGCCAGCTCCTCCCGGCTGAGCGCGTCGAAGAGCACGACCTCGTCGAGCCGGTTGAGGAACTCCGGCTTGAACGCGGACCGGACCGTGGCCATGACCTGCTCGCGCTTGGTCTGCTCGTCGGTGGTCTGGTCGACGAGGAACTGGCTGCCGAGGTTGGAGGTCATGACGAGGATGACGTTGCGGAAGTCGACCGTGCGTCCCTGCCCGTCGGTCAGGCGGCCGTCGTCGAGCACCTGGAGCAGGATGTCGAAGGTCTCCGGGTGGGCCTTCTCCACCTCGTCGAGCAGCACCACCGAGTAGGGGCGGCGACGGACCGCCTCGGTGAGCTGGCCACCCTCCTCGTAGCCGACGTAGCCGGGCGGGGAGCCGACCAGGCGGGCGACGGCGTGACGCTCGGAGTACTCCGACATGTCGATCCGGACCATGGCCCGCTCGTCGTCGAAGAGGAAGTCGGCCAGGGCCTTGGCCAGCTCGGTCTTGCCGACACCGGTCGGGCCGAGGAACAGGAACGACCCGGTCGGCCGGTCGGGGTCGGAGATCCCGGCCCTCGCCCGGCGGACGGCGTCGGAGACGGCGCGGACGGCGGCCCGCTGGCCGATGAGCCGGCGGCCGATGACGTCCTCCATACGGAGGAGCTTCTCGGTCTCGCCCTCGAGGAGGCGGCCGGCGGGGATGCCGGTCCACATCGAGATGACGTCGGCGATGTCGTCGGCGCCCACCTCGTCCTTGACCATCGGTGCCTCGGTGGAGGTCGAGCCACGGGCCTCCTCCTCCTGGGCCGCGACCAGCTCGGCCTCTGCGGCCGGGATGTCCCCGTAGAGCAGCCGGGACGCCGCGGCGTAGTCACCCTCGCGCTGCAGGCGGTCGGCCTGGGTGCGCAGCTCGTCCAGCCGCGCCTTGAGCTCGCCGACCCGGTTGAGGCCGGACTTCTCCGCCTCCCACCGGGCGGTCAGCGCCGCCAGCTGCTCCTTCTTGTCGGCCAGGTCGGCCCGCAGCCGGCGGAGCCGTTCGGCGGACCCGTCGTCGTCGGCCTCCTCGGCGGCTTTCTTGACGTGCATTTCCTCCATCGTGAGGCGGTCCACCTGGCGCTGGAGCTCGTCGATCTCCACCGGCGAGGAGTCGATCTCCATCCGCAGCCGGCTGGCGGCCTCGTCGACCAGGTCGATCGCCTTGTCGGGCAGCTGGCGCCCGGAGATGTAGCGGTCGCTGAGGGCGGCGGCCGCGACGAGGGCGGGATCGGAGATGGCCACCTTGTGGTGGGCCTCGTAGCGCTCCTTCAGCCCGCGCAGGATCGCGATGGTGTCCTCCACGCTGGGCTCGCCGACGAAGACCTGCTGGAAGCGGCGTTCGAGGGCGGGGTCCTTCTCGATGTTCTCGCGGTACTCGTCGAGCGTGGTGGCGCCCACCATCCGCAGCTCGCCACGGGCCAGCAGCGGCTTGAGCATGTTGCCGGCGTCCATCGAGGAGTCGCCGGAGGCGCCGGCGCCGACGACGGTGTGCAGCTCGTCGATGAAGGTGACGACCCGCCCCTCGCTGGCCTTGATCTCCCCCAGGACGGCCTTGAGCCGCTCCTCGAACTCGCCGCGGTACTTCGCCCCGGCGACCATGGCGCTCAGGTCCAGGGAGATCAGCGTCTTGTCGCGCAGCGACTCGGGGACGTCGCCGGCCACGATGCGCTGGGCCAGGCCCTCCACCACGGCCGTCTTGCCGACGCCCGGCTCGCCGATGAGGACCGGGTTGTTCTTGGTGCGCCGGGACAGCACCTGGACCACCCGGCGGATCTCGGCGTCCCGGCCGATGACCGGGTCGAGCTTGCCCTCACGGGCCATGGCGGTCAGGTCGGTGCCGTACTTGCCGAGCGCGTCGAAGGTCGCCTCGGGATCCGCGGAGTCGACCTTCTTGCCGCCCCGCAGGGCCGGGATGCGCTCCTCGATGGCGGCCGCGTCGAGCACGGCGAACTGGCCGGTGCGGGCCAGCGCCAGAAGCAGGTGGTCGGTGGAGACGAAGTCGTCCCCCATCCGGCCCATGAGCTCCTGGGCCTCCTTGACGACGCCGTGCATCGCCCGGGACAGTCCGGGGTTGCCCATGGTGGACCCCGACGCGGTGGGGAGGCCGCCCAGCACACCCTCGGCCGCCTGGGCGGCCATCGCGGCGGAGGAGCCGGTGGCCTCGAGCAGGGGGCCGGTCGTGGTCTCGCCCTGCTGGGCGAGCGCGCGGAGCAGGTGTGCGGGCTCCACCTGGGCGCGGCCGGCCGCGGCGGCGTCGCGCACGGCGGTGGACAGGGCCTCCTGGGCCTTGGTGGTCAGGGACAGATCCATGGGTTGCCTACCTCACGGTCGATCGGGCAAGGGACTCTGCACAGGACAACATGCCCGAAGTTGAGCCTATTCCGCTCAAGTTCGGCGACGACGGGGGGCAGCGGCTCAGCCGACCGGTGGGGCGAGCAGCTGCAGGCTCAGCGCCATGACGACCGCCCCGAGGAAGAAGCCGACCAGCGACTGGCTGTAGTGGGTCTCGTAGCGTCGCGCGGCCGGCAGCAGCTCCATGAAGCTCACCGCGAGCATCATCCCGGCCACCAGCGCCAGCGACAGCACGAGCCACTCCTCGGGCAGCACCGCGCGCAGCAGCACGAAGCCCACGACGGCACCGACCGGCTCGGCCAGCCCGGACACCGTCGCCCAGAACAGGGCGGTGCCGCGGCTGCGGGTGGCGGCGTAGATGGGGGCCGCGACGGCCACGCCCTCGGGCACGTTGTGGATGGCGATGGCGGTGGCCAGGGCGATGCCGCCGCTGGGCCGCTCGAGGGTGGAGATGAACGTGGCCAGGCCCTCCGGCAGGTTGTGCAGCGCGACCACCGCCGCGAGCAGCACGCCGCTGCGCAGCAGCCGCCCGTCCAGCTCCCCCCTGGCCACCCGGAGGGCCTCGTCGCCGCCGGCCAGCTCGGCCGGGTTCACCTCGTGCGGGATCGCCTTGTCGATGAGCACGACCGCGACCGCACCGACGGCCATCGCCCCACCGACCCAGAGGAGGTTCCGGCCGAAGCCCACCACCTCGCGTAGCGACACCGCCGCGGCCGGGGCGATCTCGACCACCGAGATGGTGATCATCAGCCCGGCCGCGAAGGCGAGGGAGGCCGCCAGCCACGGCCGTCGGAGCACCTGCTCCCGCGTCCCCAGCCAGCCGCCCACGACGGTGGACAGGCCGGCCAGCAGGGTGACGACGAAGGCGAGCGCCACGTCATACCTCCCGCGTCGGTGGATGCCCGTCCCGGGAGCCGTCGAGGGCGCGTCGGGACCCGTGTGCCGATTGTGCCGCAGGGCTGCTGATGGCCCCCGTCAGGGGCAGGATGGGGGGATGGAGATCACGTGCGTGCAGGGTGACATCACCGCCCAACGGGTGGACGCGGTCGTCAACGCCGCCAACTCGAGCCTGCTCGGGGGCGGCGGGGTGGACGGGGCGATCCACCGCGCGGCCGGACCGTCCCTGCTGGCCCAGTGCCGGCAGGTGCGGGCGACGTGTGGCCCGACGGCCTCCCCGTCGGCGAGGCGGTGGCGACCGGGGCCGGGGACCTGCCGGCCCGCTGGGTGATCCACACCGTGGGGCCGAACCGGCACGCCGGGCAGACCGACCCGGCCCTGCTGACCTCCTGCTTCGTCCGCAGCCTCGAGGTCGCCGGCGAGGTGGGCGCCCGGACGGTGGCCTTCCCGGCGGTCAGCGCGGGGGTCTACGGGTGGGACGCGGACGAGGTCGCGGACGTCGCCGTGGCCGCGGTCCGGAAGCACGGTCCGGCCGTCCCCGGGCTGGAGGAGGTGCGGTTCGTCCTGCTGGGCGAGCCCCTGCTCGGCGAGTTCCGTCGGGCCCTCGGCGACTGAGCACGGTCACGGACCCAACCCCAGAGCGCGGCCCAGCGCGGCATCCGCCCGGGCCACCAGGCCCGGCACCCGCGCGAGGTCGTCACCGGTCACCACCCCCAGGCTGAAGCCGGGGACCCCCGTTCGCTCCGCCGTCCCCGCCAGCTCGAGCAGCCGGGCCCGGGCGACCACGACGTCCTGCAGCTCGCCCAGGACCTCGGTGACCTCCTCCCACCGGCGGGCGGACTCCTCGGCGTCGGGACCCAGGGCAGGGGCCAGCGCCTCCCACGCGTAACGGACCGCCTTGGCCCGTCTGCGGGTCACGTGCCGCTCGTGGAGGGCCTCCGGACCGGCGGGGTCGTCGTGCGCACGGGTGCGGCGGACGGAACGTGCGACCCGGCCCGCTGCCTTCTCGACGAGGGCGGGCAGCACCTCGTCGGCACGACGTCCGGCCCGCCCCCTCCACGGCGGGTCGGCCAGCAGGTCCAGCAGGCTGTCGGTCAGCGCGAGGTAGCGCTCGCCGCCCATCCCCTCGACGAGGGCCTCGTGGGCGCGGGCGTGCTCCTCCGTCAGGCGGGCGCGGGCGAGGCCGACCACGTCGCCCACGACGAGCTCCGGCGGCAGGCCCTCCAGCCTGCCCAGCACGCGGTCCCGCACCACCTCGGCGTTGCGCGGCGCACCGAGGAGCCCGGCCAGCCAGGCCACCTCGTCCCGGAGCGGGTCGGTCACCTCCCGGTCGAGCAGCCGGTCGAAGGTCCGCAGGGCGCTGCGCAGCCGTCGGGTGGCGACCCGGGCCTTGTGGACGGCGTCCGGCGCGTCGGCCCTCAGGTCCTCCTCCCGCCCGACGATCCCGGCGACCTGGGTGGAGAGGTAGGAGTGGAGGACGGCCGCGGCGGGGTCCCGCGACCGCAGGCTCTCGCCCCGGGCCGCCCGGTCCGGCCGCTTGCCCAGGGCGCGGCCCAGCTTGGACGGGGAGTCGGACGGCAGGACACCCTGGGCCGCGAACCTCTCGCTCACCTCGTCCAGCAACGCGTCGTCGACGGCGGCGGGGACCAGCTCCACCTCGAGCTCGCGCCACCGGCGGTCCTCGGGGAGCGCGACGACACGGTCGTCGCACAGGGTCGCCACGACGCTGCCCCCGTCGTCGAGCAGGTCGGTCTGCGTGCGCTCGGTCAGGAGGGTGGCCACCGGCAGCAGCGTCGCCTCCACGCCCGTGGGCCAGGCCGGGCCGAGGGCGGCGGCGACCGCGCGCAGGTGACCGGCAGGCACCCGCGTCCGTCCCGGCCCCTGGGTCATCGCTGCGTGCAGCTCGAGGCGCGACCCGTCAGGACGGGGCAGCTTGGCGTGCCAGCCCTCGTCCGGGCCACCCTCCCGCCGGCGCAGCGTGACCCGGTGCCGGATCAGCAGCAGGTCGGCGGTGTCGAGGTAGACGGCGCGCATCCGGTGGACCTGCGACCTGCCCGTGCGGAGCAGCCCGTCGAGGTCGGGCAGCTGCTGCCCGTCGGACAGCGCGAACGTCCGTTCCCGCTCGACCTGCTGGGAGCTCACGGCCCCGCCCGGCCCGCAGCGCGCGGGCTCACCGCTCGTCCGGGTCCGGGATCGGGGGGCGGTGGTCGCCGGGCTCGTCGTACCAGCCTCGTGCTCGCGGGCGACCTCGATGAACCGCTCGCGCAGCCCCTCGTACGCCCCGCCCCCGGAGGCGTCCGGCAGGCGGGTGTCCAGGACGTAGACCGCCCACTCGTGGTCCTCGTCGTCCTCCTCGGTCCGGGCCGCCTCGCGCAGCACCCGGACCTGCGCGAACCCCTCCTCGCGCAGCTCCGCTGCCAGCTCCTCGGCGACGTCGCGGTCCGGCAGGATGATGAGGTGCTCGCTGCCTGCGTGCGGTGTGCTCACGGACCCAGGGTATGGGGTCCGCCGCGCCGGTCGGGCGGGTGTGTCGGTGGCCTTGCCTACGTTCGTCCTATGGGGCAGACGTGGGGAGGGGAGGTTCTGCGGACGACCGCGGGGGCGGTGGTCCGGCAGGGGGCGCTGCCGCCGTCGCGGCTGCCGGGGGAGCGGGTGCTCGGGAGCCTGCGGGAGGCCGGGCGGGAGGCGGTGCTGGCCGACCTGGCGGCCGGGGACGTGGCCCTGGTCCAGGACGCCGACCTGGACGCGGCCCTGGGAGCGACGTCGACGGTGGCCGCGGCGGTGGAGCGGGCCCGGGTGCGGCTGGCGGTGGAGGCGACCGGGCGGGGGTTGCCCACCGCGGCCGGGATGGGACTGGCCGACTGGTTGGGCCTGCGCTGCCCGGAGCTGTCCCGGGGCGTGCTGCAGGACCTGGTCCGCCTGGCCCAGGCCGGGCAGGAGGCCGTGCACGCGCCCCTGGTGCAGGGGGTCCTGACCGGGGGGATGCCGCTGGCCCGGGCAGCGCGGCTGCACCGGGCGCTGACCCGCATCCGCGGCGCCCTGGCCCCCGGGGACTACGACCAGGCGGTGGGCCTGCTGGCCGAGACCGGGTGCAACCCGGTGTTCGAGGAGGCCGACATCACCCGGGTGACCAACCGGCTGCTGGCGGCCTGCCTGCCCGAGCGCGACCACGAGGACCGGCGCACCGCCCAGCAGCAGCTGCGCGACGTGCACGAGTCGTCCCTGGCCGACGGGTCCGTGAAACGGATCATCCTGACCTTCGGGCAGGACGGCGACTACCAGGCCGTCCGCGCCATCCTGCGCTCACCGTTGGCGGCACCGGCCACCGCCGAGGAGACCGCGGCCACCGGGCAGCAGGACACCCGCACGCCCGGGCAGCGCCGCTACGACGCGTTGATGACCGTGCTGCGCCGTGGGGTGGCCGGCACGAAGGGTGAGCCGACCACGCCCAAGGCCACGCTGCTGGTCACCATGGACCTGGACACCCTGCGACGCGACCTGGCGGCCACCGGCGGGCGGGTGCCCGGGTGCGGGACCACCCTGGAGGGGGACCTGGTCGCCGCGGAGTCGGTCCGCCGGCTGGCGTGCGAGGCCGACCTGATCCCCCTGGTCCTGGGCGGGGACGGTGAAGTCCTCGACCAGGGCCGCCGCAAGCGCCTGGTCACCCCCGGACAACGGGTCCGGCTGGCCGTGCGCGACCAGGCTGCACCATCCCCGGGTGCACCGTGCCCGCCACCTGGTGCGACGCCCACCACGTCCTCCCCTGGGCCAACGGCGGCCGCTCCGACCTGTCCAACTACGCCCTGCTCTGCCCACGCCACCACACCTGGGTCCACGAGCACGGCCTCACCGCCACCATCACCGCCCACGGCGTCATCTGGCACCTCAGATGACCCCGCCCCGCACCCGGCCCACCACCGGCCGGGCCACACCCATGCCCGCAGGGACGTCAGCTCGCCCCCACCTGGGAGCTGTCGTGGTCCTGGCCCTGGTGCAGGGTGAGAGGCTCCGGTGTCCGCAGCCACGGCACGGCGCCGAGGACGCAGATCACCCCGGTGACGGCGAACGCCACCGTGAAGCCCCACGTGTCGGCGACCAGGCCGATGAGGATCGGGCCCACGATGGCACCTCCGTCCTGGGCCATCTGGAAGACCGAGAGCACCTTGCCCGCGTTGCGCTCCTGCCCGACGACGTCGGCCACGGCGGCCTGCTGGCCCGGGTTCACCATGCCTGCCCCCACCCCCGAGACGACGGCGAGGGCGAGCAGGACGGCCAGGCCGACGGTGCTGGAGGCCGGCACGGTGGCCAGCCCCATCAGCCCCATCCCCGCACCCATGACGAGCAGGCCCACCATCACCAGCGGCCGGCGCCCCACCCGGTCGGCGGCGCGGCCGGAGAACTGCAGCGTGACGGCCGTGCCCACCGCGCTGACGGCGAGCACGACGCCGGCCGCCCAGGGCTGGTCGAGTACGGCGATCGCCAGCAGCGGCAGGACCGCCATCCGGACCCCGAAGTTGGTCCAGCCGTTGGCCACGCCGGAGGCCAGGGCCGCCCGGTAGACCGGGGAGGCCCAGGCCTGCGCGAGGGTCATCGTGGGCCGCTCCGCCGACCCGGCCGGCGGCGCCGGCAGGCGCTCCCCACCCAGGCCCACGGCGACCACGACGGCCGCGACGACCAGCACCACGGCATACACGACGAAGGGGGCACGCAGGCCGAACCCGGCGAGCAGGCCGCCCAGCAGGGGACCGGCCATCCCGCCGATGAGGAAGGCGGAGGCGTAGGCCGAGGAGACCCGGCCCCGCAGCCGCGGCGGCGCCAGCCGCACGAGCAGCGCCATGGCCGAGATGGTGAACATCGTCGAACCGATGCCGCCGAGGCCCCGGAACAGCAGGAGCTGGCCGTAGGA
Source organism: Ornithinimicrobium sp. CNJ-824 (assembly GCF_001942405.1). GTDB lineage: Bacteria > Actinomycetota > Actinomycetes > Actinomycetales > Dermatophilaceae > Ornithinicoccus > Ornithinicoccus kibberensis. The sequence goes on from NZ_MKKA01000022.1 coordinate 128,853, forward strand.
CTGGGCGAACGCGGTGGCCAACGAGGAGACGGCGACGACGAGCAGGCCGGCGAGGTAGACCGGCCGCTCCCCCAGCCGGGAGACCAGGGCACCGCCGGCGGGGGCGAAGACGAGCCGGAAGAAGGCGAACGCGGACACCACCACCGAGGCCGCGGCCACGCCGACGTCGAACGAGCGCGCGTAGGCCGGCAGCACCGGCGAGACGATGCCGAAGCCGAGCGCGATGACGAAGGCGGCGCCGACGAGGATCCAGATGGGACGGGGGATCCGGTTCGCGTCGGCGCGGCCGGTCGGCCGGTCAGCGGGGCTGGGCACGCAGGTACTCCCTCAGGTAGGGCAGGGTGACGTCGACGTAGCCGTGGCCGGTGGCGCGGATGAGCTCGCGTCCGATGAGGCGGGCGCGGTAGACGTTCTGCTGCTGCATCGGTACCCCCGTCCGCTCGGCGATCTCGCGGGTGGAGGACGGCCCGTCGTCCACGGCCATGGCGCGCAGGTAGGAACGTTGACCCTCGGGCAGGGGCGCGACCGCCGGCGCGTGCACCAGCCGCCCCATGCGCTCGACGACCAGGGGCCTGGTGCGGTGCACGTCCCGGGCGGTGATCTCCTCCGGGGCGGGATCCATCCGCCAGGCGTGGTAGCCGACGAGCTGCAGCAGGTAGGGGTAGCCGTGGGCGACGTCGACGAACGCACCGGCCGCCTCCGGGCCGAGCGTGCGGCCGGCCTCGCCCACGGTGGCCCGGGCCGCCTCGGCGACCTCCTCGTCGGTGAGCAGGTCCAGGTGCACGCGTTCGGCCCGCCGGAGGAAGGTGGTGCCGCCCTGGCGCAGGAGCTGGTCGACGCCCACGGGCAGGCCGGCCGCGGCGAAGGCCACCTCGCGCTCGTCCCGCACCAGGTGCTGGTAGACGGTCGCGAACCTGCCGACGACGTCGGGGTCGGCGTCCTGGACCTCGTCGAGGGTGAACATCATGCCGGTCTCGTGCACCGCCAGGACCTCGCTGAGCCGCCCCAGCATCCGGGTCAGCGACTGCCGGACCGGGTAGCGGTCCTCCACGTCGGTGGACACCGACCCCAGCCCGCTGATCCCTCCCCCGGTGAGCCGGCGTCGCACCGCCATGGTGTCGTGCTCCGCGAGCAGGGCGGGCACCGTCGAGCCCTCCAGCTCCTCGAGCATGTCCGTCCCCTCGGGCAGGCGCAGCACCAACCATCCCCGCGTGCGGGCGATCTCCTCCAGCTCGTTGAGGACGACCGTCTTGCCCATCCCCCGGGGACCGCTGACGAGCAGGGACCGCAGCGGGGACCCGGGCCCCTCGTCGAGGGCCACGTCGAAGTCCTGCAGCAGGTCCTGCCGGCCGGCGAGCACCCGGGGCGAGACGCCGAAGCTGGGCCGGAACGGGTTGTTCGCGGGCATACGGGTCACCTCCTCGGCAAGCGCGGTCGGGGACGTCGCGCCGGTGGGCGGGCCGGGCGCTGTGTCATCTGTTACATCTTCGGGACGTTGTTACATCTGTTGCATCTTTGATGGAGAAGGTCAGCCTACCGGGGCCGACCGACACCCCCGTCCCCCTCAGACCTGCAGCCCGCCGGTCAGTAGGCCGACGGCCGCCCAGCCGGCCGCCACGACGATCCCCGCGGCGAGCGCCACCTCCCAGCCCCGCAGCACCGGCCGGCCCTGCTCGCGCCGGGTCCAGGCGTGCGCGACCAGGCCCACGGCGTAGAACACCGAGGACATCAGCAGGTAGGACAGCCCGCCGGCGTAGAGCAGCCACAGCGCGTAGACCGTGCTCACCCCCGTGAAGACCACGGCGGTCCCGCCCCCACCACCTCCGCGGGCGGCCAGGCGGAGCGCGTAGAGGGAGGAGACGAGGTAGGGCACCAGCATCATGGAGCCGGACATGAGGATGACGTCGTAGTAGGCCGCCCCCCGGAAGTGCGCCCAGACCAGCGCCACCTGCAGCACCGCCGTTGTCAGCAGGATCGCCCGACGCGGCACGCCCGGGCGCGGCTCCTCCCCCAGCATCCTGGGCAGCCCGCCGGCCCGCGCCGTCGAGGCCAGGATCTCGGCGCAGAGCAGCTGCCAGGCCAGGAAGGCCCCGCCCACGGACACGAGCAGCCCCACCGAGATGAGCACCGCCCCCCAGCGCCCGACGACCGCCTCGAGCACGCCGGCCAGGGACGGGTCCTGCAGGTCGGTCAGCTCGGGCCGGGTGAGGATGCCCGCGGCGAGGAGGTTGACCGCCACGAGCAGGGTGAGCACGAGCGCGAAGCCCATGACGGTGGCCCGTCCGACGTCCCCGTCGCGCCGGGCCCGGCGGGCGAAGACGGTCGCGCCCTCGATGCCGAGGAAGGCCCACACGGTGACGAGCATCATCGCGCGCACCTGGTCGAAGACCGGGCCGAGGTCCTCCTGCCGGCCCCACAGGTCGACCGTGAACACGGCCGGGTCGAACGCCATGACGCCGACGACGAGGAAGACGAGGATCGGCACGAGCTTGGCGACCGTCACCACGACGTTGACCGCGCTGGCCTCGCGCACCCCCCGCAGCAGGAGCGCCGCATACCCCCAGAGGACGACGGTGCCGCCGAGGGTGCTCACCCAGGTGGTCCCGTCGCCGAAGACCTCCCAGAACAGCCCCAGGGTGGAGAAGATGAGCACGAGGTAGGCCAGGTCGCCCAGCCAGGCGCTGATCCAGTAGCCCCAGGCCACGAGGGTGGCCGGCATCGGGCCGAACCCGTCCCGCGCGTAGCCGTACAGGCCACCGTGCGTGTCGGCGGCCCGCCGGCCCAGGAACTGGAAGGTCAGCGCCAGGGCCAGCATCCCGACGCCGGTGACCGCCCAGCCCACGAGCAGCGCACCCGGGGCGGCCGGGCCGGCGGCCATGTTCTGCGGGATGGAGAAGATCCCGGCACCGACCATCGAGCCGACGACGACCCCGGTGAGGGCCACCACGCCGAGGCGGGTCCCGTCGGTGCGCCCGGTGCGGTCCGCGGGTCGCGTGTCCGTGCTCACCGGGTCAGGGTATGCCGCCGCCCAGCTCCTCCAGCAGCGCGGGCAGGGCGGTGGCCGCGGTGGCGCGCCAGACCTCGTCCGCGGCCTCGCTCACCGCGGTCGGGGCGGGGTTCACCTCGACCACCGGGACCCCGCGGGCCCCGGCCAGGTGCGGGATCGTCGCGGCCGGGTGGACCAGGCCGGAGGTGCCGACGACGAGGACGAGGTCCGCCTCCTGGACCGCGTCGACCGCGGCGAGGAAGTCCGCCTCCGGCAGCGCCTCGTCGAACCAGACGACCCCTGGCCGGACCGTCCCACCGCAGTCGGTGCAGGTCGGCGGGTCCAGCCGGCCCACCGGTTCCGCCAGCTCCGGGTATGCCGCGTCGCTGGGCCGGTCGCACACGCTGCACCGGAGCGCGAAGAGGCTGCCGTGCACGTGGGCCAGGACCTGCGCACCGGCCCGCTCGTGCAGGTCGTCGACGTTCTGCGTGGCCACGTCCAGCCGCACCCCCGGACGGCCTGCCAGCCGGCGAGCGCCCGGTGCCCGGCGTTGGGCAGGGAGCGGCGCACGAGGGTGGCGCGCCAGGCGTACCAGGCCCACACCTGGGCAGGGTCGGCGGCCCAGGCGTGCGGGGTCGCCAGCTCCGTCGGGTCGAAGCGTTCCCACAGCCCCACCTGGGCGTCCCGGAAGGTCGGGATCCCCGACTCGGCCGACATCCCGGCCCCGGTGAGCACGCACACCCGCTCCGCACCGGCGGCCAGGTCGAGGACCCGCGGCGGGACGCGGCCGACGCCGGTCACGAGCCCTGGAGCGGGACGAAGCGGTACCACCCCGGCGCCGGCTCGACGCGTGGCTCGCCGTCGACCCGCGTGACCGTCACCAGCCGCCCCTCCAGCGGCAGCACCATCAGCCCGTCGTCGGCCAGCTGGTCGACGAGCGGCCGCGGCAGCTCCCGGGCCATCGCCGAGACGAGGATCCGGTCGAACGGCGCGGCCTCGGGCGCCCCCAGCTCCCCCTCCCCCGCGACGCGGACGGCGGCGTGGTCGAGCCCGTCGCGCCGCAGCCGGGCGGCGGCGTCCTCGACCAGCTCGGGCACGACGTCGACCCCGACGACCGAGCCCTCGGGACCGACCAGCCGGGCCAGGATGGCCGTCGTCCAGCCGGACCCGCTGCCGACGTCGAGCACCCGCTGGCCGGGCCGGACGTCGAGCAGCTCGAGCATGGTCCGCACGGTCGTGGGCTGGGAGCAGGTCGCCTCGTGCCCGATCGCCACCGGCGCGTCGATCCCTGCCCGGTCGCGGGCCTCCTCGGGCAGGTAGTCGGCCCGGGGCGTGCCCTCCATGGCCTGGCGGACCGCGGCGCCGCGTCGTCGTCCGAACACCCCTCCACGGTATGCCGTCGCGCGCCCGTGCGCCGCCCTAGTCTGTCCGGGTGGCTCCCAGCACCCGCGCGTCGGACCCGGGCATCCCCGGACCGGCCGCCCAGATCCAGGTCCGCGGTGCCCGGCTGCACAACCTGCGCGACGTCGACGTCGACCTGCCCCGGGACGCCCTCGTCGCGGTGACCGGCGTGTCCGGGTCCGGCAAGTCCAGCCTCGCGTTCGGCACCGTCCACGGGGAGGCGCAGCGCCGCTACCTCGACTCGGTGGCCCCCTTCGCCCGCCGGCTCATCCACGCCGCGGTCGACCCGCAGGTGCGGGACGTGCGCGGGCTGCCGCCGACGGTGGCGCTGGAGCAGGGCCGGGGCGGGGGGATGTCGTCGCGCTCCACGGTCGGTACCGTCACCACCGCGGGTAGCACCCTGCGGATGCTGTGGTCGCGGTGCGGGACCTATCCGGACGGCGTGGACCCGATGGACTCCGACCACTTCTCCACCAACACCGCCGTCGGTGCCTGCCCGGGGTGCGGCGGGCTGGGCGTGCGCCACGTGCCCACCGAGGCCTCGATGGTGCCCGACCCCTCGCTCTCGATCGCCGAGGGGGCGGTCGCGGCGTGGCCGGGGGCGTGGCTGGGCAAGAACTACCGCGACATCGTGGCCACGCTGGGGCACGACGTCGACCTCCCGTGGCGCGACCTGCCGCGGGAGACCCGGGACTGGATCCTGTTCACCGACGAGCAGCCCGTCGTCACCGTGGTGCCGACGCGCGACCCGGAGCGCATCCAGCGGCCCTACCAGGGCACCTTCTCCTCCGCGTCCCGCTACGTGCTGCGCACCCTGGCCGAGACGCGGTCGGCGACCCAGCGGCACCGGGCCCTCCGGTCCGTGGAGACCCGGCCGTGCGAGGTCTGCGGAGGTCGTCGGCTCCGGCCGGACGCCCTGGCGGTCACCTGGGCCGGCCTGGCGTTCGACGAGGCGTCGGCCACGGCCGTCTCGGACCTGCTGGCGCTGATGCGGTCCCGGCTCGGGCAGCTGCCCGACGGGGGAGGGACGGCCTCGACGGAGGCCGAGCGGGTGCTCCTGGAGGACCTCGTGGGCCGCCTCGGCCTCATGGCCGACCTCGGCCTGGGCCACCTCGCCCTCGGCCGCCCGGTGTCGACGGTCAGCTCGGGCGAGCTCCAGCGGCTGCGGCTCGCGACCGCGCTGCGGTCGGGGCTGTTCGGGGTGGTGTACGTCCTCGACGAGCCCTCGGCGGGGCTGCACCCCCAGGACACCGAACGGCTCCTGGCCCTGCTCCGCGAGCTGGTGTCCGCCGGCAACACCGTGCTGGTCGTCGAGCACGACATGGCCGTGGTGCAGCGGTGCGACTGGGTCGTCGACGTCGGCCCGGGCGCCGGGGCCGGGGGCGGCCGGGTCCTGTGGTCCGGGCCGCTGCCGGGCCTGCGGACCGTCGCCGGGTCGGTCACCGCGGACTACCTGGACCGGCCGGTGCACGTCGAGGAGGTCCGGTCCGCGGGCGATCCGCGTCCCGGGTCGGGCCGGCTGTCCCTCACCGGCCTGACCCGGCACACCGTCCGGGGCGTCGACCTCGACCTGCCCCTGGGGGCCCTCACCGTCGTCACCGGCATCTCCGGCTCCGGCAAGACGAGCCTGCTCGACGCCGTGCACGACGTGGTGGGGGCCGAGCTGGCCCGGGTCGAGGACGAGGCCGCGCCCGAGGGGGACGACGAGGAGGAGGCACCCGAGGGGGCCGCCACCGGACGCGTCGAGGGCAGCGGGGACGGCATCCCCACCCGGGTCGTGCGGATCACCCAGCGCCCGATCGGCCGCTCCCCCCGCTCGACGCTGGCGACCTACACCGGCCTGTGGGACCACGTGCGCCGGCTCTACGCCGCCACCGACGAGGCCCGCGAGCGCGGCTTCGGAGCGGGCCGGTTCAGCTTCAACACCGCCGCCGGACGCTGCCCGACCTGCCAGGGCGAGGGGTCGGTGTCGGTCGAGCTGCTCTTCCTGCCCGGGACCTGGTCCACCTGCCCGGACTGCGGGGGCGACCGGTTCGGGCCGCAGACCCTCCAGGTGCGGTGGCCGGCGCCGGACGGGCGGCTCCTCACGGTGGCGGACCTGCTGCGGCTCACCGTGTCCGAGGCCCTGGTCGTGCTCGCGGACCTCCCCCCGGCCCGACGCGCGCTGGCCGCGCTGGAGGCGCTCGGCCTGGGCTACCTCGCGCTGGGCCAGCCGGCCACCGAGCTCTCCGGCGGCGAGGCGCAGCGGATCAAGCTGGCGACCGAGCTGCAGAAGGAGCGGCGGGCCCCGACGCTCTACGTCATGGACGAGCCCACGTCCGGGCTGCACCCGGCCGACGTGCACCGCCTGCTGGCCCAGCTCCACGCGCTCGTGGACGCGGGCCACACGGTCGTGCTGGCCGAGCACGACCCGGCCGCGGTGGCCACCGCCGACCACGTCGTCGAGCTCGGACCGGGGGCCGGGGACGAGGGGGGACGCGTGATCGGGGCGGGAGAACCCGCCCGGTCCTGACGACGGAGGACCGGTGCACCCCGGGGCCACCGCGAGACCCGGCCCGGCCGTCCTCGATCACACCGTCCTCGACAGAGTCGAGGTCGGCATGGCAGGGCTCAGTGCTCGGCGTCGTGGACGAGAAGGGCGATCTGCACCCGGTTGGCCATGCCCAGCTTGGCGAGGATGCTCGACACGTGCGCCTTGACGGTGGGGACGCCCATGTACAGCTCACGCGAGACGTCCGCGTTGGAGCCGCCCCGGGCGACCGCCCTGGCGACCTCCAGCTCCCGCTCGGTGAGCCGGCCCAGCTCGGCGCGCGCAGTGGCCCCCCGGTCCCGCGACGCGCTCCCGGCATCCCCGGCCCCCGCCACCTGACGGACGAGCAGCGCCGCCACCGAGGGCGAGAGGGCATGGTCACCGCCGGCGACCTCGTGGACCGCGGCCACCAGACGGGCCGGCGGGGTGTCCTTGAGGACGAACCCCCTGGCTCCGGCGCGCAGCGCCTCCAGCACATGGTCGTCGGCGTCGAAGGTCGTCAGGACCAGCACCTTGGCCTCCGGCCACGACCGCAGCACCTCGCGGGTGGCGGTCAGCCCGTCCGTGCGCTCCATCCGGATGTCCATGAGGACCACGTCCGGGCGGTGGCGCCCGACCAGCTCGACGGCCCGGTCGCCGTCGTCCCCCTCGGCGACGACGTCCACGCCGTCGGGCCCGCCGAGCATCATCCGCAGGCCGGCGCGCACCAACGGGTCATCGTCGACCAGGACCACCCGTGGCCGGGCGCCGCTCGTCATGCCGGTTCCACCTGCTCCGGCCACGGCAACCACGCCCGCACGACGAACCGCTCACCCTCCTGCCCCGCCCCGAACCGACCACCGGCGAGCTGGACCCGTTCCTTCATCCCTGCCAGTCCGCGGCCGTCCCCGGAGGCGAACACCCGCCCGGGGACCGGGTTGCTCACCTGGATGCTCAACCCTCCTCCGGGGCGGCCGTCCAGCTCGACCGTCGTCGCCGCTAGCGCCGCGTGGCGACGGGCGTTGGTCAGCGCCTCCTGCACGAGCCGGTAGGCGTGCCGCCCGGTGCTCCCCGGCAGCGACACCGAGCGGAGCCACAGGGAAGGGTCGGCCCGCAGGTGCACCTCCTGCCCGCTGCTGGTCACCTCGGCGACCAGGGAGGGTATACCGCTCAGGCCCGGCTGGGGCGAGAGAGACACCTCGTCCCGGTCGTCGGCACGCAGCACGCCCAGCACCTCCCGCAGCTCGTCGAGGGCCAGGTGCGCCCCCGCCCGGACGACCTCGGCAGCCTCCTTCCTCTCGTCCTCGGACAGGTCGGGGCGGTGCGCCAGCGCACCGGCGTGCATCGCCACGAGCGATAGGCGGTGGGCCAGGACGTCGTGCATCTCGCGGGCGATCCGGGCCCGCTCAGCCAGCTGCGCCTGCGCCACCCGGGCGGCCTGCTCCCGGTTGGCGGTGCTGGCCTCGGCCCGCCAGCTGCGGACGAGCTCGCGCCGGGATCCGATGTTCCACCCCACGAGTACACAGATCGCGTAGACGAGCACCGCGAAGCCGAGGTTGGTCAGGACCGCGTCGTCGGACAGGCCCAGGACCGGTGAGACCACCAGCTCGTAGAAGGTGTCGACCAGCAGGTTCACCACGTGACGAGCACCAGCGCTGGCCAGCGTCGTCGTGTGGCCAGCGAGACCAGGGCCAGCAGGGAGACCGGTGCCGCCATCGCGGAGAACAGGCACAGCAGCCCGGTCACCAGGGCCACCCCGACCGGCCATCGGCGCCGGAACGCCACGACGAACAGAGCCAGGTGACCCACGGCCAGGTCGAGGAGGAGCAGCCCCTCCACCGCACCCGGACCGTCGACGTCCGACCGCCACCCGTCGGTGGCCACCGTCCCGACGAACAACCACACCCCCAGACCGAGCACCCAGACCAGCACCAGGCGCCACCCGTGCTGCCACGGCGAGAGCCGGTCGGCCGCCCCCCTCGACGGGAGGTCCGGCGGTCCGCCGTCGGAGACCGTCCGGGTGTCCGCCACCACCCAGGTCGGGGCCGACGGTGCAGGAGCGTGGGGCATGGGGCCGACTCTAGATCTCCTGGGACGGGTCCGTCCTCCGTCCACCGGCGGTACTACCCCCTCCCAAAGTCTGGGTCGCCCGACCCCGCCCGGAGCCGATGGTCGGCTCCGGTCCCGACGAACGACCGATGCAGGTGCCCCCTGCCGCGACCGAGGCTGGAGCCATGATCACGATCGAGAACCTGACCAAGCGCTACGGCTCCTTCACCGCCGTCGACGACATCACCTTCACCGCCCGGCCAGGGCGGGTCACCGGCTTCCTCGGCCCCAACGGCGCCGGCAAGTCCACCGCTATGCGGATGATGGTCGGCCTGACCACCCCGACGGCCGGGACGGCCCTGGTCCTCGGCCGTGACTACCGCTCGCTGCCCACCCCCACCCGCCACGTCGGTGTCATGCTCGACGCCACCGCCCAGCACGCCGGCCGTACCGGTCGGGAGACCCTGACCCTGGCCGCGACGATGGCCGGGATGCCGCGAAGCTCGGTGGGCGCCGCGCTCGAGCGGGTCGGCCTGACCCCACGCGAGGCCGGACGTCAGGTCGGCAACTACTCCCTCGGCATGCGGCAACGCCTGGGTCTCGCCGGTGCCCTCATCGCCGACCCCCAGGTCCTCATCCTCGACGAACCTGCCAATGGGCTGGATCCCGCCGGCATCCGCTGGATGCGGGGCCTGCTGCGCGAGTACGCCGCCGACGGCGGCACCGTTCTCCTCAGCTCCCACCTCCTGCACGAGGTCGAGCAGATCGCCCAGGACCTGGTGATGATCGGCCGCGGCCGCATCGTCGCACAGGGGACCAGGGAGGAGCTGCTGCGCGACAACGGCACGGTCGTGGCTCCCCCGACCGCACACAGCTGGCCGAGGCCCTGCGCAGGGCCGGCTTCGAGGCCACGCCACGGGCGACCGAGCTGGTCACCACCGCCACCGCCGAGCAGGTCGCCCAGGTGGCCCTGGCCGAGCACCTGCTCGTCACCGAGCTGCACCGCAGCGGGACCGGGCTGGAGGACATGTTCATCCAGCTCACCGCCGACGACGCCCGGGAGGCCGTCACCGAGGGGGCAGCGTGAGCAGCCCCGCCCCGACATCCCTGACGCCCCGGACGGACCTGACCGGAGAGGGGACCACCGACCCACCCCACCGCACCTTCTCAGCCACCCAGGAGGACCTGATGACGACCACGACCGACCGACCCCGGGCCACGCGCCCCCGCCCGACCGCGGAGAAGACGGCATTCCCCGACATCGACGACGCCCGAGGCGTCTCCTTTCGTCGCCTGCTGGGGACCGAGCTGCGCAAGCTCGTCGACACCCGTTCCGGGCGTTGGATGCTGATCGCCATCCTCGCCCTCACCGGGGTCGCCATGGCCGTCCCCCTCTGGATCGGCCGGGACACGGGCAGCGGCATCCTCGGCCTGCTCGTCGCCGCGAGCATCCCCCAGGCCGTCCTCATCCCGGTCCTGGGCATCATGACCGCCGCCAACGAGTGGAGCCAGCGGACCGCGCTCATCACGTTCACCCAGGAACCGAGGCGACTCCGGGTGATGGCGGCCAAGACGGCAGCAGCTGTCCTGCTCGGCATGGCGGTGCTCGCCCTGTCGATCCTGGCCGCCATCCTCGCCCACGTCGCCTCGATGGCGTCGGTCGACGGGCAGGTCGACCTGTCGATCGGCTGGACCCTGCTCGGGCACCTCGTGGTGATCCAGCTGCTGGGCGTCCTGACGGGAGTCGCCTTCGGCGCCCTCCTCCTCAGCGTCCCCCTGGGCATCGTCGCCTATGTGCTCGTGCCCGCCCTGTCGCCGTTGGTGTTCATGGCCACCTCGTGGTTGCGGGAGAACGCAGCCTGGTTGGACATGACGTCCGCGCAGGCTCCGCTCCTGGGAGACGAGGTGCTCACCGGCGAGCAGTGGGCCCAGGTGGGGACCACCAGCGCCCTGTGGATCCTGCTTCCCCTGGTCCTGGGCTTCCGGCGGGTGGCCCGCAAGCAGGTCGCCTAGGAACACGGTCGGTCGAGGTGCGCCGCACCGACCGCTGGCCCCGCACACCCGGACAGGGTGTGCGGGGCCGGCTACGCCTCAGTCCTCGAAGGGCCAGCCCTGCGGGCGCCACAGCGTCAGCGAGGTCCCCGGCGAGGTCTGCCGCGGGCGGGTGCCGGCCCGCAGGGCCACCACCTCGCCGTGCCGCCCGGCGGCGAAGACGCGGGGCAGCTGGCCGACCGCCTCGCGCAGGGCATGGTTCTCGGCGGTGAGCCGGGCCACCCGCGAGCGCAGGTCCTCGACCTCGTTCTCCAGGTCCAGGACCCGGCGGATGCCGGCCAGTCCCACGCCCTCGGCCGAGAGCCGCTGCACCTCCCGGAGCCGGTCGACGTCGCGCGCGGAGTAGCGGCGGCCGCCGCCGCGGGTGCGGGAGGGGACGACCAGGCCGAGCCGGTCGTACTGGCGCAGGGTCTGGGCGTGCATCCCGGCGAGCTCGGCGGCCACCGAGATCACGTAGACGGGAGTGTCACGATCCACGACCATCACCCCTGGGCGCGCCTCATCAGGTCGGCGCGCGGGTCGGTGCCGGATCCTCGGCCCGGAGGGTCTCCACGGCCTCGCGGGCCTCGTCGGAGAGCCGCTGGGGCACGACGACCTGGACCTTGGCCCTGAGGTCGCCGGTGCCGCCCTTGGCCTTGATGCCGCGGCCCTTGACGCGCAGCACCCGGCCGGAGGGGGTGCCCGGGGCGATCCGGACCTTGACCGGGCCGCCCTCCAGGGTCGGCACCTCGACGGTGGCGCCCAGGGCCGCCTCGGCGAAGGTCACCGGCAGGTCGACGGTCAGGTCGTTGCCGTCCCGGCCGAAGACGGGGTGCGGCTGCACGGTGACGTGCAGGATGAGGTCGCCGGGCTCGCCGCCCTGCACGGGCGCGGGCATCCCCTTGCCGCGCAGCCGGATCCGCTGGCCGTCCTTGCGCCGGCGGGGATGCGGGTGGTGATGCGGCCGCCGTCGGGCTTGCTGAGCGAGATCGTGTCGCCGGTCGTCGCCGCCCGGAAGTCGATCGTCGTGCGGGCCTCGACGTCCTGGCCGCGGACCGTGCGGCCGCCGCCGGGGTAGCCCCCGCCCGGGAAGCCGCCGCCACCGGCTCGGCCGTGGCCGCCGCCGGGGAAGCCCTGGCCGCCGAACCCGCCGGCGCCGCCGAAGGCGCCGAGGAGGTCCTCGAGGTCGATGCCGCCCGCGCCGGGGCCGCCGGAGGTGCTGAAGCGCACGTTCTGGGCGCCGCCGCCACCGCCGCCGAACATCTGGGCGAAGACGTCCTCGAAGCCACCGGCGCCACCGGCACCGCCGGGACCGCCAGCGGTGAAGCGGGCGCCTCCGCCCATGGCGCGGATCGCGTCGTACTGCTTGCGCTGCTCGGGGTCGGAGAGGACTGCGTAGGCCTCGCCGATGTCCTTGAAGCGCTGCTCCGCCGCCGCGTCACCGGGCTTGGCGTCCGGATGCCACTCGCGGGCGAGCTTGCGGTAGGTCTTCTTGAGGGTCTTCTCGTCGACGTCCTTGGGCACGCCGAGGATCGCGTAGAAGTCCTTGTCCATCCAGTCCTGGCTCACCACCGGTCCTCACCTCCTCCTTCGTCGTCCCGGCTGCTGCTGTCGTCGTGCTGGTCCCCCGGCCCCGGCCGGTCCGGGGGACCGGCCGGGAGGAGGTATGGCGTGGGTCGGGTCAGCCCGCGTCCGCCACGGCCACCCGGGCCGCGCGGACGACGAGCTCGTTGACCCTGAACCCGGGCTGGACGACCTGGACGATCGTCATGCCGCTGGCTCCCTCGGGCAGGTCCGCCTGCTCGGCGGGCAGGTGCATGAGGGCCTCGTGGACGGTCGGGTCGAACTCCTCGCCGACCTCCCCGACCCGCTCCACGCCGAAGCGGGCCAGCGTGCTCTCCAGCTTCTCCGCGATCGCGGCGAACGGGCCCTCGACGAGGTCGCCGTGCTCGCGCGCGGAGTGGATGTCGTCCATGACGGGCAGCATGGCCTCCACCACCGCGGCGACGGCCCGGTCGCGGTCGCCCTCCCGCTCCCGCTGGGTGCGGTTGCGGAAGTTGACGAACTCGGCCTGCATCCGGCGCATCTCCTCGAGCCGCTCGGCGGCCAGGGCGGTGTCCGGGTGGTCCGCCTGCCCGGCGTCGGCCGACGGACCGTCGGCGGGCGCGTCAGCCGCAGCCTCCGCGTCCTCCTCGGCGGCCCCCGCCCCGGCCGGGGAGGACTGGGCGCCCTCCCCGGCCGTGGCGCGCGGCATACCCGTCTCGGGGTCGATCCGGCGCTTGTCCCGGATCACCGGACCGCGACCGTCCTGGACCTCCTCCTCGGGAGGGGTGTCCGGGGTGTCGGGGTGGTCGGTCACTTGGTCTCCTCGTCGTCCACGACCTCGGCGTCGACGACGTCGCCGTCGTCGCCGGAGCCGCTGCGGCTGCTGTCCACGTCGGCCGCGCCGGTGGCGTCGGCGAACCCGGCCCCCGCGCCGCCGCCCTCGGCACCGGGCTGCTGGGCGTACATCGCCGACCCCATCTTCTGGGACTCGGTGGACAGGGTGTCCATCTTGGCCTTGATGTCCTCGATCGAGGCGCCGGACTCGGGCTTGAGGGCGTCCTTGAGGTCCGTCAGGGCGCTGTCGACCGGGCCGCGCGCGTCGGCCGGGACCTGCTCGCCGGAGTCCGCGAGGAACTTCTCGGTCGAGTAGACCAGCTGCTCGGCGGTGTTGCGGGTCTCGGTCTCCTCGCGCCGCTTCTTGTCCTCCTCGGCGTGCGCCTCGGCGTCCTTGACCATCCGCTCGATCTCCTCCTTGGGCAGCGCGCTGCCGCCGGAGATCGTCATCGACTGCTCCTTGCCCGTGCCGCGGTCCTTGGCGGACACGTGCACGATGCCGTTGGCGTCGATGTCGAAGGTGACCTCGATCTGGGGCACGCCGCGGGGGGGCCGGGGCGATGCCGGTCAGCTCGAAGTTGCCGAGCAGCTTGTTGTGCTGCGCGATCTCCCGCTCGCCCTGGTAGACCTGGATCCCCACCGACGGCTGGTTGTCGCTGGCCGTGGTGAAGACCTCGCTGCGCTTGGTCGGGATCGCCGTGTTGCGCTCGATGAGGCGGGTCATGATGCCGCCCTGGGTCTCGATGCCCAGGCTCAGCGGGGTGACGTCGATGAGCAGCACGTCCTTGCGCTCACCCTTGAGGACGCCGGCCTGCAGGGCCGCGCCGACGGCGACGACCTCGTCCGGGTTGACGCCCTTGTTGGGCTCCTTGCCGCCGGTCATCTTGGTGACCAGCTCGGCCACGGCCGGCATCCGGGTGGAGCCGCCGACGAGGACGACGTGGTCGATCTCGCTGACGGAGATACCGGCGTCCTTGATGACCTGCTCGAAGGGAGCCTTGGTGCGCTCCAGCAGGTCGGAGGTCATCTGCTCGAACTGGGCGCGGGTGAGGGTCTCGTCCAGGTGGATCGGACCGTTCTCGCCCATCGACAGGTACTGCAGGTTCAGCGTGGTGCTGGTCGAGGACGACAGCTCCTTCTTGGCCTGCTCGGCGGCGTCCTTGAGCCGCTGGAGGGCGATCTTGTCCTTGGACAGGTCCACGCCGGACTGGTTCTTCACCGTGGTGACCAGGTGGTCGATGATCCGCTGGTCCCAGTCGTCACCACCGAGCTTGTTGTCACCGTGGGTGGCCTTGACCTGGATGGTCGCGAAGCCGTCCTCGGCGTCCTTGCCCACCTCGAGCAGGGACACGTCGAAGGTGCCGCCACCGAGGTCGAAGACGAGGATGAGCTCGTCCTCCTTGCCCTTGTCCAGCCCGTAGGCCAGGGCGGCGGCGGTCGGCTCGTTGACGATGCGCAGGACGTTGAGGCCGGCGACCTCACCGGCGTCCTTGGTGGCCTGCCGCTCGGCGTCGTCGAAGTAGGCCGGGACGGTCACGACCGCGTCGGTGACCTCCTCGCCCAGGTAGGACTCGGCGTCCCGCTTGAGCTTCATGAGGATGCGGGCACTGATCTCCTGGGCGGTGTACTTCTTGTCGTCCACCGTGGTGCTCCAGTCGGTGCCCATGTGGCGCTTGACGGAGCGGATGGTGCGGTCCACGTTGGTCACGGCCTGCCGCTTGGCGACCTCACCCACGAGGACTTCGCCGTTCTTGGCGAAGCTGACCACGGACGGGGTCGTGCGACCGCCCTCCGCGTTGGCGATGATCTCCGGCTCCCCACCGGTGAGGACGGCGACCGCCGAGTTGGTGGTGCCGAGGTCGATGCCGACTGCACGTCCCATGCGTTGCTCTCCTTGGTATGTCGTGCCGCCGCGCCCGGGCGGGCGCCGCGACGTGGCTTGACACGTCTGCACTCAACCTTGGGGAACCGGTCGTGGTGTTGTCAAACCGGCACTCATCGAAGTTGAGTTCACCTGGCTCAACCACGGTGGTCGAGGTTTCATTCCCCGCTCCGGCGCCGCCCGTCCTGGTTTCCTTGTAGGTTCCTGGCCAACTTGTCGGATTCCTGTTTTCTTGTCGGTCGCGTGTCGAATTCCTGGCATCTTGTCGGACGCGTCAGGCTGAACTCGTGGAGCAACGTGAGCTCCGATCGACGGAGCTGAGGTACTGCAGCGTGGACTGCACCAAGGTCGTCACGAGCCTGGCGGACGTCGAGGCGGGGGAGATCGCGGGCGGGGCGCCGGTGCATGAGCTCTCGTGGCAACCGAGGCAGGGCAACTATCCGGGTGGCTGTGGACGGCTACGACGGGGACCCTGGTGGGTTACGAGAGCCTGCTGGAGCGCGGACCGGGTCCTGCTGGCTGACTTCGACCCGGCCGTGGCCGGAGTCGCTTGTGTGGCCGATCACACCACACTTCTACATAGGTTGTCATTCTACCTAGGTACGTGCTTGACTTCAGTCATGCCACGGCGATCCTGGCCAGCGGAGTGGCAACGCGGCCTTCTCCCAGCAGTCGTCCTGGGGATGCTCAATCAGCGCCCCCAGCATGGCTACGCCATCGCTCAGGAACTTGAACGGTGTGGCTGGGGGACCATTCGGGGAGGGACCTTGTATCCAACCTTTCGGAACCTCGAGGCACAGCAACTGATCGCTGGCACCTGGGAAGCACAGGACCGGGGTCCCGCCCGCAAGTACTACCACCTCACCACGGACGGAGTCCGAGCCGCCGCCGAGCATCGGATCGCCTGGGACAGGCTCTCCCAGTCGATGTCAGGTCTGCTCGGCAGAGAGGAGTCTCACGATGCCTAAGGGAACTCATCAGTACAACGCCAAACTTGCTCGCCTCCTGCGACTGCGCGGGATCGACGAGGCACAGATTCGAGATGCGACATGGTCGGTGGAGTCGCACGTGACAGACAGTGGCAGCACAGCGGAAGAGGCCTTTGGCAGTCCGCGCCGCTATGCCCGCACCTTCACCCAGGCCACGGACACCCCGTCCCGGGGACGGGGCTGGTACGTCCTGGCCTGGCTCATCGCCAGCCTCGCGGCCGCACTGCTCCTGATCTCCTGGAGCGCTCGGGATGACGACGAGGTGCTGGGCCTGTTCTCTCCAGAGGTCGGCATCGTCCTTGGAGCCGCGGTCCTGCTGATCTGGGCGCTCGTCCTGGGCCTGCGGCTGACCCGCCGTCCGGGCCGCCAGCCCGTTTAGCGAAAGGTTGCACATGAGCGGACAGCCAGGATCGGCGCCGGCTCTGGAGCTGAAAGGCCTCACCAAGACCTTCGGGGGACGCGCGCTCTGACAGACCCGTCGCGGCACTCGGCACGACGTCCTACTTCCTTGACCGCCACACGGAGATTGAGGCACAGACCCTAGCGCGGGGCTCGCCCTGGGGGTGCTCTGCAGAGTCACAGGTGCACGCCGCCTACGAGCTTGCTCGGCCCGGATCCGCGAGGCCAGCCTGAGGACTCCGACAAGTTGGTGACACGGCCCTGGTCTCACCGAACCTGTCACCCCGCAGGTCAGCGAGCCATCCCCCGACAGATCATGCGAGAACCTACATTCCTTTTTCCGCCAGCGGCCGCGGTGGTGAGAGGGTGGTGCGGATGAACGAGGTGCACGGGGATGTCTGAGCAGGGCCAGGGGCAGGGGTCCGGGGGTCCGGCGACGCCGGCCCCGGACCGGCTGGCCCCCGGGGAGCCCGAGCAGCTGGCCTACACGCTGGAGACCCGCTTCGCGGCCTCCCGGGACGCCGCCTCGGCCGCGGTCCGGGATGCCGAGCGCGAGCTGGCCGAGGCCACGCAGCGGCGGGAACGCGCCGAGCTGGAGGCGGCCGAGGAGGAGTACACCTCCGACCCGCTGGTGTTCATGCGGCAGTCCGTCTCCGAGGAGGTCGACGCCCTGCGCCGCAAGACGACCGGCAAGAAGGTCAGGGTCTCCTACCGGTTCCTGCTGGACCGGTCGGTGGAGCTGGCCGCCGCCGAGGTGGACCGCTTCCACTCCGACCGGGACGCGGCCCTGCGGGAGGCCCAGGAGGGCCTCGACGCGCTCCGGGAGGCCGAGCAGCGGGCCGCCGCCGCGGTCGAGGCCGCGCACCTGGCGCAGGAGCGGGTCCGGGCCGCCGAGCAGGCCGCCCGTGAAGGCTGGGCACCCTCCTGGACAAGCTCGGGGGGACCGGCGCCTGAACCGGGAGGGGCGGGCGAGGCCCGGGTGAGAGACTCCGCCCATGGTGGACGTGCTGGCCTCGACGCCGCTGCTGACGATGATGCTGGTCGTCGCCCTGGGCACGCTCGTCGGGGCGATTCCGTTCGGCCCGTTGCGCTTCGGCCCGGCCGGCGCCCTGTTCGTGGGCCTGGGCGTGGGTGCCCTCGACCCCCGGCTCGGGGAGGGGCTCGGGCTGCTCCAGACCCTGGGCCTGGCGCTGTTCGTCTACACCGTCGGCCTCACCGCCGGCAACACCTTCTTCCGCGACCTGCGACGTCAGCTGCCCCTCATGGGCGGCGCGGGCCTGGTGCTCGCCGCCATGACGGGGGTCGCCATGCTCCTGGGCGGTGCCCTCGGGCTGCCCCCCGCACTGACGGCGGGCACCTACGCGGGGGCGCTCACCTCGACGCCCGCCCTGGCGACCGCCATCGACCGCACCGGCGGCCAGGAGCCGGCCGTCGGGTACTCCCTGGCCTACCCCGTGGGCGTTTTCGTCACCATCCTGCTGGTGGCCACCCTCCTGGCCCGGCCCTGGACGGCCCGGCGCGACCCCGACCCGGTCGCCGGGCAGGGTCTGGTCGACATCTCCGTGGAGGTGGAGCGGCCCTCGCTGCTGGCCGACGTCCCGGGGCTGCGGGAGGGCGAGCTGCGGCTGTCCTACCTCGCCCGTGAGGGCGCCACCCGGGTCGTCCAGCCCGGCGAGCGCCTCGAGGTCGGTGACCGGGTCGTCATGGTGGGACCGGAGCGGGCGGTCGACCGCGCCCGGGACCACCTGGGACGGCGGGTCGACGAGCACCTGGCCCACGACCGCCGGGACGTGGACCACCGCCGCTTCGTCGTCTCCGACCGCCGGGTCGCCGGACGCACCGTCGGCGAGCTGGACGTCCCGGGCCGGTTCGACGGGGTCGTCACCCGGGTCCGACGGGGGGACCTGGACCTGCTGGCCTCCGAGGACTTCGTCCTCGAGCTCGGCGACCGGGTGCGCGTCATCGTCCCGCGGGGGCGGCTGGGGGAGGTCTCCGGCCTGTTCGGCGACTCCGAGCGCAAGGTGAGCGAGGTCGACGCCCTCACCCTGGGCATCGGCCTGGCCGCCGGGCTCGCCCTGGGACTGGTGACCCTCCCCCTGCCCGGCGGGCTGGACTTCGCGCTCGGCTCGGCCGCCGGGCCGCTCGTCGTCGGCATCGTGCTGGGCCGCCTCGAGCGCACCGGTCCCCTCGTCTGGGGCGTGCCGCTGGCCGCCAACCTCACGATCCGCCAGCTGGGGCTCCTGCTCTTCCTCGGGGCCACCGGCCTCGTCTCCGGCCAGGCGTTCGCCGCCCAGGCCCTCACCTGGACCGGGCTGCAGGTGGTCGCGGCGGCGACCGTCATCACCCTCGTGGCCGGCGTGCTCTTCGTCGGCGTCGCCCGGCTCGCCGGCGTCAGCACCGAGCGCGCCGCGGGCGGCTCGCCGGGTTCGTCGGGCAGCCGGCCATCCTGGCCTACGCCAAGGGCCGGGTCACCGACGAACGTGTGGAGGCCGGCTACGCCGCCCTGTTCGCGCTGGGGCTGATCCTCAAGATCCTGCTCGTGCAGGTGATCGTGGCCTGAGCCCGGGCCGGGCCGGTGGGCGTCGGCGGCACACGGCCAGGGACCTCAGAGCTTGGCGAGCTTGGAGTAGGGACTGAGGATCCGCATGGTGCAGGTCCCGAAGTCGACGCGGACGGCGTCGGTCTCCACCCCCACCACGCGTCCCATGCCGTAGGAGTCGTGCGTGACCCGGTCGTCCCGGTCGAACACGGGGACGGCCGGCGCGGGCTCCCGCCGGAACGGGCTGGTGGCGGGGTGGCGTCGACGTGCGGGCGTGGTTGACATCTCCTCCAGTATGCACCCGCGGACGCGGGCGACCGTCGCGGTGAGGCATGACGGACCACGCGACGGCGTTCTGGGGGCACGGGCGGCACCCGGCTGCATACGACCTGGGGTAGTAGACTGCAGGGGTGGTCGAACCGATGGTGGCCCGCACCGTCGACGCCCTCCCCTCCCGGGCGGGGGCGCGATGACCACGCACGCGCCGACCGCCCCTCCCGGGACCGACCGCGGACTCCTGCTCCGCCTCGGCCTCGGCGCCCTCGCCTGGGCCGGCCTCTACGCGCTCAACGAGTGGTTCTGGGACGCGGCGGTCGGCTGGCTGGGCCTGGACCTGGGCGCGCGGCTCGTCTCCTCGGTCCACTTCTTCCTCTACGACACGGTCAAGATCTTCCTGCTCCTGCTGGGTCTGATGTTCGTCGTCGGTCTGCTGCGCGCCTCCCTCGACCTGGACCGGGCCCGGGCCTACCTGGAGGGCCGCGGCCTGGGGCTCGGTCTGTTCCTCGCCGTCGTCCTGGGGGTGGTGACCCCGTTCTGCTCGTGCAGCTCGATCCCGCTCTTCATCGGGTTCGTCGCGGCCGGGATCCCCCTGTCGATCACCCTCACCTTCCTCGTCGCCTCCCCGCTCGTCAGCGAGATCGCCGCGATCATGATCGGCGACCAGTTCGGCTGGGACGTCGCCGTCGCCTACGTCCTGGCCGGCGGCACCCTGGCGATGGCGATCGGGTGGGTCTTCTCCCGGTTCCGCCTTGACCGGTGGGTCGAGGACGTGGTCCGCACCAGCCGGGTCGCCGCCCTGCGGGCCGGCGGCCACCGGCCGACCCTGGCCGAGCGGGTCGAGGCCGCCCTGGGCGAGAGCCGCGACATCTTCCGCGACGTGTGGGTCTGGGTCCTCGTCGGCGTGGGCGTCGGCGCGGCCATCCACGGCTGGGTCCCCACCGACTTCTTCGCCCGCTGGGCCGGCCCGCAGAACCCGCTGGCGGTTGCCGTGGCCACGCTGGCGGGCGTCCCCCTCTACGTCAACGGCGCGGGCGTCGTCCCCGTGGGCGAGGCCCTGTGGGCCAAGGGGATGGGCCTGGGCACCGTCATGGCCTTCATGATGAGCTCGATCGCGCTGTCGATCCCGATGGCCATCATGCTGCGCCGCGTCATGCGGCCCCCGCTGCTGGCCCTCTACTTCGGCTCCGTGGCCCTGGGCATCATGGCCCTCGGCCTCGTCTTCAACCTCGCCGGCTGACCCGGCCGGCACCGACGCGCGAGGAGGCGCAGATGATCGTCAAGGTGCTGGGGCCCGGGTGCCGCAACTGCCACCGGCTGGAGGAGCGCACCCGCGAGGCGCTGTCCCGGCTGGGGCTGGAGGCGGAGGTGGAGAAGGTCACCGACTACGGCCAGATCGCCGCCTACGGCGTGCTGCGCACCCCCGGTCTCGTCGTCGACGACGAGGTGGTCCACAGCGGCAGCGTGCCGACGACCGACCACCTCGTCGAGCTGCTCTCGGCCCGACCGGCCTGAACCGGGGAGGCCGGCCGATCCCCATACCCTGGGGGTATGGAGCAGCTCTCCTCCACCGTGACCGGCACCGCCCTCGTCTTCGAGGGCGGTGGCATGCGGGCGTCCTACACCTCCGGCCTGCTCGTGGCGCTGCTCGAGGCCGGGCTGCACCTGGACTGGGTGGGCGGCGTCTCGGCCGGGGCGAGCAACACCGCCAACTACGTCTCCCGCGACCCCTGGCGGGCCCGGCACAGCTTCACCGACTTCGTCACCGACCCCCGCTTCGGTGACTGGCGCACGTTCGTCCGCGGCCAGGGGCTGTTCAACGCGCGGTACATCTACGAGGAGACCGGGCTGCCCGGGCAGGCGCTGCCCTTCGACTGGGACACGTTCAGCGCGAACCCGGCGCGGGTCCGCGTCAGCGGGTTCAACGCCACCCGCGGCGAGGTCGTCCACTGGGGGCGGGCGGACCTGGCCACGATCGGCGACCTCATGGTCCGCGTGCGGGCCTCCTCGACGATGCCGGTCGTCATGCCGCCCGTGACGATCGACGGGGAGGTCTTCGTCGACGGCGCTCTCGGCCCCTCCGGCGGCATCCCGCTCGACGCCGCCCGGGCCGACGGCCACGAGCGGTTCCTCGTCGTGCTCACCCAGCAGCGCGACTACGTCAAGCCGCCGCCGGCCCGGGCCGGACTGCGCTACCTGCGCCGGCACTTCCGCCGGTTCCCCGCCGTCGGCGAGGCGCTCGCCCGCCGGCACGAGGTGTACAACGCCGTGCGGGAGGAGCTGTGGGAGCTGGAGCGGGCCGGCACGGCATACCTGTTCGTGCCCGAGGCCATGCCGGTGGGCAACGGGACCCGCGACGTGGCCCGCCTGCGGGCCAGCCACGAGGCCGGGCTGGCGCAGGCCCGGCGCGAGCTGCCCGCGATCCGGGAGTTCCTGGGCGTCGGCTGACGGCCGCGCCCCCGCGCCGGGGACGAGCCGGCTCCTGGCATGCTCGGGGTATGCCGTCGCGCACCGCCCCCGAGCACCTGGCCTGCACCGTCGAGGACGGGGTCGCCGCCGTCCGGCTCGCCCGGCCCGACAAGCTCAACGCCCTGACCCTGCCGATGCTGGACGGCCTGGTCGCCACCGCGCACCGGCTGCGCCGCGACCCCTCGGTGCGCGCGGTGGTCCTCTCCGGGGAGGGCGAGGCCTTCTGCGCCGGTCTCGACCTGGGCGGGGCCCTGCGGGACCCGGTCGGCATCGCCGGGCGGTTCCTCCCGCGGCCGTGGCGGGGCACCAACATCTTCCAGGAGGCCTGCTGGGCGTGGCGCCGGCTGCCCGTGCCCGTCGTCGCGGTCGTCCACGGGCACTGCCTGGGCGCGGGGCTGCAGCTGGCGCTGGGGGCCGACCTGCGGGTGAGCACGCCGGACGCCCGGTGGTCGGTGCGCGAGGCCCGGTGGGGGCTGGTGCCGGACATGAGCGGCGTGCGCTCCCTGACCGAGCTGGTGGGGCTGGACGTGGCCAAGGAGCTGACCCTCACCGCCCGGTCCGTCACCGGTGCCGAGGCTGCCGACCTGGGCCTGGTCACGAGGGTCGCCGAGGACCCGCACGCGGTGGCGGTCGAGCTGGTCGGGCAGATGATCGCCCACGACCGGCGGGCGCTGGCCCGCGCCAAGCGACTCCTCGACGGGTCAGTGGGCACCCCGGCCCGCACGATGTTCGCCCGCGAGCGCCGGGCGCAGCTGGGCCTGCTCGCCCGGATGGACCGTTCCGCCGTGCCCGGCTCTACGGCTGGTCGAGGAACTCCCGCAGCAGCTGCTCCAACTCCGCCGGCACCTCCTCGTTGAGCGCCGGGCCGGCGCCCTCGACGATCCGCAGCCGCGCCCCGGGGATCCCGTCGGCGAGCGCCCGCGCGCCCGGCTGACCGGCCCGGTCGCGGGCGCCCACGAGGACCAGGGTCGGGGCCTGGACCCGGGGCAGCGCGTCGGTGAGGTCGGCCCGGCGCGCGACGTCCAGCGCCGCGGTCAGCCGGTCCTTGGACACCCCCGCGTCGGCCAGGCGGGAGGCGGGCATGAGCCGCAGGAGTCCGGCCTGCACACCGCTGAGCAGCCTCGGGGTGCGGACCTGACCGCCGACGAGCACCAGCCTGCGCACGAGGTCAGGGCGGTCCGCGGCGAGCCGCGTGGCCACCATCGCCCCCCAGTTCTGGGCGCACAGGTCCAGCCGCGTCAGGCCCTCCAGCTCCAGCTCCTGCGCCAGCCGGGCGGCGGCCTCCTCGACCGGCACCGGCCGGGTCTCGGTGGGTCGCAGGCCCGGCACCCAGGGGGTGAGCAGCCGCCGCGACCCGTAGAGTCGCACGACCACGTCCTCCCAGGCCATCGGTGCCTGCCCCACCCCGTGGAGCAGGACGAGAGGGGTCGCCGGGTCGGTCGGCTGCTCGGGCTGGGACTGGCTCACCGCGCCAGGGTATGCCGTGCCCGCCTACCCTGGCCCTCATGCCAGGCCCGCCCCGCCGCTCCCCCGGTCTTCCGGCCGACCTGCGCGTCCTGGCGGTCGTCCAGGCCGGGGGTGCGGGGAGCCGGATGGACCTCCTGACCCGCGAGCGGGCCAAGCCGGCCCTGCCGTTCGCCGGCACCCACGCCCTCGTCGACTTCCCCCTGTCGTCGTTGCGCGCCAGCGGCATCGCCGACGTCTGGGTCAGCGTGCAGTACCAGTCCGGCTCGCTGGACGTGCACCTGGCCGGCGGGCGGCCGTGGGACCTGGACCGCACCCACGGGGGGTTCCGCCGCATCACGCCCGAGCAGGGCAGCGGAGCCGCCCACGACGACGGGTTCAGCCACGGCAACGCCGACGGGCTCTTCCGGCTCCGGGACGACGTGCGGGTGCACGACCCGGACGTGCTCGTCGTGCTCTCGGCCGACCACGTCTTCTCCGCCGACCTGCGGCCGGCCCTGGCCCACCACCTGGACGTGGGGGCGGAGTGCACGCTGCTGACCGCCGAGGTGGGGGTGCAGGAGGCGGCCGAGAAGATGGTCGTGCACACCGACGACAGGGGCCGGGTGACGGGGGTGGAGTACAAGCCGGAGTCGACCGACGCGACCACCGTCGCGACCGAGATCTTCCTCTACGACCCCCGGGTCCTGCTGACCGAGCTGGAGCGGCTGCACCGGGAGTCCGCCGCGGGAGGCGACCCCGACGACACCGGGCTGGGCGACTTCGGCGAGCTGCTGCTGCCGGCCCTCGTGGAGCGCGGCCGGGTCCACGCCCTGCCGCTGGAGGGTTACTGGCGCGACGTCGGACGGCCGGCGGCCTACCTGCAGGCGCACCGGGACCTGCTGGCCGGTCGGGTGGACGTCTTCGACCACGTCGACCGGCCGGTGCTCTCCCCCACCCCGGCCGGGGCGCCGGCGTGGGTGGGCGACGGCGGGGAGCTGGACGGGTCGATGGTCTCCCCCGGGTGCCGCGTGCGGGGCCGGGTCGTCCGGTCCGTGCTGGGACCGGACGTCGTCGTCGAGGCCGGGGCCGTGGTGGAGGACAGCGTGCTGATGCGACGGGCCGTCGTGGAGGCCGGCGCCCGGGTCAGCGCCTGCGTCGTGGACGAGTGGGCCCGGGTCGGCCGCGACGCGGTCGTCGGTCGGCCGCTGCCGGGCACGCGGGTGACCGACGGGGCGATCACCCTGGTGGGCCGGCACGCGGTCGTGGCGCCGGGGGACGACGTGCCCGCCGGCGCCGGCTGGAGCCGGGGACCACCACGTGAGGCCCCGGCCCGCCCTCTGCGCGAGGATGGGTCCGTGAGCGACGACGACGCATCGCCGGCCCCCCGCGGGTCCCGGACCAGGGACACCGACCGCGAGGACCTCGGCTCGCTGCCGCAGACCCGGTCGATCAGCCGCTGGGACCGCGTCTGGCGGCCGTTCTGGGTGCTGCCCACCGTCATCATCGTCGTGGCCACCCTGGGCGGGGTGTTCATGCCGGTGCTGGACCGCACGCTGGACGACCAGCTGCCCTACTTCTTCCCCGGGGGCCCCAGCGGTGCCCGCGACATGCTCGGCAACATCGCCGGGGCGATGATCTCGGTGACCGGCCTGGTGTTCTCCATCACGATGGTCGTCATCCAGCTGGCCAGCAGCCAGTACAGCCCCCGCGTGCTCGGCGACTTCCTCTCCAGCCGGATCACCCAGGTGACCCTGGGCATCTTCGCCGCGAGCTTCACCTACGCCCTCACGGTGCTGCGGTCCGTCCAGGGCGAGTCGGGCGAGAGCGCCCAGTTCGTCCCGCAGGTCTCGGTCACCCTCGGCTTCTTCCTCGTGCTGGCCAGCGTCGGGATGTTCCTGGCCTTCATCCACCACATCACCAACTCGATCCAGGTCTCCTCGATCGTCTCCCACCTGGGCGAGGACACCGTCGACGTCGTCGACCGCTACTTCCCCGAGCCGGACGCCCCGGGGTCGCGGCTGGGCCTGAACACCTGGGACCCCGGCCCGGGCAGGACCGCCCAGACCCTGCCCGCGCTCGAGCACGGCTCGGTCGTGGAGGTCGACCACCGGCGCCTGGTGGCGTGGGCCGAGGAGCACGACGTCGTCGTCGAGGTGCTGCCGCAGGTCGGCGACTTCGTGCCCGAGGGGATCCCCGCGGTGAAGGTGTGGCGCGAGGTCCGGGCCGGACAGCTGGACGAGGACGACCTGGAGACTCTCCGGCCGATGGTCGTCGTGGAGAAGGACCGCTTCTTCCACCAGGACCCCGCCTTCGGGATCCGCAAGCTCGTCGACATCGCCGAGCGCGCGCTCTCCCCGGGCATCAACGACCCCACGACCGCCGTCCAGGTGGTCGACGAGCTGCACCGCATCCTGCGGCTCCTGGTCCTGCGCGCCGAGCTGCCGGCCCTGGTGACCCGGGACGGCCAGGTGCGCCTCGTGCACCGGCCGCAGCGGATCGGCCAGCTCGTCGACCTGGCCCTGGCGGAGCCGCTGCACTACGGGCAGGACTCGCTGCAGGTGCCCCGGCGGGTCGTCGTCGTGCTCGAGGACCTGCTCACCGTCGCCCTGCCCGAGCACCGGCCGCTGCTGGAGCGGTGGCTGCGGACCGCGCGCGACCTGGTCGGGGACGTGGCCGAGGGGAGCGGGACGTGAACGAGGCGCTGGAGGGGCTGGAGCTGCCGCCGGTCACCCCGGTGGGGGTGGCCCTCGGGCTGGCGGTCCTCGTCGTCGGCGTGGCGCTGGGCCAGCTCGTCCGGCTGCTCGTGACGCGCGCGCTGGCCTGGCGCGGCCGCAGCGAGAGCTCGTCCCGGGTCTTCGGCCGCCTCGTCTCCTGGCTGGTCACCCTGCTCGCGGTCGGCGCCGCCGTCACCATCACCTTCCCCAGCATCCGCCCGGTCAACCTGCTCGGGGGCATCGGCGTCGTCTCGATCGCGGCCGGCATCGCCTTCCAGACCGTGCTGGGCAACATGTTCGCCGGCATCGTCATCCTCACCCGGGACCGGTTCCGCGTCGGCGACCAGATCTCGGTGGGCGAGCACCGCGGCACCGTGGTGCAGATGGGCCTGACCAGCACGTCGGTGCGCACCTTCGACGGCCGCCTGGTGCTGGTGCCCAACGGCACGCTGCACTCGGAGGTGGTCACCGTGCAGACCGGCTTCGAGCGCGTGCGCAGCTCGGTGCTGGTCGACGTCGCCGACAGCGCCGACCTCGACCGGGCCGCCCGGGTCGCCGTCGAGGCGATGCGGGCGGTGCCCCAGGTGCTGGACGAGCCGGACCCTGAGGCCTTCCTCACCTCGATCGGCACCGCCACGGTGCAGCTGGAGCTGCGCTTCTGGTCCGGTGCCCGGCAGCTGGAGACCAAGGAGGCCACCCACGCCGTGGTCAGCGCGGTGCTGGCGGCCTTCGCCGAGCACGAGGTGGAGGCCGGGTCGGACGTCTACACCGTGGACGCCGGGCCCCGCCTGGCCCGGCTGCTGCGCGGCGACCAGGACCGTGCGACGGGTGCGGCCGAGGGGTCGCTGCGGCAGACTGATGACCCATGAGCAGCCCGCACGACACGAGGACCGAGATCGAGCAGGCCCGCGAGGAGAGCGGCCCGGGGCCTGACGGCGAGGAGGTCGCGGGTGAGGTCGAGGCCGAGGAGGCCACGGACGAGGCCGACGGTGACGAGGGCCACGAGGACGGACCCCGCACCGAGGGCCACCGCCTCACGGCGCTGACCGTCACCATGGTCACGGTCGACTGCGAGGACCCCCACGAGCTGGCCGGCTTCTGGCAACGGGCCATGGGCGCCGAGACGGCCCACGAGAGCGAGGACTTCGTGGTGCTGACCGGGGAGCCCCGCCTGGCCTTCCAGCGGGTGGAGCAGCCCAGCGCGGGCAAGAACCGGCTCCACCTGGACCTGGCGGGCACCGACCGGACCACCGAGGTCGCCCGGCTCGTGGAGCTGGGCGCCGAGGTCGTGCGCAACCACGACGTCGACGGGTTCGCCTGGACGGTGATGCGCGACCCCGCCGGCAACGAGTTCTGCGTCGCGGACGCGGAGGACTGAGCCGCCCGGTGCGGATCGCCCTCCTGGCGGCGGGCAGCCGCGGCGACTACCAGCCGGTCCTCGCGGTGGGCCGGGAGCTGGCGGACCGCGGGCACGAGGTCGGGGTGACCGCCACCCGCGAGTTCGTCGGTCTGGTGCAGTCGGCGGGTCTGCGGCCCGAGCCGGTGGACGTCGACGCCATGGCCTACTACCGCGACCAGCTGGGGGCCCACGGCATGCCGACCGACCTCGCCGGCCAGCTCCGCATGCTGCGCGGCCTGGCCGAGCTGCTGGCGCCCTCGGTCCGGCGACGGCTGGAGGAGATGCGGCCCCGCTACGACGGCGTGGTCCTCACCGCGATGACGGCCGGATGGTCGGCCCTGGCCGGGTGGCCCCGGGCCCCCCGGGTGCTCATGATGTTCGTCCCGGCGCTGCCGACCACCTGGGGCGACACCAGCATGTTCTCCGTCGTGCCGGGCCGGTCGTGGCGCAACCTCGCGGCCGCCCTGACGGTCCTGCCCACCGCCGTCCGCCTGGTCGCCCCGGACCCCCGCGCCGCGCTGAGCATGGGCACGGCGCCGGCGTTCGTGGCGCACAGCCCCCGGCTGGTCACCCCGCGCAGGGTGGCCGGCCGACAGGTCCGTGCGGTCGGCTACCCGTTCCGTCCGCTCCCGGCGGACACCGCGCTCGAGCCCGACCTGGCCGCCTGGCTCGACGACGGCCCCGCCCCGGTCTTCGTCGGCCTGGGGTCGCACACCCTGCCCGCCGTGCGCACGGTGCTGGCGCACGCCGTGGAGGCCGCCGCCGACCTGGGGCTGCGCGTGGTGCTCCAGGGCGGCTCCGGCCTGGAGGACGGGCTCGGGCCCGACGTCCGGGTCGTCGACGACGTCCCCCACGAGCTGCTGTTCCCCCGCACCGCCGCGGTCGTGCACCACGGGGGCGCCGGGACCACCGCGCAGGCGTTGCGCTCCGGCCGTCCCCAGGTCGTGGTGCCCTTCACCATGGACCAGCCCTTCTTCGCGCGCCGGGTGCACGAGATCGGCGTCGGGTCCGCCCCGGTCCCCGCCGCGTCCGCCACCCGGACGGCGTTCCGTCAGGCGTTGGCGGCCGCCCGGGAGCCCGGCGTCGCGCGGCGGGCGGAGGACGAGGCCGCGGCCGTCGCCCTCGAGGACGGCGTCCGGGGTGCGGCCGCCGAGATCGAGGCCGCACTCGCCGCCCGCACCTCCCGGTAGCGTGGGGGTCGTGCGACCCGTCCGCGCGACCGCCGTCCTGGTCCTCCTCGGCGCCCTGGGGGTGACCGGCTGCTCGTCGACGGGCACGCCGGACCCCGGCACCGGGACGACCCCCGACCCGTCCGCGTCGCCGGGCCCTGCCGAGGACGCGACCGCGGGCGACGGGCGCGGCACGGACACGGACACGGACGACGCGGGCACGGCCGGCGGTGGCGCGACGGAGGACGCCCCGACCACCGGCGGGACCACCGTGGACCCGGCCGTCCCGCCCGAGCTCGACGTCGAGGTCGTCCTCGACGGGCTCGCCATCCCCTGGGACGTGGCACCCCGCCCCGACGGCACGGTCCTGGTCACCGAGCGTGGCGGGCGGCTGCTGGCCCACCGGGACGGCCTGACCCAGGAGGTGGCCACCGACCTGGACCACCTGTTCGCCTCCGGGGAGGCCGGCCTCATGGGCCTGGCGGTCGAGGAGGACACCGTCTACCTGTGCCACGCCTGGGCCCCGCCCGACGGGCCGGGGGACGTCCGGGTCACCGCCCACACGCTCACCGAGGACCTGACCTCCGCCGCCCTGCAGGACGTGGTCGTCGACGGCATACCCCTGACCTCCGGGCGGCACAGCGGCTGCCGGCTGCTCCTGCAGGACGACGGCACCCTCCTCGTCGGGACCGGCGACGCGGCCGACGAGGCCAACCCGCAGGACCTCGACTCCCTGGGCGGCAAGGTGCTGCACGTGCGGACCGACGGCGGAGCGGCCGACCCCGCCTCGGCACCGCCCGGCGCCGACCCGCGCATCCTCACCTACGGCCACCGCAACGTCCAGGGCCTGGCCGAGCAGCCCGGCACCGGGGAGATCTTCTCGGTCGAGCACGGGCCGGCCGTGGACGACGAGGTCAACGTGCTGGAGCCGGGGGCCAACTACGGGTGGGCGCCGGCCCGGGCTACGACGAGGGTGTGCCGATGACCGACCTCGAGCGGTTCCCGGACGCCGTGGAGGCGGTGTGGTCCAGCGGGGACCCGACCCACGCCACGAGCGGTGCCGCCTTCCTCGAGGGCGAGGCCTGGGGCGCCTGGGAGGGCGCGCTCGCGGTCGCCGAGCTCAAGGGGTCGGGGATGACGGTGCTGTCCCTCGACGGGCGGGAGGTCGTCGACGAGGCACGGGTGCCGGAGCTCGAGGGCACCTACGGCCGCCTGCGGTCCGTCGTGCTGGGCGACGACGGCGCGCTGTGGGTGACGACCTCCAACGGCAGCGACGACGTCGTCCTGCGGGTCACGCCGCGCGGCTGAGGGACCCGCTCACCAGCTCCCGTCGCACCGGTCGACCACCTGGGCCAGCCGGTCCACCTGCCGACGGACCTGGCGCTCGTAGACCTCGGCCCGCGGGTGGCCCCGCATCCGGTCCCGGCGCTCGGGGTAGCGGCCGACCAGCTGGGCGTGCGCCAGCACCAGCTCCTCGGCGCCGCTGAGTCGGCCGTCCTGCCGGGGCACGCCCAGGACCTCGGCCACGACGTCCAGCAGGGCGGCCGGATCGCCGCAGAAGAGGTGCAGCTTGGCGGCGTCGTGCATGACCGGCGCCTCCTGGGAGTGCTCCCAGTCGAGCAGCGTGAGCCCGTCCGGGCCGGCGAGGACGTTGGAGGGCACCATGTCCCCGTGCGACCAGGAGACCCGGAGGGTGTCCGCGTCCCGGCCCAGGAGCTCGGCGACGCGTCCGGCGACCCCGTCCGGGACGATGCCGGTGCCGACCGTGGCCGCCCACCGCCGCGCCAGCCCGTCGCCCCACCGCTGCCGCACGGTCGTGCGCCGCGTCCCGTGCCCGGCGTGCAGACCGGCGAGGGCGGCCAGCAGCTCGGCCGCCCGGGCGTCCAGCGCGCGCGCCGACCCCAACGGCCGGCCCTCGACGAGCTCCTCCACGAGGTAGCGCACTCCGGACCCGGTCCGCCCGTGGGAGACCATCCGGGGCGCCAGGCCGGGGGCGTGCCGGGCCACGACCTCGTGCGCGCGCACCGACCGGGTGATCCCACACTCCCCCTTCGGCCCGGCCGGCTGGGCCGCCAGGACCAGCCCGGCCTCGGGGTATGCCGCGCGCAGCTTGACGCGGTCGGCCAGGTCGAGCTTGCCGAGGACGACCACGTCGGCCGCGACGGGCGCGGTCACCGACCGGACCGCGGGGTCCTCCTCGGACCAGGCTCCCCGCAGGCGGAGGCACCATCGGCTCGACGCGGGGGTCGAGCGACCCACCCGGGCCACCCGGTCACGGACGAGCAGCTCGCGTCCGGTCGTCCGACGTGGAAGGGCGGCGTCCGTCTCCTCGATCTCGGCGACGAGATCCAGGGCCCCGACGAGCCGGTCGTGCAGGTCCTGCGGCGCGCCCCCGCCCGTCCCGGTGGCTCCCCCGCCCGTCCCGGGAGATCGCAGCCGGTGACCACGGTCCGCCAGCGCCTCGCCGAGCAGCGGCAGCCGCCACCCGTCGGCCGCCCAGGCCTGCTGCTCCCCCGGCGTGCGGGCGACCCAGACCGGGGCGCGGCCGGTGAGCGTGCGGACGACCTCCCCCGCCTGCTCGAGGTCGCGCACGGGCTCGTCCGCGGACGGCGGCACGGCCGCGACCAACGCCTCCCCGGCACGCAGCTCAGGGAGCGGCAGGGCGGGTGGGCCGAGAAGCGCGGGGTCGAGGACCAGCAGCGTGCCGGCGACCACCTCGTCGGCGTCGGTGAGCAGCTCGACGTGGCCGGCGGCCGCCTCGGCGAGGAGCTCCTCGTCGTACGGCTCCGGCTCGGCCCCGGCCCGGGTGAGGTCCTCGCGGACGAGCACGGCCGGGAGTCCGCCGTCGGCGGCGGCGAGGGCCGCCAGACCATCGCCGAGCGCGGACGGGACGGGTCGGGCCGCGTCGGCCAGCAGGACGAGGGGGGCCGCGGAGGGGGCGCCGCCCGTCGCCCCCGTCCTCGACGGCCCGTCCACGGGGTCGCCCACGGGCACCGTCTCCTGGTCGCGGTCGACCCGGAACCGGCGGGGGACGGCATACGGACGGGGACCCTTCCGCTCGAGGGGAAGTGCGGCCTCTCCCGCCCGGACCCTGCGGTGCCAGTCGCGGAAGGCGTTGCGGAAGAGCACGCGGTCGGGGTGATGCCAGCCCCAGGCGAAGTCGGCCCGCGAGAGCGAGCCCGCCGCCAGCCGGGTGATCGCCAACGGGGCGACGACGTCCTGCACGGGGCCGACCAGCCGCAGCCGCTCGGCGAACTCCGAGTCCGCTCCCTTGCGCAGGGTGTCGAACGGTCCCACCCGGTCGAAGACCTCGCGGCGCACGAGGAGGGAGCTGGCGTTCATCCGCTCCGGGCGGTAGCCGAACCACTGCCGGGTCAGGTCCGGCCGGGCACGGACGGCGGCCGACCGGCTGGCGACGGCCTCCGGATGGTCGGTCAGGGCCGCGACCTGCCGGGCCAGCCGCTCAGGGTGCGACCAGTCGTCGGCGTCCTGGGTGGTCACCAGCTCTCCCCGGGCCTCGGCCAGGGCACGGTTGCGAGCCACGTACGCCCCGCCGTTGCGGTCCTGCCGCAGGAGCCGGACGCGGTCGTCGAGGGCGGCGACGGCCTCGAACACCGCGGCGAAGCCGGGTCCGGAGGCGTCGTCGACGACCACCACCTCGAGCTGGCCGTAGGACTGGGCCAGCACAGAGCGCACCGAGGTGAGCAGCCCGGCGTCGGGGCGGAAGGCGGGCACGACGACGGTGACGAGCGGGCCGTCCACCGAACGGGCCGGCCCCAGGTGCAGGCCGTCGAAGAGGCACGCCCCCGAGGGGTCCACCTGCGGCCCGAGGAGGTCGCGCGCCCGGAACCGGGAGCCGAGCGCCGCCACCCAGGCCTGGTGGTCCGCGGCGTCGACCAGGCCCTCGCCGGCGGCCGCCCCGTCGGCGTCTCCCGCGCGCCGCACGTAGGGGTTGAGCAGGTCGGCCCGCAGCCCCTCGGCCACGTCCGCCGTCAGGCCGCCGAGGGTGGCCAGACCCTCGTGCACGAGGTCCGTCCGCCCGGCGAGGTAGGCGGCCTGCAGGTAGTGCCGCTGCTCGACGGGGCGCAGCCCACCCGGCCCGTGCCGCCCGACGACCTGCCGGTAGACCTCCACGGCGGCGACCAGACCTCCCGTCTCCCCCGTGGCCGCCCACGCGGTGGCCAGCGCCACCGTGAAGGGCAGGGTCTCCCCCGGCACCGTGGTCGCCGCGGGCAGGGGCTCGCCGTCGAGCAGGGCGGCGGCCACGGCGGCGGACGGCCGCCGGAAGCCGGCGGTGAGCGCCAGCGCCTCCAGGCCCGCGGGGTGCCGGCCGCGCAGCGCCACGGCCAGCAGCCTGGCGGCCCGGTCCCGGGCCGGGGCCCCGCCGTCGCCACCGTCCAGGAGCAGGCGCGCGGACAGCACGCTCGTCGCCTCCACCCGTGCCCACCTCCTCGCGTCCCGACGTCGCCGGTCAGCCTAGTGCCGCATACCCTGGGTCCCGTGAGCACGCACATCGCAGCCCAGCCCGGTCAGATCGCCCCCCGCATCCTCCTGCCCGGGGACCCCCTGCGCGCCCGGTGGATCGCCGAGACCTTCCTCGACGACGCCGAGTGCTACTCCGAGGTCCGGGGGATGCTCGGGTTCACCGGCACGTTCCGCGGCGAACGGGTCTCGGTCCAGGGCACGGGTATGGGGCAGCCGTCCGCCTCCATCTACGTCAACGAGCTGATCGACGAGTACGGCGTCCAGCAGCTGGTGCGGGTCGGGTCCTGCGGGGCGCTCACCGATCGCCTGCAGGTGCGCGACGTGGTCCTGGCGATGGCCGCCGCGACCGACAGCTCGATGAACACGCTGCGCTTCCAGGGCTACCACTACCCCGCGACGGCCGACTTCGCGCTGCTGCGGGCGGCGGCCGACGCGGCGCAGGCGCACGGGGCGCGCCACCACGTCGGCACCGTCTTCAGCTCGGACAGCTTCTACCACTCTCGCCCGGAGCTGACCGCCAAGGTCGTGGAGTACGGCGTCGCGGCCGTGGAGATGGAGGCGGCCGAGATCTACACGCTGGCGGCCAAGGCCCGGCGGCAGGCGCTGACGGTGTGCACCGTCTCCGACCACATCGTCACGGGCGAGGAGACGAGCGCCTCGGAGCGGGAGCAGACCTTCGGCGACATGGTGACGATCGCCCTCGAGGCGATGCTGGCCACCCCGCTGCCGTCGGCCTGAGCCCCCGGCCCCCGACCCGAGGGGCGGGTGGACCAGGCCTCGCTCAGCTGCGGAGGAAGGCGCGCACGTCCGCGGCGAACCGGGCGGGACGCTCCAGGTGCGGGGCGTGGCCGCACCCCTCGTAGACGACCTCGGTGAAGCGGCCGGCGGACTCGAGCACCGCCCGCACCTGCGCCACCATCGGCTGCGGCGGGCAGACGTCCTCGCCGGGCCAGCCGGGCACGGCTCCGAGCCGGCCGAGCTGGGCGAGGTCGAACATCGAGGTGTCCGAGACGATCTGGTCCAGCTCGCCCCGGACCCACAGCACCGGTGGGACGGGGTCGAGGTCGGCGAAACCGCTCTGGTCCAGGTACTTCGGCGACAGCGCGTTGTTCATCCCGGTGGTCCCGGGGGCCACGCCCGGCCAGTTCGAGGACGTCGTCAGGTCGCCGGGGTAGACGTCGTCGCCGACGGAGGTCTTCAGCATCCCGTCCAGGTAGCGCTGCTCGGCCTCGGGGTCGACGGTGAACCCGGGGGCGACGTAGAACTGACGCAACGTGGTCAGCGGGCTGGTCGGCTCCTCGCCCCGGTCTCCGGCGGCCAGCGCCCGGCAGAACGCCGGGTTGGCCGTGCCCCCGCCCGACCCGGCGAAGTCCTCGGCGACGGGACGTCCGTCCGGCCCGGTGGAGCCTCCGAACCCGTAGGGGCTGCCGGTCGCCTCCAGGACCAGCCGGCGCACGCGGTGCGGGTGGTCGATCGCCAGCTGCAGGACGGCGTTGCCGCCGGCCGACCACCCCAGGGCGTCGACCGGGCCCTCGACGCCCAGCGCGTCGAGCAGGGCGGCCAGGTCGTCGGACAGGTCGCGCACCCCGCGCGTGGCGTCGATCGGGAGCCGTTCGGAGTCGCCGTAGCCACGGAGGTCGGGCGCGAGGACGTGGACGTCGGCGGACAGGTCCGCGATCAGCTCCTCGAAGAACACCGACGAGCTGACGTTGCCGTGGACGAGGAGCAGGGTCGGGTCCGACGGGTCGCCGGCCTCCCGCACGAAGGTGTTTAGCCGGTCGGTCCGGACGTGCCTGGCGTGGACGGTCATGCCGGGCATCCTGCCAGCGTCCCGCCGTCCCTGTCAGGGATCGGCGTGGTCAGGGGTCCGCGTGCTCCGGCGGCCACACCACGGCGAACCTCTCGAGCACGATCTCCTGGTCCTCCGACCAGGACTCGCCGCGCGCCGCGCAGGTGCGCGGGCCCGGCGTGGTGCGGTGCTGCTCGGCCACGGCAGACCCGGCGCGTCAGGCCGCGCGGCGCGCGACGATGTCGACAAAGACCTGGGGCAGCTCGCGGGGGTCGGTGATGACCAGCGACTCGCCGCCGGCCGCCGTGGCCAGCCGCTCCAGCGCGTCGGCGTCCACGTCGGGCCCCACGCCGATGAGGACGACGGTCACCTGCCGGTCGCCCTCCTCCCGGGCCTGCTCCAGCCGTTCGACGACCTCGTCCTCGGACAGTCCGCCCGTCGAGTCGTCGTTGATGCCGTCGGTGAGCATGAGCACCGAGCTGATCGCGTCGTCGACGTCCTCCTCCTGCATCGCGCTGTACGCGGCCCAGAGGGAGTCGTGCAGGCCGGTGTCGCCCTGCAGGGTGTCGACGCCGAGCTCCTCGGTGACCCCCAGGAGGACCTCCTTGTGCGTGACGTCCCCCACCTCCTCCTCGAGCGGTCGCAGCGGGGCGGCCTCGACGTGGTCACGCTCGCCGTCGAGGGAGGTGGCGAAGTACCACACGCCCACCGCCGTCCGCTCCGGGATGACCGACAGCGCCGTCTGCGCCGCCTCGCGGGTGAGGTCGATGCGGGTCGCGTCGTCGTCGACCGGTGCCTCCATCGACCCGGAGATGTCGATGAGGGCCAGGATGCGCGACTGGGGGGCGATGACCGACCAGGTCTCGGCGACCGTGGCGGTCAGCTGCTCGTCGGGGGCCTCGCCCGTCGTGCGCACCCGCTCGGGGACGCCCGGGACCCCGGGCGCGGCGCCCTCGTCCCCGGGGCGCAGGAACGACTCCGCCAGGTCGCCGTCGGCGGCGCCGGAGGTCAGCTCCTCCTGGAGGGCCGCGACGGCCTCTTCAGACCCCTCCTGGCCGACGCGCACGAACGGCAGCTGGACGGTGCCGAGGTCGCCGCCGAGCTGCACCCCCTGCAGCTCCTGGCCGTCGGCCACAGCGGTGCCGATCTGCTGCTCCGTGGCCGGGACCAGCATGTCCGCGTCGGACCGCAGCACCGACAGCGGGTCACCCTGGGCGGCCGTCTGGGCGAGCACGACGAGCAGGCTGCGGCCGGGGCCGCCCGGCTCGTCCAGCGACCCCAGCTCCTCGGAGGTGGCGGCGAGCAGGGCCATGGTGGCCGGGTCGTTGCGGGGGTCCCCCAGGCGCATCGTCAGCTGCGCGTCCCCGGTGGCCGCCTGCTCCTGGTAGACCTGCGCCAGCTCGGCGAAGCTGCTGTCCGGGGTCAGGCCCAGGTCACCCATCCCGGCGACCGTGCCGGGCGCACCGGTGAGCAGGACCGGGCTGCTGGCGACCGTGGGGCCGACCTGGAGGTCCACCCCGTCCCGGGCGGCCAGCTGGGCCCAGGCCACCGAGCTGGGGAGCCAGACGTCGGGGGCGTCCTCACCGCGGACCTCCGCCTGGGAGGTGGCGGTCTCCCGCTCCTGGACGTCGTAGGTGAAGCAGTCGTCGGCCGCCCGGTCCGCGGCGGCGGTGACGGCGGGCAGCAGCTCCGGTGCCGACCACACGGTCACCGGGTCGCAGCTCTCGGGGGCGGCGGCCAGCGGGGGGTCGCTGGTGACGGCGGCGTCGTCGGACGGGGCCGGCTCGGCGGTCGTCGGGGCGGGGTCGGCCGCGTCGGCGGCCGGGTCGTCGTCGTCCCCGCCGAGGAACCAGAACGCACCGGCCACCAGCACGACGCCGAGCAGGGCGAGCAGGGCCCACAGGATCCCCCTGCGGTCGTTGTCCTCCGGCGGACGGCTGTGCTTGGCCACGAGCGAAAGGTAGCAGCCCGTCCGTGGACGCCGTCAGCACGGACCGGAGGCGGGCGGCTCAGCCCGGTGCGGTCCGGCGGGGGAGCCCGTCCTCGAGGAAGAGGGGGCCCGCGCCGCCCGCCGTCCCCCCGACCTCGGCCTCGGCCTGAGCCTCGGCCAGGGAGGTCAGCAGCCGGGCGACGTAGGGGGCGACGTGGTCGGCCGCCTCGGCGAGGGTGCACCAGTGGACGGAGCGCAGCTCGGTGCGCTGCAGCACCGCCCGGTCCAGCAGGTCGGGGTGGACCCCCAGGTCGAAGACGAGCAGGAGGGCGTCGGCCCACTGCTTGTAGGGCGGGAGCCAGTCGACCGCGAGCAGGTCGCCGACCGGCAGGTCGACGCCCAGCTCCTCGCAGACCTCCCGCTCGAGGCTGGCCACCGGTGTCTCGGCCGGCTCGGCCACGCCGCCGACGAGGTCCCAGTCGCGCTTGTAGGTCAGCTCGCACAGCAGCACCCGGCCCTGGTCGTCCCGGACGAGCCCCTGCACGATGAGCCGCTTGGTGGGCAGGGTGGCGTTCAGCATCCCCAGGAACCCGGCGGGGGTCCCGGGGGACGGGTCGTCCCGCAGCCGGCCGAGCCGGAGGACGTCGCCGGGTGGTCCGTCGGCGGCCGCGGCCCGGCCGCGGGCGACGCCCTCGGGCCGCAGCCCGGCCCGCTGGAGGACGCGCCGGGTCCCGTGGTCGTCCACGTCCACCTGGGCCTCGACGCGGTGGTGCCCGTCGCCGAACGACCGCTCCACCAGCCCGACGACGAGGTCGACGGCGTCCGTCGGGTCGGCCGGCAGGTGGGACAGACCGACCAGCTCGACCATGCCGGGGGCGACGGTCCGGCGGCGGACGTTCCCGGGCAGGACGGGCTCGTCGTGGCCGTCGCGCCCGGCGCCCGGGCCTCGCCGGGGAGCGGCGGCATACCCGGCCCGTGGTCCGTGCTCAGACGTGCCGCCGGCTGGTGATGACCCGGAACCGGTTGGCCACGAACGCCGTGTCCGCGTAGGCGGCGTTGGCGGCCGGGTTGGCCCCGGTGCCGTGCAGGTCGCTGAACGCGGCCGTCTGGTTGACGAAGATCTGCCCGGTGAGGTTCTCCGAGAGCGCGACCCCGGCCTCGACCGCCGCCTCCCGGGCGTCCTCGAGCACCTGCTCGTCGGTGGAGTAGACGGAGGCGGTCATCCCCCCGTGCTCGCGCACGGTCTCGGCGAAGCGGCGCAGCGACTCGGTCGTGTCGGCGGTCCGCACGAGGAAGGCGACCGGTCCGAAGCACTCCTGGGTGTAGGCGGCCTCGTTGCCCGCGTCGGTGGCCACGAGGGCGGGGGTGCGCACGACGGCGTCCGGGTAGGTCGGGTGGGTCACGGCCCGGGAGTCGAGGAGCACCTCGCCGCCGAGCCGCTCGGCCAGGGCCGGCACGTCGGTCGCCCGGCCGCGGACGTCGTCGTTGACGGTGGCGCCGAGGATCTCCACCGCACGGGCGTCGTCGGCGGTGAACCGCGAGAGAGCCTCCGCCAGGTGCTGGCCGAACTCGTCGGCGCCCAGGTGGCCCTGGTCGGTGTCGACCCCGGTGGCGGGCACGTAGACGTTCTGCGGGGCGGTGCACATCTGGCCGGAGTAGAGCGAGAACGAGAACGCCAGGTTGCCCAGCAGACCCTTGAGGTCGTCGGTGGAGTCGACGACGACGGAGTTGAGGCCGGCCTTCTCGGTGTAGACCAGCTTGCCCGCCTTGCCGGCCTCGGCCTCCAGCCACGCGCCGAACCCGGGCCCGCCGGTGTAGTCGATGATCTTCACCGCCGGGTGCAGGGCCAGGTCCTTGGCCAGGGTGCCGCCGTCGTCCTCGGCGGCCAGCTGGACCAGGGCCGGGTCGAAGCCGGCCTCGAGCAGCACCTCGCGGGCGGTGGCGACGGTGAGCGCCAGCGGGAGGACGGCACGGGGGTGGGGCTTGACGACGACCGGGTTGCCGGTGGCCAGGCTGGCGAAGATGCCCGGGTAGGCGTTCCAGGTGGGGAAGGTGTTGCAGCCGATGACCAGCGCCGCCCCGCGCGGCACGACCCGGTAGTCCTTCTGCATCCGGATCGGCTCGCCCTTGGCCGGCTTCTCCCAGACCACGGAGGCAGGGATGCGGCGCTGCTCCTCCAGGGCGGCCACGACGGCCTCGAGCGCCCGGTCCTGGGCGTGCGGACCGCCGGCCTGGAAGCTCATGACGAACGGCTGGCCGCTGGTGTGCATGACGGCGTGGGCCATCTGGTGGGACCGGGCGTTGATCCGGTCGACGATCTCGGTGCAGACGGCGGCGCGGACCTCGGCGCCCGCGTCGCGCCAGGCGGGCATCGCGGTGAGCGCGGCGTCCATGGCGGCGTCGACGTCGAGCTCGGGGTAGCGCACGCCCAGCGTCGGGCCGTAGGGGCTGACCTCGCTGCCGACCTCACGACCGGTGGAGGGCTGGTCGGCCAGGGCCGAGTAGCTGGCGTTGAGGCTGCGCTCGTGGGCGTCCTGGCCGTCCTGCGGCGCCGTCTCGCCGTAGACCCGGGGGCTGGGGGACTCGGGGTAGCGGCTGTAGTAGCTGCGCTCCCGGAGGGCCCGGGCAGCCTCCTCGAGGGTGTCCCGGTGCTGCTCCAGGAGCGGGTGCGTGGTGGCGGTCTCAGACATGGCCGTCAGCCTAACGACCGACGCCGGGTGCCGGCCCGGTCAGCCCGCCGCGCCCGGCGGGCGGCCCGCCACCCGCTCCCCGCGGCGCACCTCCCACGCGGAGGCCCCGCCCACGAGGACGCCGCCGACGAGGTTGGCGAGCAGGTCCCTGGCCGTGTTGTCGTAGCCCCCGACCCGGGTGGTCTCCAGCGTCAGGGTGAGCACCCACTCGACGACCTCGTTCAGCGCCCCGAACGCGCCGGCGCCGAGCACCACGACCCACCAGGCCACCGCCGCCCGGGCGCCGGGGGGCGGGGCCAGACGTCGTCCCAGCGCCTCCCACGTGGCCCGGCCGACCACGCCGAACCCGACCGCGTGCTGCAGGTTGTCGTAGCGGACCACGTCCTGGACCAGCCACCACTGGTAGAGCGTTCCGGTCCCGACCGGCACCATCCCCCCGGCCAGGTGGCCGAGGCCGAAGAGGAGCAGGCCCCAGACCGTGGGTGCGCTCAGCCCGGCGCGGCGGTGCAGGAGCGCGACCGCGCCGGCGCCCAGGACGAGGACGGCCAGGTAGACCTGCCAGTTGGGCTGGCCGTCGCGATGCCCAGCGCGAGCAGCGCGACCGTCCCGGCCAGGCCGACGACGAAGGGGACCACGAGGTCGGCGACCCGTCCGCCGGGACGTGGCGGGACGGGGCCGGCGGGAGGGTCGCCCGGCCGGGTGGTCACGGCGACCCGGTGCCGGGCCGGGCGGCCGCGGGGTCGAGCACGACGGAGAAGAGGGCCCGCGGGTCCTGCAGCGTGGCCGGCCGTCGGGCGGCGGACCGGGGGACGACGTGGCCCCAGCGCACCGGGCGGCGGTGGGGCAGGGGCCCGTGGGGGATGAAGACGTAGTCCCCGGCGACCTCCCCCAGGAGCAGCCCGGCGCCGGCCTCCACGGGCAGGCCCACGAGATCCCCAGGCCGGACCTCGTCGAGGAGCGTGGACAGCTGGCGCAGGTCCTTGGCGGGCCGCCGGCCCGTGCGCTCCCGGGAGAGCGCCCGCAGCACCTCCGGACCCAGGCCGGCGGCGGGCACGTCGACCCCGGACCGGGTGCCCAGGCCCATGACGCCGGCCGCCAGGCATACCCCGACCTCCGTCTCCGTGGGCGGCCGCACGACCCAGACCCGCGTCCCCGCCGGTCCGGGCGGCACCGGGACGTCGTCGGGCCCGGGCCAGACGTAGGGCAGGTCGTCCGGCTCCGGGCCGTAGCGCGCGGTCAGCAGCGGCCGGTAGCGGTCGGGGTCCTTGGCCAGCAGGTTGGACCGGTGCGAGCGGTGCAGCTCCGCGTCGCCCAGCCAGGACGGCAGGAGGCCCGCGGCGGCCAGCTCCTGCTGGGGGACGTCGACGACCCCGGGGGCGAACTCCGCGATCGCCGGGGCCGTCCCGTCGGCGTGCCCGCGCTCGCGCCACTGCCGCACCATCGCCAGGCCGTAGGCGACCAGGGCCGGGGTGCGTCCTCGCCACATCCGCACGGCGGGGTGGTTGACCCAGCCGTAGTCCGGCAGCTCCAGGGCGCGCAGGACCTGCAGGGTCTCCACCCGCTGCTTGCCCAGCCGGGCGTCGTCGAGCAGCCGGGCGCTCTCCTCGAAGCCGGGGTCGGGCAGGAAGGTCTGCACCGGACCATCCTGCTGGACGGGGCCACCGGTCGTCACCCGGGCGGCGGCCCGGGGGCGGGCGGGACCCGTCAGCGGCCGGCCATCACCCGGCTGCGCCCCCGGAACTCCGCCAGCACCGCACCGTCGGACTCCCGGACCACCGTGACGTCGGTGATCCCGCTGCGGCCGTAGGTGACCCGTTCGCGCGCCTCCGCGACGAGGACGTCCTCGAGACGCCCTGCGGCCACGTAGGTGATGTCGCAGCCGGCCGCGACCGTGGGCCTGCCGGTCGCGTTGCAGGCGAGGGCGAAGGTCGAGTCGGCCAGGGCGAAGACGTAGCCTCCGTGGGCGATGTCGTGCCCGTTGACCATGGTGTCCCTGATCCGCATCCGGGCCCGGGCACGGCCCAGGGGTATGCCGTCGCGCACCTCCACCCCGACGTCCAGCAGCTCGATGCCCAGGTGCGCCGAGGCCCGGTCCTGGGCCCACATCCGCCGGACGTGGGCCAGGTCGGGCGGGGCCGAGGGGTCGGTGCCGGGGGTCTCCCCGGGTGCGCCGGTGCTCACAGGGCCTCGCTCGGCCGGTAGCGGCCGCCCGGGTAGACCAGGTCGAGCTCGGCGAGGGTCTCCCGGACCGGGTCCGCGCCCAGCTCGGCCAGCCAGCCGAAGGGCCCCTTCGGGTAGTTGGTGCCCAGCCGCATGGCGGTGTCGACGTCCTCGGCCGAGGCCTCCCCGCGGTGGACCAGGTCGACCCCCTCGTTGACGAGCATCGCCAGCGTCCGGGCGACGGGGTCGGTGACCACGGGCCCGCCGACGAGCCGGTCGGCCAGCTCCTCGTCGGGGTCGGCGTCCACGGCCCGGCCGTCCTCGTAGGTGAACACGCCGCGGCCGGTCTTGCGGCCCAGACGGCCCTCCCGCACGAGGGCGCGCTGGTAGTCGGTGGGTGCGTAGCGGGGGTCCTCGTCCGTCTGGTGCCACACGGACTCCCCGACGGCGAGGTTGACGTCCTGGCCGATGAGGTCGGTCAGCTCCATCGGCCCCATCCGGAAGCCGGTCCGCCGCAGGGCCAGGTCGACGGTGGCCGCGTCGACCAGCCCCTCCTCCACCATCCGCTGGGCCTCCCCGTAGAACGGCCGGGCGACCCGGTTGACGATGAACCCGGGGGTCGAGGCGCACAGCACGGGGGTCTTGCCCCAGCGCCGCACCAGCTCGGCGGCGGCCTGGAGCACCGCGGGGTCGGACCGCACGCCACGGACCACCTCGACGAGGCGCATGACCGGCGGGGGGTTGAAGAAGTGCAGCCCCAGCACCCGCCCGGGGTGCTGCAGCGCGGGCGACCGGCCGCCGTGCAGGGCGGCGTCGTGGCCGGTGGTGGCCTCGCCGACGATGGCGTCGATCGACAGGCTGGAGGTGTTGGTGGCCAGCACCGTAGACGGAGACTGGGACTGCTCGAGCTGGCGGAAGATCACGCGCTTGACGTCGAGGTGCTCGACGACGGCCTCGACGACGAGGGCGACCGGAGGGACGGTCGTCATGTCGGAGGTGGTCAGCGTGGCGATCCGCCCCAGCAGCGCGTCGACGTCCGCCTGCTCGGTGCGGCCCTTGGCCACCTGCCGGGCCAGGCCGTCCCGGATGCGGTCGACGGCCTTCGCGGCGGCTCCCTCCTGGGCGTCGACGAGGTGGACGGGGTGCCCGGCCGCAGCGGCGACCTGGGCGATGCCGGCCCCCATGGCGCCGGCACCGAGAACGGCCACCGGGGTCCCGGTGGGGCCGGCGAGCAGGGGGTGGTCCTGGTGGTGCGACGTCGTCATGCGCCCACTGTGGCACGCCGCCCGGGCCTCAGCCGCGCAGCACCTTCTCCATCGCCTTGCCCCGGGCCAGCTCGTCGACGAGCTGTCCAGGTAGCGGATCTTCTGCATGAGGGGGTCCTCGACGTCCTCCACCCGGACGCCGCAGACGACCCCGGTGACCTAGTCGACCCGCGGGTTGAGCTCGGCGGCGGCGAAGAAGTCCTCGAACGTGGTGCCGGCGTCCAGGTGGCGCTGGAGGGCCGCCTCGTCGAACCCGGTCAGCCACTCGACGACCTGGTCCAGCTCGGCCTTCGTGCGGCCCTTGCGCTCCACCTTGGCGACGTAGTGCGGGTAGACGGAGGCGAAGCTGGTGGTGAAGATCCGGTGCATCCACCGAGCGTAGTGCGGGCCCGGGGCCGCACGGCATACCCTGCCCTGAGCCGCCCCGACGAAGAGGTGAGGTATGACGCTGCCGACGATCGACCCCCGACCGGACCTGCACGACGAGGCCGAGACCTGGTCGGTGGACCAGCTGCGTGCCGTGCAGCTGGAACGGCTGCAGGGCTGCGTGCGGCGGGCGTACGAGGGGGTGCCGCACTACCGGCGGCAGCTGGAGGAGCGCGGCGTCCACCCCGACGACGTCCGCAGCCTCGAGGACGTCCGGCTGCTGCCCTTCACGACCAAGGCGGACCTGCGGGACAACTACCCGTTCGGGATGCTGGCGGTCCCCCGCGAGCAGTGCGTGCGGCTGCACGCCAGCTCGGGGACCACCGGGCGGCCGACGGTCGTCGGCTACACGCGGCAGGACATCGACACCTGGGCCGGGCTCGTGGCGAGGTCGCTGCGGGCCGCCGGTGTCCGCCCGGGCGACATGGTGCACGTGGCCTACGGCTACGGGCTGTTCACCGGCGGGCTCGGTGCGCACTACGGCGCCGAGCGGCTGGGCTGCACCGTGGTCCCGATGAGCGGCGGGCAGACCGAGAAGCAGATCCAGCTGATCCGCGACTTCCGGCCCGACGTCATCACGGTCACGCCGTCGTACTTCCTGGCCACCATCGACCACGTCAAGGAGCTGGGGCTCGACCCCGCCGAGACGTCGCTGCGCATCGGCGTCTTCGGCGCCGAGCCCTGGACCGAGGCCATGCGCCAGGAGATCGAGCAGACCTGCGGCATGCACGCGACCGACATCTTCGGACTCTCGGAGATGATGGGCCCCGGCGTGGCGCAGGAGTGCGTCGAGACCAAGGACGGCCTCACGCTGTGGGAGGACCACTTCTACCCCGAGATCGTCGACCCGCTGACCGACGAGCCGGTGCCCGACGGGGAGGAGGGCGAGCTGGTGCTCACCGCGCTGACCCGGGAGGCGATGCCGGTGCTGCGCTACCGCACCCGTGACCTGACCCGGCTGCTGCCCGGCACGGCCCGGCCGTCCCTGCGGCGGATGGCCAAGATCACCGGACGCAGCGACGACCTGATGATCGTGCGCGGCGTCAACGTCTTCCCCACCCAGATCGAGGAGCTGGTGCTGGCCACCGAGGGGCTGACGCCCCACTTCCAGTGCGTGCTCTCCCGACCGGGCCGGATGGACCAGCTGACGGTCAACGTCGAGGGCGCCCCGGGGCTGGACGAGGCGCGTCGGGCCTCGATCGCGCGCGAGCTGGGTCACCAGATCAAGTCGCGGATCGGCACCAGCGCCCAGGTGGTCGTGCTGGCCGAGGGCGGCATCGAGCGGTCGGTCGGCAAGGCGCGCCGGATCGTGGACCTGCGGGAGAAGGGCTGACCCGCTGCCGCTGCGTCGGTCGCTCCGTCTAGGGTTCGGCCCATGACGACGTGGTGGGGGTGGGCGATCCGTCGCACCCGCGCGTCCACCGGGCTGCTGCTCACCCTGCTCGTGCTCGTCACCGCCACCACCGCGATCCTCGCCGGCACGGTCGGCTA
This sequence comes from Ornithinimicrobium sp. CNJ-824, assembly GCF_001942405.1. Classification (GTDB taxonomy): domain Bacteria; phylum Actinomycetota; class Actinomycetes; order Actinomycetales; family Dermatophilaceae; genus Ornithinicoccus; species Ornithinicoccus kibberensis. Next base: position 173,726 of record NZ_MKKA01000022.1, read on the forward strand.
CTCCGGGGCCGCCGCGACGACCGCCGCCCGGGCCTCGCTGACCGGGGCCGTGCCGCAGGAGGCGGGGATCCGGGTGCAGACCCGGCAGGCGCAGGACCCGCAGGCCCAGGACGCCGCGGCCCGCCGTCTCGTCGACGAGGCGTTCGCCCCGGCACCGGTCAGCGTCCAGCGCACGGTGGTCAGCGAGCCCCGGCCGGTCCGGCTCGGGGAGGACGGCCTGGAGGGCAGGCTCGTCGTCCTCGCCAGCGCCTCGCTCACCCCCGAGGACCCCGAGGTGGAGGATCGGGTCGAGGTGGTCGAGGGCACCTGGCCCTCCCCCGGTGCCGAGCCGGTCCAGGGCATGCTGCACGCCGCGGCGGCCGAGACCTGGGGCGTGCGGGTCGGGGACACCCTCGTCGTCGGCGGCGCCGACGTCGAGGTGACCGGCCTCTGGCACCCGGTCGCCGCCGACGACGCCTTCTGGTTCGGCGACCCGCTCGTGGCCGCCGGTCGGGACGGCACCGACCGCGGCCCGCTGATCGTGCCGCCGGACGGCGTGGTCCGCGTCGTGGACGCCCCCTTCGTCCGGTGGACCGTCCAGCCTGACGCCACCAGGATCCAGCCGGACGACCTGGCCCACCTCGCCTCCGCGGCGGGCAGCCTGCGGTCGTCGATGAAGACGCCGGAGGTGGACGTCCGCGGCGTGACCGTCGACGGCGACCTGGCCCCCACCGCCGGGACGGCCGCGACCAACCTGGCCACGGCCCGCGCCCTGGGGGTGGTCCCGCTCTCGGTGCTCGTCCTCGTGACGATGCTGTCCGTGGTCCAGCTGGCCCGCCTCCTGGCGACCACCCGGGAGACGCAGCACCAGCTGCTGCTGGCCCGGGGCGCCACCGGCGCCAGGTGCTGGGCAGCACCGTGGCGGAGTCCGCCGTCGTCGCGCTGGCCGGCACCGCCCTCGGCGGCGGGACGGCCTGGGCCGTCCTGCAGGCCGTCCCCGCCGGGGACGGCCAGTGGCCCACGGTGGTGCGGGTCGCGCTGCTCACCGGCGCCGCGGTCCTCACGGTCCTCGTCGCCGTCGCAGGGCTCCAGGTGCGCCGGCTCACCGCGGGGGGCCGGGCCGACGTGTCCGGGCGCACCCGCGCCGCGACGGCGCTGGCCACCGTGGTGCTGGTCCTCGGCGCGGCGGGCGTGGCCTGGTGGCAGCTGCGACGGCACGGCTCGCCGCTGGTGACCCGGGAGGACGGCACGCTCGGCACCGACCTCGTGGCCGGCGCGGCGCCCGCTCTCCTGCTGGCCGCCGCGGCCGTCGTGGCGATGGCCCTGCTGGGCCCGGCCGGGCGCCTGGTCGAGGCGCTCACCCGGCCGGGCCGGGGCGCCACCGGCCACCTGGCCGCGGCCCAGGTCTCCCGCCGGCTGCCGGTCTACGCCGTGCCCGCGGTCCTGACCGTCCTCGCGGTCGGGGCGACCACCCTGTCCGGCCTCTACGCCGGCACCTCGGCCCAGCTGCGGGACGACCTGCGCTCGGTGGCCCAGGGCGCCCCCGTCCGGGTCGTGCCGGAGGAGCCCCCGGCCACCGTGGAGCCGGGCGTGGTGGCCCCTCCCCCGCCGTCCCTGCGCGGCGCACCCGGCGTCGTGCGGTCCACGCCCGTGTGGCTCGACGAGGGTGCCCGGCTGGGCGACGCGCAGGTGGCGCTCACCGTCTCCCCCGTCGTCGACCTCGCGGCCGTGGCGACCGGACCCGGGCTGGCCGGCACGTCGACGCGCGCCGACGGACAGGCCGGGGACGACGCGACGGGCGCCACCACCCACCCGCTCGTGCCCGTCGAGGCCCTCACGACGGACGGGCCGACCGCGGACGGGGTTCCCCTCCCCGGCGGCGCGACCACCCTCGAGGCGGCCCTGACCGTCGAGCTCACCGTCGAGGACGAGTTCCTGCGCACCCTCCAGGAGGGGTACGAGCAGGACGTGCAGAACTACGTCGACGGGGCCCACGGCGGCGAACCGCTCCCCGAGGACGAGGCCCGCTCCATGGCCCGGCAGGTGGTCGACGAGCAGCTCCGGGCCGCCGCCGACGACCGGACGGTGCCCTGGACGGTGTCGCTGACCCTCCTCGACCCCACCACCGGGACGCTGGACGTCGTGGACGGACCCACGGTTCCCGTCGACAGGCCGGTGGTCACGCCGCAGGAGGGCCGCGCCTACACCGAGGCCGAGGTCGAGCCCGGTGGTGGCACCGGCACGGTGACCTTCACCCTCCCGGAGGGCAGCACCCAGGTGCTCCTGGACGTCCGGATCGAGGCGCCCCTCACGCCGCGGGACCGGTGGGAGCCGGTGCCGGCGGAGGTCGCCGCCCGCCTGTCCCTGTCCACCGGTGACGGCGACACCGTGCTCGGCCCGGCCACCGAGGGCTGGGGTGCCGAGCAGCTGGCCCCGCCGGACGTGACGCAGGCCGCGCAGGAGGACGCCGACCGGCTCGCCGCCGAGGCGGAGTCCGAGGGCCGCGACCTCGTGGAGACGCGGGTGGACCCGGCCACCGGCGCCGTCTGGGTCCTCGACGACGCGGTCTTCGTGCCCGCGTCCCTCGACACGTCGGGGGAGACCTGGACGCTGCACGGGGTGGCCCGCAGCAACTGGCCCGAGCAGACGGTCGTCGTGGGCCCCGGCCGCAGCTACCGCCCTCCCCCGGCCGAGGGTCCGTTCGCCCCGCCGGACCCGGCCGCCAGCCCCGACGTCACCGTCGAACCGGTCCCGGTCGCCCTCACCCCCGAGGCCGCCCGCGCCGCCAACCTCGAGGTCGGCGACGAGGCCCTGGTGGAGGCCTTCGGGACCGACGTACCGGTCACGGTCACCACCCTGGTGCCGGCGGTCCCCGGCACCCTCGCACCCCGGGCCGCCCTGCTCGACCGGGACGGCCTGCTCCGCGCACTGGCCGCCGACGACCGCGGGCTGCCGTTCCCCACGCAGCTGTGGGCCGCGACCGTCCCCGGTCAGGAGGCGACCGTCGTCGAGACGCTCGCCGGCCGGGACGACGTGGTCTCCGTCACCGGGCCCGCCTCCGGGGCAGCCCTGGTCACCGACGCGACCGGCGCCGCCCGCCGGGTCTTCTGGGTGGCCTCGGCCGGGGCGGTCCTGCTGGCGGCCACCGGCATCGGCGCAGTCGCGGCGACCCTGCTCGCGTCTCGCCGTCCCGAGGTGGCGGTGCTGCGGGCGCTCGGCATGCCGCCCGTCGCCCAGGCCCGCTCCCGGGCGCTCGAGCTCGGCGGCATCGTGGCCGCCGCGGTCGCCCTCGGCCTGGCCGCGGGCCTGCTCGTCGCCCGGGCCGTGGTGCCCGAGCTGGCCCGGTCCACGACCGCCGTCGACCAGGTGACGCTGGCGGCCCCCCTGCACCTGGAGGCCCTCCCGTGGGTCGTCATCCTGCTCACCGGCGCGATCGCCGTCGCCGCCGTGGTGCTCGCCCAGGCGACCCGGGTGCGCCGGCAGGCCCTGGAAACAGACTACCGGGAGGAAATCCGGTGAGCGGACGTCACCGCGGGGCGCGACGGCATACCGGAGCAGGTATGGCGTGGCGGCAGTTCGCCGCGGACCCGTGGGTCTCCGTGGGGCTGGCCCTGCTGGTGGCGGTGGTCTCGGTGCTGCTCACCGCGGTGCCGCGCGCCCTGCAGGACGTCAACGACCGTCAGCTCGCCCAGGACGTCGGCGGTCTGTCCGCCCTGCAGCGGGACGTCACCGGCCGGTGGAGCACCACGGTCGAGGTGCCGGCACCGCCGGGGGTCGACCCGTGGGTCCCCTTCGAGGAGGGGGCGGCGCAGGTCCGGGCCGCCCAGCCCGAGCCGCTGCGGTCGCTGCTGCAGGAGGCGCAGATGTACGCCCGCGCCACCACCGCGGTGGAGCACGTCCCGGACGAGGACAGCGGCTACTACGGCGCGGAGGTCGCGGTCCACGCGGACCCGCACCTGGCCGAGCACGTGGAGATCGTCGACGGCACGCTGCCCGGCCCGTGGGGCGGGCCTGAGGCCGACGCACCCGGGGAGGCCGGGGCGGGGGGTGGACGGGTCGTGGGTCCGGACGGGGCGCCCGGCGAGGGGGACGCCGGGGACGGCGTCCCGGTGGTCGTGCTCGAGGAGGCCGCCGAGGAGCTGCTGTGGGAGGTCGGTGACCGGGTCGGCCCGCTGGTGGTCGCCGGGACCTACCGGCCGGTGGAGCCGGACGACCCGCGGTGGCAGCACGTCGACAACGGCGTCCGGCTGGGGGTGCTCTTCGACCCCAACCGCGGGCAGGCTGCGCTGGTGACCGCGTTCGTGGACCCCGGCAGCCGCGGCTACCTGGGCCAGCCCACCGCGGTCCGGCACGAGCTGTGGTTCCCCGTCGACCCGGACGCGGCGTCCGGGACGGGCGTCGACGTGGGGCTGGTGCGACGTCAGCTGACCGGGATGCTCGCCCAGCAGCACACGCTCGTGGAGTCCGGCGACCCCGCGCTCGGACCGATCGAGGCCGACCAGACACCGGCGTTCGCCACCGAGCTGACCGACACCCTCGACCAGGTGGTCCGCCAGCAGCGGGCGACGTCCTCGCTCCTGGCGGTGGTCGCCGCCGGGCCCCTCGGGGTCGCGCTGGCCGTGGTCGGGCTCGCCGCCCGGCTGGTGGTCCAGCGACGCCGCCCGTCGGTGGCTCTCGTGCTGGCCCGGGGCGCCAGCCCCCGCCAGCTGCGCCGGCTGGCGGTGCTCGAGGGCCTGGCCGTCGGGGTGCCGGCGGCCGTGCTCGGCCACGTCCTGGCCCGGGTGCTCCTGCCCGGGGGTGCGGGCTGGCAGGAGTGGCTCGTGACTGCGGCGGTGGCGGCCGCCCCGGCGATCGCGCTGGCCGCGTCCGTCGAGGACGCCTCGCTCCTGCAGACGCGGCGCGACCTCTCGCGCCGCAGCAGCTCGCGGTGGCGGTGGGTCGTGGAGGCGGCCGTCGTCGCCCTGGCCGGGCTGGCCACCTGGCGGCTGCTGGACCGCGGCTCGCGGGGCGACGACCCGGGGACCTCCGGCGTCGACCTGCTCGCGGCCGCCACCCCGGTGCTGCTGGCGCTGGCCGCCTGCGTCGTGGCCCTGCGGCTCTACCCGGTCCCGCTGGCGGCCCTGACGCGGGTGCTGCGCGACCGCCGGAGCCTGACGCCCTTCCTCGGCGCGGCCCGGGCCCTGCGCGACCCCGCGGGAGGGCTGGTCCCCACGCTGGCCGTCGTCCTGGGGACCACCATCGCCCTGGTCAGCGCGGTGCTGCTGACGACGGTGACGCGGGGGGCAGAGGCCGCCGCCTGGCAGGCCAACGGGGCCGCCGTCCGCGTCAACGGGCCGGTGCTGACCGACGAGCTCGTCGGGCGGCTGGCCGGGCTGGACGGGGTGGCGGCGGTCGCCCGGGTCGCCGACGTCGGCACCACCCAGGAGCTCTTCGTCGACGGGGAGCGCACGCCCCTGCGGATCCTCGTCGCGGACCCCGCCCTGGAGCAGGTGCTCGGTGCCGGCTCGCCCGCCCCCGGTCCGCCGCCGCAGCTGTATGCCGACGAGGGCGCCATCCCCCTCGTCACCGGGGGCGACGCGCCCGCGCAGGTGGGCCCGGCCACCCTCGGGGGCGCGGACGGGCAGGTCCAGGTCGTCGGGCACCTGGCCGAGCTGCCCGGCGTGCAGACCCCCGGCAGCTGGGCGCTCATGGACGCCGACCGCTGGGCCGAGCTCGGGCGCCGGCTGCCCACGGCCCGGTCGGCGCTGGTCTCGACCACCGAGGGGGCGGACCCCGGCGCGGTCGCGGACGCGGTGCAGGACCTGCTCGGGACCGGCGTCGTGACGACGGTGCAGGAGGAGCTGGACTCCTTCACCTCGGCCCCCGTGACGACCGGGCTCACCCGCGCCTTCGTCGGCGCCACCGTGCTGACCGGGCTGCTCACCGTGCTCGCCGTCGTCGTGGTCCAGCTCATGGGGACCGCGGCGCGCTCCCGGCTGCTGGCCGTCCTGCGCACCCTGGGCCTGCGTCCCGGACAGACCCGGGCGCTGGCCGCGTGGGAGCTGGGCCCGGTGCTGGCCACCTCGCTCGTCGTCGGCGCCGTCCTCGGCCTGGTCGTGCCCTGGGTGCTGGTCCGCGCCGTCGACCTCACCGGGCTGACCGGTGGCCGGTCGCAGCCGCCCCTGGCCGTCGACCCGCTCGTCGTCGGCGCCGTGCTGGCCGCCGTCGCCCTGACCGTCCTGACCGCCGTCACCGTCAGCGCCTGGCTCGCCGGGCGCACCAACTCGCGCAGGCCCTGCGCGTCGGGGAGGACTCATGAACACCACGACCGCACGCCCCGACATCTGGTGCGAGGACCTCGTGCGCATCTACTCCACCGAGGGCGTGGAGGTGCAGGCCCTGCAAGGGCTGAACCTCGTCGTCGACCCCGGTGACGTCGTCGCCCTCGTCGGCGCCTCCGGGTCGGGCAAGTCGACCCTGCTCAACATCCTCTCGGGGCTGGACCGACCCACGGGCGGGCGGGCCCGCGTCGCCGGGGTCGACCTGATGGCGATGAGCCGGGCCCAGCGGGTGGACTACCAGCGCTCCGTCGTCGGCTTCGTGTGGCAGCAGACCTCGCGCAACCTGCTGCCCTTCCTCACCGCCGCGGACAACGTGGCCCTGCCCATGGTCATCAGCGGCCGGACGGGGCGGGGCGCCCGGGCCGCCGAGCTGCTGGACCTGCTCGGCGTGGCCGACTGCGCGGACCGGCGCCCGGCCCAGCTCTCGGGCGGCCAGCAGCAGCGGGTCGCGATCGCCACCGCCCTGGCCAACGCACCCTCGGTGCTGCTCGCCGACGAGCCGACCGGCGAGCTGGACGACGCCGCCTCCGAGCAGGTGCTGGGGGCGATGCGCTCGGCGGCCGAGGAGCTGGGCACCACGGTGCTGGTCGTCACCCACGACCCGACGGTCTCCGACCACGTCCGGCGCACGGTCCAGATCCGGGACGGCCGCACCTCCACCGAGGTGCTGCGCCAGACGGTCGTCGACGCCGACGGCGTCGAGCGGACGGTGGCCCGGGAGTACACCGTCATCGACCGGGCCGGCCGCATCCAGCTGCCCCGGGCCCACGTCGACGAGCTCGGTCTGCGGGACCGGGTGCGGATCGAGAAGGAGAGCAGCCACGTGCAGGTCTGGCCCGACGACGAGACGCACGGCACCGGGGACGACGCGCACGGGCCCGACGAGGAGCGGCCGGGCACCGTCGGCGAGGAGCGGCGATGAGGGACGGCGGCGGCTCCGTGGTCCTCTCGGCGAGGGACCTGCACCGCACCTTCGGCTCCGGGCCGACGCAGGTGCACGCGCTGGCCGGGATCGACCTCGACGTGCCGGCCGGCCGGCTCACCGTCGTCCGCGGCCCGTCCGGCTCGGGCAAGACGACGCTGCTCAACCTCCTCGGCGGGCTGGACCGGCCCAGCCGCGGGCAGGTGGTCCTCGACGACGGCCGGGTGCTGTCCAATCTGCCGGAGAAGGAGGTCCTGGCGGTCCGCCGCGAGCGGATCGGCTACGTCTTCCAGAGCTTCGGCCTGGTGCCGGTGCTCTCCGCCGAGGAGAACGTCGAGGTGCCCCTGCGGCTGCGCGCGGTGCCCGCCGGCGAGCGCTCCGCCCGGGTCGCCCAGGCCCTCGAGATGGTCGGGCTGGCCAGGCACGCCCGGCAGCGGCCCTACGAGCTCTCCGGCGGGCAGCAGCAGCGGGTGGGGATCGCCCGGGCCCTCGTCGGCGCCCCGGACATCCTCGTGGCCGACGAGCCGACCGGGCAGCTGGACTCCGACACGGCCGCGACGATCATGGACCTGCTCGTCGAGCTCACCCACGCCCGCGGCATCGCCAGCGTGGTCTCCACCCACGACGCCGCCCTCATGGAACGGGCCGACCAGGTCGTGGACCTGCACGACGGCCGCCGGACCGGTGCCGGGAACGACGGGAACGCCGCGCGGGCCGGGCGCGACGGTGGCACCATCGGAGGATGAGCACCGACGACCCCCGCGACCTGCAGCCGCTGCCCTCCGACGAGCGCCCGACGGCCCCGGTCCCGCCCGGGGTGCACGCGGACGCCTGCCCACGCCCTCGGACTTCCCGACCACGCGGGTGCGGCCGGGCTACGACACCGACCAGGTGGACGCCCTCGTCGAGGACGTCTTCGACGCGGTGAGGGCCGGTGCGCAAGCCCCCGTCATCGCCGAGGCCCGGTTCCGCGGGACCGGCGGGCTGCGCAGGGGCTACGACGAGCGGTCGGTCGACGAGTACCTCGACGCGCTCGCCGAGGCGGTCGGCCAGCAGGCCACCCCGGAGCCCGGGACCGAGCACCGCCACCTGGACGACGACCGACCCGGGGACGACGCACCCGCATAGGGTGGTCCCATGCGCGTCCTGGTCACCGGCGGAGCCGGTTACATCGGCTCCCACACGGTCCTGCACCTGCTCTCGGCGGGCCACGACGTGGTCGTCGTGGACGACTTCTCCAACGCGCGCCCGGCCGTCGTCGACCGGCTCGCCGAGCTGGCCGGCCGCCCCGTGGAGGTGCACCGGCTCGACGTGACCGACGAGCAGGAGCTGCACCGGCTCCTCGACGGGGCCGGCTTCGAGGCGGTCGTGCACTTCGCCGCCTTCAAGGCGGTCGGCGAGTCCGTGGCCCGGCCGCTGGACTACTACCGCAACAACCTCGGCGCCACGATCGCCGTGGCCGCGGCGATGGTGCGCCACGGCATAACCCACCTGGTGTTCTCCTCCTCGGCCACCGTCTACGGCGCGGAGCGCCCGTGCCGATGACCGAGGACCTCCCGACGTCGGCGACCAACCCCTACGGGTGGACGAAGGTGATGAACGAGCAGATCCTCCGGGACGCCGTCGCCGCCCACCCCGGGCTGCGGGTGGCGCTGCTGCGCTACTTCAACCCGGTCGGGGCCCACCCCTCGGGACGGATCGGCGAGGACCCCGCGGACGTGCCGAACAACCTCATGCCCTACGTCGCGCAGGTCGCGGTGGGTCGGCGGGAGCGGCTGTCCGTCTTTGGCGACGACTACGACACGGTGGACGGGACGGGGGTGCGCGACTACATCCACGTCGAGGACCTGGCCGCCGGGCACGTCGCCGCGCTCGAACGCATCGCCGCCCACGACCGGCCGCTGTCGGTGTGGAACCTGGGCACCGGCCACGGCACCTCGGTCCTGGAGCTGGTCCGCGCGTTCGAGGAGGCCAGCGGCCGGCCGGTCCCCTACGAGGTCGTTGCCCGGCGCCCGGGGGACGTCGCCTCCTCCTACGCCGACCCCTCGCTGGCCGAGCGGGAGCTGGGGTGGCGGGCGACGCGCACGGTCGCCGACATGTGCGCCGACACCTGGCGGTGGCAGCAGGCCAACCCGGAGGGCTATCCCCAGGGGCAGGCCCGGAACTGGGCCGACAGCGACAAACCGTCGTAGAGTTGTCCCCATGCCTCGCAACGCAGCCCTCGGAGACCTGGAGCGTGTCGTCATGGACACGCTCTGGACCCACGGCCCCCAGCTCACCGTCCGTGACGTCATGGACCGCATGGAGGGCACCAAGGAGCTGGCCTACACCACGATCATGACCGTCCTGGACCGGCTGGCGAAGAAGGGCCTGGCGGAGCGCACCCGGGACGGGCGTGCCTGGCGCTACACCGCGGCCTCCACCCGCGAGGCGCTCGCCGCCACCGCCCTCCGCTCGACCCTCGAGAACGTCCAGGCCGACCGCACGCTGGCGATGATGCACTTCCTCGACGACGCCTCGCCGGCCGAGCTGGACGACCTGCGGGCCGCTCTCGCCGAGGTCGAGCGCCGCCACAGCTGACGCCGTGACGGGGGTCGTCGTCACCGCTGCGCTGATCGTCGGCGCTCTCCTGCTCACCCTCGCGGCGCCCCACCTGCTCGCCGGGCGCACGGGGCTGCGCGTCGTTCCCGGCCCGGCCCTGCTGCTGTGGCAGTCGGTGAGCCTGGCCGGGGTGGCCAGCGCGCTGCTGGCCGCCCCCGTCGCCGCGCTCGTCCTGCCCACCGACCGGCCCTGGCTGCTGACCGCGGCCGTGGCCCTCTCCGGCCTCATGCTGGCCCGGCTGCTCTGGTCGGGCCACCGCGTCGGCACCGACCTTCGCCGTCGCCGGGCACGTCACCGCGAGCTCGTCGACCTCGTCGGCGAGCGCCTGGCCGACGAGCCGGGGACCGAGGACGGGCCCGCCGCGGCCGGCCGCCCGGTGAGCGACCACCCGGTCGCCGTCATCGCGCACGCCAGCCCCACGGCCTACTGCCTGCCCGGCCGGCACGACCGGATCGTGCTGAGCAGCGCCGCGGTCGACCGGCTCGACGAGAACCAGCTGGGCGCGGTGCTCTCCCACGAGCACGCCCACCTGACCCAGCGGCACGACCTGCTCCTGGAGCTGTTCACCGTCCTGCACGAGGCCGTGCCCGCCCGTCTCCGGGCCGACCGGGCGCTCGGCGAGGTCCACCTGCTGGCCGAGATGCTGGCCGACCGGACCGCCGCCGCGAGCAGCGGCCCCACGACGCTGGCCCGCGCCCTCGTGGCCATGGCGGTGCCGACCGGGGACCCCGCGAGAGGCGCGAGCGAGCCCCTCGGCGCCGGGGCGGGCACCGCATACCTCGTCGACCCGGGCCCGGCTGTCGGGTCCGGTCAGGTCGCGGTCCGGGTGCGGGCGCTGGCGGCCCCTCCCCGGCCGCGCGGCCTGCGCGCCGGCCTGGTGGCCACCTCGCTCGTGGTGGTCCTGCTGCCGCCGGCGCTGGCCGCCCTGGCCGTCGTCGGCTGAGCCGCCCGCAGGCACGTCCGCAGGCGACCGGCGCACTGTGACCGACCCCACCGTGTCTGGTGCGTCACAGTTCCTCCAAATTACCTGCCCCGGGCCCCGGCGGCGGGGTAGCGTACGACCATAGGTAGTACGCGCCCGCACCCTGCGGGACGTCCGCACGCCGCGCCCCGGGGGGGGCGCCGGCCCGTCAGGAAGAGCTCATGGACGCACTGGACCTTGCACGGTGGCAGTTCGGGATCACCACCGTCTACCACTTCTTCTTCGTGCCGATCACGATCGGGCTGAGCCTGCTCGTGGCGATCATGCAGACGCAGTGGATGCGCACCCGCAACCCGCAGTGGCTGCGGCTGACCAAGTTCTTCGGCAAGCTGTTCACGATCAACTTCGCGCTCGGCCTGGTCACCGGCATCGTCCAGGAGTTCCAGTTCGGGATGAACTGGTCGGACTACTCCCGCTTCGTCGGCGACATCTTCGGGGCGCCGCTGGCGATCGAGGCGCTGCTGGCGTTCTTCCTCGAGTCGACCTTCCTGGGCCTGTGGATCTTCGGCTGGGGACGCGTCCCGGAGAAGCTGCACGCCTCGTTCATGTGGCTGGTGCACGTCGGGACCGTGCTGTCGGCCTACTTCATCCTCGCGGCCAACTCGTTCATGCAGAACCCGGTCGGCTACTGGATCAACCCCGACACCGGCCGCGCCGAGCTGACCGACTTCCTGGCCGTGATGACCAACCCGGTGCAGCTGGTGACCTTCCCGCACGTGGTCGCCGCGGCCTACATGACCGGCGCCGCGTTCGTCCTGGCCTTCGCGCTGTGGCACCTGTGGCGCCGCCAGACCCCCGGCGGCGACCTGCCGATGTACCGCAAGGCCGCACGCCTGGGCGCCTGGGCCCTGCTGATCGCCGGCGTCGCCGTCGTCGGCACCGGCGACGTCCAGGGCAAGATCATGACCGAGGTGCAGCCGATGAAGATGGCCGCCGCCGAGGGCCTCTACGAGGACGTCCCCGAGGGCGAGGGCGCACCCTTCTCGATCATCACCGTCGGCACGCTCGACGGGACCGAGGAGGTCTGGGCGGTCACCGTGCCCAAGCTGCTGTCCTACCTGGCCACCGGGTCGCTGGAGGGCGCGGTCGAGGGCATCGACCACATCCAGGAGCGCTACGAGCAGACCTACGCCGGCAGCGAGCTGACCGAGGTCGAGGACTACCGCCCGCTCATCCCGGTGACCTACTGGTCCTTCCGGCTGATGATGGGCCTGGGCTTCGCCGGGATGGCGGTCGGCGCCGCGGTGCTGTGGCGGCTGCGCGGCCGCGACGGCGAGGAGGACCGGCTGACCTCCCGCTGGTGGGGCTGGGCCGGGGCGCTGGTGCTCTTCATGCCGCTGCTGGCCAACAGCTTCGGCTGGATCTTCACCGAGATGGGCCGTCAGCCGTGGCTGGTCATGGGCCTGATGACCACCCAGACCGGCGTCTCCCCCGGCACCACGACAGGCGAGGTGCTCACCTCGATGGTCGTCTTCACCCTGCTCTACGGCGCGCTGGCGGTCGTGGAGGTCGCGCTGATCCTGCGCTACGGCCGGGCCGGCGCCGAGGAGGTCCCCGAGGACGCCTCCTACGACCCGCGGGACCGGTCCGACGACGACGCCTACGTCTTCTCCTACTGAACGCACGGCATACCCAAGGAAACGGATCATGGAACTCACCACCGTCTGGTTCATCCTCATCGCCGTGCTGTGGGTCGGCTACTTCGTCCTCGAGGGCTTCGACTACGGCGTCGGCACCCTGCTGCCGGTCCTCGGCCGGGACGAGACCGACGCGGGCACCGACGCGGTCCGGCACACCGGGGAGACCCGCCGCCGGCAGATGCTGTCCTCGATCGGCCCGTTCTGGGACGGCAACGAGGTGTGGCTGCTCACCGCCGGCGGCGCGACCTTCGCGGCCTTCCCGCACTGGTACGCCACCCTGTTCTCCGGCTTCTACCTGCCGCTGCTGCTCATCCTCGTCGCGCTCATCGTGCGCGGGATCGGCCTGGAGTACCGCGGCAAGGTCGACTCGCGGACCTGGCGCGCCCGGATGGACGCGATGATCGTCGTCGGCTCGTTCCTGCCGGCGCTGCTGTGGGGCGTGGCGTTCACCAACATCGTCGTCGGCGTGCCGATCGACCAGGACATGGAGTACGTCGGCGGCTTCTTCAACCTGCTCAACCCGCTCGCCCTGCTCGGCGGCCTGGTGACGCTGACCCTCTTCGTCACCCACGGCGCCCTCTTCGTGGCGCTGAAGACCGACGGCCGGCTGCGCCACGACGCCCGCGCCTCGGCCTGAAGGTCGGCGTCGTCTCCGCCGCCCTCGCGGTGGTCTGGCTGGGCATGGTCCACGCCCGCACCGGGGGCCTGGTGTCCTGGGTGGCGGCGGCGCTGGCGGCCGTGGCCCTCGTGGCCGCGCTGCTCATGGCCTGGCGGGGCCGGGAGGGGTGGGCCTTCGCCGGGACCTTCGGTGCGATCGCGTTGGCGACGGTCTCGCTGTTCCTCGCGCTGTTCCCCGACGTCATGCCCTCCAGCCTCGACCCGGCCTGGTCGCTGACGGTGGAGAACGCCTCCTCCAGCCAGAAGACCCTGGGCATCATGACCGTCGTCGCGGTGATCTTCACCCCCATCGTGCTGCTCTACCAGTCGTGGACCTACTGGACCTTCCGCAAGCGGATCTCGGGCCACCACATCCCGACCGACGTGCACCCCGCCGCCGCGACCGAGGAGACCCGGGCGGCGCTCGCCGGGGAGCGGTGAGCGGCCGCCGCCACCCCCGGGGCCGGTCCGCCCGGACCGGCCCCTTCGACCCCCGCCTGCTGGAGGCGCTGCCCGCCACGCGCGGACCGGTGGCGGTGCTGTCGGTCCTCGGCGTGCTCGACGGCGTCGCCGCGGTCGCGCAGGCGGTCGTGCTGGCGCTGCTCGTCGCGCAGGTGGTCGGCGACGGCCCGGTCGGCCCGGTCCTCGCCGGGCTGGTGGGGCTGCTGGCCCTCCGCGGTCTGCTGGGCGGGGCCGGGGAGTATGCCGCGCGCCGGGCCGGGCAGCGGGTGTCCGGCCAGGTGCGCCTCGCCGTGCTCCGACGCTGGTCGGCCCGCCCCGAGGAGGAGCGCCCGCCGACGGACGTGGCGCTGACGCGGGCCACCGACGGGGTGACGGCCCTCGAGCCCTACGTCGCCCGCTACCTGCCGGCGCTGGTCACCGCCGCGGTCGTGCCGGCGCTGACCGTGCTCGTCCTGGCCGTCGTGGACGTGTGGAGCGCGCTCATCGTGGTCCTCACCCTGCCCCTGCTGCCGGTCTTCGCCGCGCTCGTGGGCCGGCACACCCAGGAGCAGACCGAGCGGCGCTGGGGCGCGATGGCGCTGCTCGGCGGCCACTTCCTCGACGTGGTCCGGGGGCTGCCGACGCTGGTGGCCTACGGCCGGGCCGACCACCAGGTCGGCGTCGTGCGGGAGGTCGGCGAGCGGCACCGGGCGGCCACGACCGCCACGCTGCGGACCGCGTTCCTGTCGACCGCCGCCCTGGAGCTGCTGGCCACCATCTCGGTCGCGTTGGTCGCCGTCGCGGTCGGGCTGCGGCTGGCCTACGGCGCGATGGACCTCACCGTGGGCCTGGTCGCCATCCTGCTCGCGCCGGAGGCGTACTGGCCGGTCCGCCGGGTCGGCGCCGAGTTCCACAGCGCCGCCGACGGCGCGACCGCCCTGGCCGAGCTGGCCGCCGACGGCGTGCTGGACGTCGACGACGCGCCGGACGTCGCCGCCGCGCCGGCGGGGAACCCGCCGGCGCTCGGCCCGGTCGACCACGTCGGGCTGCACGCGCTGTCCTACGCCCACCGCGGCCGCAGCCGCACGCTCGTCGACGTCGAGCTGACCACCCCGGCCTCGCCCGGCCTGACCGTGCTCACCGGGCCCTCGGGGGCCGGCAAGACGACCGTGCTGGAGCTGCTGGCCGGCCTGCGCGTCCCCGCCGCTGGCTCGGTCGCCGCCCCCCGCGCCTTCCTGGCGAGCCAGCGGCCGGTCCTGCTGCCGGGCACCGTGCGCGACAACCTGCTGCTCGTGGCGCCGACCGACGGCTCCGACGCCACCCTCGTCGACGCCCTCCGCCGGGTCGGGCTCTGGGACGACCTCGCGGCCCGCGACGGCCTGGAGACCGACCTCGGCGAGGACGGCTTCGGCCTCTCCGCCGGACAGCGCGCCCGGCTGGCCCTGGCGCGGGCGCTGCTGTCCGACGCGCCCCTCGTCCTGCTCGACGAGCCGACCGCCAACGTCGCCGCCGGCTCCGTGCCCCTCCTCCACCGCGCGGTCCTCGACCTCGCCGCCCGCCGCCGGGTCGTCGCGGTCACCCACGACCCCGACCTGGCCGCCCTGGCGGACGACCGCTGGCACCTGGAGCCCGTGCCCCTCGACGACCCGACCGCGGCGGTGCCGCCGGCCGGAGGTCCCGCCCGGTCGGACGCGGCGCGGGGACGCGACGAGGGCACACCCCTCCTCGGTGCGCTCCGCGGACGGGCCGGCCTGGCCGCCGCGTGCGTCCTCGGCGGCCTGTCGGTGGGTGCCGGGGTGGCGCTGACGGCCACGTCCGGGTGGCTCATCGTGCAGGCCTCGACGCAGCCGGTCGTGCTCACCCTCATGGTCGCCATCGTGGGCGTGCGGGCGTTCGGGCTGGCGCGGCCCGTGCTGCGCTACGCCGAACGGGTCGTGTCGCACGACGTGGCCCTGGCCGACCTGGCCGACCGCCGCGCCACGGTGTTCGCGCGGCTCGTGCCGCTGACCCCCGCCCGGCTCGGCCGGCGCAGCCGGGGGGAGCTGCTCACCGCGGTCGTGCGCGACCTGGACGACGTCGTCGACGAGCAGGTCCGGGTGACGGTGCCGGCCTGGTCGACCGGCATCGCGACCGTCGTGGGCGCCGTCGTCGCGGCGTGGCACCTGCCGTCCGCCGGGCTGGTGGTGGCCCTCGGCGGGCTCCTCGCGCTGGGGGTCGGCGCCGCCGGGTATGCCGCCGAGCGGGCGGCGCAGGGGACCGTCGTCGCCGCGCGGGGCCGGGTGCGGCACACCGTGACGGCCCTCGTGACCCGGCTGCTGCCGGTGCAGGCCACGACCGGGCTGCACGCCGACCGCACCCGCCTCCTGGGGCCCGTCGTCGACGGCGAGCACGACCAGCTCCGGGCCGAGAGCAGGCTGGCCGCCGCCCGGGGCGCGACGACGGCCGTGCTGTGGCTGGTCGTCGCCGGGACCACCGCGGTGGTCGCCCTCCGCGTCGCCGACGCGCTCGCCGCCGGCCTGCTCAGCGGGCCCTACGCCGCGCTCGTCGCGCTGGTCCCGATGGCCCTGGCCGACGCGTGGGTGGGCCTGGCGGACGTCGCGGGCGCCCGGGCCAGGGCACGCGCCGCGGCGGCGCGGCTGGACCGGGTGCTGGGCCAGGAGCCCGCGGTCGCCGGTGCGGGCCGGCGACGCCTGGCCGCCGCTGCGCCGGCGGACGTGCGCTGGGACGGGGTGGCCGCGAGCTGGCCGACGGACGTCGGGCGTGCCGAGGTGCCGCCGGACCTGCTGCCGACCGACCTCGACCTGCCCGCGGGGTCGCGGGTGACCCTGTCCGGCCCCAACGGCACCGGGAAGTCGACCGCGCTAGCGGTGCTGGCCCGCCACCTCGACCCGGCGGCGGGCCGGGCCACGACGGCCGGGACCGACGTGCTGGAGCTCGACCTGGCCCAGGCGCGCTCGCGCATCGCCCTCGTCGACGACGAGCCGCACGCCTTCGCCGGCAGCGTCCGGGCCAACCTCGCCCTGGCGGCGCCCGGTGCCGACGACGAGGAGATGATCCGGGCGCTGCGCACGGTCGACCTGGGGCACTGGTTCGCCACCCTGCCGGACGGCCTGGACACCCCGCTGACCGGGCTCTCCGGCGGCGAGCGCGCCCGGCTCTCGATGACCCGGGCCGTCCTGGCCGACCGTCCGCTGGTCCTGCTCGACGAGCCGACGGCCCACCTGGACGACGCCACCGCCGAGCGCGCGCTCGCCGGCCTGGACGGGCAGGTCGGGTCCACGACGACGGTCGTGGCGGTGAGCCACCGCCCGGTCGGACCGGCGCGCGACTGGCCGCAGGTCACGCCCGGGACGGTCCGCGCCCTCGCCGCTGCGCAGGACGGGACCCGCCCGGTCCACTAGCGTGAGCGCCATGTCCGACATCGACCCGATCTGGTGGATCGTCCTGGGGCTGGTGGTCCTGGCCGCGCTCCTGGCGTGGTTCTTCATCGCCCGGCGCAAGAAGCAGGAGCAGGCCCGCACCGAGGCGTCCCACCTGCGCGAGCGGGCCCAGGGCGGGGAGACCTACGTGGCCGGCGCCGAGGACCGCGCCCGCGAGCTGCGGGAGAAGGCCCAGGACGCCGAGCAGCGCGCCCAGCGGCTGCAGGCCGAGGCGGACGAGGCCACGCGGGTCGCCCGCGAGCACCGCGACCGGGTGACCGACGACTACCTGCGCGCCGACGACATCGACCCGGACGCCAGGCACTGACCGGCGCGGGCCGCACCACCGCTCGTCCCCGGGGCTGAGAAGATGGAGCCATGCCGCTGCCCGCCGCCCGCACGCCCCTGTCCGAGCTGAGCCCGACGATCGCGCTGGGGGCCCTCGACGGCCGCTACCGCGGTGCCGTCGCGCCGCTGGTCGACCACCTCTCCGAGGCCGCGCTCAACCGGGCCCGGCTGCACGTCGAGGTCGAGTGGCTCCTCCACCTCGTCGGGCACCAGGTCGTCCCCGGCGCCCCGTCGTTGAGCGCGGAGGAGCAGGAGTCCCTGCGCGCCGTCGTCACCGACTTCGACGCCGCCGCGATCGAGGAGCTGCGCGCGATCGAGGCCGAGACCGTCCACGACGTCAAGGCCGTCGAGTACTTCCTGCGCCGACGCCTCACCCAGGTCCTGGCCACCGACGGCGACGACACTTCCCGGGCCGACGCCCTCGGCGAGCTGGTCCACTTCGCCTGCACCAGCGAGGACGTCAACAACACCTCCTACGCCCTGATGGTCCAGGGCGCGGTCACCCAGGTCTGGCTGCCGCGCGCGACGGCGCTCGTCGACCAGCTGTCCACGATGGCCCGCGACCTGGCCGACGTCCCCCTGCTGGCCCACACCCACGGCCAGCCGGCCACCCCCACGACGATGGGCAAGGAGCTGGCGGTCCTGGCCTGGCGGCTGCGGCGCCAGCTGCGCCGGGTCGAGGGAGCGGCATACCTGGGCAAGCTCAACGGGGCCACCGGCACCTACGGCGCCCACGTCGTGGCGGTGCCCGGCGCCGACTGGCAGCAGGTCAGCCGCTCCTTCGTCGAGCACCTGGGGCTGACCTGGAACCCGCTGACCACCCAGATCGAGAGCCACGACTGGCAGGCGGAGCTCTACGCCGACGTGGCCCGGTTCCACCGGATCCTGCACAACCTGGCGACCGACATGTGGACCTACATCTCGATGGGCTACTTCGCCCAGGTCCGCGGCCAGGGCACCGTCGGGTCCAGCACGATGCCGCACAAGGTCAACCCGATCCGGTTCGAGAACGCCGAGGCCAACCTCGAGGTGTCCAACGCCCTGCTCGACGTGCTCGCGACCACGCTGGTGACCAGCCGGCTGCAGCGCGACCTCACCGACTCCTCGATGCAGCGCAACATCGGCACGGCGCTGGGCCACGGCCTGCTCGCGCTCGACAACGTCTCCCGCGGGCTCGCCGGCCTGGACGCGGTGCCGGAGGCGATGGCCCGCGACCTCGACGCCAACTGGGAGGTGCTCGCCGAGCCGGTCCAGTCGGTCATGCGGGCGCTCGCGGCGCGCGGCGTCGAGGGGATGACCAACCCCTACGAGCGGCTCAAGGAGCTGACCCGGGGACGGCGGATCGGCCAGGCCGAGCTCGTGGAGTTCGTCCGGGGGCTGGGGCTGCCGTCCGAGGAGGAGGAGCGGCTCGTCGCGCTGACCCCCGCCGGCTACACCGGGATCGCCGCCGACCTCGTCGACCACCTGGGGCAGGCATGATCCTCGTCCCCGCCGAACGGCTCGACGGGGTGCGCACCCACCTGGCCGACGCGGGGTATGCCGTGGTCGAGGCGACCACGCCCGTGCACGCCGACCTGCGGGGGGCCCAGGCGGAGCTGGCCGCGGCCCTGGGGCTGCCGTCCCCGGCGGAGCGCAACCTGGACGCGATGGTCGACACCCTTCGTGACCTGCCGCAGATCTGGGACGGTCGGATGGTGGCCCTGCTGTGGAAGGACGCCGAACGCCTGGCCTGCGCGGACGGGCGCGGCTGGTGGATCCTCGGGGAGATCCTCGACGACGCCGACGACCTGACGGTGGTGGCGTTCGGCGAGGCGCGGATCGGGCGGCCCCCTGCCGCGGGGGACGCCGCCTCCGAGGACGGCGCGGGCCGGGACGCCGGAGGGGACCGATGAGGCTGAGCCGGCCGGTGGCGGCCGTGCTGCTCGTGCTCGTCGTCCTGCTGCTCGTCTGGCTGATGCTCGGCCAGGGCGGGGCCGGGGAGGACCCCGGGGCCGACGCCCCCCGCCCCAGCCCCACGGCGCAGGCCCAGGACGCGGACCCCGCCGAGGACCCGGTCGAGGGCCCCACGCCCGAGGTGCCGGACGACACCGCGGCGGACGACGGCTTCGCGCCATTCGACCCGGACGCCGAGGGCGGGTCCACCGACGGCACGGGCGGGGAGGAGCCGCGCGGGGTGGACACCCGCGACTGGGACGGCATCGACGCGTGCCGGGACGACGAGCTGCCCGTCGAGCTGGACGAGGTGGCCGACGACGTCGAGGCCGGCGGCCCCTTCGACTACCCCGGCAAGGACGGGTCGACGTTCGGCAACTACGAGGGCTACCTGCCCGAGGAGTCCCGCGGCTACTACCGCGAGTACACCGTGGAGACGCCCGGCCTGGACCACCGCGGCGCCCGCCGGATCGTCGCCGGCGGCGGTACCACCGATCCGGAGGTCTGGTACTACACCGACGACCACTACGAGAGTTTCTGCGAGTTCGCGCCGTGACCTCCGCCCTGGACGGGCTGGGCGAGCCGGGTGCTGCCTTCCTCGCCGAGCGGCACCTGGCGACGCTGTCCACCGTCGGCCCCGGGGGCCTGATCCACGTCGTCGCCGTCGGCTTCACCTGCTCGGACGGCGTGGTGCGGGTCATCACCAGCGACGGGAGCCAGAAGGTGCGCAACGTCGAGCGGGACCCGCGCGCACCGTGGCCCAGGTCGACGGGCGTCGCTGGCTGAGCATCGCCGGCAGGGCCGTCGTCGAGCGCGACCCCGGGGCCGTGGCCCTGGCGGAGGAGCTCTACGCCGTCCGCTACCGGCCCCCGCGGATCAACCCGCGGCGGGTGGTGATCCGGCTGACGCCGCAACGCCTGCTCGGCTCCCGGTCGCTGCTGACGTCCTGACGGAATACCCCAGAGGGGTATGCTGTTGTCATGGCCGTGCACGGATACACCGGATCGAAGGACGACTACCTCAAGCGGCTGCGCCGCATCGAGGGACAGGTCCGCGGCATCGCCCGTATGGTCGAGGAGGACACCTACTGCATCGACGTGCTCACCCAGGTGAGCGCTGTGACCAAGGCCCTCCAGGCCGTCAGCCTCGGCCTGCTGGAGGACCACATCGGCCACTGCGTCGTCGACGCGGCCAAGGAGTCCGACGAGGCCGGGCAGGCCAAGGTCCGCGAGGCCTCCGAGGCGATCGCCCGGCTCGTGCGCAGCTGACCCATCCCCACCGACGAAGGAGCAGCCCCATGACCAGCCCCGACACCCCCGTCCAGAACCAGACCACCAAGATCGTCGTCTCCGGGATGACCTGCGGCCACTGCGTCGCCTCGGTCACCGAGGAGCTCAAGGAGGTCGACGGCGTGCTCGAGGTGCGGGTCGACGACCTCGTCGAGGGCGGCGACACCGACGTCTTCGTCGAGTCCGACGGCCCGCTCGACCTCCCGGCGGCCCGCGCGGCCGTCGAGGAGGCCGGCTACACCGCCTCCGTCTGAGCCCACCCGTGGGCCTGGGCCGGACGCCCGCCGCCGGGCGTCCGGCGACCGGCCCGGGCCCTCCCGGGACGACCGCACCCGACCGACCCGGCGGCACCACGTCATACCCCTCCCCGAGCAGGAGCCATGAGCACCAGCACGAAGCCCACCACCGACACCGACGCCCAGCACGTCGACCTGGCGATCACCGGGATGACCTGCGCCTCGTGCTCGGCGCGCATCGAGCGCAAGCTGAACAAGATCGACGGGGTCGAGGCCAGCGTCAACCTGGCCACCGAGAAGGCCAGCATCAGCTTCCCCTCCGCGCTGTCGGTCGCCGACATCGTCGCGACGGTCGAGAAGACCGGCTACGGCGCGACCCCGCTGGAGGACGAGCGCGGCGGCCGGGCCCCCGCGATGACGCACGACGTCGTCAGCAAGGACTCCCTGCGGGCCCGGATGATCACCGCCGGCGTGCTGGCCGCCGTCGTGGCCGTCCTGCACATGGTCCCGCCGGTCCGGGACGCGCTGGGCACGACCGGGCACTGGCTGCAGTTCGTGCTGACCCTGCCGGTCTACCTGTGGGCGGCCTACCCCTTCCACCGCGCCGCCGCCATCAACGCCCGCCACCTGTCCTCCACGATGGACACCCTCGTCTCGGTGGGGACCACCGCCGCGATGGGGTGGTCCGTCGTGGCCCTGTTCACCGGCTTCACGCACGACCTGTACTTCGAGGTCGTCGCGGTCGTCACCGCCTTCCTGCTCATCGGCCGCTACATCGAGGCCCGGGCCAAGGCGCAGGGGCGCTCGGCGCTGGCCTCGCTCATGGAGCTGGGGGCCAAGGACGTGGCGGTGCTGCGGCACGAGGCCGGCAGCGGCGCCTGGACCGAGTCGCGGATCCCGGTCGAGGAGCTGACCGAGGGGATGCGGTTCGTCGTCCGCCCGGGCGAGAAGATCGCCACCGACGGCCGCGTCGTCGACGGCGCCAGCACGGTCGACGCCAGCATGGTGACCGGCGAGTCGATGCCGGTGGAGGTCGCCACCGGCGACGATGTCACCGGGGCCACCGTCAACGGGCACGGCCGGCTGGTCGTCGAGGCCACGCGCGTCGGCTCCGAGACCACCCTGGCCCGGATCACAGACCTGGTCGAGCAGGCCCAGACCGGCAAGCGCCGGTGCAGCGGCTGGCCGACCGGATCTCGGCGGTCTTCGTCCCCGTCGTCCTCGTCCTGGCGGCCCTGACCTTCCTGGTCTGGCTGGTCGTCGGCGGCTCCGTCGCGGGCGCGCTGGCCCCGGCCGTGGCCGTGCTCATCATCGCCTGCCCCTGCGCGCTCGGCCTGGCCACGCCGACCGCGCTGCTCACCGGCACCGGCCGGGGTGCGGAGATGGGGATCCTCATCAAGGGCCCGCAGATCCTGGAGTCGACCCGCCGGGTGGACACCGTCGTGCTCGACAAGACCGGCACGCTGACCACCGGCGAGCCGGTCCTCGGGGACATCGTCACCACCGGGTCGCTCGCCGAGGAGGCGGCGCTCAAGGCCGCCGCCGCCGTCGAGTCCGGCAGCGAGCACCCCGTCGCCCGGGCCATCGTCGACGCCGCCCGGGACCGGGGGGTGGAGCTGGTCACCACGACCGCCTTCACCAACCTGCCCGGCCAGGCGCCCGGGCGACCATCAAGGACACCGAGGTCACCGTGGGCAAGGCGGACCTGTTCGCCGAGGTGCCCGCCCAGCTGCGGGCCGCCCTCGACGCCGGCACCGGGACGACCGTCCTCGTCGGCTGGAACGGCATCGCCCGGGCCGCCCTGACGGTGACCGACACCCCGCGCCCGACCAGCGCCGCCGCCGTGGCGCGCCTGCGCGAGCAGGGCCTGACGCCGTACCTGCTGACCGGGGACAACGAGCACACTGCGCGCGCGATCGCCCGGGAGGTCGGGATCGCCGAGGCCAACGTCGACGCCGGCGTGCTGCCGCAGGACAAGTTCGCCCACGTGAAGGCGCTGCAGGAGCGGGGCCGGGTCGTGGCCATGGTCGGCGACGGTGTGAACGACGCCGCAGCCCTCGCGCAGGCCGACCTGGGGATGGCGATGGGGTCGGGCACCGACGTGGCCGCCGAGTCCGCCGACATCGTGCTCATGCGCTCCGACGTCGACGCGGTCGCCGACGCCATCGGCCTGTCCCGCAAGACGCTGCGGATCATCAAGGAGAACCTGCTCTGGGCGTTCGGCTACAACACCCTGGCGATCCCGCTGGCCGCGTTCGGCATGCTGACGCCGATGATCGCCGGCGGCGCGATGGCGATGTCCTCGGTGCTGGTGGTCCTCAACAGCCTGCGGCTGCGGGGGTACGGCAAGGACTGAGCCCGCGGCTGGGCTCCAGGGCCCGGCCCCACCGGGCCAGACCCCCCGACATGCCGTGAGACCCCCGATATTTCGGGGGTCTCACGCATGTTTCGGGGGTCTCGCAGCCTCCGGGGCCGACGGCCCGCCGCCCTCAGACGACGACGCGCCCCTCGGGCGTCTCGAAGGTGACCTCGTAGAGGCACGGGCAGGCGTCGTCCTCGACGAAGCCGAACTCCACCTGCGACTCAAAGGCGCCCTCCGGGGCGTCACCCAGGCCGAGCCAGGCCCGCACGATCGTCGGCTCCCCGCCGATCGTCAGACCGGCCAGCCGCGCCCGCGACTCGGCCAGCTGGCTGGGGTGGTCCTCCGGCGGCGACTCCCAGCGCACGAAGAACGGCAGGTTGCCGTGGTCGATGACGTTCTTGACCCCGATCTGGCGCCAACGCAGGTCCACGCCCTGGGGGGTGTGCCGGTTGCCGTCCACGGCGCCCCGGCCCAGCCGCTCCTCGACCGGCCCCAGGTCGTCGACGGCCACGACCCACGCCATCCAGCCGCCGCCCCGGTTCGACCGGGCCTTGACGGCCTGGCCGAAGGGCGCCTTGTCCGAGGCCGGGTGGTCCAGGCAGTCGACGACCTCGAGGTATCGCCGCTCCGCCAGGGGCAGGATGACGTTGCGCGTGCCGAACCGCGGGTGCACCCCGCCGTCGACCGGCTCGACGCCGAGCTGCTCCCCCAGCCGGGCCGCCGTCTCCTGCAGACCCTCGGGACCGGCGGCGTAGCTCACGTGGTCGATGCGCATGTCGTCATCGTGACACACGCCACGGAACGCTCAGGACCCGGCCCGGCCCCTGCGCTGCCGCACGGCCTCGTAGAGCAGGATGGCCGCGGACGTCGACACGTTGAGCGAGTCGGCCCGCCCCACCATGGGGATGCGGACCCGGTGGTCGGCGGCGTCGAGCAGCTCGCGGGTCAGCCCCTCCTTCTCGGTGCCCACGGCCACCGCGACCGGGCCGGTCCAGTCCACCTGCGTGTGCTCGGTCCGCGTGTCCGGGGTGGCCGCCACGAGGGGTATGCCGTGCGCGCGCAGCCAGGCGAGCGTGGTCGCCGTGCCGTCGGAGGCGACCGGCACGGCGAAGACCGTGCCCTTGGACGCGCGGACGGTGTTGGGGTTGCCCCAGTCGGTGACCGGGTCGGCCGCGACGACCGCGGACACCCCGGCGGCGTCGGCGGTGCGCAGCATGGCCCCCAGGTTGCCGGGCTTCTCCACCGACTGGCACACGAGGACCAGCGGGTCGTCGGGCAGGTCCAGGTCGGCGCACCGCCGGTCGACGGTGGGCACGACGGCCAGGAACCCGTCGGGGCCCTCCCGGTAGGCGGCCTTCTCGAAGGCCGGACGGGACAGCCGGACCACCTCGGCCCCCAGGCGGGCGGCGCGGCCCACGACGTCGGAGCTGCGCGCCCGGTCGCCCATGAGTTCGGGGCAGACGTAGAGCGTCTCGGGCACGACGCCGGCCCGCAGCGCCAGGTCGAGCTCCTCGTGGCCCTCGACGAGGGTGCGCCCCTGCTCGTCCCGGGTGCGGCGGCGCCGCAGGGCGGCGAGCGCCTTGACCCGGGGGTTGGCCGGGGAGGTGATGGTCGTCGGCTCAGGCAAGCTCGGCCAGGACCTCCTCCAGCGCGTCGACCAGCCCGTCCTCCTCGACGGTGCCGGTGACCCGGTCGGCGGCCTCCAGCACCTCCGCCGGGGCCTGGCCCATGGCGTAGCTGCAGGCGGCCCAGACGAGCATCTCGCAGTCGTTGCGCTGGTCGCCGACGGCCACGGTGCGGTAGGGCTCGACGTGCAGGTGCCGACGGACCTGCTCGAGGGCGGACGCCTTGGAGACGCCCTCGGGGGCCAGGTCGAGCCAGGCGGACCAGCCGACGGCGTAGCTCACGCCGTGCAGACCCATGCGCTCGACCAGCTCGCTGAACTCCTCGGAGGTGGAGCTGGGGTCGCGGAAGGTGACGCGGGTGACCGGGTCGGCCATCAGCTCCTCGACGGGGACCACCTTCTCCTCGCCCCACAGCTCACCGTGGGGGAAGGGGGTGCTGACCTTGAATCCGGAGCCGACGTCCTCCACGGCGATGAGTGCGCCCGGCAGCTCCCTGCGCACGAGCGAGATGGCCGGGGCCGGGTCGAAGGTGACCACGTCCACCACCCGGAACCCGCGCTCGGTATCCGGGTCCACCTCGACGGTCACCGCGCCGTTGGAGCAGACCGTCTGCCGGCCCGGGGTGAGCAGGCCCAGCTGCTCCATGACCGGGAGGGTGGCCTCGACGGCGCGGCCGGTGGCGATGACGACCTCGACGTGGGGCAGCTCGTCGAGCCGGCGGACGACGTCGACCACGCGGGGGGACAGGGTGCCGTCGTGGTGCACGAGGGTGCCGTCGACGTCCAGGCCGACGAGCAGCCGCTGGTCACGGACGGGGTGCCTGGGCTCGGTCGCGCTGCCGGCGTGCTCGGGGCTGCTCACCCTCGCACCCTAGCCGCCCTCCGGCCCCCGGCTCACTCCGAGAGGCGCATGCCCTTGCGCCAGCTCAGGCTGCCCGAGGTGTGCAGCAGCGCCCGCTGGTAGAGCCGGGTCCCGACGAGGATGGTCACCAGGCAGAACAGGGCCACGAGCACCAGGGCCAGCACCGGCTCCCACCAGGACACGTCGCCCTCGAGGATCCGCAGCGGCATGAGCAGCGTCGACAGCAGCGGCACGAACGAGGCGACCTCACGCCATACCCCCTGGAGGTTGAGGGCCGCGATGAAGGCGACGACGAGCACCATCGTCAGCGGCATCGTCGTGGACTGCAGGTCCTCGGTCCGGGAGGCCAGGGCCCCCGCCGCGGCCCAGATGCAGGCCAGCGCCACGAAGCCGAGGAGGAAGAAGGGCAGGTACCAGCCGACCGCCTCCGCCAGCCCCGGCAGGGCCACGTCGAGGTCGGTGAAGGTCAGCCCCACGAGGGCCGTGGCGACCAGCAGCGCCATCTGCCCGAAGGCCAGCAGCGTGTTGCCCGCGACCTTGCCCATGAGCAGCTGGCGCACCGGGATGGCCGCGGCCAGGATCTCCACGATCCGGGACTGCTTCTCCTCGACCACCGAGCTGGCGATCTGCATGCCGAACATGATCGCGGCCATGTAGAAGAGGAAGGCGAACCCGAAGCCGAGCAGGAAGGTCACCTGCTCCGGCATGCCCTCGTCCTCGGTGACCTCGGCCAGGTCGGTCAGCCGGACCTCGGTGCCGGCGGTCAGCTCGGTCACGCTGGTCCCGGCCGCCTCCGCGTTGGCGGCGAGGGCGTCGGTGCGCACGACGTCGGACACCGCGCCCAGCAGCGTCGTCGGGGGGGACCCGTCGGCCAGCACCTCCCACTCGCCCGGGCCGCCGACCAGGGCCAGGTCCGCGTCGCCCTCGAGGACCGACTCCTCCGCTGCGGACCGGTCCGCGACCTCCTCGACGGTAACGGTCGGCTCCTCGCCGTCGAAGGACAGCGCGCCCATGGCCGCGGGGTCGACCCGCTCCACGACGGACGTGGCGTCGGGGCCGGTGGTGGCCACCCTGTAGTCCACGCCGCCACCGCCGCCGATGAGGGCCGCACGACCATCGCGCCGAGGATGAGGACGACGGTGAAGACCGTCGAGAGCAGGAAGGTCCGGTCGGTGAGGCGCACCTGCACCTCGCGAGCGGCCACGAGGGTCCACGGCGCCCGGCGGGTCGTCCGCCCGGGGTCGGCCCCCGCAGGCTCTCCGCCCGACGGCCCGGTCGGGCCGGGCGTGCGGGCCGGGTCCGTGCCACGGGTGCTGCTGGTCGTCTGC
This sequence comes from Ornithinimicrobium sp. CNJ-824, assembly GCF_001942405.1. Lineage (GTDB taxonomy): Bacteria > Actinomycetota > Actinomycetes > Actinomycetales > Dermatophilaceae > Ornithinicoccus > Ornithinicoccus kibberensis. The sequence continues at coordinate 200,668 of NZ_MKKA01000022.1, forward strand.
GTGGTGCTCATACGGAGGCCACCTCCCGGTAGATCTCGGACAGGGTCGGCACGACGCGGGCGAACTCCCGCACGCCCCCGCGGGCGACGGCGTCGACGAGCAGCCGCTCGGCGACCTGCTCGTCGGCCGGGGCGACGACGGCCGTGGGCCCGTCCACGTCGAGGACCTCGACCCCGGGCACGCCGCGCACCCACCCGGTGTCGCCGGCCATGGTCAGGCGGTAGCGCAGCGGCGCCCCGGCCCGCAGCTGCTCCGCGGAGCCGTGGGCCACCACCCGTCCCTGGTGCAGCACGACGATGGAGTCGCAGAGCCGGTCGACCAGCTCGAGCTGGTGGGAGCTGAAGAGCACCGGCACGCCCCGCGCGGTATGCTCGCGCAGCAGCTCGCTCATCTGGTCCACGGCGGAGGGGTCCAGGCCGGAGAACGGCTCGTCGAGGACGAGCAGGGTCGGGTCGCCCAGCACCGAGGCGATGATCTGGGCCCGCTGCTGGTTGCCCAGCGAGAGGGTCTCCAGCTTGTCCTTGACCCGCTCCCCGAGGCCGAACCGCTCCAGCAGGTCGCGCGATCGCTCCCGGGCGGCGGGGGCGCTCATCCCGTGCAGCTGGCCCAGGTAGGTCAGCTGGGGCAGCACCGGCTGCTTGGGGTAGAGCCCGCGCTCCTCGGGCATGTAGCCGAACCGGGCCCGGTCGCCCGCCGTGACGGGTCGTCCCTGCCAGAGCACCTCCCCGGCGCTCGGGGCCAGCACCCCCATGACCATCCGCATCGTCGTCGTCTTGCCGGCGCCGTTGCCGCCCACGAAGCCGACCATCGCCCCCCGTGGCACGGTGAAGCTCACCTCGTCCACGGCCAGCACGTCGCCGTACCGCCGCGTCAGTCCCCTCAGCTCGAGCACCCGTCCGCCTTCCTGCTCCCGCCGCCGGGCCAGGGCCCGGCGGGTGGTGTGTGTCCTGTCGTGCTCGACGCTAGTCGGGCACCGGCGACGGCCACATCGGCCGTGCGGGCGAGATCGGTCTCCGTCCCGCGTCGCAGGACGACGCCCGCGGCGCCGGGGCGGGACGCCGGCTCAGCCGCCCGGTGCGACCAGCCCGGCCTCGTAGGCGGCCACGACCGCCTGCACCCGGTCGCGCACCCCGAGCTTGGCCAGCACGTTGGACACGTGCGTCTTGACGGTGGCCTCGCTGACGTAGGCCTCGCGGGCGATCTCGGCGTTGGACAGGCCCCGGGCCACGAGGACGAGCACCTCCCGCTCCCGCTGGGTCAACGACGGCAGGGGTATGCCCTCGCCCGCCCCTCCGGGGGACTCCGCCCCGGTCGCGGGGCCGGCGTCGTGCCCGGTGCTGCGCTCGATGACCCGCCGGGTCACCTCCGGGGCCAGCAGGGCGTGCCCGTGCGCCGCCGCGCGGACGGCGTCGACGAGGTCGTCCGGGTCGGCGTTCTTGAGCAGGAAGCCGCTCGCCCCGGCCGCGAGGGCGTCGAAGAGGTAGTCGTCCCGGTCGAAGGTGGTGAGGATGACCACGCGCACCGCCGGGTGCTCGGCCACGATCCGACGGGTGGCCTCGATGCCGTCGAGCCGGGGCATCTGGACGTCCATGAGGACCACGTCCGGGGCGAGCTCGGCGACGGCGGCCACGGCGAGTTCCCCGTCGGTCGCCTGCCCCACCACCTGCAGGTCGTCCTCGACCGAGAGGATCATCGAGAAGCCCTGCAGGAGCAGGGGCTGGTCGTCGACCAGCAGCACGCGCACGCTCACCGGTCGGCCCCGGCCTGCGACAGCTCGACCGGCACGTCGTCGGCCCGTGCGCCCGGCGCACCGACGGCGCAGCCCGGCCCGCCCGGCCCGGGGGTCCCGGCCAGCGGGACCTGCATGAACACCCGCCAGCCCGCCAGGCCCCGACGGGGCCCTGCCTCCACCCGGCCGCCGAGGTGGGAGGCACGCTCCTCCATCCCGAGCAGACCCAGGCCGGTGCCCGCGGTGCCCGCCCGCGCCGTCCCGTCGTCGACGACCTCGATCTCCAGGCAGCCGGCGGCCTCGTCGACGCGCACCACGGCCCGGGCCGAGCGCGCCGTGGAGTGCCGGTGCACGTTCGCCAGCGCCTCCTGCACCACCCGGTAGGCGGTGAGCTGCAGCGGGGGCGCGACCCTCGCGGCCGCCCCGTCCGTGGCCTCGACGACGTCGACGACGACCTCGCAGGTGGGGGTGGTCGCCCGGGCGGCGAGCTGGGGCAGGTCGGCCAGCGTCGGCTGGGGGGTGCGGTCCTCGGCCGAGGCTCCTCGGACGTCGCCGCCGACGCCGTCGCCATCGCCATCACCATCCCCGCCGCTCCTCAGCGTGCCGAGCAGCCCCCGCATCTGCGTCACCGCGTCGCGGGAGGACTGCTCGACCGACGTCAGGGCCGCCGTCGCGGCGTCCGGGTCCTTGCCCATCACCCGCCGGGCGGCGGCCGCCTGCACCCCCATGACCGAGACGTGGTGGGCCACGACGTCGTGCAGCTCGCGGGCGATCCGCAGGCGCTCGTCCACGACCGCCTGGTCCCGCAGCCGGCGCGCCTGGGCCGCGATCGTGCGGGCCTGGTCGAGCACCTGGGCGGTCCGGCGGGCGCCGTCCCAGGCGACCTGGCCGAGCACGATCGCCCCGCCGAAGAAGATGACGTTGACGAGCAGCGTGTAGCCGACCATGCCCACGACCGGCGAGAACAGCCCGGCCCCCTCCTCGGCCTCCGGCCCGAACGAGCTCACCATCTGCTCCAGCCCGCGACCCAGCGCGAAGGTCCACGCCAGCCAGGCCGCCATCAGGGTGAGCGTGAGCGCGACGGCGGCGAGCAGGGCCCGACGGTCCCGGGCCCAGGCGACGCCGGAGAAGATGAGGAAGAAGTACAGCGCCTGCATGGGCAGGGTGCTCATGGTCATCGGCACGAGCAGCCCGAGGGCGAGCATGTGCACCCCGGCCAGCGCGGTGACCAGGACGGGGTGGCTGCGCCGGACCGCCACGAGGGCGGCGGCGCTGGCCATGCCGACGTACTGCCAGCCCACCCCGAGCCGCTCGTTCTCGAAGGCCCCGAGGCTGCGCATGAGCTCTGCGCCCAGGGCGCTGACCACGAACGCCAGGACGGCCAGCCACACGTCGTTGAGCACGGCCCGCCGGTCGGGGGCCGGCCGTTCCCACTCCTCGTCCGCCCCGAACCACCGGTCCACCCGCATCATCCCGCCAGGGTATGCCGCCTGCGGCACCGCCGGCCTCGGCCGCACGAAGGAGACCCCCGGACCGGTCCTCCGTCGCGGGCCGGAGACGGCGGGACCAGGACCGCGAGAAGCCCTGGCCCACCGCCGGGACCGCTGGCAGGCTGGACCCATGAGCTGGCTCCCGGACGACTGGCGGCACCCTGACCGGCTGGACCTGCCGACCGGTCACCACCTCCGGCCCATCCGTGCCGACGACGTCGAGATCGACTATCCCGCCGTGATGGGCTCACGCGAGCGGCTGTGGGAGACGTTCGGGCCCATCTGGGGCTGGCCCCCGGCGGACATGACGCTCGAGCAGGACCGTGACGACCTGGCGTGGCACGAGCGCGAGATCGCCGAGCACCGGTCCTTCAACTACGCCCTCTTCGCCGACGAGGCGGAGTCGGCGCTGCTGGGCTGCGTCTACGTCGACCCGCCCGAGAGGGTCGGTGCCGACGCGGACGTCTCCTGGTGGGTCGTCGACGACCTGGTCGGCACGCCCGCCGAGGCCGCGCTGGCCGAGGCGGTCCCGGCGTGGCTGGCCGCACGATGGCCCTTCGGCCGGGTGCGCTACCCCGGCCGCGAGCTGACCTGGGCCGAGTGGGAGGCCCTGCCCGAGGTCAGCCCCCCGCCGGGGTGAGCGTCTCCATACCTCCGAGGAAGGGGCGCAGCGCGGCCGGGACGTGCACGGACCCGTCGGCCTGCTGGTGGTTCTCCAGCAGGGCGATGATCGGGCGGGTGCTCGTCAGCGCGGTGCCGTTGAGCGTGGCCACGATCCGGGTCGAGCCGCCCTCGGGGTCGCGCTCGCGGATCGCGAGGCGACGGGCCTGGAAGGTGGTGCAGTTGGACGTCGAGGTCAGCTCGCGGTAGCGGCCCTGGGTGGGGATCCACGCCTCGCAGTCGTACTTGCGCGCGGCGGGCGCCCCGAGGTCGCCGGCGGCGACGTCGATGATCCGGTAGGGCAGCTCGAGGGAGTCGAGGATGCGCCGCTCGATCCGCAGCAGGTTGGCGTGCTCGCTCTCGGCGTCCTCGGGCCGGCAGTGGACGAACATCTCGGTCTTGGTGAACTGGTGGACCCGGAAGATGCCGCGGGTGTCCTTGCCGTAGGACCCGGCCTCCCGGCGGTAGCAGGTGGAGGTCGCGGCGTAGCGCAGCGGCCCGTCTGAGAGGTCGACGATCTCGTCGGCGTGCAGGCCGGCGAGCGCGACCTCGGAGGTGCCGGTGAGGTAGAGGTCGTCGGCCTCGAGCCGGTAGACCTCGTCGGCGTGCGCGTCGAGGAAGCCGGCGCCCTCCATCGTCGCCGGGCGCACGAGGGTGGGCGGCACGACGGGGACGAAGCCCTCCTCCTGGGTGATCTGCTGGGCCAGACCCATGAGCGCGTGCTCGAGCCGGGCGCCGATCCCGAGCAGGAAGTAGAACCGGGCGCCGGAGACCTTGGCCCCCCGCGCGGTGTCGATGGCACGCAGCGCCTCACCGAGCTCGAGGTGGTCCTTGGGCTCGAAGCCCTCGTCGCCGAAGTCCCGGGGGGTGCCCACCTCCTCCAGCAGGACGAAGTCGTCCTCCCCGCCGGCGGGGACGCCGTCGATGATGAGGTTGCCGATGCGCCGCATCTGGGTGGACCGTTCGGTGGCGGCCTCGTCGGCCTGCGCCTGGAGCTGCTTGACCCGGGCGGACAGCTCCTGGGCCTGGGCGACGAGCGCCTGCTTCTCCTCCCCCTTGGCCTGCGCCACCTGCTTGCCGAAGCTCTTCTGCTCGGCCCGCGCGGACTCGAACGCCGCCAGGGCGGAACGGTGCCGCTCGTCGGCGGCGAGGGCGGCGTCGACGGCACCGGGGTCCTCGCCCCGGGCCGTCTGGGAGGCACGCGCCCGGTCGGGGTCGGCGCGCAGGTCGCGGATGTCGATCATGAGCCCCAGCCTAGCCACGGTCGGAGCCCTCCCCGGGGGCCGATACCGTGGGGGTATGCAGAGCGAACCGAGCTGGGTCATGCTCGCCGTCGCCGTCCTCCTCGTCGCCGCCCTCACCGCCCTCGTGGTGTGGCTGGCCGCGACCGAGGCCCGGGCTGTCCGGCCGGCACCGGAGGGCAGGCGACGGGCCGGCACGGCCGTAGAGGAGAAGGGGGCACCGTGAGCCCGCAGCAGGGGGGAGAGCGACGTGCGGCCGTCGTGGTCAACCCGACGAAGTTCGACGACGTGCGCAAGGTCCGCGACCGGGTGACGAAGATCTGCCGGGAGGAGGGCTGGGCCGACCCGCTCTGGCTGGAGACCACCCCGGAGGACACCGGAACGGGCCAGACCCGCCAGGCGGTCGAGGAGGGCGTCGACCTGGTCTGCCCGCTGGGCGGCGACGGGACGGTGCGCACCGTGGGCGCCGAGCTGGCCGGGACCGACGTCCCGATGGGCCTGCTGCCCGCCGGCACGGGCAACCTGCTCGCCCGCAACCTCGAGCTGCCGGTCGACTCGCTGGAGAAGTGCCTGCGGATCGCGCTGACCGGGCAGGACGCGCGCATCGACACCTGCCTGCTCGAGCTGATCCGCCCCACGAGCGCCCAGATCGCGGCCCGGGTGGCCGACGACACCGACCCGGCGAAGACCCTCGACTTCTCCGACGCGGTCGACGACCGGTCCAGCGAGGAGGTCCGGGAGGAGCACGTCTTCCTCGTCATGGCGGGGCTGGGCTTCGACGCCGAGGTCATGGCCGCCGCCCCGGAGAAGCTCAAGGCACGGGTGGGTTGGCTGGCGTACCTGGTGGCCGGGCTGCAGCACCTCAAGGTCCCCAGTTCACGGTGGCCGTCAAGCTCGACGGCGGCCCGCCGCTGCGCCGCAAGGTGCGCAGCGTCATGGTCGGCAACGTCGGCAAGCTGCAGGGCGGCATGGACCTGCTGCCCGACGCGGTGGCCGACGACGGCAGCGTCGACGCCGTGCTGCTCTCGCCCGAGGGGATCGTCGGCTGGGGCGCCACCTTCGCCCAGCTGGTCACCCGGCAGAAGATCGGGCACAGCCGCGTGGACCACCTGCAGGCCCAGGACGTGCGCGTCGTCTCCGACAAGCCCGTCGAGATCGAGGTCGACGGCGACACCCTCGGCGAGGCGATCGCCATGCGCGTGCAGACCCAGCCCGGCAGCCTCGTCGTCCGGCTGCCCGCCGGCCGTCGTGCACAGGTGCGCGAGGAGATCGACGCGCTCAGCGGATCCGGCCTGGCCGACGCCTGAGGACCGGCCCGTCTGGTGGTTCCGGAGGTCAGCCGGTCTCGCCGGTCCGGGCCGCGTCGAGCGCCTGCCGTTCCTCGGGCGTGAGCACGACGTCCGAGGCTCCGTCGACGATGCCCTTGGCGTAGGTCCGGCTCTCCCCCCGGGCGTGGATCGAGCTGACGACCATCCCGTCGCCGGCGTCGTCCAGCAGCGCGGCGCTGAAGGAGAGTCGTCCGCCCATGTCGCCGAACGCGTCGTAGCGCACGACGGCCACGTGCCGCAGCGCCTGCGACAGCTCCGCCCGCAGCCGGACGGTCTCCTCCTCCACGGCCGTCAGCCGGTCGGCCTCCGGGGTCGTCGGCGCCCCGGCGGCCACCAGACGACGCACCTGCCGGTCCAGCACCCGCAGCCGGCGCCAGGCCACCGCGGCGAGCAGCAGGGCCAGCAGCGCCACGGCGGCGGCGATCCACGCCAGCGTCTCGGGGTCGGGTCGGTCCACGCACCGAGGGTATGCCGTCGCCCCCACCTCCCCCCGGCGTGCCGCGCGTCCTGGCCCCGCCGTTGCAGCACGCGGGACGCAGCAGACCAGCTGCGCAGACGATGCGCAGCAGGAGGCTGGACCGGCTGCCACGGAACCGTCTGGCCGGGCAGCCGTTCGTCACGGTCCGGCCGGCGACCGCCGTGGGACGATGCGGTCGACGAGCGAGGAGGTGGGAGCGTGGGACTTGACGGGCAGCGGTCGGCGACGGTCCTGACGCTCGTCGTCCTGCTCAGCTGGCTCGTCGCCGCCGTGCTGGCAGCCGTCGGGGTGGCCCCCCGGGCCCAGGCCCCGCCGGTCGAGCCGGCCTCCGGGGCAGGACCGGTGGTCGTCGTCGGGGTGCCCGGGCTGACCTGGGACGAGGTCGGCACCGGCTCCGACGACGGGGCCGACGACCCCTTCGCCACGCTCGTCGCCGGGCTGGCCTCCGGGGGTGGGACCGCCGCCCTCGTGCTCCGCGGGACGCACGAGACCACCTGCGCCGCGGACGCCTGGCTGACCCTCGGTGCGGGCCAGCGTGCAGCCACGGACGTGGCCGGTTGCGTCGACGCCGGTCCGGCCGACGGGGCGGGTGACGACGCCGGGGGCCCGGTCCTGGCCGAGGAGCTCGTCGATCAGCGGGGCCGGGGGGCCGTCGTCGACGCCGACACCTGGGGCCGGTGGACCGCATTGGCCGACCGACGCTCCCTGGGCACCGAGCTGGGCACGCTCGCCGAGCTCATCGGCCCGACGGGGTGCGTGGCGGCCTACGACCCGCTCTCCGCCCTCGGGGCCGCCGCCGCGGACGGGCAGGTGGAGGCATACCGACCCCTGACCGACGGAGAAGGCCGCAGCGCCGCTGGGACGTCCTCCCTCGAGCTGGTCCCGGGCTGCGGCGTCCACCTCGTCTCGACCGACCCTGCGGACCCCGGCGCTGTCGGCGACCTCGTGGACGGCCTCCCGGGCGATGCGACGGTCGTGCTGGCCGGGATGGGCCACCTGCAGGACGAGCCCGCGGCGACGGTCCTCGTCGTGGCCCCGGCGGGGTCGACCCCCGGCGGGGCCCTGACCTCGGGGTCGACGCAGCAGCGCAGCCTGGTCCAGCTCACCGACCTGACCGCGACCGTGCTTCACCTCGCCGGCGTCGAGGGGCCCTTCCCCGACGCCGTGGCGGGGCAGCCGGTCGTCGTGGTCGAGGACGACCCGGACGGGGGCGAGGGGGCCCGGAGCGACCCGGACGGGAAGGTTCGGACCACGAACGTCGAGCAGGCCCGGGACCTGGCGGCCGGGATCACCCTGGCCAAGACCGGCGCCCCCTGGGTCCTGGGGGGAGTGGCCGCCGTCCTGCTCGTGCTGCTCCTCGCGGCCGTGGTCGTGCGCCGCGTCCGGCCGGGGTCGACGTCGGGGACCTGGGGACTGTCCGTGGTGGCGACGGCGGTGCTCTCGCTCCCGGTGGCCACCTTCCTCGCCGGGCTGGTGTCATGGTGGTCGGCCGCCCGACCCGTCCTCGCGCTGAGCGTCGTGGTGCTGGCGACCGTCGGCCTGCTGACCTTCCTGGCGTGGGTCGGTCCGTGGCGGCGCCACCCGCTGGCTCCCGCCGCCGTGCTGGCGGCGGTCACCCTCACGGTGGTCGGGGTCGACGTGCTGTGGTCGGCCCGGCTGGGACTGGTCTCCGTGCTGGGGCTGCAGCCGGTGACCGCCGGGCGGTTCTACGGCCAGGGCAACGTGGGGTTCGGGATCGTGCTCGGCGCCTACCTGGTGCTCTCGGCGGCCGTCGTGGGGCCGGGGACCGACCTGCGGGCCGGCCCGCGACCTGCCCGGCCCGCGCCACCTGAACGGCCCTCGCGGTCGGGACGGACCGCCGCGGCCGTGGTGCTGACGCTCGGCGCCGCCGCCGTCGTGCTCAACGCGGCTCCGCAGGGCGGCGCGGACTTCGGTGGCGTCCCCGCGCTGGTCGTGGCGACCGGGCTGATGACGTTGGCCGCGCTGGGGGTCCGCTGGTCCGCCCGGGCCCTGCTGCTGCTCGGCCTGGCCGGCGTCCTCGTGGCGGCCGCCGTGATGCTCCTGGACTGGACGCGGGGCCCGGGACGACGCACCCACCTGGGCAACTTCGTCCAGCGGATCCTCGACGGGACCGCACTGGAGGTCGTCGGCCGCAAGCTGGAGCAGAGCCTGGGCATCCTGCTGGCCTACCCGCTGTCCTGGCTGGCCGTGCTCGCCCTGGTGCTGCTGGCGGTGGCCTGGTGCGCCGGCCCGGCTGGGCGGCACCGGTCTGGGAGCACACGGGCCTGCGTGCCGCCCTGGCCGCGGGTGTGGTCGCCGCCGCCCTGGGCTGGGTGCTCAACGACTCAGGCATCGCGGTGCTGGCGCTGGCGCTGACCGTGCTGCTCGCCGCCGCGCTCTCCGTCGCGGGCCGGCCCGTCCTCCCGGGCCCCGGGCGACTCAGCCGGCCGCACCCGTCTCGATGAGCAGCACGCCCCCGGCGACGAGCACGATGCCCAGACCCATGAGCCAGGTGAGGGGCTCGCCGAACAGCACCCGGCTCAGCACGGCGGTCAGCGCCACGCCGACGGCCGCCCAGATGCCGTAGGCCACCCCCAGGCCGATGCCCCCGGCGAGCGCCAGCGCCAGCAGGGTGAACGCCCCGACGTAGCCCAGTCCCACGGCCACGAACCATCTCCGCGGCCCGGTCGCCGCCATCCGCAGCGCCAGCGTGCCGGCCACCTCGAGGAGGATGGCACCGACGAGGAAGATCCAGGCCATCAGGGCCCTCCTCCCATGGGCCCGTCCGCCCCCGGCCGCGCCCGACGGGCGGCCTGGGCCCCCAGCTCGATGCACAGCACGCCGGCGACGACCAGCACCAGCCCGGCGGCCATGACGGGGGTGATGGTCTCGTCGAAGACGACGGCCGAGGCGACCGCGGTGAGCGCGACCCCGGCCGCACCCCAGATCCCGTAGCCACGCCCAGCCCCATCCCGGCGCGCAGCACCAGGGTGAGGGCACCGAAGGCGCCCACGTAGCCCAGGACCACGACGACGAGGAACGCCGGCCGCTCGAGGGCACCCTTGAGCGAGAGGGTGGCGGCCACCTCGAGGAGGACGGCCGCCACCAGGAAGGGCCAGGGGCCGGTGCCCCGCAGCGTCGGCACGCCTACAGCTCGTGCCAGGTGCCGTCCCGGCGGAGAGGCCGGGTGAGGGCCCGGCCCGCACCGCCCACCCGTTCGCGGAGGGTGGAGGTGCGGGCGGCCACCGTCGACCGGGCCGACCCGCGCGCGGCCCTCGCCCGCTCCTGCCCGGCCGCCCGCACCTCGTGGAGCCGGCGGACCCCGGACTCCTTCGCGCGGTCCACCTGCTCACGCGCCTGCTCGGCGGGGCCGGTCCGTTCGGCCAGCGCCCGCGTCACGTCGGCCAGCTGCCGGGCCCGGTGCACCTGGGAGGCCCAGTCCCGTCCGGTCACGCGGTGCTGCAGCTCGCAGGGCACCTCCATGACCCGACCGCCGACGCGCAGCACGTCCACCGACAGCCCGACCTCGACGCCCCAGCCGGAGGCCAGCGGCATCGCCGCGTCGAGCGCCTCGCGGGTGAGGCAGCGCTGGCCCGAGAGGGGCTGGGTCGGCGCCCACCCGGTGAGCCGCCGGATCCCCTCGCGCGCCGTGCGCACCACGATCCCGAACCCGCCCCCGGGCCGGTCCTGAGGCGGCAGGACGGCGATCGTCATGTCGGCCGTGCCGTCGAGCACGCCCTCGACGACCGGGCCGAGCCGGGCGGCCGACTCCGCCAGGTCGGCGTCGGCGAAGAGGACGGGGGCCCCGGGCAGCAGGGTCGCGGCGGCGGCCGCCCCGGTCGTCATGGCGGCGGCCTTGCCCCGGTTTCGCTCGTGCCGGACCACCTCGGCGGCGCCGGCCCACTCGGCCACGGCCGCGGTCTGGTCGGTGGAGCCGTCGTCGACGACGACCACGTGGCGGACCCCGGGCACCCGGTGGAGGGCCTCGACGGTGGCGCCGACCCGCTCCTCCTCGTCCTTGGCGGGCACGACGGCGACCACCCCGGGCCCCGTCACCACCGTCCCCGGCCCCACGGCATACCCCGTCTCAGCGGAGCGTGACCTGCCGGGAGACGAGGCCGTCGCGGGCCTTGCGCTCCGGCAGCGTCAGCGGCTCGTCGGAGGCGGCCGCCTGCTCGTAGCGGGCCTGCAGCTCAGCCAGCGCGTCGGCGTGCGAGGACGGCTCGGCCTGCGGGTCCACCTCGATGACCGGCACGAGCAGGCCGTTGGCACGGAACGCACCGAGCAGCTTGGTGTCCTCCCCCAGCGTGTGCCCGCCGGCCGCCTGCAGCCGCGCCACGGCCCGGGTGGCGGTGTCCTCGTCCTCGCCGAGGATCCACCGGATGTAGGCGCGGCCGGTCATCAGGCACCAGTACGCCGACGGCGCCCCCTCGACCCGCTCCATCGGCACGGCGTTCTCGTTCATCTGCTCCAGCGCGGCCCGCTGCTCCTCGGTGGCGTCCTCACCGAGCCAGAAGCCGAAGTCCTCCTGCACCTCCACCTCCAGGCGCTGACCCTCGGCCACGAGGTCCTGCATCCGGGGGGGTGTCGGCCGTGGCCGGCCGCACGGAGGTGACCGAGGTGCCCGGCTCGGCGACCAGGGCCGTCAGCAGGGACTGCGCCACGTCGCGGGAGGCGTCGCCGCTGGAGGTCCGGGACTGCATCGCCACGAGAACGTCGCCGTTGTCGCGGTGCACGGCGGGCATCGCCCCCGGCAGCACGGTCACCAGGGTGACCTCACGCTCGCCGGCCGGCACGGGGGTGCCGTCGACCTCGAGGCCCTCCGGCACGACGACATTGATCCGCGCGGTGGCCGCGGGCAGGATCTCCCGCATCGCGACCCAGTCCGCCTCGTCGGCCAGCCCCTCGAAGGGGCGCGCGACGAACGGTGCCCGCTTCGCCTTCGGTGCGCCGTCGGTCTGCCGCTTCCTGCGTGATGCCTTGCCCATGCGGGGGAGTCTACGTGCGTGGCTACAGTGGGCCGGCATGAGCCACGGCGACGACGACCTGTCCTGGGAGCCCGCACCCGGCCACGGGCCGGAGGTGCTGTATGCGGTGGACGGGCCGCTCGGGCGGGTGCGTCTCAACCGGCCCCGCGCGATCAACGCCCTGGACCGGCCCTCGATCGACTCCCTCCACCAGCAGCTCGCCGCGTGGGCCGCCGACGACCGGGTCGCCGCGGTCGTGCTCGACGGGGCCGGGGAGCGCGGGTTGTGCGCCGGGGGCGACGTGCGTGCCCTGCGCGAGTCGGTGCTCGCAGGGCAGCAAGGCGAGGCGGTCGACTACTGGCGGGCGGAGTATGCGGTGAACGCCCTGGTCGCCTCCTACCCCAAGCCGTACGTCGCCTGGATGGACGGCATCGTCATGGGCGGCGGCGTGGGCGTCTCGGCGCACGGGTCGCTGCGCCTGGTGACCGAGCGGACCCGGCTGGCGATGCCGGAGGTGATCATCGGCTTCTTCCCGGACGTGGGCGGACTGCACCCGCTGGCCCAGGCCCCCGGCGAGACCGGCACGCACGTGGCCCTGACCGGCGAGCCCGTCGGCGGTGCCGACGCCGTGCTCCTGGGCCTGGCCGACGCCGTCGTGCCCGCCGACGCCCAGGACCGCGTGCTGGAGCTCCTGCGCGACCGGCCCGACGCCGCGGCTGCCGAGGTGGCGGAGGCGGTCGGACGCCTCAAGGACGATCCGCCCTGGCTGGCCGCCCACCGTTCCTGGATCGACCGGTGCTACGCCGGCCACGACGCCGCGGCGATCGTGCGGCGCCTGCGCGAGGACCCGGACCCGGCCGCCCAGGAGGCGGGCCGCACGGTCGCCACCCGCTCGCCGTTCTCGGTCGCGGTCACCCTGGAGGCGCTGCGCCGCGCGGCCACGATGACGCTGGAGGAGGTGCTCGCCCAGGACCTGCGTCTCGGGGCGACCTTCGCCACCCATCCGGACTTCGCCGAGGGCGTGCGCGCCCAGCTGGTCGACAAGGACCGCACGCCCCGCTGGACCCACGGCTCGGTCGCCGAGGTGCCGCGCCAGGAGGTGCTGGCCGCCTTCGACGGCTGAGCGTCGGACGGGCCGTCCGAGGGCCGAGCTCAGTCGCCCCGGCGCAGCCGCAGCGCCTCGCGGGCCTCCTCGATCTCCTCCCAGGGGATCGTCCCCGTGTCCCGCTCGAGCGTCTCCTCCGGCCCCTTGCCGGCGAGCAGCACGGTGTCCTGCGGGGCCGCCTCGCGCACGGCGTACCGGATCGCCTCGCGCCGGTCCCCGATGGAGACGTAGTTGTCGCGGCCGGCCTCGCGGGCACCGCGTTCCATCTCGGCCAGGATGTCCTCCAGGGGCGTGTCCCGGTGGTCCTCCTCGGTGAGGACGACGCGGTCCGCGCGCAGGGTGGCGACCTCCCCCAGGGGCGCCCGCTTGGACGGGTCCCGGGGGCCGCCGGCGGAGCCGATGACGACCCACAGCTGTCCCTCGGTGGTCACGCGGACGGTCTCGAGGGCCTTGTCCAGGCTGGGCGGGGTGTGCGCGAAGTCGACGATCACCCGGGGGTCGCCGTCCTGCCGCTCGACCATCTCCATCCGCCCCGCCACCCCGCCGAAGCCCGACAGGGCCTCGACCGCAGCCCGTTGCGGGACTCCCGTCGCTGCCACCCCGGCCATGGCGGCGAGGGCGTTGGCGACGTTGAAGCGGCCGATCATCGGCAGCCGCGCCGGCATCTGCCCCTCGGGCCCGTGGACGGTGAAGGTGATCTCCGCGGGCCCCTCCTCGACGTCGGTGGCGCGCCAGTCGGCCTCGTTGCCCTCCGCGGAGTATGTCGTGCACGTGCGCCCGCCCTCCGTCGCCAGGGGGACCAGCCGCTCGAACCAGGGCCCGTCGTCGACGTTGAGGACGCTGTGGGCGGCCCGTCGGACCAGCTTGGCCTTGTCGGCGAAGTACTGCTCCATCGAGCCGTGGAAGTCCAGGTGCTCGCCGGTGAGGTTGGTCCACACGGCCACGTCGTAGGAGACGCCCCGCACCCGTTCCAGCGCCAGGGCGTGGCTGGAGGACTCCACGACGGCGGCGGTCGCCCCGTGCCGGACCATCTCGCGCAGGATGTGCTGGACCTGGGGCGCCTCGGGGGTGGTGAAGTGGGAGGGCGGCTGGCGCAGGACCCCGTCGGGCAGCTCGTAGCCGATCGTCGACAGGAGTCCGGTCCGGGAGCCGGTCGCGCGCAGCAGGTGCAGGGCCAGGCAGGAGGTGGTCGTCTTGCCGTCGGTGCCGGTGACGCCCACGACGGTGAGGTGGTCGCTCGGGCGGCCCATGACCTCGGTGGCCGCGTCCGCCAGGGCGGCCCGGGCGTCGGCGACCGCCAGGTAGGGCAGGTTACAGCGCAGCCCCTCGGGCAGTCCCTCGCCCGCGACGGCGACCGCGCCCCGTTCGATGGCCTCGTCCATGAAGCCGTGCCCGTCGAAACGGGCGCCCCTGATCGCCACGAAGAGGTCGCCGGGGCGGATCCAGGCCGCCTGGTGGCTGACCCCGGTCACCTCGATGCCTCGGGGATGGTCGGGAGTGTCGGCCAGCTGGGCGTCGAGGGCCACGACGAGGTCGGCGAGCTTCATGGCGACACCCTAGCCAGCGGGGTCCACAGGCCCGTCGTTCCGGGGCGACGCGACGGTCGAGGATGGGTAGGGTCGCGGTCAGGTGCAGGGGTCCACCGACGTCCGTACGCCTCCGGCGTGCCGTGCGCATCCGGGGCGTGCCACAACCAGACACGCGCCGACAGGCGCACGACGCAAGGGGAAGACACATGAGCACCACATTCCGCCGCGGGGCTGGCGCCCTGGTCGCCGGTCTCGTCGTGACCGCGGGCGGCGCGGCCGCCCATGCCGACACGCACACCCCGAACCAGCCGGGCTACTGGGAGCAGGTCCTCATGGACCCGGACGGCGACTACGCCGACGAGGGGTTCACGAACGTCGACTGCGAGAAGGTCGCCGACAACTACTCCGACGAGACGTGGACGGCCGACCAGGACTACATCGCGGTCATCCTGAACGCCGGCTCCGAGCAGTCCACCGACGACCCGGACGACGTCCACCTGTACGTCGCCACGGGCACGGAGCTGTCCCACGAGTCGGGCAAGGAGATCTCGCACGTCATCGCCTGCACCGGCGACGTGCCCGAGGAGCCCACGGACGAGCCCGAGGAGCCGACCGACGAGCCCGAGGAGCCCACCGACGAGCCGGAGGAGCCCACCGACGAGCCCGAGCAGCCGGGCACCCCCGGTGACGGCGACGACGCCGGGGAGCCGATCGGGCCCATCGTGCAGACGGACGTCCCCGCGAAGGGTGTCAACCCGGCTCTGCCGCTGGCGGCCGTCGCCGCGGCCGGACTGGGTCTGGCCGGCCTCGGCCTGCGTCGCCGCGGTCAGGAGCACTGAGCGGGGGCATGCCGACCGCTCGTCGGCGGGGGGACCGCGCAGCTGGCGCGGTCCCCCCGCTGGTCCTCGTCGTCGGAGGCCTGCTCGTCGCGCTTGTGGCGGGCGCCCTCCTGCTCGCCACGCTCCTGGGAGGAGGACGGCCACCGACCACGTCGTCACCCACGCCGCCCGTGACGACGGCCGCTCCCCCGTCCACCACGACCGAGGACAGGACGTCGTCGTCCGCCACGCCGTCGGACGACCCTGCCAGGCTGGCCGCCGCCGCTCCCGCCGACGGCCCCGCACCGACGGCGGGGCTCCAGGGGTGGAGCGCCTCGGCCAGGGCCGACGCCACGGACTCCGGCACCAGGCCGCCCGCCTCGGGGTCCTCTCCCTCCGCCGGTTCGTCCACGGGAACGGGCGAAGGCGCCGAGGCTGCGGTCCCCGCCGGTGCGCCGGCCTGGATCCGCATCTCCAGCGCGGCGGTGGACGGGGCGATCGTCCCCCAGGGCCTGGCCGCCGACGGGACCATCAACCCCGGGCGGAACGAGGTCATCTGGTTCACCGGCAGCAACCGGGTCAGCCCCGGCCAGGTGGGCACGTCCGTGGTCGCCGGACACGTGACCTGGGAGGGCGCTCCGGACGCGTTCGCCCAGCTGCCCTCCGTCGGCGCCGGCGACACGGTGGAGGTCGGCTACAGCGACGGCTCCTCCCGCTCGTTCACGGTGACCTCCACCGCGGCCGTGGACAAGGACGCGCTGGCCCGCTCGCTGACGGTCTGGGGACCGCACCCCGACCGCCCGCGGCTGGCCATCATCACCTGCGACCCGGTGCTGGGCTACCAGGCGGACGGCCACACCGAGGCCAACTTCGTCGTCATCGCCGAGGGGTGACCCCCGGGCCGGTCCGGTGCGCCCGCCGGGCCGTGGGCGGCAACGTTGCACTCCCATACCCCCTGGGGTATATTTCTCGGCAGATCGATCCGATCGTCCCCGTCGAAAGGACCCCCCATGTGCAGTGCCGTGAAGTGCCGCCAGTGCGGCAAGACGACCTGGGCCGGCTGCGGCCGCCACGTCGACCAGGTGATGAAGGGCGTGCCGAGCTCCCAGCGCTGCGCCGGCCACGAGCAGGAGGTCGGCGCCGGCGCCGGCTTCTTCGGCAAGCTGTTCGGTCGCTGACCCGTCCCTGACCAGAACCCCGCGGTGGACCCCTTGTCTCCACCGCGGGGTTCTGCCGTTCCCCGCGCGGACAGGCCGGGCCCGCGTCAGCGGCGTACGAGCCAGACCGGCTGGTAGGTCGACAGGTAGACCGACCCGTCGTCGGTGAGGTTGGGCGGGAAGCCGTTGAGCGCGTCCACCGCCCCGTCCAGGTTGATGCCCTGCTCCCGCACCCACCAGGCCGGCACGGTCCGCGGCTGCTCGGTGACGTTGTAGAGCTGCAGCATCGGTCCCACCGGGTGCCGGCGCAGGACGACGAAGACGCCCGGGTCGGGCGCGGCCACCGTCTCGGCCGGCCACGAGGCGTGCAGGTGCGGCAGCGAGGCCCGCACCCGGGCCAGGTGCTGCATCCCCGCCCATACGCGGCCGACGGCCGACCCGGGGTCGCTCCGGGCCTCCTCCACGCAGTCCCAGTCCAGGCGGGGCCGGTGGGCCCAGCGGTTGTCCCCGTCGTGCTCGGGCACCTCGGCCCAGTGCTCGTCGTTGAGCTGGGCGACCTCGTCCCCGGACCAGATCACCGGGACACCGCCCCACCCGTAGACGACGGCATACCCGAGCAGGAGGCGGGCGACCGCCACGTCCACGGCCTGGGCGGCCTCCTCGAAGCCCTCCTCGTCGACCGCGGCGTCGAGCCGCCGCAGCGCGCCGCCCAGGCCGACGAGGCTGGCGGCGCTGCCGGAGATGCGCCGGTCGCCGTCGCCGGGTTGTGCTGGAAGACCAGCCCCTCGGCGGTCGACCCCTCGAACTCGCCGGAGTAGTAGTCGGACAAAAACTTCCGGTGCGCCCAGCCGTCGACCATGACCGAGCGGGCGTCGTCGTCGTCGATGGCCCACCCGATGTCGTCGTGGCAGCGCAGGTAGGTGATCCACGCCGAGGTGGACGGCACCTGGGGGAAGCGGCTGAGGGCCCGTTCGGCCAGGCGCGAGTCGCGGCTGGCCAGCATCGACCAGATCTGCACCATGAGGCTGTTGTGGTAGGCGAGGTCGGACACCTTGCCGTGGTGCCGGCCCTGCCCGAGGTAGTGGACCAGCTCGTTGGGGCCCACGATCGCCTCGGCGAGGAAGACGAGCGAGGGCGCGGCGATGCGGCTGACCGCGCGCAGCGCCTGGGTGAGCTGGTGCACCTCCGGCTCGTTCTGGCAGGCCGTCCCCATCCGCTTCCAGATGAAGGCGATGGCGTCCAGGCGCAGCACCTCGACCCCCTGGTTGGCCAGGAAGAGGATGACGTCGGCGATCTCGCAGAAGACGTCCGGGTTCTCCCAGGCCAGGTCCCACTGGTAGCTGTTGAAGGTCGTCCAGACCCAGCCGTCGAGCTCCTCGTCGAGGGTGAAGCTGCCCGGGGCGAAGTCGGGGAAGACCTCCGGCAGCGTCGCCTCGTAGGCGTCGGGGACGGTCCGGTCGGGGAAGACGTGGAAGTAGCGGCGGTAGCGCTCGTCGCCGGCCCGGGCGGCCTGCGCCCATTCGTGCTCACGGGCGACGTGGTTGAGCACCAGGTCCAGGCACAGGCTGATGCCCTGGCCGCGCAGCGAACGGGTCAGCGCCCGCAGGTCAGCCATCGTGCCCAGGTCCTCCCGCACGCGCCGGTAGTCGGCGACCGCGTAGCCGCCGTCGTTGGGCGCCGGTCGCGGCTGCAGCAGCGGCATCAGGTGCAGGTAGGTCACGCCCAGCTGCCGCAGGTGGTCGGCGTGCCGGGCGACCCCGGCCAGCGTCCCCTCGGGGGCGAACCGCTCGGCGTAAACGGCGTAGCCGACCACGCCGGGCCGCTGGAACCAGTCGGGCTCCAGGGAGCGCCGCTCGTCCAGCAGGTGCAGGTCGTCCTCCCGCTCCAGGTATGCCGCCGCCGCCA
The DNA here is from genome assembly GCF_001942405.1 of Ornithinimicrobium sp. CNJ-824. Classification (GTDB taxonomy): domain Bacteria; phylum Actinomycetota; class Actinomycetes; order Actinomycetales; family Dermatophilaceae; genus Ornithinicoccus; species Ornithinicoccus kibberensis. The sequence continues at coordinate 219,075 of NZ_MKKA01000022.1, forward strand.
GTTCGAGGACCCGCGCGGCCACGGCCGGCGGGTCGGGGTAGGGCGAGAGCCCGTCGACGAGGTCGGCCCACCAGCGGGACACCCGCAGGGCGAAGGTGGTGCGGCGGTGCTCGGGCAGGGGGGCCAGCGTGCGTTCGAGACGCTCGCGCGCTGACGCCGGCAGGTCGGTCGGCCACGGCAGGTCACGGCTCACCCCGCCATGACACCACACGGCCGCCCACAGCGGGTGCTGCGGGCGGCGTGGGGCCGGTGCGGGCGGGACCTAGCCCTTGACCGCCCCGGAGGTCATGCCGCGGACCAGGAAGTTCTGGAGCGCGAAGAACACGATCATCGGCAGCACCATGGAGATGAACGCGCCCGCGGTCAGCAGCTCGGCGCCCTGACCCTGGGTGCCCAGCAGCTGCTGGAGCTTGACGATCACCGTGGTGTTGTCGTTGGACAGGAACAGCCTGGCGATGAGCAGGTCGTTCCACACCCACAGGAACTGCAGGGTGGCGAAGGCCGCCATCGCCGGCATGGCCATCGGGGCGATCAGCTTCCAGAAGATCTGGAAGTTGGAGCACCCGTCGATGCGCGCCGACTCGACCACGCTGTAGGGCAGCGAGGCCATGTAGTTGCGCAGGACGTAGATGGCCAGCGGCATCCCGAAGCCGGTGTGCAGCAGCCAGACCGCGAGGTACTGGCCCGAGATGCCCAGGCCGCGCGGGCCGAGCAGGTCCAGCAGCGGCTGGAAGGCCACCTGGATCGGCACCACCATCACCGCGACGATGATGATGAACAGCACGTCCTTGCCCTTGAAGTCCATGAACGTGAAGGCGTAGGCCGCGAACGCCGCGAACATGATCGGGATGATTGTGGCCGGGACGGCCACCGCGATCCCGTTGAGGAAGGCGTTGCCCAGGTCGGCCTGCTCGAACACCCGAGCGTAGTTCTCGGTGGTCCAGCCGCCCTCCCACAGCGCCGCCCACCACCCGGAGGTGGCTGCGGCGTCGCGGGTGCGGAAGCTGGTGATGAGCAGACCCAGCGTCGGCAGGGTCCACAGCACCGCCAGCAGGAACATCGTCACCATCGAGACGACGCTGCGCTGGCGTCCGTCCTTGAGTCGTCCGGCGCTCATCGGGTGGCCTCCTGCTCACGGAACTGCTTGACCTGGTAGATCAGGATCGGGATGACGGCGATCAGGAGGATGACCACGATCGCCGTGGCCCGTCCGGCCTGGCCGCGGGCGAACAGCTCGTTGAAGAACATGTTCGCGATGACGTCGGTGTTGTTGCGACCGTTGGTCAGCACGTAGACGATGTCGAAGACCTTCATCACCAGGATCAGGACGGTGATGAACACCGTGATGATGGTGGCGCGGATCTGCGGGATGACGACCTTCCAGAAGATCTGCCACTCGCTGGCCCCGTCGATCCGGGCGGCCTCGATGGTGTCCTCGGGGACACCCTTGATGGCCGACGACAGCAGCACCATGGCGAACCCGGTCTGCAGCCAGATGAGGATGACCATGAGCAGCAGGCTGTTGAGCCGCCCGGTCTCGATCGCCAGCCAGTTCTGCGGCTGGCCGCCGAACTGCTGGACGATCGCGTTGAGCACACCGGTCTGCGGACGGCCCGGCGCCTGGTAGGCGTAGACGGTCGTCAGCCAGATCGCCGAGGCCGCCACGAAGCTGATCGCCATCGGCAGGAAGATGAAGCTCTTGGCCCACTTCTCGCTGCTGGCCGACAGCTTGTCGGCCAGGACTGCCACGACGACCCCGAGGGCCACCGTGATCGCCGGGACGATCGCGATCCACAGCACGTTGTTGAGGATCGCCGACCAGAACGCGCTGCTGCTGAACAGCTCGGTGTAGTTGGCCCACGGCGGCTCGCGGTACTCGGTGCTGTCCCTGTTGGCGAACGAGTAGTGGATCGTCTGGATCGTCGGGTAGAGCAGCATCAGGCCGATGAGGCTGAAGCCCGGCAGCAGGAACGCGTAGGGGATGAGCCCGTGCTCCAGCCGGCGGGGCAGCGCCTCGATGGCCACGTTGATGAACCAGAACAGGATGGCGGCACCGCCGACGCCGGCGACGAGGCCGAGGGCACCCATGAGCAGCTTGCTGTCGAAGAACCAGCCCGGGTAGTAGGCGAACGCCAGGAACAGGTTGAACATCAACCACAACGTCAGCGCGATGCCCACGACGCCGATGAGCAGCCTGACCGGCTGCAGACCGTAGTCGTCCGGCACCGACGCCTGCGGCGAGACGTCGTCGACCCGGGGGTCGTCCTGGGGGACGTCCTGACCCACGGGTGGCGTGGAGTGGGAGGAGGTCATGGTCTCACTCGTCCTCGGACCCGCCGGCGACCTGCTTCTGGTCCTCCGGCCAGGCCTCCCACATCTCCGCGGTGACCACCTCGGCCGTCTTGGTGCCGTCCTGGAACTCGACCATGGCCTTCCAGAAGGCGTCGGAGCCGACCTCCTTGGGCATGACGTCGGAGCCGTCGTAGCGGAAGACGTCCGCGGTGTAGGCCATCTCGGCGATCTGCCGGGTGGTCTCGTCCGGGTAGAGGCTGGTGTCGAAGGAGGTGTGCGGCGAGAGCCAGCCACCGCCCTGGGCCCACGGTCCGCCGAACTGGTCGGAGGTGAGGAACTCCATGAGGGCCACGGTGTCGTCGTCGTAGCTGAACGCCGCGGCGAGGTCGCCACCGCCCAGGATGGGCTGGCCGTCGTAGCCGTCCTCGGCCGGCGGGAAGACGAAGATGCCGACCTCCTCGTCGAGGTTCTCCTGCACGTCCTCGGGGAAGAAGCCGGTGGCGAAGTTGCCCTGGCGCATGAGGTAGCAGTCGGGGTCGTCCTGGAACGCCGGGGCCATGGCGTCGGCGAACGGGGTCGAGACGATGCCGGTCGTGCCGCCCAGGACGTTGCCCTCCTCGTTGGACAGCTCGCCGTAGGCCTCGAAGGCCTCGACCACACGCGGGTCGTCGAAGGCCATCCGGCCGTAGATCCAGTCGTCGTAGACGTCCGGGCCGTGCAGTCGGAGCATGTACTCCTCGATCCAGTCGGTGCCGACCCAGCCGGTCGCCTGGGCCGACTCCCAGCCGATGCACCACGGCGCGGCGTCGGTGTCGGCCTTGATCTGCTCGGCGATCTCGTCGAGCTCCTCGAGGCTGGCCGGCTCGGTGCTCCAGCCGCCCTCCTCGTAGGCCTTCTTGGGGTACCAGACGATGGACTTCACCGCCATCCGCATGGGGGCGGCGTAGACCCGTCCCTGGTGGCGCGCGGAGTCGAGGAAGCCCGGGACGAGCGTCGCGTCGAGAGCGTCGTAGTCGAGCATCTGGTCGATCGGGACGACGTTGCCGTCGGCCGCCATCTGCATGACGCCGCCGGGCTGGGGGAACAGGCCGATGTCCGGCGCGTCGCCGGAGTTGACCCGCAGCAGCACCGTCGTGGTGAAGTCCTGGTCGGAGGTGTACTGGACGTCGATGCCCGACTCCTCCTCGAACTCGCTCAGCGACTCGAGGAACAGCTCCTCCTCGCCGCCGCCGAACGCACCCAGCACGGTGACCACACCGTCGCCGGGGTCCGGGGAGGCCTGTCCGCCGAAACCGCCGCCACCACCGGCGTCGCCCTCAGGGTTCTGCAGGCACCCGGTCAGGGTCAGGGCACCCGTCACGGCCAGCGCCGTGACCGTGCCGCGTCGTGCGCGTGAACTCGCCACCTTTGGCTCCTTCCTCACGGTGCCGACCGTCGCGACCGCAGGACCGGAGCGCGCATCGGCCGACACGAGATGTCTCGACCCTACTCAGTGGGCAGGTTCACGTCGCGGGAACCAGGTCACGCTTTGGTCACGGTCCCGTCGTCCGTCTCCTCCCTCCGGTCGCTGGCCCTCCCCCGCCCCCCGCCTGGCGTTCCGTCTCACGCCGGCTCCACGCCCCGCACGGCCTCGAACCGCACGCGCAGCCGCACGCCCGGCGCCTGGACCGTGTAGCAGGTGCGCCCGCGGGAGAGGACCCGCGCGGGCGACGCCGTGGTAGCGGCCTGGGGCGGTGATCCGCACCAGCTCACCGGGCCGGAGCGTGCCGGGCGGCCGACCGTCGGAACCGGCGGCGGCCGACGGGTCCCGCAGCTGCCGCCAGCCCTGGGCGACCTGGGGGCCGAGCTGCTCCGGCGGGACCGGCCGGCCGTCCAGGCTCCAGCGCAGCGCCCGGTCCCGGTCCGGGACGCCCCGGCAACGGGCGCACAGCAGCAGCCGCTCCGGGCGGCGGTGCCGGTGCACGACGTGGCCGGCCGCGCACCGGCCCTGCCACCTCCCGGGCACGACGGGCTGGTCCACCGAGTAGCACCGCTCCCCCGTCGCCCCGATCGACCGGGCGGTGCGTCGCCACACCGCGTCGTGCCCGTGCCGGGGACCGACGAGGGCATGGGCCACCTCGTGCAGCACCGTCTCGCGCACCTCCGCCGCGTCCTGGGCGGCCGTGATCGCCCGGCTCAGCGTGATCCTCCGGTCGCGGAAGTGGCACGCACCCGCCCGCACGCGTGCCCTGTCGAAGGCGAACGTCCACCCGTCCAGCCCGTGCTCGTCCATCGTCTCGCGCGCCATCCGCGCCGCCCTCCCCAGGTCCATGGCCGCGATGCTAGCCAGGACCACCGACGGACCCCCACCCGTGCGGAGTCGTGCGCGGAACCCCGCCCGGCCGGGCCCCGGCGAGTATGGTCGGGGTCGTGAATCGGGAAAAGGTCGTCTTCGGCTTCTTCGTGCTGCTGGCCGCGACGCTGAACTTCGGGTACGTGGTCGGTGACATCGACAACCCGAGGCTGCACAACGTCTACGAGCTCTACGCCGCCGTCGCCGTCAACATCATCGCCACCATCCTCAAGTTCGGCGACCGGACCCAGATCGGCGCGGTCCAGCTGGCGACCAGCCTGGTGGCCAGCATCCAGCTGATCATCGCCGCCCTCGTGTGGATCTGGGGCTCGCACGTCGACGCCGGCGGGCTGACCGGCGAGCACATGGCCAGCGTCGTCTCGATCGCCGCCGGGGCGCTGCTGGCCAACTTCGTCTCGGTCATCCTGCTGATCATGGAGACCGTCTCCTACCGGCGCCGCTGACGCGCCCGCCGCCCCGGCTGCACCGCATACCCCATGGCCAACCTCCTCCAGCTCCTCCGAGGCGGCACCCTCGCCCGCGCCCGGCCCGACAGCCTGCGCCGGGTCCGGGTGGACGTGCCCGCCGAGCCGCCGGGCACCGACGCGGTCTTCCTCATCCTGCGCCGCGTGCGGACCCCCCTCGTCGTCCTCGTCTCGGTCTTCGCGGTGATGACCTTCGGGCTGTCCTTCATGCCGGGGACCGAGGAGAACCCCGACCGGCTCTCGGTCTTCGACTCCTTCTACGTCATCAGCTACACCGGCCTGACGATCGGCTACGGCGAGGTCCCGCACGCGTTCAGCTACCCGCAACGCATCTGGGTCACGCTGACGATCTACGCCAGCGTCGTGGCCTGGTCCTACTCCATCGGCGCCCTGCTGTCCCTGGCCCAGGAGCAGACCTTCCGCCGGGCGCTGGCCCTCAACCGGTTCACCCGCAAGGTGCGGGCCATCCAGGAACCCTTCGTCCTCGTCGTGGGCTACGGGCAGGCCGGCGAGGCCGTGTGCCGGGCCCTGGAGGACCAGGGCCGCAACTTCGTCGTCCTCGACAGCGACCCCGAACGCATCGAGCACCTCGCCCTCGACAACTACACCACCGACGTGCCGGCGATGGCCGCCAGCGGGCGCGACCCACGCATCCTGGGCATGGCCGGGCTGGGCCACCCGAACTGCGAGGCGGTGCTGGCCCTCACCGACAACGACGAGACCAACCTCTCGGTCGTCATGACCGTCAACCTGCTCCGGCCCGAGCTCATGGTCATCGCCCGGTGCAGCGACCGCGAGCACGCCCAGCAGATGCACGACTTCGCCGCCGACGTGGTCATCAACCCCTTCGACCGCTACGGCGCCTACCTGGTGATGGCGCTGCGCCGACCCTCCGGCTTCCGCCTGGCCTCCTGGCTGATGAGCCCGCGCGGCTCGGAGCTGCCGCACAAGCTGGAGCACCTCACCGACGGCCACTGGGTGGTCTCGGCCGACGGGACCTTCGGCTTCGAGGTCACCCGCGACCTGGAGAGCGCCGGCCTGGACGTCGTCCTCGTCGACCCCGCCGACGGGCGGCCCGACGTCAGCGACGCGGTCGGCTTCATCGCCGGCGCCGAGTCGGACATCGTCAACATGGCGATGGCCGCGCACGCCCGGATCGAGAACGACAACCTCTTCATCGCCGTCCGGCAGAACTCGGCTGTCAACCACGCCCCGCTGCGGGCCTTCGACGCCGACTCGGTCTTCGTGCCCACCGAGCTGCTCGCCCGGGAGGCGGTCGCGCGGATCACCTCGCCCAACTACTGGAGCTTCATCGACCACGTCCTGCACGAGGACGACGACTGGGACGCCAGGTGATGGACGAGATCGTGGCCGTCGTCGGCGACGCCACCCCGGTCAGCACCCGGGTCGAGATCGACCAGCGGTCGGCCCCGGCCGCCGTCCGCTGGATGCGCACCCAGGAGCTGACCCTCGGCGACCTGCTCCGCGACCCCGACGACCGCACGGTCCGGCTGGCGGTCTATCCCGCAGTGCTGGTCCGCGAGGGCCGGCGGATGTTCACCCCCGACCTCGACAAGCCGCTGGCCGAGGGCGACACGCTCCTGCTGCTGGGCAAGGAGCAGGACCTGGCGCTGGTGCGCTCCACCGTCTTCCACGACGCGGCGGTCGAGTACGTCGCCACCGGACGCGAGGTGCCCACGGCCTGGGTGTTCCGGGTCTGGCAGAAGCGGGTCGCCCGCCGGGCGCAGAAGCGTCCACCGGGCGGTCGGGGGTCGGTCGCCGCCTGAAGCCTGTCGGACCCTGGCGTCCGACCCGTCGGAGGAGGACACTGGAGGTGAGGGCACCGTCGCCCTCGGAGGTGCACCATGACCGGCTCCGCCCGCTCCCGCCGTCGACCCCGCCGGCACGTCCGTGCGTTCCTCCCCCTGCTGCTGGCCGGCGCGCTGGTCGGGCCGCTCGCCGCCTGGCGGGGCGACGACCGCCGGCGACGCGACGCCCACGACGCCCCCACCGGCACCCCCACCGCGGCGCCCGCTCCCAGCACGGACGACCCCACCACCACCCCCTCCCCCTCGGAGTCCCGGTCC
>NZ_MKKA01000023.1 GCF_001942405.1 Ornithinimicrobium sp. CNJ-824
CGTCGGCCCCACCCCGGCCCGGTCCAGCCCCACCGTCCGCCAGCCTCAGCCCGGCCACCAGCTCCTCGCGACGCCAACGGCCCGACGGCCCACCCAGCCCCACCGGTCCCGGCCGCCAGGGTCGCGTCCACCTCGGCCAGCAGCTCCCAGTACGCCGACCGGCCCGGGTCCTCGCACTCCTGGACCTGCGCGTCCTGCCCGGCCATCACCCCGGCCACGAACTCCCGCTCCCGCTCCGTCACCGGCACCGGCACGAAGTCCCCCGGGTCGTGGACCTCCTCCACCACCCCCGCTGCCCCACCCCACGAGAACGACATACCCCCACCCAAACAGACCCCACCGACACACCTGCTCGAACGCCGACCATCGGCCGGTCCGCAGGTCAGTCCCGTGCCTCGACCGACTCCAGCAGCTCCGCCGCCTCGTCCTCGGCGACCGTCCCGCTGACGACCACGGTGGACCCGCCGGTCTCCTGCGGCCCGAGGACCCAGGCACGTTCCACGTTGCTCGGCACGGGCCCCTCCCACGCCTGCCAGGTCTGCGTCCCGGTCGCGCCGGGCAGGTCCTGCTCCCCGACCTCCTGCGCGTCCCCGAGCACCTCCTGCACCCAGGCGTCGGTCACGTCGGCGGCCTGGTGGAGGGCGGCATACTCGCCGTCCGGCGTGGTGTAGGAGACGTGCCACGTGGGGACCCCCGCGAGCCGCGCGTCGAACCACGCCACCGTGGGCGTCCACCCCTCCCCCGGGTCGGGCACCCAGACCGGCCAGTCGGCCTGGTCGACCGCGAACGGCACGACCTGCTCCACCTCGGCGGGCCGCCGTTGCGACTCGTCGGGCTGGTAGGTCATCGACCACCAGGCCAGCACCACGACGAGCACGAGCAGCACCGAGACGACCATGTTGCGGAAGGTCCAGGAGGCCAGCCGCTTCTGCCGCCCGTCCTGGGCGGGCGCAGCGGGTGTCTCCTGGCGGCCCCGGACCTCGTCGGGGCCGGGCGTCGGTCGGGTGCTCTGGCTCACCGGCCCATCGTCCCATCCCCGGGCACCGTGACGACCCACGGCCGCTAGGCTGGCCGGCAGAGCGCGTCGCAGTCACCACCGACGAAGGAGTCCCGCATGGTCGCGGAGCCGCAGCCCACCCGTCCGAGCACCGAGCAGGTCATCCCCGACCGCAACCTGGCCATGGAGCTGGTCCGGGTCACCGAGGCCGCGGCCCTGGCCGCCGGACGCTGGGTGGGCCGTGGCGAGAAGATCCTGGCGGACAACGCGGCCGTGGAGGCCATGCGCAAGGTCATCAGCCAGGTCGCCATGGACGGGGTCGTCGTGATCGGCGAGGGCGAGAAGGACGAGGCCCCGATGCTCTACAACGGCGAGAAGGTCGGCGACGGCACCGGCCCCCAGGTCGACGTCGCCGTCGACCCGATCGACGGCACCACGCCCACGGCCAAGGGCATGGACAACTCGATCGCCGTCATGGCGGTCTCCGAGCGCGGCACCATGTACGACCCCTCGGCCGTGTTCTACATGGACAAGCTCGTGGTCGGCCCCGACGTGGCCGACCGGGTGGACATCCGCCTGCCGATCAAGGAGAACCTGCGCCGCATCGCGCGGGCCAAGCGGCGCTTCGTCGACGACCTGACCGTGATCATGCTCGACCGGCCCCGCCACGAGCAGTACACCCAGGAGGTCCGCGACGCCGGCGCCCGACTGCGCTTCATCACCGACGGCGACGTCGCCGGCGCATCGCCGCGGCCCGCGAGGAGTCCTCCGTCGACATGCTCATCGGCATCGGCGGCACCCCCGAGGGCATCATCACCGCCTGCGCGATGAAGGCGATGGGAGGTGTCATCCAGGGCAAGCTGTGGCCCAAGGACGACGAGGAGCGGCAGAAGGCCGTCGACGCCGGGCACGACCTGGACCGGGTGCTGTCCACCGACGACCTGGTCACCGGCGACAACGCCTTCTTCGTGGCCACCGGCATTACGACCGGCGAGATGCTCGACGGGGTGCGCTACGGCTCGGGGACGGCCGTGACCCACTCCCTGGTGATGCGCTCCCGCTCCGGCACCATCCGGGAGATCACCTCCCACCACCGCCTGGACAAGGTGGCCAAGATCGCCGACTCGCTGTCCCCGGAAGCCACCCGGGGCTGACGGGCACCACGATGGACCAGCCAGCCGTCCTCACCGTCGGAGAAGCCCTCGTCGACGTCGTCGTCCCGCACGGAGGCGAGGGCAGGACCGAGCACGTCGGAGGCTCGCCCGCCAACGTGGCCGTCGGGCTGGCCGCGCTCGACCACGACAGCCGTCTGACGGCCCACCTGGGTCAGGACGAGCGCGGGGCCCGGGTTCGCGAGCACCTCCTCGACGCCGACGTCGTGCTCACCCCCGGCTCCGACACCGCCGCCCGGACGTCGACGGCCACCGCCCACCTCGACGCGGACGGGTCGGCCACCTACGACTTCGACCTGCTGTGGCAGGTGGGCACCCAGGACCTTCACGGCATCGGTCACCTGCACACCGGGTCCGTGGCCGCCACGCTCGAGCCTGGCGCCTCCGCCGTGCTCGCGCTGATGACCCGCGCCCGCCCCACCGCGACGGTCTCCTACGACCCGAACTGCCGCCCGACCGTCATGGGGGACCCGCACCAGGTGCGCTCGCGGATCGAGGAGTGCATGGGTCTGTCGGACGTGGTCAAGGCCTCCGACGAGGACGTGAGCTGGCTCTACGACGACGCCCCGGTGACGGACGTGGTCCACCTCTGGGGCCGGCTCGGGCCCGAGGTCGTCGTCGTCACCCGGGGTGGGGACGGCGCGCTCGTGCACCTGTCCCGCACCGACACCACGATCGAGCTGGAGCCCGTCGTGGCCCGGGTGGTGGACACCGTGGGCGCGGGCGACTCCTTCATGGCCGGCCTGCTCAGCGGGCTCCTGGACGCCGGCCTGCTCGGCTCCGCCGCGGCGCGCGAGCGTCTGCGCCGCTCCGACCTGGAGGACCTGGCCCCCGCCCTGCGCAGGGCCGTCGCCTGCGCCACCTGGACGGTCGGGCGGGCCGGGGCCGCCGCCCCGACCCGGGCGGACCTGGCCGAGCTGGACTGACCCGCCCCACCCCGCCACCGCCCCTCCGGGCCCGACCCGACCACCTCAGAGAGGACATCGGTATGACGCAGCACGACGACGCCCCGGCCGGCACCGGAGCAGGTCCGGCCTCCCCCTTCGCCGACCTGCTCGCGGCCAACGCGGACTACGCCGACAGCTTCACCCTCGGCGGCTTCGACGGCGTCGCCCGGGCCGGCGTGGCCATCGTCACGTGCATGGACTCGCGGATCCAGCCGTTGACGATGCTCGGCCTCACGCACGGGGACGCCAAGATCTTCCGCAACCCCGGCGGACGGGTCACCGACGCCGCGCTCGAGGCGCTGGTCCTGGGCGTGCACCTGCTCAACGTGCAGCGCGTCCTCGTCGTCCCGCACACCCGCTGCGCGATGACGAAGATGTCCGAGAACGAGCTGCGCGAGACCATCACCGAGCTCTCCGGCCAGGACGCCTGGTGGCAGCACTTCCACGTCGTCCCCGACCAGCGGGCGGCCCTGATGGAGGACGTGCACCGCGTCACGAGCCACCCGCTGATCGGCGACCGGGTCGCCGTCGGCGGTTTCCTCTACGACGTGGACACCGGCCGCATGGAGCAGCTCGTCTGACCGTGCCCGGGCAGGTCGCCCCCCTCGCTGGATGACGCGTCACCGTCCCGGGGCGACTCCCGTATCGTGGCCGCATGCACCCCGCCCTGTCCCTGGCCCCGCTGACGCTGGCCGCCGTCCTCGTGCTCAGCGGGGTGGCCAAGCTGCGCGACACCGGCTCCACCTACAGCGTCCTGCGCCTCCTACGCCTGCCGCCCCTGGTGACCAACCGGCCGACCGCGCGGGCGCTGCCGGTCGTGGAGCTGGTCACCGCGGCCCTGCTGCTGTCCCCCTGGCACTGGCCGTTCCTCCTCGGCGCGGTGCTCGCCCTCGGGCTGTTCGTCGCCTTCTGGGCCGTGGTGGTGCGCGCCATGGGCTTCGACCCACGGCCGACCTGCGGCTGCTTCGGACGGATCGGGGACCACCGGATCAACGGCCGGACGGTCGCGCGCAACACCCTGCTCGTGGCCCTGGCCGGCCTGACCCTGTGGGTCGGCCTGGCCGGTTCGAGCACGGGGGCCCTCCTGGGCCGCTACACCGCCAACGACGGGTGGTGGCTGCTCCTCGCCGTCGCGCTCGCGGTCGTGGCCGTCATGGTGCTCGGCGGCGGCCCGGCCCCGCGGCCGTCCTCCCGGCGGCGAGGTCGCCCCGGGCACGGGGCCGCCGCGGCGGCGGCCGACCGGCCCCCCGCCGACGAGCCCGAGCTCGACTACGTGCGCTCCCCCATACCCCGCGGGTCCTCGTGGGCCGGGACCACGGCACGGTCACGCTGCACCAGCTCGCGCGCAGCCAGGCCCAGCTGCTCGTGCTCGCCAACTGCTGGTGCGGGCCGACGCACGAGGCCCTGGAGCGGCTGCCCGGGTGGCGCGACCGGCTTCCCCAGCTCGGGGTCCAGCTGGTCCTCGTGCCGCACCCGTTCGACGCGACGGCGGTCGGCGCGTCGTCCACCGGCATCTGGTGGGACCCCGGCTCCCGCGTCTACGACGACCTGGGGGTGGGGACCAGCCCCGGCGCGGTGCTCCTGGGGGCCGACGGCCTGCTCGCCGGCGGCCCGGTCAACGGGGTGGACGAGATCGAGCAGTTCGTCACCGACATCGAGGCCGAGCTGGCCCAGGCCCCCGAGGACGGGCCGGCGGAGACCTCCCCGGCACCGACGCAGGACTCGAGCGCCTGAGCTCTCAGAGCGTCAGGCGCTCGCGCACCACGCCGGCCAGCTGGTCGGCATACCCCTGGGCCCGGTCCTGGGAGTCGGCCTCGACCATGACCCGGACGAGCGGCTCGGTGCCGGAACGGCGCAGGAGCACCCGGCCCTCGGCGCCCAGCTCGGCCTCCACGGCGCGGACCGCCTCGGTGACCAGCGCGTCGCTGTCCACCCGGGACTTGTCCACCCCGGGGACGTTGACCAGCACCTGCGGCATCCGCGTCATCACACCGGCCAGGTCCCGCAGGGTCGTGCGGGAGGAGACGACGCGCTGACCCAGCGCCAGGGCGGTCAGTACCCCGTCGCCGGTGGTGCCGTGCTCGAGCATGATGACGTGGCCCGACTGCTCCCCGCCCAGGGAGTAGCCGTGCCGGCGCATCTCCTCCAGCACGTAGCGGTCCCCCACCGCGGTCTGCACGACCCGGATGCCCTCGGCCTCCATGGCCCGGATCAGCCCGAGGTTGCTCATCACCGTGGCGACCAGGGTGTCGTCGTGCAGCTCCCCGCCCTCGTGCATGGACAGCGCGAGCATGGCCATGATCTGGTCCCCGTCCACCGGCTCGCCCTGCGCGTCCACCGCCAGGCACCGGTCGGCGTCGCCGTCGAAGGCCACCCCCATGTCGGCGCCGCGCAGCCGCACCGCCTCCTGCAGGTGCTCGAGGTGGGTCGAGCCGGCACCGTCGTTGATGTTCAGCCCGTCCGGGTCGCCGCCGATGACGTCGACGGTGGCCCCCGCCCGCCGGAAGACCTCCGGCCCGACGACCGAGGCCGCCCCGTGCGCGGCGTCGATGACCACCCGCAGCCCGTCCAGCCGCCCGGGGACCGCCTCCAGCAGGTGCTCGATGTAGAACTCCGCGCCCCGGTCGAACGGGCGGATGCGGCCCACGGCAGCCCCGGTGGGACGTTCCCAGTGGTTGCCGACGCGCCCGGAGATGCGGTCCTCGATCTCGTCGGCCAGCTTGTGCCCGCCCCGGGCGAAGAACTTCAGCCCGTTGTCCGGCATGGCGTTGTGCGAGGCGGACAGCATCGCCCCCATCTCGGCGTTCATCCGCTGGGTGAGGTAGGCGATGGCCGGCGTCGGCAGGACGCCCGCGTCGAGCACGTCGACCCCGGCGGAGGCCAGCCCGGCCATCACCGCGGCGGAGAGGAACTCCCCCGAGGCCCGGGGGTCCCGGCCGACGACCGCGGTGGCCCGGTGGCCGCCGAAGGCACCGTGCCCGCCCAGCTCGTGCGCGACGGCCACGGACAGGTCCAGCGCCAGCTCGGCGGTGATGTCCTTGTTGGCCAGGCCACGCACCCCGTCGGTGCCGAACAGTCGTCCCATGTGCTCTGCCTCGTCTCCTCGTCCTGCGTCCGGACCCGTCACGGACCCTCAGAGAGTATGCCGTACCTGTGCGGCGGACCCGGTCCGGCCCGCCCACGCCGGAGGCCGGCGGGAGCAGTGCTCCCACCGGCCTCCGGGTCGTGCGTCGCGACGCCCGCGGCGTCGTCGACGCTCGTCAGCGCTTGCTGTACTGCGGCGCCTTGCGGGCCTTCTTCAGGCCGGCCTTCTTGCGCTCGGGGACGCGCGCGTCCCGGGTGAGCAGCCCGGCCTTCTTCAGGGCGGGGCGGTTCAGCTCGGGGTCGATCCCGTTGAGCGACCGGGCCACGCCCAGGCGCACCGCACCGGCCTGGCCCGAGGGCCCGCCGCCGTGCACGCGGACGAGGACGTCGTAGGCGCCCATGAGGTCGAGCGCGACCAGCGGCTCGTTGACGATCTGCTGGTGCACCTTGTTGGGGAAGTACTCCTCCAGGGTGCGGCCGTTGACCTTCCACTCGCCGGTGCCGGGGACGATGCGCACGCGGGCGATGGCCTGCTTGCGCCGGCCGGTGCCGGCGCCCGGGGCGGTGGCGGAGGGACGGGCGGAGGGGGCTTCGACCGCGGCCGACGACTCGGTGGTGTACTCGGAGACGGCGTTCTCGTCGAACTCGTCGGTCTCCACGGTGGTGGTGTCAGTCATCTGTCAGACGTTCCTTACTGCGCGACCTGGGAGATCTCGAACGGCACCGGCTGCTGGGCCGCGTGCGGGTGGGTGTCGCCGGCGTAGACCTTGAGCTTGCCCAGCATCTGGCGACCGAGGGAGTTGCGCGGGAGCATGCCGCGCACCGCCTTCTCCACCGCCCGGGTCGGGTGCTGCTCGAGCATCTGCTCGTAGCTGACGGCCTTCAGGCCGCCCGGGTAGCCGGAGTGCCGGTAGGCCTTCTTCTGCGCCAGCTTGGCGCCGGTGAGGGCCACCTTGTCGGCGTTGACGATGATGACGAAGTCGCCGGTGTCGATGTGCGGCGCGAAGATCGGCTTGTGCTTGCCGCGGAGCAGGATCGCGGTCTGGGACGCGAGGCGGCCCAGCACGACGTCCGTGGCGTCGATGACGTGCCAGGCGCGCGTGATCTCGCCAGGCTTGGGGGTGTATGTACGCACGGTAGAAGAACCTTCATCTCGTGTGGTGGGGCAACCGTTCAAGTCTAGCGGGGCGTGAGGATGCGCCCAAAATCGCTGTCGTTGCAGGTCAGCGACTGTTTTCGAGGCGCCGACCCGCGTCTGCACATGATCTGTGCATAATAACTGTGCACGGTTCGCCGGCCGTTCCGCGGAAAGGACAGCATGCCTCCGACCACCCCGTCCTCCTCGTCCCGGGCCCTGCGCACGCTCGCCCACCCGTTGCGCAGCCGGCTCCTCGCCGAGCTGCGGGTCCACGGGGGCGCCACCGCGACCGAGCTCGCCGCCGCGCTGGACTCGAACACCGGCGCCACGTCATACCACCTGCGCCGCCTCGAGGAGGCGGGGCTGGTGCAGGACACCGGCACCGGCACCGGCCGCCGGAGGGTATGGAGCGCCGTCCCCGACGCGGACCGGCCCGGGGTGCTCGGGGTGGGCCTGGGGGTCGCCGGCGGGGCCGACGACGACCTCGACGAGGAGGACGCCCGGGCCGCCGACTGGCTGGCCATGGACTACCTGGCGCACTTCGGCGAGCGCGCGGAGGCCTGGTTGCGGGACCGTCCGGACTGGGAGGACACCTGGCAGCAGGCCTGCGGGCTGGAGGACCACACCGTCCAGGTGACCGGCGAGCAGCTCACGGCGATGCGGGCCGAGCTGCTGGAGGTGCTCGAGCGCTACCGCCGGGTCGGGCAGGGGAACCCGCAGGCGCGCAGGGTGGTCGTCTACACCTGCGCGCTGCCGCTGCCGGCCAGCCGCCCCTGAGGAGGAGCGACCGGCCGGCGACGACCGGTCAGGACGTGGCGTGCAGGAGCAGGTTCGGCGATCCCGCCGGGTCGGTCACGACGCCCCGGGTGGCCGCGGACCCGATCGCACCCCCCACCTGGGAGGGGCTGGCGGAGGGGCTGCCCTCGAGCACCAGGGCGGCGACGCCGGCGACGTGCGGGGAGGCCATCGAGGTGCCCGAGATGGTGTTCGTGGCGGTGTCGCCCTTGTGCCAGGCGGCGGTGATGCCCACGCCGGGGGCGAACAGGTCCACGCAGGAGCCGTAGTTCGAGAACGAGGCCCGGCGGTCGGTGCTGTCGGTCGCCCGACCGTGAGCGCCCCCGGCGCGGGCCGGGGACGTCGTGCAGGCGTCGGTGTCCTCGTTGCCGGCGGCCACCACGGTGGTGATGCCGGCGTCGACCATGCGGGCGATCGCGTCGTCGACCGAGGCGTTGGCCCCTCCGCCCAGGCTCAGGTTGGCCACGGACGGGCCGTCGGCGGCGGAGACGACCCAGTCCATGCCGGCCACCACGGCGGACCAGCTGCCCGAGCCGCGGCAGTCCAGCACCCGCACGGGGACGAGGTTGACGTCCTTGGCGACGCCGTAGGTGCCTCCACCGACCGTCCCGGCCACGTGGGTGCCGTGCCCGTTGCAGTCCTCCGTGGTGTTCTTGCCCCGGGCGAAGTTTGCCCCCTCGAGCACCCGGCCGCCGAACTCGGCGTGGGTGCTGCGGATCCCGGTGTCGACGACGTAGGCGTCCACGCCCGACCCGGAGGCGGTCCAGCGGTAGATCCCGTCGAGGGGCAGCTGCGCCTGGTCGATCCGGTCCAGGCCCCAGGTGGCGCCCTGCTGCTCCCCCGCGACCGTGACGGCACCGTCCACCGACACCGTGCTCACGGCCGGGTCCTGGCCGAGGGCCCGGGCCTGGGCGCCGGTCATCGTGGCGACGTAGCCGCCCAGGGCCGGCAGGCTGCGCTCCACGTCGAGGCCGCGGGCCCGCGCGTCGGCCACGGCCCGCGCGGTGTTCGTGCGGACGGCGGCGCGGTCCGGCCCCGCCTCGGCGCCGGCCTCGAGCATGACGATGTACCGCGTCGCGCGAGGATCTGCGTCACCTCCGCCGGCAGCCGCGGCGGGCAGGGCGGTGAGGGCGAGGGCGGAGGCGCCGGCGAGGGCGACGAGGGCGCGGGGTCGGACGGTCATGCGGTTCTCCTCCGGGGTGTGATGTGGACCACATCGTCGTGGCGTCGCCCAGCATCGCCAGCCGGAACCCCGCAGGCAAGGGCCTTGACCAGATCCGAACCGGTTCTTGACCCGTTCCTGACCGGCGGACGGTCAGCGCGGCCGGACGAGCACCGCGGCCGTCAGGGCCGGGACCCGCACACGCCCCCGGGCCGGCTCCCAGCGCGTCCCCCGCACGACGGGGTCGGACCCGTGCCGCTGCACGGGCGTGAGCTCCCAGTCCTGCCCGGCCAGCCCGGGCAGGAACGCCTCGGCCTCGTCCCGGCCGGCGTTGAGGACGACCAGCGCCCCGGACCACCGCGGGTCCACCGGCTCCCCCAGCCGGTCGTCGACGAGCATGACGACGACCTCCGGACGCCGGAGGGACCCGAGAGGGGGAAGGAGACCTTGGTGCGGATCCGCTCGCCGCTGCCCAGCCGCAGCAAGGGCAGGTCGCGCCGCAGCCGCAGCAGGTCCAGCGCCCCGGCGAGCGCCGTGCGCACGTCCTCGGGCGTGGGCCGCAGCGCGGGGTCCCGGAGCAGCGGGGCCAGCTCGTCCCACCGGGCACCGTTGTCGGGCGAGGGCGGCAGTCCGCGCCCGAACCCGTTGTCCTGCAGCGAGAAGTCCAGCAGGTTGAACCAGTCGCCGGAGTCGTAGCTGTTGCGGTCCAGGCTCTTGCTGCGCAGGATCTCCGCGCCGGCGTGCCAGAACGAGACCCCCTGCGAGAGCGTCACGCAGGCCAGTGCGAGCGTGTTGCGGCGCACCCTCTCGGCCATGGGGGTCGCGTCGGGCAGCTTGAGCAGCAACGTGTCCCAGAGAGTCTCGTTGTCGTGCGCGTCGACGTAGTTGAGACCTCGTCGGGCTCGAGGGCGTAGCCCCCGGGCGCTGCGCCGTAGGGCACGCCGGCCCCGGTCGTCCACCGGCCCGTCGCGTGGGAGTGGAGGCGGACGTCGCGCAGCCCGCCGGCGAGCCCGACCTGCAGGAGGTCCGTGTCGCGGGGGTCCGTCCCGCCGGTCGCCCACCCGTGGCCGGACCGACCCGACTCGTCGTGCACGGCGCCGCCGCGCACGGCGTCGCGCAGCCGGTCGTTGAAGGTCCCGATCCCGGTGCCGTCCAGCTGTGCCTGGACGGCCTGGTGGAACCGTGCGTCACCGGCGACCTCGCCGAAGTTCCACCCCTCGCCGTAGAGCGTCACGGCCGACCCGTCGACCCCGTGCTGCTCGGGAGTGAGGGCGTCCAGGGCCGCCCTGACCGCCTCCAGGTTGGCCCGCGAGTGGTGACCCATGAGGTCGAACCGGAAACCGTCCACCCGGTAGTGCCGCACCCACAGCACGCACCCGTCGACCATGAGCTGCTCGGCCATGGCGTGCTCGGTCGCCACGTTCTGGCAGCAGGTGGAGGTCTCCACCCGGCCCTGCCCGTCGAGGCGGTGGTAGTAGCCCGGCACGACCCGGTCCAGGACGGAGGTCTCCTGCAGGCCGGAGGCGGTGGTGTGGTTGTAGACCTGGTCGAGCACGACCCGCAGCCCCAGCTCGTGCAGCCCCGCCACCATCTCGCGGCACTGCGCGACGCGTCGGCCTCCGTGCGCCGCACCGGGGTCGGTCGTGTAGGAGCCCTCGGGTGCCAGGAAGTGCCACGGGTCGTAGCCCCAGTTGAAGGCGTCCAGGTGGGCGGTGCGCCGGACGAGCCGCTGCTGCTCGGTGCCGCCCGGGTCCAGCCTGCTGAGCTCGGCGAGCACCCGCGGGTCGGGTCGGGCACGGTCGGCAGGGTCCTCGGGCACGGAGGTGAGGTCGAAGACCGGCAGCAGGTGCACGGTGTTCAGGCCCGCCTCGGCGAGGGTGCGCAGGTGCCGCCGCCCCAGCCCGTCCACGCCGAACGCGCGGTAGGTGCCGCGCAGCTCCTCCGGCACCTGCGGGTCGTCGCGGCTGAAGTCGCGGACGTGCAGCTCGTAGACGGTCTGGTCGACCGGCCGCACCCGCGCCGGGGCCGGGGCCTGCCGCCATCGCCCGGGGGCCCAGCGCGCGTCGTCGAGGTCGACGAGCACGGAGTGGGTCGAGCCGAGGGTCAGCGCCACCGACCACGGGTCCGTGGTGCGGACGACCTGCTCGGTCCACCGGGGCGGCAGGACGTGGCTCAGCTCGAGCTGGTAGCAGCGGTCGCGCCACGCCGGGTCCCCGGTGACCGACCACGCCCCGTCGTCGGAGCGGGCCATGGGCACCCGGCGGGGCTGTCCCGGCGGGGCCCAGGCCGCGGTCGCACCGTCGGGCTGCACGCCCTCCCACAGCAGCAGGGAGACCTGCCGGGCCGTGGGCGCCCAGACGGTCACGGTGGGGACCCGGCCGGCAATGTCTCCGGCGGCACCGTCGCGCTCGCCGTCGGCCCAGGTGACGCCGTAGCGCCGTCGACGGGCGGCCTCCGCGTACAGGTCGTCGAGGACGTGCGGCACCTGAACGGAGGTCGCCAGGACCAGGCGGCCGCGGTGGCGCACGGTCAACGCCACCTGCCCGCTCAGCAGGTCGCCCGCCAGGGCGGCGGCCTCCCCGGGCAGGCGCAGGGCCAGCGCGCCGGCCAGGTGCGGGACGCCCGCCAGGACGGAGGCCGGCAGGCCGGAGTCGTCGAGGTGGAGGTCCCACCCGGCGCCCGTCTCGTCGCGGGGGTGGATGCCCCCGTCGGGGGCGTGCTCCAGCCGCGCGGCCAGCTCGTGCACCGGCAGGTCGTGGGGCAGCGCCGTGGCCGGGAGGGCGAGGAGGTCGGCCGTCAGCCAGTGCGCGCGGGCCGCGGTGAGGTCGACCGGCCGGGGCGCCGCGTGGTGGTGCGGCCTCATCCGGCCGTCCCCGACGACGCGGTGCGCGGCAGGTCCACCGGCGGGACGCTGCGGTGGCGGTCGGAGACGACCGCGATGACCGGGCGGAGCCCGGCCCACCACGGGTCCAGGGCCCGACCGACGACCAGGTCGACCTGGTCGTCGAGCCGGTCGACGGGGGTCACCGTGGCGCGTCCGGCGACCTCGCCGACGTAGCAGGCCCCCGGAGCACCCTCGGTGCGCTGCCGGGCCACCTCGTCCAGGGCCAGCCGGGCCAGCCGGGTGGCGAGCAGCCGGTCGAAGGGGGTCGGGTCGCCGCCGTCCTGGACGTGCCCCAGGACCGTGCTGCGCACGTCGAACAGGTCGCCACCCTCCTCCTCGAAGATCCGGGCGACGAGGTCGGTGGTGTAGTGGGCCGAGGCCATCTCGTTGCGCAGCACGAGGTAGAGCCGGCGTCCCTCGGCGAAGGACCGGCTCATCCGCTCGGCGTCGGCCACGACGTCGGCGATCCGCAGCCGGTCCTCGGGCAGGTAGACCCGTTCGGAGCCCGAGGCCAGCCCGGCCATCATCGTCAGGTACCCGCACCCGCCACCCTTGGTCTCGGCCACGAAGCACCGCTGCGTCGCCGACGCGGAGGTCCGGATCCGGTCCAACGACTCCACGATGGTGTTGAGGGCGGTGTCGGTGCCCACCGACAGGTCGGCCCCGGGCAGGTTGTTGTCGATCGTCGCGGGCAGGCAGACGACCGGCACCCGCAGGGCCTCGTGCTCCGCGGCGCCGCCGGCGAGCACCGCGGCGGCCCGGTAGGCGTCCAGCCCCCCGACGAGGACGAGGGCGTCGAGCTGGTGACGGGCCACGGCCTCGGCCAGGGCGGGCAGCTCGGCGGCGGTGGGCACGTGCCGGCGCGTGCCGAGGAAGGCGCCGCCCCGACCGACCCAGTCGTCCACCTCGGCCCAGCCCAGCTCCCGGACCCGGCCGCGGACGAGGCCGTCGAGGGAGTCCTCGATGCCGAGCACGTCGCTGCCGTCGGTCAGCCCGAAGCGCACCAGCGCACGGACGGCCGAGTTCATCCCCGGGGCCAATCCGCCGACGTGGAGGACGCCGATCCGCGGGCGCGGCCCCGAACGGCCGCCGGCGGACGCCGCCGCCCCGCCGGTGAAGGCGCGGCTGGTGTGCGGCCGGCCGTCGACCAGGTCGACCGGCGGCTGGGACAGCTGGGCGTAGAGCCGGGACAGCGTGGCGAAGGAGCTGCCGCGGGCCGCCCGGGCGGCGTCGAAGTCGCACGTCTCGAGGGCGGTCTTGACGGCGTTGGTGTCGCGCACCGCGTCGCTGAGCGGGATCACCGCCACCTCGTTGTGCCGCACCCCCACGATCTGGGAGGGCGTGCCGGCGGGGGCGTGGACCAGCTGGCGGACCGCGGCATACCCCAGCAGCGTGGGCATCCACCGGTCGTAGGCGGACGGGCGCCCGCCGCGCTGGACGTGACCCAGGATCGTCACCCGGGCCCGCTCCCCCATGCGCTCGCCGAGGGCCTCGGCGACGTCGGCGCTGGTGATCGGACGTCCCGCCTGGTCGGTGGCCCCCTCGGCGACGACGACGAGGCTGTCCCGCTGGCCGGTGGCCCGGGTGCGCTCGATCGAGGCGACCAGCTCGGACTGCCACCCGTCGGCCGGCGGGCCCTCCGGCAGGAGCACCGCGTCGCTGCCGCCCGCGACGGCGGCCATGAGGGCGAGGTAGCCGCAGTGCCGCCCCATGACCTCCACGACGAAGGTGCGCTGGTGGCTGGCCGCCGTCGACGACAGGGCGTCGAGGGCCTCGATGATCCGGTGCAGGGCCGTGTCCGCCCCGATCGTCATGTCGGTCCCGGCCATGTCGTTGTCGATCGAGCCGACGAGCCCGGCGACGCGCAGCCGCGGGTGGGCGTCCGCCTCGTCCGGGGCGAGCTCGCCCGAGTCGACGAGCTCGGCCTGCAGGGACGGCCACTCCTGCCGCAGCTCCTCGGCCCCGCGCAGCGAGCCGTCGCCGCCGATGACGACGAGGCGGTCGATCCCGTGCCTGGTCAGGTGCAGCGCGGCCGCCCGCAGCCCCGACCGCTCCCGGAACTCCGGGCAGCGCGCCGAACCCAGGACGGTGCCGCCACGGTGGAGCAGGTTGCCCACGTCGTCCCAGCCGAGCTCGCGGATACCGTCGCCGCCGGCGAGGGCTCCTCGCCAGCCCTCGAGGATCCCGAACGGGCGGCCGCCCAGCCGCAGGGTGGAGCGCACCACGGCACGGACGGCGGCGTTCATCCCGGGCGAGTCCCCGCCGGAGGTGAGGATGCCGATGCGCGGACCGGGACCAGCCTCGTCGGCCGGCTGCGGGGTCAGGAGGGGTTCGACGCTGCTCACCCCCTCATCCTCCCCCACCCACCGGGCGACGGGCGGGTGGGGACCGAGGTATGCCGCGACCCCCCCGGGGCCCGACGGGTGCCGGGGGGGCCGCGTCCCTGTCAGCCGGAGGGCTGGACCAGCACCGCGACGGTCCGTGCCGGGACGGTGGCGACGCCGTCGGCCTCGTCCCACGACACCTGCCGGACGACCTCGTCGACCCCGTCGGCCTGGACCGGTGACAGCTCGAGCTCCTCCCCGGCCAGTCCGGGGACGTGCTGCGCGACCTCCTGGTCGGAGGCGTTGAGGACGACCACGAGGCCGTCCAGCGCGGGGTCGACGTCGGCTCCGGCGGTGTCGTCGACGCGCAGGACGATCACCTGCGGGTCGCCGTGCTCGGTGCCGGACACCGGGAAGCTGACCTTCTGCTCGATCAGGTCGGGGTCGCCCAGACGGAACAGCTCGGTGGAGAACCGCAGCCGCAGCAGGTCCTGGGCCATCGCCGAGGCCTGCTCGATGTGGGCAGGTTCCGGCTTGAGGGAGGCGTCCGCCAGCAGCGGCCGCATGATCTCCCACTTGTCGTTGTTGTCGCCGGCGGGCGGGAGTCCGCGGCCGAAGCCGTTGTCCGTCGTCGTGAAGTCCAGCAGGTTGAACCAGTCACCGCTGTTGTAGGAGTTGCGGTCCAGGCTCTTGCTGCGCAGCAGGTCCGCGCCGGCGTGCCAGAAGCTGACCGACTGGGACAGCGCCGTCGTCGACAGCGCCACGGTGTTGAGCCGGATGCGGTCCTCCATCGGCAGGTCCTGCGGCAGCTTGAAGGTGAGGGCGTCGAAGATCGTCTCGTTGTCGTGGGCGTCCACGTAGTTGACGATCTCGTCCGGGTCCTCGGCATACCCGGCCGGCGCCCCGTTGTAGGAGATCTCGGCCCCGGTGACGACCTCGCCGGTCTCCTGGCTGCGCAGGGTGAGGTCGCGCAGGTTGCCGGCCATCCCCACCTGCACCAGGTCGGTGTCGTTGGCGCTGGTCCCGCCGCTGGCGAAGCCCTTGTCCGCCCCCGGGTCCTCGTCGAAGGGCCCGCCGCCACGCACGCCGTCCCGGAGCCGGTCGTGAAGGTGGCGATCGAGGTGCCGTCGAGCTGGCCCTGGGTCGCCTGGTAGAAGTGGGCGTCGTCCGCCACCTCGCCGAAGTTCCAGCCCTCGCCGTAGAGCGTGACCTGCGAACCGTCGACCCCGTCCCGTTCGAGGGTGAGCTCGTCGAGCGCCGCCCGCACGGCCTCCATGTTCTCGCGGGAGTGGTGGCCCATGAGGTCGAAACGGAAGCCGTCGACCTTGTAGTCGCGGGCCCACGTCACGACGGCGTCGACCATGAGCTGCTCGGCCATCTCGTGCTCGGTCGCGACGTTCTGGCAGCAGGTGGAGGTCTCCACCTGCCCGACGGCGTTGAGCCGGTGGTAGTAGCCGGGCACGATCCGGTCGAGCACCGACTTCTCACCCTGACCGGACTGGGCGGTGTGGTTGAAGACCTTGTCCAGCACCACCCGCATCCCGGAGTCGTGCAGACCGCCGACCATGGTCCGGAACTCCTTGACCCGCTCACCGCCGTGGGCGGCCTCCGCGGTCGAGGCGTAGGAGCCCTCGGGAGCCATGAAGTGCCACGGGTCGTAGCCCCAGTTGAAGGCATCGGTGTCGGCCTGGGCCATGACGCACGCCTGCTGCTCCTCGCTGTCGGGGGCGAAGCTCCCCAGGTCGCAGTCCGGGGTGGTCTGCTGGGCCGGGTCCTCCTCGATGCTGGCGATGTCGAAGGTCGGCAGCAGGTGGACGGTGTTCATCCCCGCCTCGGCGAGCGCCTCCAGGTGCCGGCGCCCGTAGCCGTCCTCGGCGAACGCCAGGTAGGAGCCCTTCAGCTCCTCCGGCACGTCGGGGTCGGACATCGAGAAGTCGCGCACGTGCAGCTCGTAGATGGTCTGGTCGACCTCGTCCTCCAGCGTGGGGGCCGTGGCCGTGCGCCAGACCTGCGGCTGCCAGCGGCGGTCGTCCAGGTCGACGATGACCGATCGCTGCGAGTTGAGGGTCAGCGCCACCGAGTAGGGGTCGGTGACAAGGTTGGTCTCGACCTGACCCGTGGAGGGGACGAAGACGTCCACCTCGTAGAGGTACTCCATACCGGTCCAGGACTTTGTGCCCTTCGCCGTCCAGGAGCCGTCGCCTGCGCGCTTCATCTCGACGCGCTGCGGGTCACCTGTCCCGCCCTCGGGCCACAGGAGGAGGTCGACGTCCTGGGCGGTGGGGGCCCACAGGGTCAGGGTCGGGTTGGGTCCTCGCCAGGAGATTCCGTATGCGGTGTCGCTCGCCTTCTGCGCGTAGAGGGCGTCCAGCACGCCGGGGATCTGGACGCCGGTGGCGTCCTGCAGCCGGCCGAGGTCATCGTACATCGCGACCGCCACCTGGCCCTGGAGGATCTCCGGCGCGAGCTTGGCCGTCTTCCTGTCCAGCCGCAGGGCGAGGTAACCCTCGAGGTGCGGGAAGTCGGCCAGCACGGCCTCGCTCAGGCCCGTCGGGTCGTAGGTCAGGGGCGCCGACGCTCCTCCGGTGATGTCCTCGGCGTCGATGGCCAGGCCGCCGTCGGACGCCCAGTGCAGGCGCCAGTCCATGAGCTCGGGGTTCTCGACGCCGTCGGCCGACCAGGCGATGAGGTCCGGCGCGAGCCAGTGCGCCTTGGCCGACGTGAGGTCCGGGGCCACGCCGGACTCGGAGGTGGTCACGGTCAGCACGTGGGTCTCGAGGACGTAGCTGAAGGTCGTGACCACGCCGGCGGACGGGACGGAGAAGCCGATGTTGCCCCCGCCCGGGGCGCCGCTCTCGCCGTAGTTCTCGTCCCAGGACAGACCGTGGGCCACCTTCACCTCGTAGTTGCCGGCCGGGATGGCGGTGGTCGAGTAGGTGTAGACGCCGTCCCCGTCCGGGTCCACCAGCCACGGCAGCATGCAGTCGGGCGACCACTCGCCGGGGCAGCCGAGCTCGTCCTGGTGGGAGCCGGGGGCGGTGATGATCGGGCCCTCGGCGTCCGAGGTGACGTAGTGGCGGGCGTGGTCGTAGTAGAACGTCACGTTGCCACCGTCGGTGGTGTAGGTGATGTTCGCCCCGCCCGGCGCCCCTCCGGCTCCGTAGTTCTCGTCCCAGCTGTTGTTGACCGCCGCCTTGTACTCGTAGCTGCCGGCCGGGAGGTCGTCGGTGCCCTTCCAGATGGAGTCCTTGGCGTCCAGCGCCAGCTGGGCCTCGGCGCAGTCCGGCGACCAGTCAGCGGCGCAGCCCATCTCGGTGTTGTGGCTGCCGGGGACTGACACCGCACCGGGCTGCTCGACCGGGCCGACCGGGTCGCTGCCGCCACCTCCGCCGTCACCGGGGGCGGGATCGCCCACGATTCCGTAGGTCGAGGACGCCGAGAGGTTGCCGGAGTGGTCCTTGGGGACGGCGCGGTACTCCAGCAGGGTGCCGTGCGGCAGGCCGGAGACGTCGTGGAAGACGCGGTAGGGCGGGTTGTCGTCGGTCCCGAGGACGGTCCAGTCCTCCGCGCCGACGGGCCGGTAGGCGAAGGTGACCTGGGCGAAGACGTCGTCGGGGACCGAGGCACCGATCTCGGCGCGGCCGCCGACGACACCGCCGGCGGAGGGCGGGTCGAGGTAGACCGCTGGGGCCTTCTGGCGCGGCGTCAGCGCCTTGCCGGCCCGGTAGACCTCGACCGAGAGCGGCGCCACCTCGACCGCCAGCCGGGAGTCGGTGCCCGTCCTGGTCTTGCCGGTGTCACCGTAGATCGCGGTGAACTGGGTCCTCTCGCTGTAGGTCGGGACCGACACGCTGGTGGTCTCCGTCGAGTTGTTGGCCACCACGACGTACTCGACCAGCTCGTCCGCGTCGATCCGGGAGAAGGCGTAGACCCCGGCGTCCGCGCTGGCGTAGCGGTGGATCTGCGCCCCGTCCGCGAGCGCCGGGTGCTCCTGGGTGAGGGAGCCCAGCGTGGCGATCTGCTGGTAGAGGGGGTGCGCGGTGTCGTAGCGGTCCATCGACCCGGACGGGCGCCGACGACCGGCTCGGTGGCGTAGCTGTCCACCTGCGTGGCGAACATGTCCTGCCGGGCGTCTTTGTCGTCGCCCGCCCCGATGAAGCCCTGCTCGTCGCCGTAGTAGACGACCGGCTGGCCGCGGGTGAGGAACATCAGCTCGTTGGTGAGCTCGACCCGCTGCTGGAGATCCTCGCCCTCGTGGCCCGCGCCGGCCAGCATCATCGCGGCCCGGCCCATGTCGTGGTTCCCGGTGAAGGTCGGCAGCTGGTAGGCGTTGGAGTCGGTGTCCGTGTAGTGGTCGTCCTGGGCGTAGAAGGTGCGCAGGGCGGTCGTGGCCGAACCCTTCGCGAAGTCGATCACACGGCCCTGGAAGCCGAAGTCGATGACGGCGGGCAGCTCACCCTCGGTCGTGAAGGTGGACAGGTACTCGGGGTTGCCGTCGAAGACCTCGCCGAACATGAAGAAGTCCTCGTCGTCCCGGCGCGCGGCCTCCAGGACGCGGGGGCTGAACTCCTGCCAGAACTCCAGGTTCACGTGCTTGACGGTGTCGACCCGGAAGCCGTCGATGCCCATCTGCGCCCAGGTGGAGTAGATGTCGACCATCCCGTCCACGACCTCGGTGCGCTCGGTGAACAGGTCGTCCAGGCCGATGAAGTCGCCGTAGGTGCTGGACTCGCCGGCCCAGGTGGAGTCACCCCGGTTGTGGTACATCGTCGGGTCGTTGAGCCAGTCCGGCACCTTGACCGTCTCGTCCGCCTCGGTCCGGAAGACCGGGGTGTAGGGGAAGGAGACCTCCGGGTCCAGGAGCGGGAACGGCTTGCCGAGGTAGTCCCGGTCGTCGAAGGCGTTGCCGGCGGCGTCCCGGTAGGGCTCGGTCGCCTTGTCGACGTAGGTGTACTCACCCTCCTCGTAGTCGATCACGTCCGCGGTGTGGTTGGTGATGATGTCGAAGTAGACCTTCATCCCCCGCGCGTGCGCCTCGTCGACGAGCGTGCGCATCTCCTCGTTCGTCCCCAGGTGGGGGTCGATCTGGGTGAAGTCGGTGACCCAGTAGCCGTGGTAGCCGGCGCTGGCGTCCTCACCGGTCCCCTGCACCGGGCGGTTCTTGAAGCTGGGCGTCAGCCAGATGGCGGTGGTGCCCAGGCCCTCGATGTAGTCCAGGCGGTCCATGATCCCGGCGAGGTCGCCGCCGTGGTAGAAGCCTTTGTCCGCCGGGTCGAAGCCGTGGTCGAGCCGGTCCCCCTCGATGCCGGCGGTGTCGTTGGACGGGTCGCCGTTGGCGAACCGGTCGGCCATGACGAAGTAGAACTGCTCGCGCGTCACCGGCTGGCGCAGGCTGTCCCGGGCGAGGTCCTCGTCGGCGGGGGTGGCCGGCCCCTCGAGCCCGGTCGGCGCCACGCCGACCGCGCCGGTCTCGTCGTCGAAGCTGAACTCCAGCGACGCCGGCCCCTCCAGCACGAGCGGCAGGTCGTCGGCCGGGTAGGACTCGCCCCAGGCGCCGTCCAGGGCGACCTTGAACTCCCAGCTCCCCTCGGGCACCTCGAACGTGCCCTGGTATGCGGTCCCGCTCCCCTCCACCGGGTCGAGGACGGTCACCTCGCAGGCAGGCGCCCAGTCCGTCTCGCACCCGAGCTCGTCCTGGAAGGACCCGACGAGGGTCACGGTCCGGGTGGTCGGGTCCGCCGCTGTGGCCGTCGCGGAGCCCGCGGCGGCGGGGGTGGTCGAGATCCCCGGGGCTGCGCTCGCGAGGAGGGCGGCCACGAGGGCACCGGACAGGACGGGACGCTTCACTGCGACTCCTGGGGCGGGGGTGGACGGTCGGCTGTTCAGGCTAGGCGGCGGGGAGCACCCGGACAAGCAGATCTGCAAGTTTTTGCACAATCCTTACCTTGGCCGTGCGCCCTGCAGGTCGTCTAGTAGACGTGCCGGTCCGAGACGCGGGCGTACTGCGGGACCCAGGGCAGCTCGTGGCCGAGCTGGTGGGCCGCACGGTGCCACCAGCGGGGGTCCGCGAGCAGCGCCCTGGCCATCATCACGACGTCGGCCTGGCCGGTGGCCAGCACCAGCTCGGCCTGTCTGCCCTCGGTGATCATCCCGACCGTGCTGACCGGGACGCCCACGGCCCGGCGTACCCGGGCGGCGAAGCCCGTCTGGTAGCCCGCCCCCACCGGGATCCGCGGGTCCGGCACGTTGCCGCCGCTGGACACGTCGACGAGGTCGACCCCGCGATCGCCCAGCCAGCGGCTCACCTGCACGGTCCGCTCGAGGTCTCCCTCCAGTCCTCCTGGTGCGTCGGGGGACCAGTCCGTCGCCGACAGTCGCACCAGCACCGGCATCCCGTCCGGGACCACGGCCCGCACGGCCTCCACTGTCTCCAGGAGCAGTCGCGCCCGTGCCTCGTCCGACCCGCCGTAGGCGTCCGCCCGGTCGTTGACCAGGGGGCTGAGGAACTGCGCCAGGAGGTAGCCGTGCGCGGCGTGCAGCTCCACGGCGTCGAAGCCGGCCTCGGCGGCCCGACGGGCCGCCGCCGCGAACGCTGCCGGGACCGCCGCGACCTCGTCCTGGGTCATGCCTCGGGGGGCAGCCAACGGGCCGAACGGCGCCTCGGTGGCACCCCGGGTGGTCCAGCCGCCGTCCTCCTCGGCGACGCTTCCCGAGCGTTCGTGGAAGGGCGGGTACGTCGAGCCCTTGCGACCGGCGTGCGACAGCTGCACACCGATGCGCGACCCGGTGGCGTGGATCAGGGAGGTGATCCGCGCCCATCCCTCGACGTGCTCCTGGCCCCACAGGCCGGCGTCCCAGGGCGAGATCCGGCCGTCCGCCGTCACCGCGCTCGCCTCGGTCAGGATCATCGGCGCACCGCCGGCGGCGAACGCCTGCAGGTGCGCGAGATGCCAGTCCCCCACGACGCCCGGCCTCTCCGGGGTGCAGGAGTACTGGCACATGGGCGACACCCAGGCCCGGCCGGCGACGGTCAGTCCGCGCAGGGTCAGCGGGCCGAAGAGGAGGGAAGCCATGCCCCACAGGGTGTCACGCCAGGTCCGGCACCTGGACGCGTGGCCCGGCTCGGCGCACACGGTCCTTTTCCACACAGATCCGGGCATGCCGATTCGATCCGGGCATGCCGAAGGCCCGCCTGGAAAGTTCCAGGCGGGCCTTGGCAATGGTGGTCCGGCGGTGTCCTACTCTCCCACACCGTCCCCGGTGCAGTACCATCGGCGCTGTCAGGCTTAGCTTCCGGGTTCGGAATGTGACCGGGC
>NZ_MKKA01000024.1 GCF_001942405.1 Ornithinimicrobium sp. CNJ-824
TCCCCGCTGGACGAGGACCTCGTGGCCGCGGCGCACCAGCTCGTGCACCCCGACCGGGGTGATGGCCACCCGGTACTCGTTGTTCTTGACCTCGGTCGGGACGCCGACTCTCATGGTGTCAGTCTGGGGGCTGGGGCACCCCACGTCGACCCCGAAGCGGTGGCCCGCGTGCCGGCAGGGGTCAGGCCCGGCCCGCCTGCCGTCGGCTCAGCCACTCGGCGGCCTGCCGGACGTAGGCGGTGTAGCCCTCGAGCGCGAGCGGCGCGGCGTCTGCGACCGCGGCCAGGTCGCTCTGGACGTACTCGTGGACCAGGACGTTGCGCAGACCCACGCTCGGGGACAGGCTCCGGGCGAGGTCGCCGGTGATGAGGCCGACCTGGGCGGCCGCCTCGAAGCTGGCCCGGTATGACGTGGGCGTCGCCGAGCCCTCCGTGGTGGCGACGTGGGAGTTGACGTCGATGGCCAGGTCCACCAGCTGGGTGAGGATCCGCTCCAGCGCCCGGCGGGCGAGCCGGTCCTGCTCCAGGCGGGCGAGGTCGATCGCCCCCAGGGACTCCAGGTCCTGCAGCAGCTCGCGCATGAGCAGGAGCCGGGCCTGGACGACGTCGGGGCTGAGGTCGCGAGGGCTCATCGGGCCAGCACCGCCAACGCCTGGTCGCGTAGCCGCTGGGTGTCGCAGAAGGTGCGGAAGGCAAACATCTGCTGGTGGGCGTAGGCCCCAGGCGTCAGCTCGGCCAGCACCTCCACGTCATGGAGGGCGCGGAACCGGGCGACCGGGTCGGCGCTCCCGAGGGGCATGACGTCGACCAGGTCGCCGTAGGCGGCCTGCAGGGCGTTGGTGGCGTCCAGGTGGCTGAGCTCCCGGTCGTGGCCCGGCAGGTAGGCGAGGTCGACGTCGCCCGCGGTCTCGGGCTCGTGCACGGAGCTGCCGAACAGGACCAAGAGGTCGATCCCGAGATCGGCGCAGCGGGCGGCCAGCAGACCGGACTCCCGGTCAGCCCGGAGCTGGGTTAGCACCTCCGGCACGGATGTCATGGGGCCAGTCTACGAAAGCGACGGCGGCAGGCTGCTGGGAAGAGTGGTCCAGGACATCCCGCTGTCGTGGGCCACCGGTCGTCACGACCGCTGTCACCGCACCGTCCAGGCGAGGGCGCTCACCAGGCTCACGCCGAGCAGGAAGGTGATGAGCGTCATCTGGGCCGCCGTCCCGAGCACGTCGCCGGTGACGCCGCCCAGCGACCGGCGGGCCCAGGCCGCGACCCCCCACGCGGCGGCTGCGGCCAGGACGGCGCCGCCGAGGACCGCGACGACGGCCTGCACGGCATACGCCCTGTCCGCGTGGCCGGTGCCGGCCACCACCCGGTGGGGTCGGCCCAGGCGGGGCCGGCCGGGCTGGTCAGCGTCAAGGCGACGACGGCCGCCGCGCACACCAGGGCGGTCGTGAGCACTGCGCCGAAGGCCTGACCGGTCCCCAGGCCCGCGACGAAGCTTCGCCCCGTCCCCTCCTCCCGGGCGTAGGGCAGGGCCGCCGCCAGGACGACCAGGGCGCACCGGGACACCGCCCAGCCCGCCGCGCACACGGCGATGAAGCCCCACGCGCGGAGGCCGCTCGCGAGCCCGACCAGCAGCGACCCGGTGAGCGCCAGGGCCAGCACGACCGCGACCACGCCGAAGACGCCGGTCGCCGAGTCCTTCATCACGGCCAGCCGACGTTCCCGGCCGGCGACGCCGAGGCCGTCGGCGGTGTCGGCCAGGCCGTCGAGGTGCAGGAGCCCGGTGAGCACGGCGTCCACCGTCAGCAGGACCAGCACGCCGGTGAGCACCCCGAGCCAGCGTGCGGCCAGCGCCCCGACGAGCCCCGCGCCCGCGCCGACGAGGGCGCCGACCACCGGGAACCACGGTGCCGCCCGCGCGAGGTCGCCACCGGCGCGGACCCGGACCGGCACCCGGGTGAGGAAAGCGAGGGCGGTGAGGAACCCCATCCCTAGACCGTCGGCCGTTCCTGCGCCAGGCCCAGATCGGCGAAGCTGCCCATCTGGGCGAGGATCCCCACCGCGGACTGCAGGACCGGGACCGCCAGGGTGGCGCCGCTGCCCTCGCCAAGCCGCATCCCCATGCGAAGCACCGGCTCCAGGCCGAGCGCCTCCAGCTGGACGGCGTGCCCCGGCTCGGGGGAGAGGTGCCCGGCGATCATCGCGTCCACCACCGCCGGCGCCAGCCGCGCAGCGACCACGGCCGCCGCGGTGGTGATGAAGCCGTCCAGCAGGACCGGCACCCGGCGGGCGGCGCAGGCCAGCGCCACCCCGGCCAGGGCCGCCACCTCCAGCCCGCCCATCCGGTGCAGCACCTCCCACGGGGTCTGCGCGTCGTCGTGCACGCGGAGGACGGCGTCCACCGCCCGGACCT
Source organism: Ornithinimicrobium sp. CNJ-824 (assembly GCF_001942405.1). GTDB lineage: Bacteria > Actinomycetota > Actinomycetes > Actinomycetales > Dermatophilaceae > Ornithinicoccus > Ornithinicoccus kibberensis. The sequence continues at coordinate 2,407 of NZ_MKKA01000024.1, forward strand.
TCTCCGCCAGCGCCGCACCGCTCACCCCCGTGCCGGGGCCGGTGATGCGGGCAGGGTCCCGCTCGAGCAGGGCGGCGGTGAGCACGGAGGCGATCGTGGTGTTGCCGATGCCCATCTCGCCGAGCGCGACCAGGTCGGTGCCGTCGTCGATGAGCTGGTTGGCCAGCCGGATCCCGTGCGCCACCGCCGTCTCGGCGTCGGCCATCGACATCGCCGAGCCCTCGAGGCAGTTGTCGGTGCCCGCGCGCACCCGGCGGTCGAGGATCGGGCCGCCCCCGGGCTCGACCGTCGGGGGGTCGACGACGCCCAGGTCGGCGACGACGAGCCGGACGTCCAGCTGGCGGGCCAGCACGCCGACCGCGGCCGTGCCGCTGGCGAAGCTGCGGAGCACAAGGCCGGTGACCTCCTGCGGGTAGGCGCTCACGCCGGCCCGCGCGATGCCGTGGTCGGCGGCGCAGACCAGGACCACCGGGTGGTCCACGTGCGGCGCGGACGTGCCCTGGATCCCGGCGACCCGGGCCGCCAGCGACTCCAGGTGGCCCAGGCTGCGCAGCGGCTTGAGCTTGCCGTCCAGCAGCGCGGCGGCCTCGGCGCTGGCCTCGGCGGCGGCGGGGCGGATCGCGGCGATCGTGGCGTCCACGAGGTCGCGGGCGGGGCTGTGCTCGTCGGTCACGTCAGTCCTCCACGGGGTCCAGGGTGAGGGTGCGGCCCGCGACGACGAGCTGGGCGCGGGCGGCACATCCCGCGAGCGTCGCGTTGACCCGTCCGAGCCGGTCGCGGTAGTCGCGGGAGAGCGGGTGCATGGGCACGATCCCGAGGCCCACCTCGTTGCTCACGACGACCACGGTGCCCGGGTATGCGGCGGCCCACCCGGCCAGGTCCCGCGCCAGGGCGAGGGTCGCCTCCTCGTCGTCGCCACGCTCCAGGAGGTTGGCGACCCAGAGGGCGAGGCAGTCGACGACCACGGCCCGGCCCGGTGGGATCCGGGCGCAGGCCGCCGGGAGCTCGAGCGGCTCCTCGACGGTCTCCCAGGTCGGGGGCCGCTCCGCCCGGTGCCGCGCGATCCGGTCGGCCATCTCCTCGTCCCTGGCCTGGCCGGTCGCGACGAAGACCACCGGGTCGCCGGTGGCCTCCGCCCGGCGGACGGCCAGCGAGGACTTGCCGCTGCGCGCGCCACCGGTGAGCAAGGTCAGGCTCACGGGGTGCTCCTTGCGTGCGCTCGGCTGCGGGTCGCCCACCACAGTGCCAGAGCGCCGCCGACCAGCGTCAGCTCGACACGGTCGACCAGGTGCCGGGCCCGCACGATGTCGTCCGTCCCCGGGCGCGGTCCCTCGCCCAGGCGGGGCCGCTCCTCGACCCGCTGGCCGTAGCGCAGCGGGCCGCCGAGCTCGACACCGAGCGCAGCGGCGACCGCAGACTCGGCCACCCCGGCGTTGGGGGAGGGATGGGCGGGTGCGTCCCGCAGGACGGTGTCCAGGACCGGCCGGGCGCGCCCCGCGGGGAGCGCGTGGAGCGCCACGAGGCCGGCGAAGGCCCGGGCAGGCACCCAGGCGAGAGCGTCGTCGAGACGGGCGGCGACCGTGCCGAAGCGCCGGTGGCGGGGGCTGCGGTGGCCCACCATGGCGTCCATCGTGTTCGCGGCCCGGTGCAGGAGGACGCCGGGGGCGCCGAGGGCCAGCCCCCACAGGGCAGGGGCGACGACGGCGTCGACGGTGTTCTCCGCCAACGACTCCACGACCGCGGCGCTCACCCCGTGCGCGTCGAGCCCGCTGGGGTCGCGGCCCACGAGCCACGGCAGCAGGTCCCGTGCGGCGCCGAGGTCGTCCAGGAGCAGGTGCTGCTCGACCCGGGATGCCGCCGCCCTCAGCGTGGTGCCCGCGCTCGCGGTGGCCACCGCGAGGGCCACGCCCGGGACGCCCAGCGCTCCGACGACGATCCCTGCCGCCGTGCCGAGGCCGGCGCCGGTGAGGGCGTAGACCGCCCCCGGCAGCCGCGCATCGGCGTGGATCGCAGCCTCCACCCGGCCCATCGCCGAGCCGAACCACGCCACCGGGTGCCAGCGGTCCGGCGGGTCCGCGAGCAGCCGGTCGGCGAGCAGCCCGAGGGCTGTCCCGAGCGCCCTGTCGGTCGTCGGTGGCACGATCATCCGGGCCGGCGCCTTCACCAGCGCGCCTCGGGGTCGACTCCCGGCGCCGGCCACGGGTGGGCGGCCAGCCCGGCCGCGACCGCGGCGTGCACCGCCGCAGCGATGCGTTGACCCCAGGGCGAGCGCACACCGGCGAAGGGCACCGGCTCCCCCGGCGGGCACGTCGGGGGGCACAGGACGACCGCGGCGTCGCTGGCGGTGCCGGTGCCGGGGACGCCGGCCTGGACGAGCACCTGCGCCTTGGCCTCGGTCAGGGTGCCCAGCGCCTGGACCAGGGCGGAGGGGGACAGCGGCACCGGGACGGACACCACGACGTTGACCGTGCCGGGCGAAGGGGGACGGGACGCGGTGCCCGTCGGGGCGAGCGCCCAGGTCGGCTTGGTCACGCCGACCGTCGCCCACACCTGCACTCCCTCGTGCTCGACGTGCGCCACCTGGGACACGTCGGCCGCCGTGAGGAGGGCGCAGCCCGGTCCGAGGAGGCCGTGCGCGGCCGCCGTCTGGCCGGCCCAGGCCTCCAGGTCGGTGCGCACGAACCCTTCGTCGACTCCTGCGTTGAGGACCCAGCGGGGACGGAGCAGCCCGCCGCCGACCGCGGCCGACGACAGGGCCCACCAGCCCGCGGGCACCTGCCAGACGAGGACGTCGCTCGCACGCTGCAACACCACGTCCCCCACGACGTCCCCCACCCTGTCGTCGGGCCCAAGCGGCCACCCCCAGCCCGGCTCCTGCCCGACCGGCGTCGCCGTCGCGGCGAGCCGCCGCAGCGCACCGACGTCGAGGTGGCTCTCGACCCAGTCGGCGAGGCGGTCGAGGTGGGCGTCGAGAGCGTCGGCGTAGGGCGTCCTGGACCCGACGAAGGTGCCTCCCCGGCAGGCGGCCACGGCACCGAGCAGGCGCTGCCGCAGCCCGTCCGCGTCGAGGACGCCGTGCAGGGAGGTGCCGACGACCCGGCCGTGCGCTGCGACGCAGCCCTCCGGCTCACCGCCGTCGAGCTCCAGCCAGGGACTGGTCCCCACGGCGACCTGCGGTGCGCCCCAACGGATCTGGTAGCCGACGACCGCGGTTGGAGCGGGCTGCGGTCCGCCCGGCCAGCCGGCGAGGTGCCCCACGACCCGCCCGGCCGAGCGCTGCACCGTCTTGCGCGGGCCGCGCAGGACCGTGCGGACCGGCAGCAGCCCCAGCCCTGCCACGCGTCCCAGCCCCGACTCCACCTCGTCGTCGATCTCCTCACCGAGCATCTGGTAGCCGGCGCAAATCCCCAGCAGGTGCGGGCCGGCCGGGTCGGCCCCGAGCCGCACCAGCTCGTCGGCCAGGCCTCGCTCGCGCAGCCAGGCCAGGTCGCGCACGGTGGCCCGGCTGCCGGGGAGGACGACGAGGTCGGCCCCACCCAGGTCGCCCGGCGCCGTGGCCCAGCTCAGCCGGACGTCGGGCTCGAGGGCGAGGGGGTCGAGGTCGGAGGGGTTGGCCAGGTGGGGCAGCCGGACGACGGTCACCCGCAGCGGCCCTGACCGGTTGCCGACCGCGGGCACCCCGGCCGCGGGCTGCTGGTGGGTGTGCTGCGGGTGGTTCGCCCGCGCGCGGGACGCCAGGTGGCCGGACCGGTGCGGACCTTGGAGGTCGAGGGAGTCCTCGACGCCCAGCATCGGCTCCTCGCCCAGGTGCGGCAGGACGCCCAGCACCGGCAGACCGGTCCGGGCCTCCAGGTCGCGCAGGCCGGGCTCCAGGAGGATGACGTCGCCCCGGAAAGTGTTGATGACGAAGCCCCGCAGGCACGCTCTCAGGTGCTCCGGCAGGAGCGCCCACGAGCCGTAGGCCGAGGCGAAGGCACCGCCGCGGTCGATGTCGACGACGAGCACCGCCGGGATGCCTGCCGCCGCCGCGAGCGGCAGGTTGACCAGGTCCCGCCCCAGCAGGTTGATCTCCGCCGCGCCCCCGGCCCCCTCCAGCACCACGACCCCGTGCTCGGAGCGCAGCGACTGCAGGGCCTCGAGCACGACGGGACGCAGCCGGGCGGCGCGGTCGCCGTACCCCGCCGCGTCCTCGACGCCGACCTCCTCCCCGAGCACGACGAGGTGCGAGTGCGTGCACCCGAGGGCTTGAGCAGCACCGGACCCATCCGGCGGTCGGTCTCGACCCGCGCGGCCAGCGCCTGCATGGCCTGGGCCCGACCGATCTCGCCACCGTCGGGGGTGACGGCGGAGTGGTTGGACATGTTCTGCGCCTTGAACGGCGCCACGTCCACCCCCCGCCGGGCCAGCGCTCGGCACAGCGCGCTCACCAGAGTGGACTTGCCCGCCCCGCTGGTCGCGCCGACGACGAGGAGCGCGGCGCCGGGCTCAGTAGTCGATGCCACGCCGGGCCCGGATGCCCTGCTGGAAGGCGTGCTTGACCGCCACCATCTCGGTGACCGTGTCGGCGACGTCGATGACGACCTGCGGCATCTCGCGACCGGTGAGGAAGACCGAGACGTGCTGCGGCCGGTCGCGCAGCACCGTCGCCACCTCGTCGGCGTCGATCCAGCCCCAGGTCATCGGGTAGGAGATCTCGTCGAGCATGACCATCCGGTGCTCGCCCGCCTCGATCAGCTCCCTGGAGAACGTCCAGGCGGCCACCGCTTTCGCCCTGCTCTCGTCGAGATCCTGGCTCTCCCAGGAGAAGCCGTCGCCTGCGCTGAACCACTCCACGCCGAGCTGGCGCAGCATGGCCTCCTCACCGGTCCGCCACCTCCCCGACTTGAGGAACTGCACGACCGCGGTGGGCCAGTCGCGCCCGCGGCTGCGCAGCAGGGTGCCGAAGGCGGCGGTGGACTTGCCCTTGCCGTGCCCGGTGGCGACGAGCACCAGGGAGGGTGCGGAGCGCAGCTCGCGCCGGTCGTAGGGTCGTCGGGTCCGGGGTGCGGCGTGGTCGCCGGCGGTGGTGTCGTCGGGCGTGGAGTCGGTGGGTGTGGGGTCGTCGGGTGTGGGGTCGGTGTGCGGTGGGGTGCTCACGAGGTCTCCTTGCGGCGGCGCGACGCCAGGTCGACGGGGGTATGCCCAGCAGCGCCGCGACCGCGCGGCGGACGGGGTGCGGGGAGGACGACGTGGTGCCCCTCGATCTCGTGGACGAGCACCGGATGCCCGTAGACCCGGGAGAGGACCTCGGGGTCGAGCACTTGGTCGGAGGTCCCGACGGAGACCAGCTCGCCGCGGTGCAGGAGGGCGAGGCGGTCGGCATACCGAGCGGCGGTGCCGAGGTCGTGCATGGCGGCGACGACGGTGAGGCCGTCCTCGTGCCGCAGCTCGTCGACCAGCTCGAGGACCTCGACCTGGTGCCCGAGGTCGAGGGCGCTGGTGGGCTCGTCGAGGAGCAGGACGGGCGACTGCTGAGCGAGGGCGCGGGCGATGACGACCCGCTGCGCCTCCCCGCCGGACAGCTGGCGGACCCGGCGCTCGGCGAAGCCGCCGAGGCGGAGCCGGCGCAGGACGTCGGTGGCGATCCGTCGGTCGAGGTGCGACTCACGCTGCAGCCACCCGAGGTGGGCGGTGCGCCCGAGCAGGACGTACTCGACCACCGTGAGGCCGGGGGGCAGCTCGGGCGACTGGGGCATCAGGGCCAGGTCGACCGGACCGGGCACCCGGCCCTCGCCGAGGACGACCGAGCCGGTGCTCGGCACGAGCCCGACCAGGGCGCGCAGCAGCGTGGACTTGCCCGAGCCGTTGGGGCCGATGAGGCCCAACCACTCACCGGTGCGCAGGTCCAGGTCCAGCGCGCGCAGGGCCTCCGTGCCGTCGTAGGAGACGCCGAGATCGCGGATGCGCAGGGCGTGCGCGGGCCGGAAAGGCGCGGTGGTGCTCACGTGTCCTGCTTTCTGCGCCACAGCACGTAGCAGAAGAAGGGCGCGCCGACGAAGGCGGTGATGACGCCGACCGGGAGCTCGGCGGGGGCCACCAGGGTGCGGGCGCCGATGTCGACGAAGGCTAGGAAGGCCGCGCCGACGAGGAAGGACAGCGGTACGAGGATCCGGTAGGAGTGGCCGACCAGGATCCGCACGATGTGCGGCGTGACCAGCCCGACGAAGGCGATCAGCCCGCTGACCGAGACCGCGGCGGCCGTGATGAGGGTGGCTGCCAGCACCACGACGAGGCGGGAGCGGGCCGGGTGCAGCCCCAGGGCACGGGCCTCGTCGTCACCGAGCCGCAGCACGTCCAGGTGCCGGGCATGCAGCAGGAGGACCACGCCGGCGAGCACGACATACGGGATGAGCAGGGTGACCGGTGCCCAGCCGGCGGTGGCCAGCCGTCCGAACAGCCAGGACAGCACCTCCCGTGCCCTGGTCTGGTCCAACCGTTGCAGCGCGAAGGTCTGGGTGGCCGAGAAGAGCGCGGCCATCGCGACCCCCGCCAGCAGCAGGGTCGCCGGGTCCCGGAACGAGCCGCGCGCGACCAGCACCGAGCCGGTGACCGCGAGGATCGCGCCGAGGAACGCCGCGGCCGGGAGGGCGCCGACCGGACCCCAGGCCAGGTCCAGGCCGAAGCCGAGGGCCAGGACCGCGCCGAGGCCGGCACCGGCCGAGACGCCGAGCAGGTAGGGGTCGGCCAGCGGGTTGCGGAACACGCCCTGGTAGGACGCGCCCGCCATCGCCAGGGCGCCGCCGACCAGGGCGGCCAGCACGGTGCGCGGCAGCCGGATCTGCCAGAGCACCTGCTGCTGCTGGTCGCTCAGCGACTGCTCTACCGCGATGAGCGGGAGACGGTCGAGGAGGGACCGGACGACGCCCTCGACGGGCAGGCCGGCAGCACCCTGGCTGACCGAGAGCAGGCAGGCGAGGGCGACCAGCGCGCAGGCCCCCGCGATCGCCGCGACCGGCAGCCGGAAGGCCCGGCCCGCCGCCTCGTCCAGCGCGTCGCCGGGTCGAGGGGAGTGGGTCCGGGCCGCCAGCGCGGTCCGCTGCTCGGGGGGCGCCGGTGGCGCCGCATGCCTGGTGGTCACGGGCGGGGCCGGTCAGCCACCGACCGGGACGGCGGCCTCGTTGAGCGCATCGGCGACCAGACCGACGAGCTGGGGCAGCCGCGGCCCCCAGCGGGAGGCGATGTCGGCGTCGACGGTGACGATGTTGCCGTCCCTGACCGCCGAGACCTCGGCCCAGCCCGGGCGGTTGGCGACGTCCTCGGCGGTGTAGCTGACCTGGTCGGTGATGACGATGAGCTGCGGGTCGGCCGCGACGATGGCCTCCTCCGTCAGCTGGGGGTAGCCGGTGCCCTCGGTGTCGGCCTCGTCCGCGATGTTGACCGCGCCCATCTGCTCGTAGACCGAGCCGATGAAGCTGTCGCTGCTGGCGCTGAAGAAGGTCTCGTCCAGCTCGTGGTAGATGCGGACCTGGGTGTCCTGGGGCGCCTCGGCGAAGGCCTCTTCCATGGCGGAGCGCATCCCGGCGACCACGCCCGCGGTCTCGTCCACGTGACCGGTGGCCAGGCCCAGGCCCGCGGCGAGGTCGTAGCCACCCTCCACGTCGACCGGCGCGCCCTGGACGATGACCGGGATGCCGAGCGCGTCGAGCGAGGCGACCAGCTCGTTGGTGTCGTTGGCGATGACGACCAGGTCCGGCTCGTAGCCGGCGATGGCTTCGACGTTGGGGTCGTAGCCGGACAGGTCGGTCGTCGGCGCCGACTCGGGGTAGGTGGAGAACTGGTCCGCGGCGACCACCTGGTCACCGGCGCCGATGGCGAAGAGGATCTCGGTGGCGGAGGGCGAGAGCGAGACGATCCGCTCGGGGCGCGTCTCCACGGTGACCTCACCGTTGTCGGCGTCGACCGTGACCGGGAAGTCACCGTCGCCGGCGGCGTCGGCCGTGGTGGCCGAGCCGTCGGTGCTGGCAGCGTCGTCGGTGGTGTTCGCGGTCGCCGGGTCGTCGGTGCCGGTCGCTTCTGCCGTCTCGGTGGTGGCCTCCTCCGGCGTGGTGGCGGTGTCACCGTCGTCACCGCAGGCGGTGAGCCCGAGGGCAAGGGCGGCGGCCAGCGCGAGGGTGCGGCGGCGGGCTGGGTTCGTGCGCGTGGTCATCTGGTCTCCTGTCGGTCGAGGGGGGAGCGCTCGAGCGACAGGACCAGGGGCGGTCCGCCGTCCGAACCAGCCCTAATCCTCGAGGGCGAGTAGTGTCGGATCATCGAGCAGTTCGACCGGACTCGGCCGGCGACCTGCTGGTCGCCGGGCTCCACCGTTGCGGGACAGTGCCGGGTTCTCACCGGACTTCGGCTGCACGACAGACCCAGGGTACCGGGTGCCGCCGGGCGGAGCCTGTCAGGTGCCTCACCCGCCCGACGCGGCCCGCAGCGCCCGTTCCACGCGCTCCAGCCCGCCGGGCCCGGGGACCGCGATCCGGGCCGTGCCGGGCATCCCGAAGCTGGTGCAGTCCCGGACGAGCACGCCGTGCGGGGCCAGGCGCTCGCGCAGCGCGGGCTCGTGGACGAGCACCCAGGGAGCCTGCGCCGCCTCGACCCTCAGGCCGGCGTCCTCCAGCAGGTGGACGACCTGGTCCCGCAGGGCGGCGATAGCTCTGGCCCAACCGGGCAGGTCAGCGGTGGCGAGCAGGTCGGGCAGCACCGCGAGGGCCAGGGTCGAGACCGACCAGTGCGGCTGCGCCGTGCGCAGTCCGGCCAGGAGCGCGTCGGGGTCGAGGGCCCGCCCGTCCGCGGTGGTGAGAGCGCCTCTCGCCGGCACCACGACATACCCGAGCCGCAGCCCGGGGCAGTGGAACGTCTTGGTGAGCGAGCCCACGGTGAGGCAGGCGTCGCGCCCGGCGGTCCATCGCCCGGTCGCGAGGGGGTAGAACGCCTCGTCCCAGACCTGCACCTTCTCCTCGGCGGTCGCGAGGCGCCCGCTGGGGGAGTGGGGGTCGGTGCGCCACCGGGGGCCGCGGTCGCTGCGCGGGTGCAGACCGAACTCCGGCTCGCGCAGCACGCCGCCCCCCAGGACGGCGGCGACGAGGTGGATGGCCTCGCTGCCGCCGTTGGTGAGCAGGACCCGCCCAGGGTCCGCCCCGAGCGCCTCGGCGAGGAGACGGGTGGCCGCTGCGGGGTCGGGGTAGCGGACCAGCGAGTCCAGGTGCACTGCCACGAGCGGACCGATGTCGGGGGCGACGGGGTTCATGTTCTGCGACAGGTCGAGCAGGTCGTCGGGGTCCATCCCGAGCGCCCGGGCGACGGCCGGCCCGTCGCCGCCGTGCGCCCCTGGGGCGGGCAGAGAGGGGTCGGACGGGGGCATCTGGACACTCTAAGGCCGAAATTCCGCGACGCGCCGGGGTGTTGAGTTGGCAAAGTCGGCCCGCCATCTGCCTACCGTGAGGCGACCCATCCATGCGATGAAAGGCTGTACCCATGAGCAAGAAGGTCATCGTCGAGGCCGTCGCCCGCGAGGCGGGCATGACGCAGGCTGCTGCCGACAAGGTCGTCAGCGCTGTCCTGGACGCCGTCTCCGCCGAGCTCGCCAAGGGCGAGAAGGTCTCGTTCCCCGGCTTCGGCACCTTCGAGGTCCGCGAGCGCGCGGCCCGCACCGGCCGCAACCCCCAGACGGGCGCGGAGATCCAGATCGCCGCCAGCAAGTCCGTCGGCTTCAAGCAGGGCTCCAAGCTCAAGGACCGCGTCAACGACTGACGCACCCTCCGCGTCGCGACGCCCGGTCCCCCGCCAGGGGGGCCGGGCGTCGCGCGTCTCTGCCCCCGCGCGCAGCAGCGTGCCGTCCCCGGGCGACGGGGGCCGGGTCCGGGCGGGCCTCGGGCCGCGCGTGACGTTCCCGACGGTGCGGACGTCGAGATCGGCGACGAAGCCGCACTCCACGCATCCCTCGGTGGTAACCACTTGTCACCAGACGGATAACCGTGCATGATGGTCCGCATGACGTCGACGGGCTGGCACCTGACCCGGTGCGCCGAGCTGGACCTTCTGCGCGTCAGCAGCATGCTGATGTGCCCGTGTCGCTGACCCCCGCCCCGCCGACGCGCGTCTGACCGGCCGCCGGCCGACCTCCTCGGTCCGGCAGGACGTCCCGCGCCGCACGCACCGACGTCGCCTGCACCCCCGCCCGGGCCGCCGGCTGCCGCGCCCCGGTGCCCCCGTCAGCTCCGCCCCCGTCGGACGCGCGTCCGCTCCGTCCCGTCCCGACCCAGGCCCCTCCGGCCGAGACCGCCCCCTGCCCGCCCGCACCGCAAAGGCTGCCCCATGAACGCCTCCACCCCCACCGTCACTCCCGTCGTGCCTCCGTCCGCCGCCGCCCGTGCCGGCTCACCTCCGACCGGGGCCCGGGTCCGTCCCTCGCGCCCGGGCCGGCCGCAGGGTCAGTGGGCGGTGGACGGGCGCGAGCCGCTGAACGCCAACGAGGCCGTCAAGGCCGCCGACAACGGGCTCAACGTCCGCGAGCGCATCGAGACGATCTACGCCCGGGAGGGCTTCGACTCGATCCCGACCGACGACCTGCACGGCAGGTTCCGCTGGTGGGGCCTGTACACCCAGCGGCGCCCCGGCATCGACGGCGGGCGCACCGCCCAGCTGGAGCCGCACGAGCTGGAGGACCGCTACTTCATGCTCCGCGTCCGCATCGACGGCGGAGCGCTGACCACCGCCCAGCTGCGGGTGGTCGGCGAGCTGTCCACCGAGCTGGCCCGGGACACCGCCGACATCACCGACCGGCAGAACATCCAGCTGCACTGGGTGCGGGTCGAGGACGTGCCGCAGATCTGGGCGCGGCTGGAGGCGGTCGGGCTGTCCACGACCGAGGCGTGCGGCGACACCCCCCGGGTGGTCCTCGGCTCCCCGGTCGCCGGGGTGGCCGCCGACGAGATCATCGACCCGACCCCGGTCATCGAGGAGATCGTCACCCGTTTCGTCGGCGACCCCGAGCTGGCCAACCTGCCCCGCAAGTTCAAGTCCGCCGTCACCGGCCACCCCAGCCTGGACGTCGTCCACGAGATCAACGACATCTCCCTCGTCGGCGTCGTCCACCCCGAGCTCGGGCCGGGGTACGACCTCTGGGTCGGTGGCGCGCTGTCCACGGCGCCCCGGCTGGCCGAGCGGCTCGGGGCCTTCGTCCCGGCGGACCAGGCCGCCGACGTCTGGCACGGCGTGGTCCGGATCTTCCGCGACCACGGCTACCGCCGCCTGCGCACCAAGGCGCGCCTGAAGTTCCTGCTCGCCGAGTGGGGTCCGGAGAAGTTCCGGCAGGTCCTGGAGACCGACTATCTCGGTCACCCGCTGCCCGACGGTCCGGCGCCCGCCGCGCCGAGCGGGCCCGGCGACCACGTCGGGGTGCACCGCCAGAAGGACGGGCTGCGCTACGTCGGCCTGGCCCCCACCGTGGGCCGCCTCCCCGGCAGCTCCCTGCAACGGCTGGCCGACCTGGTCGAGACCGTGGGGTCCGGACGCGTCCGGCTGACCCCGCACCAGAAGCTCATCGTGCTGGACGTGCCCCCCGACCGGGTCGACGAGCTCCTCGAGGGCGCGGCGGACCTCGGTCTGACCGCCACCCCCTCGGTGTTCCGGCGGTCCACGATCGCCTGCACCGGCATCGAGTTCTGCAAGCTGGCGATCGTCGAGACGAAGGCGACGGCCGCCACCGCGGTCGCCGAGCTGGAGCGGCGCCTGGCCGACGTCGAGCCGCTCCTGGACAGCCCGATCAGCCTGCACGTCAACGGCTGCCCCAACTCCTGCGCCCGCATCCAGACGGCCGACATCGGGCTCAAGGGCCAGATCATCACCACCGGCGACGGGGTGCAGGCGCCGGGGTTCCAGGTCCACCTCGGCGGGGGGCTGGCGTCCGTCGACCTCGAGGAGCCGGGCCTGGGGCGGACCGTCCGCGGGCTGAAGGTCTCGGCCGAGGAGCTGCCGGACTACGTGGAACGGGTCGTGCGCAGGTATGCCGCGACGCGCACCGCGGGCGAGACCTTCGCCCGCTGGGCGCACCGCGTGGACGACGAGGAGCTGCGATGAACCGCACCGAGCCGGCGCTCGCGCCCGGGCACCTTCGCACGCTCGCCGAGGAGGCCGGCCGACGGTTCGCGGCGGTGGAGACCGACCTGGGTCCGCGCGCCCTGGCCGACCTCGTCCTGGGGTGGGCGGCCGAGAAGTTCGACCGGATCGCCGTGGCCTGCTCGATGGCCGACGCCGTGCTCCCCCACCTGGTGGCCGAGCACCGGCCCGGGGTCGACGTCCTCTTCCTCGACACCGGCTACCACTTCCCCGAGACCCTGGCCACCCGCGACCGCGTCGCCGACCAGCTCGACGTCACCGTCGTCGACGTGCTCCCCGGGCGGACCGTGGCCGAGCAGGACGCCGACCTCGGTCCGCGCCTGCACGACCGCGACCCCGGCCGGTGCTGCGCCCTGCGCAAGGTGGACCCGCTGCGGCGCACCCTGGCGGGCTACGACGCCTGGGTCACCGGCGTGCGCCGGGAGGAGGGTCCCACGCGGGCGGACACCCCCCTGGTCACCTGGGACGAGGCCTTCGGCCTGGTCAAGATCAATCCCCTGGCCACGTGGACCCTCGAGCAGGTGCTCGACCACGCCGAGCGCGAGATGCTGCCGGCCAACCCCCTCCTCGCGCAGGGATACCCCTCGATCGGCTGCGCGCCGTGCACCCGCCCGGTCGCCCCCGGCGAGGATCCTCGGGCCGGTCGCTGGGCCGGCTTCGCCAAGACCGAGTGCGGCCTGCATCCCGGCGCTCCCGCCGGTGGCGACGGCACCGCACCCGCCGGCGCGCGCGCCATACCCCCTTCCTCGACCACCCCGACGCCCCGGGAGGCGCCATGAGCACCCTGACCCCCGACCTGCGACCCGCGTCCCTGCCGCCGGTGGCCCAGCTGCCGGTGCGCGGGGGCGAGCACGCCCTGCTGGACGCCCTGGAGAGCGAGGCCGTCCACATCATCCGGGAGACGGTGGCCGAGCTGGAGCGACCGGTCCTGCTCTTCTCGGGCGGCAAGGACTCCGTGGTGATGCTCCACCTGGCCGCCAAGGCCCTGTGGCCGGCCCGGGTGCCCTTCCCGGTGCTGCACGTGGACACCGGGCACAACTTCCCCGAGGTGCTGGCGTTCCGGGACCGGGCGGTGGAGCGGTACGGCGTCGAGCTGGTGGTCGCCCGGGTGCAGGACTACCTCGACGACGGCCGGCTGCGGGAGCGGGCCGACGGCACCCGCAACCCCCTGCAGACCCTCCCGCTCCTGGAGGCGATCGCGGCCCACCGCTTCGACGGCGTCTTCGGGGGAGGCCGTCGCGACGAGGACAAGGCCCGTGCCAAGGAGCGGATCGTCAGCCTGCGCGACGACTTCGGCCAGTGGGACCCGCGCAACCAGCGCCCCGAGCTGTGGCGGCTCTACAACACCCGGCACCGCCCCGGTGAGCACGTGCGCGTCTTCCCGCTCAGCAACTGGACCGAGCTGGACGTCTGGCGCTACGTGGCGCGGGAGGGGATCGAGCTGCCGAGCCTCTACTACGCCCACGAGCGCGAGGTCTTCGAGCGGGACGGGATGCTGCTCACGCCCGGGCCGTGGAGCAGGCCCCGGCCGGGGGAGGTCACCACCGCCCGACGGGTGCGCTACCGCACCGTCGGCGACATGTCGTGCACCGGAGCGGTCCTCTCCGAGGCCGTGGACGTGCAGGAGGTGCTCGCCGAGGTGGCGGCCAGCACCGTCACCGAGCGCGGCGCCACCCGGGCCGACGACCGGCTCTCGGAGGCCGCCATGGAGGACCGCAAGAAGGAGGGGTACTTCTGATGAGCATCTCGACCCGGACCTCGACACCGCCCCCCACGCGGGACCCGGCCCCCACGCGGGACCCGGCCCCCACCCGGGCCCCGGGCCCGACGGCGACGCCGGACCAGGCCCCGACCCTGCTGCGGCTGGCAACCGCCGGCTCGGTGGACGACGGCAAGTCCACGCTCGTGGGGCGCCTGCTGCACGACACCCGGTCCGTCCTCGCCGACCAGCTCGCGGCGGTCGAGGCCGTCAGCCGCCGTCGCGGGTGGACCGGCGAGCTGGCCGACCTGGCGCTGCTCACCGACGGCCTGCGGGCCGAGCGGGAGCAGGGGATCACCATCGACGTGGCCTACCGCTACTTCGCCACGGCGAACCGGTCGTTCATCCTCGCCGACTGCCCCGGCCACGTGCAGTACACCCGCAACACGGTCACCGGTGCCAGCACCGCCGACGTGGTGGTCGTGCTCGTCGACGCCCGGCACGGCGTGGTCGAGCAGACCCGCCGCCACCTGGCGGTCGTCGCTCTGCTGCGCGTCCCGCACGTCGTCGTGGCGCTGAACAAGATCGACCTCGTCGACGACGCGGAGGCGGTGCACCGCAGGGTCTGCGCCGAGGTGGCCGAGCTGTCCGCCCGCCTCGGCCTGGCCGACGCGCTCGTCGTGCCGGTCTCGGCGCTGCTGGGCGACAACGTCGTCGAACGCTCCGCCCGCACGGGCTGGTACACCGGCCCCACCCTGCTCGAGCTGCTGGAGACCCTGCCGCCCCTGAACCTGGCGCAGGAGCCGTTCCGGATGCCCGTGCAGCTGGTCCTGCGACCCCAGCACGGTGCGCTGGACCCCACCCTCGTGGACTACCGGGGGTATGCCGGGCACGTGGGCTCGGGCACGGTGCGGGTCGGGGACGAGGTCGTGGTGTCCGCGTCCGGCCGACGGACCACGGTCGTGGGGATCGACGTCGGCGGACGCGGCGTGCCCGAGGCGGCAGCACCCCTGTCGGCGACGCTCCGGCTCGCCGACGCGCTGGACGTCGCCCGCGGCGACCTCCTCAGCGCCGCCGACGAGGCCCCGCGACCGAGGCAGGACGCGGAGGTCGTGCTGTGCTGGCTCGCGGAGACCCCGCTCGTGCCCGGTGCGCGGGTGCTGGTCAAGCACGGCACCCGCACGGTGCGGGCCCGGGCCGACCGGCTGGTCTCCCGCCTCGACGTGGCCACCCTGGACCACGGGCCGGTGGAACGGGCCGGCCTCAACGACCTCGTGCGGGTCGAGCTGCGGCTCGCCGAGGCCCTGCCGCTGGAGCCTACGAGGTGTCCCGCGAGGGTGGATCCTTCCTCGTCGTCGACGAGCACGACGGGACCACCTCGCGGCCGGGATCGTCGGCACGGGGTCGCTCCCGTGAGCCCCGGGCTGACCCTGCTCGGGCTGGACCTGAGGGGTCGACGGGTGGTCGCCGTCGGGGGCGGGCCGGTCTCGGCGCGTCGGGTGCTCGACCTGGCCGAGGACGGGGCCCAGGTCAGCGTCGTCGCGCCCGAGCTCTACCCCGACCTGGCCGCGGCGGTGGCACGGCGGCAGGTGGGCTGGGTGCCCCGTCCCTACGCCGGTCCCGGCGACCTGGCCGGGGCCTGGTTGGTGCACACGGCCACCGGCCAGGACCGGGTCGACGACCGGGTGGCGCACGACGCGGCGGGCTCGCGCATCTTCTGCGTCCGCGCCGGTGCCCCGGCACGCGGCACCGCCCGGGTGCCGGCACGCGGCACGGTCGCCACCCAGGACGGACCGCTGCAGGTCGCCGTGCACGCCGGCGGCGACCCGCGCCGTTCGGTCACCGCCCGGGACGCGGTCCTGACGCACCTGGGCTCCGGGTCGGTCGACCTGCGCGCCCGCCGGCCGCGCCGCACCGGCTGGGTGGCCCTCGTCGGGGCGGGCCCCGGTGACGAGCAGCTCGTCACGGCCCGCGCATCGGCCCTGCTGGCCCAGGCGGACGTCGTGGTCACCGACCGGCTGGTCCCGCGCGGTCTGCTCGCGCGTCTCCCCGCCGACGTGCGCGTGGTCGACGTCGGCAAGACCAGCGGCAGCCACCCCGTCCCGCAGCACGAGATCAACCAGATCCTCGTCGAGGAGGCCCGGGCCGGTCGAGCGGTCGTCCGGCTCAAGGGAGGGGACCCCTACGTCCTGGGCCGGGGCGGGGAGGAGCGGCTGGCCTGCGAGGCGGCGGGCGTCGAGGTCGAGGTCGTCCCCGGGATCAGCTCGGCGGTCGCCGTGCCGGCCGCCGCGGGCATCCCGGTCACCCACCGGGGCCTGGCCCGCGGCTACACGGTGGTCACCGGCCACGACGAGCTGCCCGCGCTGCCCACCGGTGGCGACCACACCCTCGTCGTCCTCATGGGCGTGGCCACGCTGAGGCGCACGGCGGCACTGCTCGTCGAGCACGGCCGTTCCCCGGCGATGCCGGTCGCGGTCGTCGAGAGCGGCTGCACCCCGCAGCAGCGGGTGACCGTGGGCACCCTCGCCGACATCGCGGACCGGGCCGAGGCGGTGGGCGTCGCGTCGCCGGCGGTCGTGGTGGTCGGCGACGTGGTCCGTCTGTCGCACGCGCGGACGGGTGCCGGGACCATGCCGGCCGGCGTCCTCGACCTGGGGGGCGACGTGGCCCTCGGCGTGCGGCCGTCCCTGCGCGTCGGTGCGGTGGCGTGACCACCCTGGTCCTCGTCCTCCTCGTGGGTGCCGCCGCCCAGCTCGTGGACGGGTCCTTGGGGATGGGCTACGGCGTGACGTCCGCGTCGCTGCTGCTCTCGACCGGCGTCGCACCGGCCTGGCCAGCGCGTCCGTGAACGTCGCCCAGCTGGGGACGACGCTCTCGTCGGGGATCAGCCACTGGCGGGTCGGCAACGTCGACTGGCGGATCGTGCGCCGGCTCGCCGGTCCCGGCGCCGTCGGCGGGTTCGTCGGGGCGACCGTGCTCTCCGGTCTCGACACGGCCGTCGCGCGGCCCGTGATGGCCTGGCTGCTGCTCGTGCTCGGGGTCGCCGTCACCGTGCGTTTCGGGCTGCGGCACTCACCCCGGCTGGAACGGTCCCCGCGGTGGACGGCACGGCGACGCTTCCTCGGGCCGCTCGGTGCCGGGGGAGGTTTCGTCAACGCGACCGGGGGCGGTGGCTGGGGGCCCGTGGTCACCTCCACCCTCCTGGCCACAGCGGACGCCGAGCCGCGCCGGGTCATCGGATCGGTGGCGACCTCGGAGTTCGTCGTCTCGGTCGCGGCCAGCGCGGGGTTCGTGGTCGGCCTGGGGCTACGGGACCTGGACTGGTGGACGGTGGGAGCCTCATGGCCGGGGGCGTGGTCGCCGCGCCCTTCGCGGCGCTGCTCGCCGGGAAGCTCCCGCAGGCCGTCCTCGGCGTGGCGGTCGGAGGGCTCATCGTGCTGCTCAACCTCGCCCCCGTGCTGTCCGGGCTGGGCGTGGCACAGGCGGGGGTCAGTGTCCCCACCCTCCTGGCCGTCGTCGCCGCGGTGTGGGTGTCCCTGCTCGTGCGGGCCGCCCTGGTCGTCCGTCGTGTCCGCACGCCCCGGCCTGCGCCGACGGGCGAGGAGCGCGCCAGCGTGGGAACGGCGTCATGACGGGCCGACGCCCCCTGCCCCTGCCCGGCCGCACCACGGCCGGGGAGGGTCGGCGCCCCCTGGTGGTGGCGGCGCACGGCACGGCCAGCGAGGAGGGCCAGCGCGTGGTCCGCGACTGCGCCGCCCGGGCCGGTGCGCTCCTGGGGCTGCCCTCCCCACCCTCCGTCGGCTTCGTCGACGTCTGCGGGCCGACCCTGCAGGAGGTCCTCGCCGGGCTGTCCGACCCGGTCGTCGTGCCGTTCTTCCTGGCGTCCGGCTACCACGTGCGGCACGACGTCCCCTCGGCCGTGGTGACGATGCCCCGGGCATCGGTCACTCCGGCGCTCGGCGCTGAGGAGGAGGTGCTCCAGGCCCTGACGGACCGCGTGCTGCAGGCTCGGCCCCGGGCCGTGGAGGGGAGGGCGGGAGAAGGAGGGGCCATGAGGCTGCGGGCCGTCCTCGTCGTCGGCGCCGGCTCGAGCGTCGACGCGGCCCGGGCCGAGGTCGCCCAGATCTCCGGTCTGCTGGGCGCACGGCTCGGCGTGGCCACGGGCACGGCCTTCCTCAGCGGCCCCGGACCCCGGCCGGAGGAGGAGCTGTCCCGGCTGACGACGAGGGCCGGGAGTCGGGGCACGTCGTCGTCGCCGCCCACCTGCTCTCACCCGGTCACTTCCTGGACCGGGCCCATCGGGTGGCGGCCGCCGCCGGCACCGTGGCCACCGCGCCGCTGGGCACCCACGACGCCCTGGCCGCTCTCGTGGCGCGCCGCTACCGCGAGGCCACGGCGTGACGAGGGGCAGGTGTGCTGGTCCGTGCGCCCGCCTGCGGCCCGGGGACCGGGGTGTCATCCGGTCCGCCCGGCCGGCATCGACGTCTCCGCAGGTCGCGCGTCCGTGGGTCCGGGCACACTGGACGAGACCTCTGCCGCGCCCGGGCTGACTGTCAGCCGGTTGTGCACCGCTGACATGCGGAGAACCGCAGGTCGCGGTCCCACCTGCTCAGCCGGCCAGCACCTCCGCCGTGGTCACCGCGTCGATCCCGAACGCCTCCCCGACGGCCGGGTAGGTGAGCTGGCCGGCGTGGGTGTTGAGGCCGTGGGCCAGGGCGTCGTCGTCGCGCAGCGCCTGCGCCCACCCTTTCTCGGCGAGCTGCACCGCGTAGGGCAGGGTGGCG
>NZ_MKKA01000025.1 GCF_001942405.1 Ornithinimicrobium sp. CNJ-824
GTCAGCTCGGGGGTCCGGCCTGCGCCGTGGACGACCAGGTCGAACTCGGCTGTCCTTGACCGCCCTGATTCATCCACGCTTACCTGATAGCCGGTGGCGGTCGTCTCCACCGCGGTGAGCGTCGCAGAGCGCCAGGTCTGGATCCCGACCTGGGCGCTGCGGTCGATGAGGAGGTCGACGAGGTCGGGGTCGAAGGCATTCAGCGGTCGAGGTTTGCGGTCCAGGATGACCGGGGTGCTGCCGGCCCGGGCGGCGATGTGGGCGAACTCGAAGGAGATGAAGCCACCGCCGACGAACAGGATCCGTCGCGGCAGCTCGGGCAAGTCCAGGAACCCGGTGCTGTCTACCAGGTGCTCGTGCCCGGGCAGGTCCAGCGGGCGCGGGCGGGCACCGGTGGCGATGAGGAAGTGTCGGCCGGTGTAGGGGGCGTCGTCGATGGCCACGGTGTTGGGACCGGTGAACCGCGCCGTCCCGTGGAAGGTGGTGACCCCGTTGCCTGACAGCCCTTCCTCCATCTGCGCGGGGACGGGGTCGGTGAAGCCGTGCTTGTGCGCCATGAGGTCGGCCCAGTTGATCGACAGGCCGTCGTCGTCGATGCCCTTGCCGCGCATCAGGCGGGCGCTGTCGATGACCTCCGCACCGCGGCGCAGGATCTTCTTGGGGTCGCACCCGCGCAGGGCACACGTGCCGCCGTAGGGCAGGGCGTCGACGATCGCGACCTTCCACCCCGCGGAGGCGCACTTGTTCGCCGCCGTGACGCCGGCCATGCCGGCACCGATGACGATCAGGTCGTAGTCGTAGGTCATCGCGTGGCCTCCTGGGCCAGCCCCAGCGCTGCGTACAGCTGTCCCGTGGTCGGTGCCCCAGCCAGGCCGTCCGCCGTGGGGTAGACCCGGCACGACAGGCCCCCTGCTGAGTCTGGGGCGCAGAACGCGTCGGTATCGTCGACCAGCACTGTGGGTGAGCCGCGAAAGCCCACCTGTTGGGCCTGCTCGAGGGTCTCGACGCGCTGACGCCGGATCCTGACTTCCGGGTGCTCGGCCGCGATCGCGACCAACCTGCGGTCAGTCACCTTCCAGTTGGGGCAGTCCTCGAAGTAGAGCAGGCAGACGTCCATACCCGCGACGCTAGACCTTGTACCCTGGTACAAGGTCAAGCGTGCGGAGTAGGACAGGGCGAATGCGGATCGGAGAGCTGGCCGAGTCGGCCGGAGTGAGCAGTCAGACCATCCGCTTCTACGAGCGCCAGGGCCTGCTGGCCGAGCCCGCGCGCGGGGCGAACGGCTACCGCGTCTACGAGGAGTCCGCAGCCACACGGCTGCGCTTCATCGCCATGGCGCAGGCCGCCGGGCTCACGCTGTCCCAGATCCGCAGCATCCTGGACCTGCGTGACCAAGGGACCACCCCCTGCCAGCACGTCACCACACTCCTGGACACCAGACTCGCCGACGTCCGGACACGGATCCGCGACCTCCTCACGCTGCAGACAGAGCTCGAGACCCTGCTCCAGCGCAGCCGACTGCTAGACCCCGGCGACTGTGCACACCAGGACATCTGCCACATCCTGTCCCCGTCGCAGTAGTCTTCGCCCAGGCACGACCCGGACGCCGACCTCGCGCGCCAGCCATAACACGCCGGAACAAGGCGGGCTGTCCCGTCCGCCCACCGCAGCACCAGCATGGCCGATGGCGCGGGCGCAGCAGGTGAGTGTGCATCCACAGGGGGCCGGTCTGTCGCGGCCCGCCGCGGTACGCCAGTCCACCTGGCCCCCCGCGACGCACGGCACGCGGCAGTGCGCTAACATCGCTCTATGACGATGACAGCGAAGGTCCCGATCGGCCATGAAGGTCCGGAGCGCGATGCAGGGCTCCCCGTGGCGGCTGCGCTGTTCCACGGCCTGTCGGACCCGTCGCGGTTGGCGATCCTGCAGCACCTGAGCCTGGGCGAGCACCGGGTGCGTGACCTCACGGAACACCTTGGGCTGGCGCAGTCGACCGTGAGCGCCCACCTGGCGTGCCTTCGTGACTGCGGCCTGGTGGTGTCCCGGCCGCAGGGCCGGGCCTCGATGTTCTCGCTGACCAGTGCCCCCGAATTGCTGGGCGTGCTGGACGCGGCGGAGCGGCTGCTCGCCTCCACGGGGTCCGCCGTGGCGCTGTGCCCGAACTACGGCATCGGCACCGAGGGCAACCCCGCCCCGGAGCAGCTGCGCACGCACACGGGGCAGGGGGAGGGCGCGTGAGCCGCGAGGAGACCCCGCAGCGGGAGGTGGTCGTGGACGCGTGCGGGTGCGAGATCCCGCCGCCAGCCACCGGCGGTGGGGATGTCGAGGAGCCGGTCACCCGGCTGTGGGACGTGCGGGAGGTGCAGCTGGGCCTGCTCTCCGGCGCCCTGCTCGGAGCGGGGTTCCTGGCCGGGCTCGGCGGCTGGGAGACTGTGGAACTGGTGCTGGCCGCGGCGGCGCTGCTGGTGGGCGGGTCCACGTTCGTGCCCGGGGCGCTGCGGAGGCTGGCGCGCGGCAAGCTCGGGGTCGGCCTGCTGATGACCATCGGTGCCGTGGGTGCCACCCTGCTGGGGCAGGTGGAGGAGGCCGCCGCGCTGGCGTTCCTGTTCTCCCTCAGCGAGGGCCTGGAGGAGTACTCCCTGGCCCGGACCCGGCACGGCCTGCGGGCGCTGCTGGACCTGGTGCCCAAGGAGGCGACGGTGCTGCGCGGGGGCCGCGAGGTCGTCCTCGACCCCGCCCGGCTGGCGATCGGGGACGTGATGGTCGTCCGGCCCGGGGAGCGGCTGGCGACCGACGGTACCGTGCGCAGCGGGCGCAGCAGCATGGACACCTCGGCCATCACCGGGGAGTCGATGCCGGTGGAGACAGGCCCCGGTCAGGAGGTCTTCGCCGGCTCGATCAACGGCACCGGCGCCCTGGAGGTCACGGTGACCTCCACCGCGCAGGACAACTCCCTGGCCCGCATCGTGCACGTCGTGGAGACCGAGCAGTCCCGGCGCGGCGCCACGCAGCGGCTCGCGGACCGGATCGCCCGCCCGCTGGTGCCCGGCATCCTGGTCGCCGCGCTCCTGACCGCGCTGCTCGGCGCGCTCCTCGGTGACCCGTCGGTCTGGGTGCACCGGGCCCTGGTCATGGTCGTGGCCGCCTCCCCGTGCGCGCTGGCGATCTCGGTGCCGGTCACCGCGGTGGCCTCGATCGGCGCGGCGAGCCGCCGCGGGATCCTGATCAAGGGCGGTGCGGCGATGGAGGCCCTGGGCAGGGTCCGCACCGTGGCCCTGGACAAGACCGGCACACTCACGCGCAACCGGCCGGCCGTGGTCGACGTCGCTACCGCACCGGTGAGCGACCGGGACCAGGTGCTGGGGTGGGCGGCCGCGCTGGAGGCCCGCAGCGAGCACCCGCTGGCGGCAGCCATCCTGGCCGCCTCCGCCACGGTGCCCGCCGCACAGGACGTGCAGGCCGTGGTCGGCGCCGGCCTGGTCGGCACGGTCGACGGTGCGCGGGTCCGGCTCGGCAGACCGGGCTGGGTCGACCCTGGTGACCTGGCGGGTGACGTGCGGCGGATGCAGCAGGCCGGCGCGACCGCGGTCGTGGTCGAGGTCGACGGTCAGCCGGTCGGTGCCATCGCCGTCCGGGACGAGCTGCGGCCCGAGGCCGCCGAGGTCATCGCCCGCTTCGTCGACCACGGCTACACCGTGGCGATGCTGACCGGGGACAACCAGGTCACCGCACGGGCCCTGGCCGCCGAGGCCGGCATCGAGCAGGTGCACGCCGACCTGCGCCCGGAGGACAAGTCACAGGTGGTCACCGGCCTGCGCGCCCAGGGGCCGACCGCGATGGTCGGTGACGGTGTCAACGACGCGCCCGCGCTGGCCACCGCGGACGTCGGCGTGGCGATGGGCGCGATGGGCACCGACGTCGCGATCGAGACCGCCGACGTCGCCCTCATGGGTGATGACCTGCGGCTGCTGCCGTATGCGTTCGAGCACGCCCGCCGCACCCGCGCCATCATGCTGCAGAACGTCGTGGTCTCCCTGGTCCTGATCGCGGTCCTGATCCCGTTGGCCCTGCTCGGCGTGCTGGGTCTGGCCGCGGTCGTCCTCGTCCACGAGCTGGCCGAGGTCCTGGTCATCGCCAACGGCGTCCGTGCCGGCCGCAGCAGACACCTGGTCGCCCCCGGCGCGGCGCAGGACCGCGCCCACCTGGAAGGAGCTCACGCATGAGCGCAGGTCACGACCACGGGACCGTCACCACCCACCGGGGCCGGCTGGCGGTCGCGTTCGCGATCACCGCGACCATCCTGGTCGCCGAGGTCATCGGAGCGTTGTGGACGGGCTCCCTGGCCCTGCTGGTGGACGCCGGGCACATGCTCACCGACGCTGCCGGGCTGGGCATGGCGCTGGTCGCCGCGTCGGTGGCGCTGCGCCCACCGACCGCCGAGCGGACCTGGGGGTTCCGCCGGGCGGAGGTCCTCGCCGCCGGCGCGCAGGCGGCCGTGCTCCTGGGTGTCGGGATCTATGCCTTCGTCGAGGGCGTCCGCCGCCTGTACGAGCCGCACGAGGTCAGCTCCACCGGCCTGCTGATCTTCGGCATCGTCGGCCTTGCCGGAAACATCGCCTCCATGCTGGTCCTCAGCTCCGGACGCGGCGCCAACCTCAACATGCGCGCCGCGTTCCTGGAGGTCGTCAACGACGCCCTGGGGTCGGTGGCCGTCATCATCAGCGCCATCGTCATCACCACCACCGGGTGGGTCCGCATCGACGCCATCGCCGGCATGCTCATCGCCGCCCTCATCGTGCCCCGCGCCGTCACCATCCTGCGCGAGGCGGGCCACATCCTGCTGGAGTCCACCCCCAAGGGGCTGGACCTCGACGACGTCCGCGCTCACGTACTGGCGGTCCCGCACGTGCAGGACGTGCACGACCTGCATGCCTCCACCATCGCCACCGGCCTACCCGTGCTGACGGCTCACGTCGTCCTGGACGAGGAGTGCTTCACGGACGGTCACGCCGCCGAGATGCTGGCCCGTCTGCAGGACTGCGTGGCTGACCACTTCGAGGTCAGCATCGAGCACTCCACCTTCCAGCTCGAACCACCCGGCCACGCCGATCGCGAACACACCGCCCACGCCTGACCCTGCGAGAGCAGTCCGTGACGCTCACTACGGTCCTTCTCATGGGCCCCGAACACTTCGCGCTACCTTCGACCGGCGGACGGGACGCGCTCCGTGTTGCCCGCCCCCGACGGCCAGTCACATCTTGCCCCACAGTCTTGTAGTGGCTCTTCTACCGCGTGGGAGGCTGCCGGCACACCAGACCTACCCCCCATGGCTTGCGCCACAAAGGGCGCTGCGTGAAGCAGAGCCCCGCCGAACTGGTCCCAACAGGGTGGCGGCCCTACCTGCGGATTGTGATCCGGAGGAACACGACCACCTGAACCTGACCCCTGCGGGAGGATGACGGGTCCGGCGGTCGGCGGCCCCGGCGCGGTCGCGATGAACCGTCTGCGCGCGCTGACCGCTGCGCAGCGTGTCAGGGCGGGAGGCGAGGTCAGCCGTGACGTCCGGTGGCGCCGTGGTGGTCAGCGGGCCTTTCGTCGTGACCCGCGCCCGGAGCCCCGTCGGGGTGCCACGCCGGAGCGTCGTCGCGTTGGCGGTCTGGCGCGTCTTCGTGGTGCCACGCTGGAGCGTCGTCGCGTTGGCGGTCTGGCGCGTCTTCGTGGTGCCACGCCGGAGCGTCGTCGCGTTGAGGGGCTGGCGCGCCGTCGTGGTGCCACACTGGAGCGTCGGCCATGCCGCGGCCCTGCGTTTCGGCCATCTCAACGTGACGCTGCTCGTGGTCCAGGCGACTGTCGGCACAGAATCCCTGTCCGATATGCAGTCCCTCGACGAGGTCAGCGTCGAGGTGGTGCCACACCGGAGAGTCGGTGCTCCCGCCGCCGTCCCTTTCCAACATCTCAACGTGACGCCGCTCGTAGTCCACGAGACTGTCGGCACAGGATCCCTGTCCGATGTGCAGTCCCTCCACGAGGCCAGAGTCGGGATGGTGCGGCCCCGGTGCGAACGCCTCCGCGACCGGAAGGTCGGCCTGGACGGCGACCACGGGAGTGGCGCCTGAGACGCTCATGATCGCCGCAGCGAGCGCAACGCAGGTCCGCGGGAGGGTGGGGGTTCTCATGACTGCTCCTTGGCTGTGACCAGACCTCTGGAATCCGGTCACTTCCAACGATCCTCCCCTCTTGGGCGGTGCGATAGGGCATCGAACCGTCATGGGGTGTGATAATTACGACATCACGTAGGACTAGCTCGTCTATGAACCGACTGCCCTGCCGGAAACTGCATCCAGGGCTCAACAGAAGCGTCCGCTACTCGGCGTGGCCGGCCGTGGTCAGGCCCTTGCCGAAGCATCCGACTCTCAGCGGATCCGGTCTGTCACGCACCTCGGTGGTACAGCGATGTACCGACCGTCCCGCGGATCGAGCATTGCTTGTCGCCGGGGCTCGGCTACCGGTAGGGACCAGACAGATGGCGTGACGCGTCGTCGGAGAGTCGCTGACGCTCTGCTCGTTGCTGGCTGGCCCGGAGTCCCTCTCCCCCAGCGTCTACGTTCCGCTTGCCGGTCGCGGTAGGCGGTGCGCTGAGTCGACGGATGAGTCGGTTCTGGTGCCTGGCGACGTCGGGTTCCGTGATGGGCGGGCCGGTGGGGCTGGGGTCGGTCGGTGCGATGTCATGCGCCGCTCGCCAGACGGTGAGGTCACCGAGGAACTGGTCGTCGACGTCCGGGGGCAGAGATCGCTGCCACGGCCGGACGGACGCGCCGGCCTGCTGGCCCTGGACGGCGACGCGCTCGGCCAGCTGCTCGATTTGGTGAGTCAGCCGGTCCACGTAGTCGCTCGTCCCACTGTCCTGTCGCAGCACCGTTGGGACGTCGGGCAGCCACGGCAGGGGCTTGTCACGATGGGACGCGGGCGTGGTGCCGGCGATGCGCCAGGCGAGGGCGGCGGCGGGGTCGTCGGCCTCGACCAGGCTCTGCTTGCCGCGGTACCAGGTGGCCTGCTCGATCACAGCCCCAGGTGGTGTGCCGTCGACCCAGCGCAGCGCGAGCTGGCCGCGCAGGTGCGGGTAGGCCGGTTGCCCGGTGAGGCCGGGCATCCACTTCTCGAGCGCCTCGTCCAGATCGGCCATCTGCTCACGGCCGAGGTGGTTCTGGGCCAGGACCGGCAGGGCGTCCTGGTAGGCCAGCACCGCCTGCCGCAGCAGCTGGGCCGCGTCGCCACGCTCGACCGTCGTGGCCGACTGTGCGCGGCCGTCGCGGCCGAGGATGTCGGTGAGCACCTGCCGCGGCTCCACCACGGTGTCCTGGACCTCGGGGCCGACACCGTCCAGCGAGGGGGTGGGCGTGTCCAGGTAGAGGTGGTTGGTCTGCCGGCCGCGGGAGAGGGCGACGTACAACGCCTGGCGGGTCTCGGTCCCGTTCAGGACGGTGTGGGTGGTGTCCACGGTGGCGCCCTGGGCGCCGTGGATCGTGCTGGCGTACCCCAGCTGGACGTGCTCGGCCACGTACTCGACCGGCAGAGTGAGCCGGCCCAGCCTGCTCCTGCGCCGGTCAGCCTGGCGCTCGACCAAGACGCCGCCGTCTTGCCGGACGGCGAGCACGTGCCACCGGTCCCCGTTCTTGACCCAGGACCCGTCCGTGCCGCGCAGATTTCGGTCGTTGCGTCGGGTCAGGATGGTGTCGCCGGCGCTGGCACGGGTGCCGTCGGCGAGGGGAACCTCTTGTCCTGGGGCGCTCACGGTGGCGTCGAGACGGTCCTGCCGGGCACGCTGATTGAGCTCTCGGACGGTGTCACGAGTCGCGGCCAGCAGCAGACTGCTCCGACCCGCATCCTTGTCGGCGTTCCAGGCTGCGTACGCCGCCTCGACCACGTCCCCGGTGTCGCCGGTGTGGATCCGTCCGTGGTCGAGGTAGTGGTCCAGGGCGGCGGGGTCTCCGTCGCGGATCGCGAGGGTGGCGGCGCCTTCGGAGGGGTCGGTGAACCGGTGCAGCTCCGTCAGGGTGGCGGTGGTGCCGTGCGCGTGGCCCTGCTCGGCCAGGTCCCGGAAGATCCCACCGGCGGCGACGGCGGCCAACTGCTGGTCGTCCCCGACCAGCCGCACGCTCCCACCGGCGTCAACCATGTGCCGGACCACGGCCGCCAGGTCGCGGGTACCGGCCATGCCTGCCTCGTCGATCAGCACCAACGTTCCCGGGGCGACCGCTCCAACCACGGCGGACGTCGTCCCGGTCTCCGGTGAGGCGCTGCCCGCGGGAGTGTGGTGGAGGTACTTGGCGAGGGTGTCGGCGTGGATGCCGGTGGCCTTGCCGAGCTCTTCGGCGGCGACCGCGGTCGGTGCCAGTCCGAGAACGGTGCCGCCGGAGGCTTCCCAGGCCCGGGCGAGTACGCGTAGGGCGGCGGTCTTGCCGGCGCCGGCCGGGGCGAGGGCGACCTGGACCCGGCACCCGCTCGTGGTCAGGTTGCGGATCATCGCCGTCTGCGACCGATCCAGGCTCGGACCGTCCGCAGACTGGTCGGCCAGCACTTCGTCCACGATGAGCGGGTCTGCCTGGCGGCCGTCGCGGCGCAGTCCCAGGGCGAGGAGCTCGTCCTCGGCGGCCAGGATCGCCTTCGAGGTGTAGGCCTGGCTGCCGTGCACGGTGTGGGCGGGCTGTCCGTCCGGGCGGCGCAGCACCTCAGGTTCGCCCAGCTCCGGCGGCACCCCGACCGGCACCGAGAAGCCCTGCAAGACCCACCGCTCGACCTCGCGTGCGTGTTCCTCGAGCTTGTCCAGGGGGACTTGGGCGGTGCGCAGCTGGCGGAGGGTCTCGGCGCGTACGTGCCACACCTGCCACGTCGCCCGCGACCCCTCCAGCACCTTCAGCACCCTGGCCGCCACCACCTGGGGACGCACGTCCCCACCACGTCCCTGGAGACGTCCCCGGAAACGTCCCTGCTGCCGCGTCCCCACCTCCTGACCTGCGACGATACACGCGTCTTGACCACGTCCCCGGTCGCCTCCCTTACTGGTCCCTGGTCGCGTCCCCACCTGGCTCCGACCGCCGCGGCCACCACGTCGTCGGGGCTCTGATCATTGCGGGCGAGCACAACCGTAGCCTGCTCCCGCCAGGTCTGCCGTTGCTCGGCCTCGGAGCGCGGTTCGTGCTTGCCCGGTCGCGTCTCCAGGTTGGCCTGCTGCGCCAGCGCCAGCGACTCGACAGTCGTGGGCGTGCGACCGTGGTCGGCCCGGAAGGTGGCGGCGAGCTCGCGCTGCCGGGCCTCGATCGCTTGCCGCCGCGACGACCACGCGGACAGCAACCCGGGGTCGACGCCGTCGATCTCGCGGACCGGACGTTTGCCCTCCTGCCCTGGGCGGTCGGAGAAGGTAACACCGAGCCGGTCGACGAGGCCGGCTTCGAGGTGGGTGTTGTAGTGCTCAGACGCCATGACCTTGGCCTTGAACAGCATCCGCCCGTCCAGGGTCAGCCAGCGTCCCCCCTCCTCCGGCAGGGACTGGACCTTGTTGGAGACGACGATGTGGGTGTGCAGGTCCGGGTCCCCGGTGCGCGAGTCGCGGTGGTCGAACGCGGCCGCCACCAACCCGGTCACCGGCACCTGGCGGATGCCGCCCTTGCCGACACGGGTGAACGCCACCTCGCGCTCCAGCATCGCCAGCGTCGCGCGCACCGCACCGTGGTGCGCGGCCTCCACCTGCTCGGCGATCTCCGGGGAGGCGAGGGCCCACAGGGCCGAGACCGACTTCACCGGCGAGAACGTCAGGTCGAACCCGGCCACCGGCACCTGCGCGGGCCGTGACGCCTTGGCCACGAACCTCGTCAGCTCGGCGTCGTCCGCCGGTGCGCAGCCGTGTCGCTGCTCGAAGGCATCCCGGGCGACCTGGGTGCGGATCGCTGCCCGCTCCTCCGCGGGGATCGGTGCGTTCCACGCCAGCCCCCGGTTGGTGTTGTGCTCGCTGAACGCCCGGGCCGTCACCTGCGCAGTGTGGTGGCATCGAACCTCGGGAAGGCCCGCCCCAGCGCACCCCAGCCACGCTCGGCCGCGTCGGCCTCGTCGGAGCGGGGGTGGCGGCCCCGCCCGAACAGCAGCTTCATCTGCTCCTCGGTCACCACGTCGCCCTCGGCCAGGTCGAGCCCGACCAACCCGGTACCCAGCCAACGACCGGGCGCCTCGCCCTTCTCCTCGTAGTAGGCGGTCAGGCCGGCCTGCCGGCGCTCGGTGGCGTCGTGCGCGGCGACCTGCTTCGTCAGGTACGTGTACCCACTCCCCGCGGCGAGCTTGTGCAACGTCATCACGCACACCACAGGCGGACCGAGCAAGCCCCCGGGGTCCACGAACTCCACCGAGTGCACCAGGTGTGTCCTCGATCTTCCTGTGGCAAGGCAGGCGGCAGGTGTGATCGACGCCGGGGTCGAGCGGTGTCGACCGGGCTGATCGAACCTCTCAGGTGCGCACCGGGGAGCTGGGTCCTTCGAGCGACGGCTCACATATCGGGAGGTGCGGCATGCGGTGGGAGCGCGATGTCCCGGCTGAGGCGTTCGGTGAGCGCCCGGTCACGCTCGGCGGTGGCGTGTTGGTACCGCAGGGCGACGGAGACGTCGGTGTGGCCGCCGCGGTGGAGCAGCTCGGCGAGGGTGGCGCCCTGCTCGGCGTACTTGCTCAGGCCGGTGTGCCGGAGGTCGTGGAAACGAAAGCCTGGCCGGCCTGTCGCCTCGCGAGCGACTCTCCATGCCTTGTCCAGGGCGGTCTGGGAGACCCGGGCGCCGCGCAGCCCTGCCAGGACCGGTGCGGTGCGTCCTGCAGGGGTGTAGGCGTCGAGGTGGCCCCGGAGGGCAGGCAGCAGCGCCTCGGGGAGCGCGACCGTCCGGACGCTGTCTGCCTTCGGCGGTGTCAGCGCGTTGGCCTTGACGTTCCACTGCCGACGGACGTGGAGCACCGCCCGCCGGGGGTCGTCCAGCTGCTCCAGGTCTCGACGCTGCAGTCCCAGCAGCTCGCCGATGCGCAGGGCGCACCAGGCGGCGAGGGGGATGGCGATCTGCAGGTGCGGCGGCATCGCCTCGGTGAAGGCCCTCACCTGCTCCGGCGACGCGACGTCGCCGTGCTCGTCCTCGGGGCGCACGCGCCGGTGCTTGGGCGCGGCCGGGAAGGCGAAGCGCTCCAGTCCCCCGGCCTGCGCCTTCACGGCGGCGTTGAGCATGGACCTCAGCACGATCACGGTGTTGGGCGCCACGCCGTTGACGCGGGCACCAGGGTGTCGTCGGGAGGGGCGGCGGGCCAGGGCGGCGAGGTGCTCGGCGACACGCTCGCTCGTCAGGTCCACGAGCCTGACCTCCCCGAGCTCGGGGAGCACGTGGTTCCTGAGCACCGAGCGGTAGGAGACCACGGTCGCGCGCGAGCGTCGGGGGTCGTCCTCCAGGGAGGCCAGCCAGATCTCGGCCCACTCCCCCAGCGTCATCGCCTCGGTCTCGGCCCGCGCAGCGGCAGCCTGCCGCTCGGCGCGGCGCTGCGTCGGCGGCACGAACCTGCCTCGTGCGACGTCCGCCTTCGCGATGTGCAGGGCGGCCTTGGCGTCGGTGATGGTCTCGAAGACCCCCAGCGAGTGGGTCCTGCCCTCGTGGTCCATCCGGACCCGGTAGCGACCCCGGAACCGAATGATGCCGGGCGGCAACCGGGCTCTGGTGTCCTTCGTGCTCACGTCGTCAGCCTCCAGATCCGGCGAGGGTGTGTCAGCCCTGTGTCAGTTCTGTGTCAGTTTGGGTGGTCATCTGAGGCTACTCCTGACCACCCCTGTCCAGACGCACGAAACCCCCAGATCCCCGCCCTCATGCGGAATTCTGGGGGTTGACGTGCGACAGCCGCACGACGTGAAGGCACGGGAGTGGAGGTGGCGGGAATCGAACCCGCGTCCGTCGCCAGGAATCCAGGGCTTCTCCGGGCGCAGTGCGCTGTGGATTTTCTCGGCCCCAGGGCTCGCGCGCACACGTTCCCTGACAGGCCCAGTCACGTAGGAGTCCCGCGCCGTCCCGTGACGTGACGACGCAGCAAGTCCTCTAGCTGATGCCAGACACTGAGACGAGGACTAGCTCAGGCTGACAGACTTCGGGCTCGCTCAGGCGGCGAGGGCGAAGTCGCTGCGCTTGGAATTGGCAGCTATTGGTTTCGCAAGGAGCGTTGAGAGATGACCTTGCATCCTCGACCCGCTTCCCCTGAGACGCTGAACGACGTCGAAACCGATCACCCCCATGGGGTGCCTTCACGCTGTGCAGTTGTCAAGGTGCCCGTCCGCGACCCCTGGGGGTCACGGGCGGAACATCATCGTACGTGGGTCAACGCCACCGGGTCCACAGAGATTCCCGCGAGGGTGCGCCCCGACGGCCGGTGGCGGGTCAGCCGCGCCCGTAGACCATCTGGACGAAGTGCGCGACCTTGTCCTCGGACACGTGCCGCGCCAGGTCGGACTCGCTGATCATGCCGACGAGCCGGCCGCCGTCCACGACGGGGAGCCGCTTGATCTGCTGGTCCCCCATGGTGTCGACGATGCGGTCCACCTCCTCGTCCGGGCCGACGGTGGAGACGATCCCCTGCGCGATTGACCCGACCGTGGTGGTGGTCAGGTCGGCCCCCTCGGCGACGCCGCGCACGACGATGTCCCGGTCGGTGACGATGCCGGACAAGGCGCCGTCCATCGCCAGGACCGGCAGCGACCCCACCCCGTGGTCCCGCATCACGGCGGCCGCGTGGGCCAGGGTCTGCTCCTCGGTGACGGTGTGCATGTCGGCGGTCATGATCTCGCGGGCGGTGCTCATCTCGCTCCCTTTC
Source organism: Ornithinimicrobium sp. CNJ-824 (assembly GCF_001942405.1). Classification (GTDB taxonomy): domain Bacteria; phylum Actinomycetota; class Actinomycetes; order Actinomycetales; family Dermatophilaceae; genus Ornithinicoccus; species Ornithinicoccus kibberensis. The sequence goes on from NZ_MKKA01000025.1 coordinate 12,871, forward strand.
GACGGGGGGTATGCGGTCTGGTGCCTCCCACCCTGCCCCTCACCGGGGACGGCGGCAACCGGACCAGGCGACGGGGGGACGAAACAGGACGACCGCATACCCGCTGCTCACCTAGACTGGCCCGGTCATGCCCAAGGAAACCGGACGCAAGATCGTCGCGAACAACAAGAAGGCCCGGCACGAGTACCTCATCGAGGACACCGTCGAGGCCGGCCTCGTGCTGACCGGGACCGAGGTGAAGTCGCTGCGGCAGGGGCGTGCGTCCCTCGTGGACGGCTACGCCACCTCCTACGGCGGGGAGCTCTACCTCGAGGCTGTGCACATCCCGGAGTACACGCAGGCACGTGGACCAACCACTCGGCCCGCCGGCGCCGCAAGCTGCTGCTGCACCGCGACGAGATCGACAAGCTCGTCGCCAAGGCGGACCAGGCGGGGTACACGATCGTCCCGCTGTCGCTGTACTTCAAGGACGGGCGCGCCAAGGTCGAGATCGCGCTCGCCAAGGGCAAGAAGCTCTACGACAAGCGGCAGACGCTGCGGGAGCGACAGGACCGTCGCGAGGCGGAGCGGGCGATGTCGGCGCACCTGAAGCGGCACGGCTGACGGCCGACCGCTTCGTCAGAGCCAGGTGCGCGGGTTGACCGGGGTGCCGTTCTCGCGGGTCTCGAAGTGCAGATGGCAGCCGGTGGAGGAACCGGTCGTGCCCTCGTAGCCGACGACCTGTCCGCGGCCCACCGACTGTCCCGGTGACACGGCGAAGCTCTGCAGGTGCAGGTAGGCCGTGGTCAGGTTGACCCCGCGCTGCACGCCGTGGTCGATCACCACGTAGTTGCCGCGGCTGTCGTCGTAGGGGGTGGAGTGCACGACCCCGTCGGCGGCGGCGCTGATCGGGGCCCCGCACCCGCCGCTGAAGTCGATGCCCGAGTGCAGGAGCGTGACGCCCAGGATCGGGTGCAGCCGCATCCCGAACTCGCTGGTCACCGCGCCCGCCACCGGCTGGGACAGGAACCCCGAGGACGACTGCGCCGCGACCTGGGTGACCTGCGCCCGGCGCTCCGCCTCCGCCTCCGCGGCCGCCTGCCGCTCCCGCTCCTGGGCGCCTCGCGGTCCGCGGCCTCCTGCGCGGCCCGCTCGGCGCCGCGCCTCCTGCGCCGCCGCCTCCGCCCTCCGCCGGGCCTCCGCGGCGGCTGCCTCGTGGCCACGGCGCTGCGCGTCGGCCTCGGCCTGGCGCTCCGTTCGGCCTCGCGCTCGGCAGCCCGCTG
>NZ_MKKA01000026.1 GCF_001942405.1 Ornithinimicrobium sp. CNJ-824
GGGCGTCCCTGGTCAACGGACACGCGTGGGGACGTCGGAGTCCCTACTAATCCGCAGACCACCCGGCGGGTGTGACTTCTGACGCGATAATGCTCGCTTGGTCCGGGAATGCCAGAGGTGTGTGGGACATGAGCAGGGCGGTTTCGGTCAGGCCCAGGGTCGTTCTCGGTCAGGCTCAGGGTCGGTTTCGCTCGGGCTCGGGTCGGCGAGTCGTTGCGGGTCAAACTCGGCTCGGATGGTCCGTCGGGATTGGTCGGGGTGAGTCCCTGGGCGGTGTAGGTCCGCTTTAGGTCGTGTCCGGCGGTTCTTTGTAGATCGAGGAAAGGTGCACTGCGATGCAGAAGCAGACGGTGAGGCAGCAGGCGCGGGCGCGTGCACGGCAGGCCCGGGCGAAGGTGCTCCAGGAACAGGCCAAGCGGGAGCGGAGGTTGGCGAAGCGGGGCGAGGCGGTGGCCGTCGCGCTGGCTGAGCGGGCCGCGGTGGTGAGCGACTGCGAGCAGCGAGCAGGGCGGGCGCTGCGGTCGTTGATCGAGGAGGAGGGGCTGAGTACGCAGGAGGCGCTGGCGTGGTGCGGTGATGACACGCTCACGGGGCGTGAGGTCTACCGGCTCATCCGGGGCGTCACTGACGAGGACGAGGGCGACACTGGGGGTGATGGGGACCAGGGCGAGGAGCAGAGCGACACTAGGGGCGGCGAGGACCAGGGCGAGGAGTCGCCCGAGGTTGCGCCGGCCTCGGCGGGGCCGGCTGAGAGCATGCCGGGGTGAGTGCGCGCGGTTGCCGGAGGCCCTAAGCTAAGTGACCTGGGCAACGGTGAACCGCTGGCGGAGAAAAGCCGTGAATGTCGACGGCTCGAGTGCCGACGGTGGACGTGCGCGATCAGCGGGCACGGCTACCTTGCGCCAGTGGGCGACTCAGGGTGACTCACCCGGGTCGAACGAACCGGTGCTTGTGAGCGTGAGTGCTACAGGGGTTGTCCGAGCTGCTCATCCAGGGCCACGGCCACAGCCTCGAACTCTGCCACTGCTGCCGAGAGATCCTCGACGATCTCGCGAGCAAGCACCTCCGGGGAGGGCAGGTTGTCCAGGTCCTCGAGGGACTCGTCACGCAGCCAGGTGATGTCCAGGTTGGCCTTATCGCGGGCGACGAGCTCCTCATAGGTGAAGGACTTCCACCGCTCGCCCTCCTGCCGTTCGCCCCGCCTGCCCGGCTGGTATGCAGTGACGAAGTCGTCAAGATCGGCACGCCTCAGCGGGTTCTGCTTGAGGGTGAAATGCTTGTTCGTGCGCAGGTCGTACACCCAGAGCCGTTCGGTCCACGGGGTGTCGGGGCGGGCGACCCTCTTGTCGAAGAAGAGGACGTTGGCCTTCACGCCCTGGGCGTAGAAGATGCCGGTCGCAGCCGCAGCATGGTGTGCAGGTCGAAGTCGGCCAGCAGCTTGCGCCGAATGGTCTCGCCCGCACCGCCCTCGAAGAGCACGTTGTCGGGCAGGACGACGGCTGCGCGGCCGTTGGTGTCGAGGATCGTCATGATGTGTTGGACGAAGTTGAGCTGCTTGTTGCTCGTGGTCGCTACGAAGTCCTGCCGCTCGATCTCCCGGTCCTCTCGGACCTCGCGGCCGTCGGCACCGACCATCGTCAGCGACGACTTCTTCCCGAACGGCGGGTTGGACAGCACCACCGACCACCGCAGTCCCGGATCGGCGATTAAGGAGTCACGGACCTCGATCAGCGAGTCGCCGTCAGCGGTGCCCATCCCGTGCAGGAGCAGGTTCATCGCTGCGAGGCGCGCGGTGCCGTCGACGAGTTCGTAACCGCGGACGAGCTCGTCCTGCAGCTTCGCCCGCTGGGTCGGGGTCATCGACTCTGCGCCCTGCTCGGCGTGCTCGTGTGCCACCAGTAGGAACCCGCCGGTGCCGCAGGCGGGGTCGACCACGGTGTCGTCGACGGTCGGCTGAATGACGTCGACGATCGCCTGGATGAGGGCCCGTGGGGTGAAGTACTGCCCGGCACCGGACCCCTTGTCCGAGGCGCCCTTACTGAGCAGCTCCTCGTAGGCGTCACCCTTGATGTCGGTGCCGGTCTGGGACCAGTTCTCCTTGTCGATCAGGTCGACGACGAGACGCTTGAGTTTGGCCGGGTCCTGGATGCGGTTCTGGGCCTTGCGGAAGATCGTGCCGATCACACCCGGCTCGCGGGCCAGGCCCGTGAGGATGCGGGTGTACTCGACCTCCAGCTGGACACCCTGGGCGTCCAAGAGCCGCTGCCAGGAGTACTCCTCGGGCACGATCCGCTGCGGCTTGAGCTTCCGGTTCGCGCGCTCGTGCGCCATCTTCAGGAACAGCAAGTACGTGAGCTGCTCGGTGTACTCCAGAACGCCCACCCCGTCGTCGCGCAGCACGTCGCAGTAGGACCACAGTTTGTCGACCAGGCGGCGTGCGTCAGTGGTCGTGCTCATCGAGTTCTCCGATCTCAACGACGAGTGTGCGGAAGGTCTCGGCTGGGCCCGAACCCAGCGAGGAGTAGTCGGCCCACGTCAGTGGGTATGACCCGCGCAGTTCGAGTGCAGCCTCACGTCCGCGTGAGGTTCCGCCGGTGTACGGTCCCCAGGAACGCGAACCGTTCAGGAGTGACCCTTCGTAGAGCCGGAAGGCATTCGCGTTGGTCGCCCGCCCGTGAGTCGGGGCCCGCCAATACCCGGCATCATGGGTCAGCGCGATCACCAGGCCCGCCCAGCCGGGTCGGGCCGAGACGAAGCCCTCGACCCGATGGATGTCCTTGATGACGTCGTAGCCGCGCAGGTCAGACGCTCCGTGGTTCTTCAGTGTGAACGCTTCTCCTCGCGCTGCTCCGGCCCAGAGTCGAGTCATGTACTTCAGTTCGACAGCCACACCACGTTCCCCGCCCGGGGCGACAAGTTCGAGATCGAGCCTCACCGCAGGTCGGGATGGGTCTCCAGGCGTACGTCCAGGTCCGGATTCTGGAGTTTCGCTTCCCAGGCGAAGGCGAACTGGAAGTCCGCCTCGGAGTGAAAGACAGGTCGCTTCGCGGCGAGGCACCTCAGCAAGGCGTGTACGTCGACCATGGGCTGCTCAGTCAACGCCACGGCTCTCCCACGCGCCGACCGAACCCCCAGGTGACACCCACTCGACCCGACCGTTACACGAACGGCCCAGTGCGACGGCCCCCGCTGTCGAGGGCGAGGAGAAGGCTATGTCGCGGCTAAGGGCCAGTCCGACGCCGCCCTCAGCGACGATGGACCCGTCCGCGAGAAGGCTCTCGTGCGGGGCGCGGTAGCCGGCGTAGGCCCTTTGGGTGCTGGTGGCCTTGCCGACACCGTGCCACCTCGGGACTACTCGGGAGCCTGCCAGGAGCGTGAACTCACCATCGACGTGCTGCGAAGAAGCGGCCACGCCGCTCTTGGCGTCGCTCAGCGTAAGCATCGGCGACTCCATCGGATTCGATGGGACAGGCGAGTGTGTCGGACGCACCCGAATGGCGTTCACTCCCAACACCGGCAACATGATCTGCAGTTGCCCGCTGAAGTACTCCCTGTCCGAGGCGTCCGCCTCCGGCAGGTTTGGCGAGGGCGGCGCAGTGCCCTTCTGCAACGAGACTCGACCTGCCTTGGTCGCCAGCTGGATCCGTCGCGATTCCAGGTAGCGGCCGTGGGACTTGGTGAGGTTCGTGCCCTTCGACGTCATCACCCCGACTCGATCCCAGAATCCTCGGTCCTTGTCGTTCGCGTGGTAGCGAAGTCGAGTGGCGATCACGTCGGCCTCACCGACGTAGCATCTGGTGTCACCGAGCGCGGCCTCGTCGTCGCCGAGCAGCGGGTAGACCCCGGTCCGTTGAGTCTCTCCCGCTTGAGCAAATCGGCGAGGTCTGACCGACGAGCCGAGAGGACGTGCCCCGTCCAGTTCGTGATCTCGGCCGTCGTCAACCCACCCGGAGTCCGGTCAACCAGGAACAACTTCACCTGCTTGCCGTTCATGCGCTGGCGACCTCATCGATCACTTCGCTGTCCGTGTCGTGTCCGGTCAGCTTCCCCTCGAACGCTGCAGTCAGAATAGCCCGGCGCAGCGATTCAGCTCGCGATCTAGCCTCTGAGACTGCCTCTCCAGTCGTCTGACTGAGTCGCGAAGCTCACCGACCTGCTCCAACACCCGCCGCTGCTCGTCGAGGGAGGGCAACGGTACGGTAAGCCGCTTCAGCTTGGAGACGCTGAGCGTGTACAGACCACTGCTTGAACTCGCAACATCCAGCAACTTCCGCCGATGCTCGGGTGCGTTCCACGCCGCCTCTAGGTATTCCGGCAGCAGGCCGCTCCTAGGCCGTACTCGGATCAGGTGGTTCTGGTGCACGCAGTTCTCGATGGAGCCGTCCCACGTCGCGGCTCGGCCGATCTGGCTTGGGCTGCCGTTGCCCTCGACTACCAGAAGATCTCCGCGCACTAGGCGCAGGCGTTCGATCTCATCACCAAACAGCTCGATGCGATGAACGTTGTTGAGGTCCAGTCCTGACGCAGTCACGTTGGCTACCCGCAGGAACGGGTAGTGGTGCATCGTCGGTGCCCGGCGGGGTTGCTTCTGGATCCCGCCTTGAATGTCCGCGACCTCTGGAAGTGCAACCTCTAAGCCCCTTCGAGCTTCGGAGAGCGTCGCCGCCCAGAGTGCTCCCAGCCTGGTGCGTGCACGCGCCAAGTCTGTGCCGGCGGCGTCGAGGTGAGAGAGGTGGTCTTCGAGTACGTCAACGATTTTGCGCTGTTCCGGCAGCGGCGGCAAAGGCACGGGGATCGCCCGGATGCCCCGTAGCCCCAGGCGAGGGCGTCCCATCCCGTGTCGATGCTGCTCTGCCCACTTCCTTACCCATGGTCGCTGCATGGAGTAGTTCACCCAACGGGGGTCCACGTCGTCACGAAGCCGCACTCGAATGCAGTCCGCCTTGACTATCGCGGGCCCCAGTCCGTCTGGGGCCAAGCAAGCCCGTGGGAGGTTCTCACCAAGCGAGGCGACCAGCAGGTCGCCAGGGATCACTTCGTGCTTGCGAAGACTCCCAAAGTGTTCTGGATCGATATGCGCGGGGTTGTCGATGAAGACCCCATCGCCGATGTTCTGGAGACGGACGACTCGCGGCCCGGACTCCCGGTAGTGCTGGCGCGCAAGATTTGAGCCGAACGGACCATCTGTGATCGCGCCCTTGAACGAAGCCGCCAGTGACTCCAGACTCACGATTGGCCACGTCACGCGGTGAGCTCCGCGTTGAGTTCGTCGAGAAGGTCACCGGCGCGGTCGCCGAGGTCTCGCAGGGCGCCATCGACTCCACCTCTGTCGGTGAATGGGGAGCGGTCGAGGTCGTCGGCGGTTATTCCGGCCGAGGACGCGATGACGTCGACCATGCGGTCCAGCCACCACCTTTCCAAGGGCGAGAACACCGATCCGGCCTGCTCCTGCTGGGCCAGCCACGCGGCATACCGCTCCTGGACGCGGGCCGCGTAGGGGACCAGCTCGTTGTCGAGTCCGACGGTATAGCGCAGCAGTGACACCAGGTCGGTCAGGGTGTGCCGGTCGCTGTGCCGGACGCGGTCGACGTCGATGCTCGCGTACGCGTCCCAGATGATGTCGGGCGTCCAGTTGTAGGGCGGGCGTGAGATGCGGTCGGCCAGCTCCTGGATGTCTGTGAACGGGATGCGGAGCACCTTGGCCTCGGTCGCGAGCTGAATCGCGGTGATCTCGTCGCGGTGGTCCTTCAGGTACTGCGACCAGGACTCGACGACGACCTTCGCGCGGTTGGGGTCGACGACGCCGTGGGCGCCCAGGAGGACGTCCTTGTTGACCTCGTCGATGACCCGGTCGTGCGCGGCGCGCAGCTCGAGGATGCGGGTGCGCAGCTCCGGGTTGGCCGCGACTGGTTCGACCGCCCGCTCCAGCAGGTCGCGGCGCGCCGCCTCCGGATCGGCCGCACCGTCAAGGGCCTTGGCTTGGGTGTCGGGGTCCACGGCGTCGACAAGTCCGCGGACGATGTCTCGGACCGGGCCGCCCGCGACATCGTCCAGCTCGGTCCGCTCCTCCGGAGTGAGTTGGAGCTCGAGTTTGGCCAGGCGGGAGGCGAGGGTGGCGGTCTCGTCCTCGGTAAGGGTGAGGGTGGCCGCCTTGTCGAGCAGCTTCTTCAGGGAGATGCCCTTCTCCCGGTTCAGTGGCGGGTCGACGAAGTCATGCTCGGTGACCCCGACCGCGTCGACGATCACGAACCTGGTCTTGGCCGAGGCGTCCGGGGTGACGGACTGGAAGTCGGCAGGCGAGATAGTGCGCGCGCCGCGGCCCTTCATTTGCTCGAAGTACTGCGCGGAGCGGACGTCACGCATGAAGACGACACACTCAAGGGGTTTGACGTCGGTGCCGGTGGCGATCATGTCGACCGTGACGGCGATGCGCAGTGAGGGGGAGGTGCGCAGGGCCTGGAGCTGTCCCTTGGGGTCGCGCGCGGCATACGTGATCTTGGCGGCGAAGTCGTTGCCCTTGCCGAAGACCTCGCGCACGGTCGTGACGATCTCCTCTGCGTGAGCGTCGTCCTTGGCGAAGATCAGGGTCTTGGGGACCGTCGAGCGGCCGGGGAAGATGTCGGTGAAGAGCCGGTCGCGGAAGGTCTCCAGGACGGTGCGGATCTGGGACTTGGCGGTAACGGCACGGTCGAGATTCTTCTGGGTGTACTCGAAGTCCTCCTCGATGGCCTCGAGCCGTTCCTTGCGGGTGCGACGGTCGACCTTGGGGACGATGGTGCCGGCCTCGATCGCGCCGCCCTGCTCGCTGATCTGGGTACGGATCCGGTATAGGTCGAAGTCGACGTTGACACGGTCGGCGACGGACTGGGGGTAGGTGTACTCCGAGACCATGTTCTGCCGGAAGAAGGCGAAGGTCTGCTTGCCCGGGGTCGCGGTCAGGCCGATGACGTGAGCGTCGAAGTATTCCAGCACCCCGCGCCACACCCCATAGATGGAACGGTGGGCCTCGTCGACGATGACCAGGTCGAAGGCCTCCGGCGGCAGGGCGGCCGAGTAGGTCACCGTGACTGGCGCGTCGGGGACATAATCGTCGAGGTTTGGGTCGTCACCCGGAGTGACCTCCTGGCCACGCAGCACCGAGAAGACGCGCTGGATGGTGGAGACGACGACGTTGGACGAGCCCAGCATGCCGGCGCTGGTGAGCTTGTCGACGTTGTAGATCTCGTTGAACCGGCGGCCGTCCCCCGGGGTGCGGTAGTTCTGGAATTCCGCGATCGTCTGCTCAGCCAGGTTATTGCGGTCAACCAGGAAGAGGACGCGGCGGAAGCCCCCGAACTTCAGGAGCCGGTATGCCGTGGTGACGGCGGTGAAGGTCTTGCCGGCTCCGGTAGCCATCTGTACCAGAGACCGGTCGAAGTGCTGGTCCGCCAGGCTCGTCTCGATGCCCTTGATCGCGGTGATCTGCGCCGGCCGCAGCGGCCGCTCGTCCAGCGGCGGGAGGTGGCGGACCTTGGCACGCCACGTCGGGTGTTCTGGGTCCGCCTCCGCGTCCCGGATGATCTGCGCCAGGGTGACCGGTTTGGGGATGTTGAAGACCCGTCGTGCCCGCGGGTGCGGGTCGTAGCCGTTGGTGAAGTGGGTCTCCGATCCGCTGGCCTCAAACACGAATGGCAGACGCCCGTCTACGGTGACGGATCGGAGCTGGGCCTCGGCCGACAGCCCGGCGGCATACATCGCGGACTGCCACTCGATCCCCGACAGGGTCGTGCCCTCCGGCTTGGCCTCGATGACTCCGACGACCTTCTTGTCGACGTAGAGCAGGTAGTCAGCGCGACCGTGGCCCTGCTTCATCACGGCCTCGCGGCAAGCGATCCCGTTGGCGGCGAACAGGTTCAAGTCCTTCTTGTCCTGGACCGACCACCCGGCATCAGTGAGCTGGCGGTCGATGAGCAAACGCGCGCGCTGCTCCGCCGCCAGCCTTGGGTTGTCATTACCGGTATGCACTGGTGGTCACTCTATCCAGCCCACTGTCGCGGGGTCTGTCGGTGGCGTATGGAGAAATGAAGGCCTGAGGGAACACCTGGAGCGGCCGTGACCTGCCAGTGCTGAACGCCTTCGTCGAGATCCTCGAGGAAGCACGGCATGCGTGGGCGCGTCTGCGGCCGGGAACTGCGGAGGTGGAGGCGTTGGTGGTCAGCTGGCAGAGCACCCCTGATGGGTGGGCGGCCTGGGTGGTGTGCGCGGTTGAGGAGGACCAGGTGGTGACGACTGTGCGGCTACCTGCTTCGCAGCTGCGTCCGGCCACCTGAGGGAACGTCTCTGCTTCGAGTGAGTCCCTGAGCCCGCCTGCGCCGCTTTAGTGGGTAGGGAGTCTGGCCCGTTGCCGGACACCCCTGACCCAGGAGGTGGCCGTGATCTGCGAGCCGTGCCGGCCTGTTCATGGGCCGGCGGACTGCATCGACTCCAGGGCGGGGCGGGAGTACCCGTGGCGGCACTGCGTCTGCCAGCACAGACCCCGCCTCTAGGTGAACGTCTCCGACGTGGTCGAGGACGAGCCGCAGGGAGCGTCCGCTGATGAGTGAGGGCCAGAATCTTAGGCTCCGGCAGGATGACCGGGCCGAAGGGTGGGGGCGGTCCTTGTATGCCCTTGCCGAGTCCCGGCGGGTTCTGGTGGGGGCGCGTGACGGCGTCCAGGCGATGCAGGACGAGCTCGCTCGCGCGTCCCAGCTGCTGGAGGACGTCGACTGGGCGCAGCGCGGCGGCCAGTGGCCTCCGGCCGAGGACCGGCGGGCGTTGCTGCGTGCATTCGCTGACCAGTGCGAGACCGCGGCCGCCGAAGGGGAGGACACGGAGAAGCGGTTAGCTTCCGCGCAACGGTTTCTCACCGCGGGGCGACAGGAGGCCGAGGCGATCGACCCAAGGACCGAGCAGGAACAGGAGGACCAGGCGCGTCTTCGGCATGTCGCGACGGGCTTGCACAGGTCGCTGGAGGGGGCACGGGTGGAGCTGGAACGCACGCAGGCTGCACTGCTCAGGTCTGCTGCTGCGGCGCGGGAGTCCGCCCCGACCAGCGGGGCGGTAGATACCGTCCACACCGACCTGCTGAACCGCACGCTGCGCTCGGCGTCCACGGAAGGGCACCGGGTTGATGAGGTGGTCTCCCGGGTCTCGAGCCAGACCAGCACCGTGCTGGGGGCGATCGATCCCGTGGGACAGGCAGCACGCGAACGGATGAGGGCTCACCGGGACCTGCCGGGTGGTGGAGCCTGCCCACCCGCGCCAGGGGTCGAACGGTGAAGAGGTGAGACCCAGGGGCCTTCTCGGCCGCTTTGGTAGGTAGGCGGGTTCACGTATGAGCCCGACGCAAGAGAAGGGACACCTGCCATGACACAACATCGCACCAATGGGCTCGTCACCCCCGCCGAGGAGCTGCGCGAGGCCCAGGCGGCCACCGACAGGGTCGACGAGCTGCTGGACCAGGCGACCGCGCAGCTCGATGACCTCCTGGCCGGCCCGGAGGTGACCGGTTCCCATGAGTGAGATCACCAGAGACACCAGGAGTGACCTCGCCGACACCCGCTGGATCCCGGGCGAGACCCACCGTGCTCTACAGGATGCCCGCCAGCAGCTTCGGCAGATGGACAAGAGCACGAATGACGCGCGGTCCTGGCTGTCCCTGGCCGAGGGGGTCCAGCAGGACCGGGTCAAGAGCATGGACCGTGAGAGCCAGGGTGAGGCACTTCGCTCGTTCGCGGGCGCTGCGAGGAGGCCGGCGAGGCCGGCCTGGGTGTGGACCGTCGGATCTCACGCGCGGTGGCCAACCTGAAGGCCGCGGTGGTGATGGTCGACGGTCTGCACCCGGGCAGCGCCCGCGAGGAGATCGATTTTGGCCGGCTTCGTCGCCAGCTCATCTCGCTGCAGGAAGACCTGGAGACGACCCGACCGGTGATCCAGCGCGTCAGCGAACGGCTAGGGGCCGAAGCAGACCGCGCCCGCCAAATGTTGCCACGCCCCGGCCGCGATCGGGTTGGTGTTGAGGTCACATCGGTCTCCGGTTCTGTCCTGGCCGCCTACTCAGACGGTCGGTACGTCGACCAGGAGCTCGGCCGCGCGCAGAGCGTGGCCATCCAGGCGTCGCGGGACGTCGAGGTCATCTCGCTGGCAGCCCGGGATCGGATGCGCATCCACCGCGAACCCTCCCGCGATTCCACCGCCGGGCCATCGATGCCGCGATGACCGGCATGCCCCTCGCAGCCTCCCCGATTGCAGGGTCTCCACCTGACGGCCTGGTTGAACGACTGGTTGAACGACTGAATGGTCTGCACATTGCGGTGTCGACCTGCCAGGACGAGCTGGAACGCTGGGGAGCGCATGCTGTGCGGGAGCAGGTTTCCGCCCAGGTGGTTCTCGACCAGGCCGGCCTGTTGCGGCACCAGGTGCGCGTGGCAGCCTCGGACGCCGCCCTGCTGCTGGCCCGGGTGCGGGATCTCGAGCAGCGTCCCGGGGTCGTGCGGATCGCCATCCCTCCGGTGACGCTGGCCGTGGCAACAGCGGCGTCCTCGCTGCACGCGGCCGTGCATGCGATGAGCCCGGCGTCCTCAGGCCTGTGCCGCGACGAGCAGTTCGCGGCGACGGTGAACACCTCCCTGGGCGCGTCACAGCGCTTTCTGCGCGTTGCCTGCAGCGCCCTCCTGGACGGGACCCGACTCCTGCGCATCACCCTGCCCGGGGCGGGCGGTCCCGCTCCGACCGGTGACCGCCGACCACACCTGCGCCTGGTGACTGACACCGGCGCAAGCATCGAAGGAGATCAACGATGAAGACTCCCCCGACGGACCACCGCTCCGCTCACGCCGCAAGAGCCGCGCTGGAGGCCCAGCGTGCTGCGCGCACGCAGGACGCCGCACGGGCCGAGGAGCTCGAGAACTCCCGGCGGCTCCAGGAAGCGCAGGCGCGCCAGGAACACGAGGAACTGGTCAGGGAGAGCGCCGGCCGAGAACGGCGCGACGCAGGGAACACCACTCTCAGCGGCCCGTCGTACTGAGCACGGCACTCGCCACCGGCGGACCGTCACCGACGACCGAGGGCCCGTGCTGCAGCTGCGGATGCCGCAGCCGCACCGCGCGATCACGGGTGTAGTCGTCGTTGTTGAAGGTCGCCGTCAGCAGATCGGCGTAGACCCCGGCCAGGTCAGCCTGCAGGAGGTACTGGTCACCGACCTGGGCGCGGGCGCGGTCCCAGGACCGGATGGACCACCAGGTGGCGAGCACCACAGCCATGACGACGGTCGAGACGTACATGGCAGGGTCCTCGGTGGCTCCCAGCCAGATCCCCACGCCGGCGTGGATGACCAGGCACGCCACCATTACCCGGTGGCTCAGGAAGGCCGCAACGACGCCCCACATGATGGCGATCCACGTGATCCAGACCGTCCACGGGGCCAGCAGGACCATAATGGCTGGGTCGTGACGGGTCAGCCCGGAGCGCATCACCCCGACCTCGTGCGTGATGACCGCCGCCGCCTGCTGTGGTCGCAGCTGCCCTGACCAGACCGCGTCGATCAGCCCTCTGCTCACCACCACGGTGCGCCGACCGAGCGCGGTGACGCCCACCTGCTGGCCCGGACCGACCAGCAGCACGAGCCGCTGCGGTGGGACGCCGTGTCGCAGCAGGATCTCGGCCACCGGCGCCAACGTGTGCCGCTGGTGGAGCCGGGGTGCGCGTGCGCGCAGGACGAGGCGGGCCAGCCATCTCTCGCCGGGCCCGGTGTCGGCGGCCGCGGCCAGCAGGAGCAGGACCACCAGCGTCAGGGCCGCGGGACCGTACCGCCCCAGGTGGCGGACGGAGTCGTACCAGCCCAGCGTCAGCTCACCGACGACCAACCACATCGGGGCACTCATGAGCATCGGCACGACCAGTGCGCGCGCCCGTGCCCGCCGCGCCCTGCCCAGTGTCATCGCGCCACCTCCCAAGTGACCCACTGCCGCTTTGCCGCCAGCTGATTTCGGATCGGTGAGTCCCAGGCCTTTGGTCCCCCGCTTTAGGGGGCATGAACAGCAGCCTGCACGTCGACACCGACAAGGCGCAGGACTTGTCCACAGGCCGGCCCTTCCGGCCTCTCCTCCCCAGATGGGGCAGTACTGGGCTCGACCCCGTCCCTGAACGCGTAGCCATGAACCGGACGCCGTCCGGAATGGCACAACCGAAGGAGATCGACCACATGAGCGACACGACACCCGACGCCGCCCGGGTCCTGGTGCACATGCACCAGCTGCTGTGGCAGGCAGGCACCGAGGCCGATCGGCGGGCTCACCAGAGCCGCGACCTGGACACGGTGGCGCTGGCGAGCAACCTGACGTATGCCCGGGACCAGGTGTTCCACCTGGTCCCGGAGCCATACCGGGATGCGCTCCTGGATCGGCCAGGCGCCGCCGGAGCCGATCCTGTCGAACTGGCCCGTCGTGCGGAGGAGCTGAGCCGGACAGCACCGGTCCACCACTTTCCCCCCGGCATCGTGTCGGTCGTTGACCTCCTCATCGAGACGGTGGGGGAGTTCTCATGAACCGGCGACGCCAGCCCACGATCTACCCGCCCAGCGCCGGAGAGCTGATGGACCGCGCCAACGTCCTGGCCCGCGACCTGCTGTACGAGGCACCCCACCGTGACGGTCGCGCGATGCTCCGGGCCTGGGGCGAGGTCGTCGAAGGGGCCAGCGAGCTGTGGCACCAGCTCCCGCAACGCTCGGACCTGCCCGGCAGCGGCAGACAGGTCATCGACCAGCTCGAACGATCGGCCAGAACGCTGCACCGCTCGGCCGGTGGTGGGATCGATGTCGACCCCACCCTGCAGGAGATCGGCCAGATGTTCACCGAGGCTGCCGGCCTGATCACCCGCAGCGGCGTCATCGAGAGTGGAGTCCATCAGAGTGGTGTACGACGACCACGGTGGTGAGCGTGTCCTGCTGATGTAGGCGCGGTCACCGCGTGATCCTTCGAGTGAACCTTCCA
>NZ_MKKA01000027.1 GCF_001942405.1 Ornithinimicrobium sp. CNJ-824
TTCAGCGAGGAGCGGGTCTACATGGCCCTGCTCATGGGCTCGGCGATGGCCATCATCATGCTCGGCTTCATGTGGGGGATGATGTACAAGAACGTCACGGTCAACCTCGCCATCATCGCCGGCGCCATCGTCCTGGGCCTGACCGCGCTGTGGCTGTCCCGCTCGCAGACCTTCGTCGAGGACCGGGCCTACATGAACGGGATGATCCCGCACCACTCCATCGCCATCCTCACCAGCGAGCGCGCCGACATCGACGACGTGCGGGTGCGCGAGCTGGCCGACGAGATCATCGAGGCCCAGCGCAAGGAGATCGCCGAGATGAAGTGGCTCGTCGACGACATCGCCGAGAACGGCGTCGTGACCACCCAGGAGGAGGCCGAGCAGCGCCCGGTGCCCGAGTTCGCCCCCTGAGCGGGTCAGCACCTCGACTGTCAGCCGGTTCTTGACACGCCCGAGGACAAAACCGCTGGTCGCGAGGCCCCAGTTCGTCAAGAACCGGCTGAGAGTCCACCTCCGGCCCCCAGCAGCCGGCGCCAGCTGCGGATCTGCGCCCCCTCGGCCAGGTGGCCCACGAGGTCGTCAGCGGCGGCGGTGAGCGCGTCGTCGCCCATCGGGCCGAGTGCGTCGAGGATGAACAGCGCGGTGGTCGTGCCCTCGTGCAGCTGGGTGCGGCGGGCCTGGCGCCAGTTCCACCGCCGGCAGGTCACGCCGGCGTCGTCGGCCCACACGACCTCCCCCGCCTCGGGGTGCTCGACGACCGTCTCCCCGTCGGCCGTCGTGTCGAACGGCTCGGCGCCGGTAGCGCGCACGAGGCGCGGCGGACCGGCATACCGGTCGAGGTCCTCCCCGCCCAGCGGCAGCTGGTGCAGCACCGACACCGCGTTGTAGACGTCGGTCAGCCGGTTGACCCGCGGCAGCCCCTTGGGAGCACGGCGGGTCAGCGCCTCCAGGCTGTTGCGGGTGCGCTGCGGCTTGGCCCCGAAGGCGCGGTAGGCCTCGCGCCAGGCCGCCACGTGCGCCAGCTCCTCGACCGGCGACCGCCCGAGCAGCTCGCGCGCGTGCTCCTCGGCGGCGACGAGCAGCGCCTCGCTGCCGCTGTCGCCGGCCGCGGGGACGATCCCGTCGACGACCACGAGCAGCGCGCGGTAGTCCGGCCGGAGCGCGAGCACCTCGTCGTCGACGGAGGCGCGGGCGAGCAGGTCCTCGGGGGTGGGGGTCATCGGGTTCCTCCTGGGGTGGTGGGGCCGACCCCCGGTTCGAGGACGGCCAGGGAGAAGCGGGCAGGTATGTCGTGCACGTTCCGGTAGGCGTGCGGGACGTCGCCGGGGAAGCTCGCGGCGTCGCCGGGCGACAGCTCGTGGCGGGTGCCGTCGACCTCGAGGGCGACCCGGCCGTCGAGGACGTGCAGGAGCTCGGTGGTGCCGACCGCGTGCGCCTCGGCGGCATGGGCGTCGCCGGGGGCCAGCGTCCAGTCCCACAGCTCGAGCACGTCGGGCGGGCGGGTGCCGGCGACGAGCACGCCGCGGCCGCCGTGCTCGCCGGTCCACAGGGTGGCCCCCTCCCCCGACCGGGTCAGCGTGACGTCGGTGGTGCCGGGCGGCTCGACGAGCGCCGGCAGGCCCAGGCCGAGCGCGTCGGCCAGCCGGAGCAGGGTGCCGACGCTGGGGTTGGCGGCACCCTGCTCGACGTTGACGACCATCCGGCGGCTTAGGCCGGAGGCCTCGGCCAGCCGGTCGAGGGTCCAGCGCCGGTCCTGCCGTTCGCGACGCACCCGCGCACCGACGGCGGCGGCGAGAGCTGCGGCCTGGGGATCCATGGAGTGCAGCATAGTGCACTTTCTGGTGCACTCGAGCGGCGGCCTTCCCGCACCCCGGAGCGGGCCCGGCGACGGGCCCGCCCGCCCGGGCTGCGCCATACTGGCGCCTGACCGCTCGGGACGCTCGAAGGGATGGGACAGGCATGAAGGTTCTGGTGACCGGCGCGACCGGCTACGTCGGGGGGCGGCTGGTCCCGCGGCTGCTCGACGAGGGCCACGAGGTGCGCACGACGACGCACGACCCGTCCAAGGAGGGACCCTGGTTCTCCGACCGGGTCGAGACCGTCGAGATGGACATCCAGGACCGTGACCAGGTGGACGCGGCGGTCGAGGGGGTCGACGCCGTCTACTACCTCATCCACGGGATGGGCGGGGGCGAGGACTTCGCCCAGAAGGACCGCGAGGCAGCCCAGCACGTGGCGCAGGCCCTGACGAAGCACGGGACGTCCCGGGTGGTCTACCTGTCCGGCATCGTGCCGCCCGTCGACGAGTCCGAGCTCAGCGAGCACATCAGCTCCCGGCTCGAGGTCGAGGACATCCTCAGCTCCACGCCGGCGACCGCCATCACCCTGCGCGCGGCGGTGCTCATCGGCAGCGGGTCAACGTCCTTCGAGATCATCCGCCAGGTCAGCGAGCGGATGCCGCTGCAGACCGTGCCCGACTGGATGAACTCCGACGTCCAGCCGATCGCCGTCGTCGACGCCGTCGAGGCCCTGGTCGGCGCGCTGACGGCCGACGTGGGCACGCGCAGCTACGACATCGGCGGGCCCGAGCGCCTGCCCTACGCCGACCTGCTCGACCGGTACGCCACGGTGGCGGGCCTGGAACGCCCGCAGATCGAGGTGCCCCTGCTGCCGACCGACCTCGTCGGCTTCCTCGCCGGGGGGCTGACCGACGTGCCGACGCCCACCGTGGAGGCGCTGGTCGAGAGCCTGCACCACGACATGGTGTGCGGCGAGGAGGACTTCCGCCGGGACCTGCTGCCGGAGGGCTACGTGCTCGTGGGGCTGGACGAGTCGTTCCGCCGGTCGCTGGCCGACCCCCGGGAGACCTCGGCCGTCGACCCGGCCACGGCCGACCCGATGGGGCCGATGCCGCAGGACCCGTCGTGGGCGGCCGGCGGGGACGACCAGCCGCTGCTGGCGAAGGCGGCCGACACCGTGCGGGGTGCGGTGGACAGGGTGCTGCCGAACTAGGGCCCGCTCGCGACGCGAGGACCCGGTCACGCTGTCGAGGCGAGGACAAGGACGCTTGACATCCCGTGCGACGCGCCGTAACGTCGATGGCGTCAAGGACGCTTGTCCTTGATGGAGCCGGTGGAGGAGGAGCGGTGCGCAACGACGTCAGGGACCTGCGGGTGGCCGCCGGCCTCTCGCAGCGCGAGCTGGCCGAGGCGCTGTCCGTCTCGCGCCAGACGGTGAACTCGATCGAGACCGGCCGCTACGACCCGTCCCTGCCGCTGGCCATCGCCATCGCCCGGCACTTCCGCACGACCGTCGAGGAGATCTTCCATGTGGACCACTGAGCTGACCGCCCGTCAGAAGGCCAATGTGCTGCTGGCCGTCGCGGCCCTCCTGGCCGCGATCCTGGCCACCGGTCTGCTGCTGCAGGAGCACGGCCCCGGCAACATGGGCACCGGTTTCCTGCAGGGCGCCGGCGTGGCGCTGGTGGCCGCCGCCGTGACGCTCTGGCGGGTGACCCGCCGCCCGGAGCGGACCACCACCTTCGAGCGGGCCTTCACGCAGACGGGGGACGAGCGCGACGACAGCGTGCTGACCCGTGCGCTGGCGGTGCTGGGGTTGACGGCTCCGTTGCTCACGACCGCGGCAGTGGTGGTTATCGGGCTGGGCGCCGAAACCATGATGGCTCTGTTCTTCCTGCTCGTGGGCCAGATCGCGGTGGGCGCCGTCGCCTTCGCGTTCATCGCCCGCCGCAGCTGAGTCCCCCTGCAGTCACCCGGCCCCTACGGCCGGTCGGCCACGTCGTAGGCCAGGTGCACCACGCCGCAGTCGAAGCGGTGGTGCCCGACCAGGCGCAGGTCGAGCCGCAGGTCCCGTGGCAGCCAAGGCGTGCCACCGCCGACGACCACGGGGACGACGTAGTACTCGACCCGGTCGACGAGTCCGGCTCTGAGTGCCTGGCCCGCCAGCTCCGGCCCCCCGATGCCCACCTCCCCCTCGGTGTCGTGGACGAGGCGTCGGACCACGGCCGGGTCGAACCGCCGTTCCAGCCGAGTCCGGGCGGTGTCCACCGACGGCAGCGTGCGCGAGAAGACCACCTTGGGCGGGCCCCGCCACTGCTCGCCGTAGTCGCGCTCGACGTCCGGGGAGCCGGGCGCGGCCCCATACGTCTCCCAGACCTTCATCACCTCGTAGAGCCGTCGGCCGTAGAGCTCGGCCGTCACGCGCCGGTCCCGTTCGTTGAGGTAGGCGTGGACCTCCTCGTCGGGTGCGCTCCAGGCGAAGTCCCCGTCCTCGTCGGCGACGTAGCCGTCGAGCGAGCCGATGCCGACGTAGACCAGCTGTCCCATGCCTCAGCTCCTCGCTGCAGGAGCCGGCTCGAGGCCGCGGAACCGGGACCGGGCCGACCGCTGGATCGTGCGGGGCTCTCTCACGGCCGGGTGGCGGTGTAGACCAGGAAGGTGTCGTCGGCCGTGGGCGGCAGGTCGTTGTACTCGCCCGTGACCTGCACGTCGACGAACCCGGCCCGCTCGAGCAGCATCACGACCTCGTGCGTGAAGTAGAGGTTGGTGGTGAGCCGGTGACGCTCCTCCTCGACCAGCTCCCCGTCGTGCCAGCGGTAGGCGTGGATCTCCCAGGCCTCCTGCTGGGCGATCGGGTCGAGGGAGAGCATCCGGGCGACGAGCGCGTACTCGTCGCCGTCCGGGCCGACCTGCCGCTCCGTCGGGGGCTGGTCGGGGTCGGGCTCGGGCAGGCCGTCGCGGCCGCCCGGCGGCCATCGGCTCCACCCTCCCGGGTCGGACCAGGGGACCTCGTTGTCCAGGACGAGCCGGCCGCCCGGCTCGAGGTGGTCGTGCAGCCGCCGTAGCGCCTGCTCGTCCTGGGCGCGGGTCGACCCCAGCCCCAGTCCGCCGCAGACGTAGGCCGTGCGGTAGCGGCGGGGCAGGTCCAGCTCGTGCATCGGCTGCGCGACCAGGTGGGGCGCGGCGCCCACCTGGGCCGCCGCCTCGGCGCACAGGGCCACCATGTCCGGGGACGCGTCGCAGCCGTCCACGTCCAGCCCGGCCTCGACGTAGGGGACGAGCAGCCGGCCCGCCCCGCAGGCGACGTCCAGCGCCGGCTGCCCCGCCTCGACGAACCGGCGGAAGTAGTCGATCTCGGGGCCGGTGCGGCGGAACAGCGACCACCACCTGGCCACCAGCCCGTGGTGCCAGCTCTGCGGCTCGTGCACGTCCACCCTGGCCAGGCTAGCGACGACGGGCCGGATCCGACAGGTCCCGTTCGAGGCGCAGCAGCTCGGCGTGCGGCGGGAAGGTGCTGCGGCTGCGCTCCCCGGTCGGGGCCCAGCCGAGCCTCGCGTAGAACCGGCGACCGCGTCGGTTGTCGGTGAACACCCACAGCCACGCCCGTCGGGTCCCCCGCGAGCGCATGTGGTCCACCACCAGGTCGTGGACCTCCTGGGCGGTCCCGGTCCCCCACCGCTCCAGGGCGGTGCCGAGGTGGAGGAGCTCGTCGCCGCGCACCGCGGCGAAGCCGACGACCGTCCCCGCGTCCAGCGCCACCAGGCACTCGACGTCGGGGCTGGCGATCTCCTCCCGCCACCGGGCGGCGACCACCTCGCGGGGGAAGGGGTGACGGTCCTGGGGGAAGACGTCGGCCAGACCTGCCACCGCCGCCGGTTCCTGGACGTCGAGCACGGCGGGGACGTCCGCGCTCTCCATCGGGCGCAGCTGGACGTGGGCGACCGGCTCCCGCACCCGTCCAGCCTAAGGGTGGAGACGACGATCAGGGGGTCGGCCGGGCGACGACGCGCGTGATCGGTGCCAGGATGGACCCGTGACGTCGGACGCGCGGATGGTGGCCCTGGGGTTCGGCACGTTCGCCCGGGCCGACCGCATCTACGCCCTCGAGCGGATCACCGGCGAGGAGCGGGGCGGGGGCCGGCGCACCCGGGTCTGGATCGACGGCGTCCCCGACCCCCTCATCGCCTCCCGGACCGAGGCCACCATCCTGCGGGACATGGGGCAGGAGGCCGCGGTCGTCGGACCCGAGCTCGACGAGGCGCTCGACCTGGCCCGACGCCTGGCCGCCGCGGCCGAGGCCGGACGGGTGGACCTCGGCGACCTCGGTCGACGGGCGCGCCGCCTGCTCGCCTCGACGACGAGCACCGCCTAGGCCCGCGGCCGAGGTCGACCGTGCCCATGGTCAACGGGTCCCCGGCTCGACGCTCGACCCTGCTCTCCCGCTACCGCGGCACCGGTGCGGACCTGCCCTGGCAGGATCCCGGTCGTGCGCACCCGGGGGTGGCGATGGAGGGCTACTTCTGGCGGGTGACCGACGTGGCGTCGGGCCGTGCGCTCATCGCGCTCGTCGGCGTCAACCAGGGCCCCGACGGGCCGTGGGCCACCGTCGGGCTGGCCACCTCCGACGGCTTCCTGCGCACCGTCGCCCTCCCCGGCGCGGAGGCCGCACCCCACGGACTGGGGGCACGAGGTGGACGGTCCGGGAACGGCTGGGCGATCGAGGGCACGGGGCACCGGCTGACGGTCGACCTCGGACCGGACGCCCGGGTGGACCTGCTGCTCGAGCCGCACCACCCGTGGCCGCGGCCCCTCGGCGGGTCGAGCGTCTTCCACGTCGTGCCCCGGCTCAACCAGTACTGGCACCCGTGGCTGCTCGGCGGTCGCGCCACCGGCACGGTCGTGGTGGGGAAGGAGGCCTGGACCGTCGACGGCGCCCAGGTCTACGGCGAGAAGAACTGGGGCCCCGAGGGCTTCCCCGGCTCGTGGTGGTGGGGGCAGGCCCACGGCTTCGCCGAGCCGGGGGCGTGCGTCGCCTTCGCCGGCGGGCAGGTGCACGCCACCCCGCTGGGTATGCCGTTGCGCACCGAGGTGACCGCGCTCGTCGTCCGCCTCCCCTCGGGTCGGGTCCTGCGCCTGGGCGATCCCGTGGTGACGCCCGTCGACGCCCGGGTCGCCGACGACTCCTGGCGGCTGCGCGGCGTCGACCGGCTCACCGGCTGGCGGGTCGAGGTGGACGCGACCTCGCCGCTGCGGGACGCGCACGTGCTGCCGGTCCCCCTGCCGTCGCAGGCGCGCAACACCCCCGGGGCCCTGGAGCACCTGGCGGGGACGCTCGAGGTGCGCGTCGCCCGGCGGGGCCGGCAGGTCTGGGGCGGCACGTCATACCTCGCCGGGCTGGAGCACGGCGGACTGGCACGGGCCGAGGCCGAGCTGGCCAGGCGCGGTGGTGTCCCCGAGCCGCTCCCCCGGCCGTCGTGACCGCGGCCTCCGGCTCCCCCGACCGGTCCGTCGCCGAGGCGGCGGCCCACCGGCTCGAGGCTGAGCGGGCTGCGCTGCAGGCCCGGCTGGCGCAGCTGGACGGGGACATGACGGCCCTGTTCGACGCCTCCCGCGACTCCAACGCCGACGACGAGCACGATCCCGAGGGCCAGACCATCGCCTTCGAACGGGCCCAGCTCGCCGCCGTGACCGACCAGGCCCGGGAGCACCTCGCGGAGGTCGAGGCCGCCCTCGGCCGCCTCGCGGACGGGACCTACGGGACCTGCCCGGTGTGCGGTGGGCCGATCGACCCGGCCCGGTTGGAGGCCCGTCCGACGGCACGGACGTGCGTGCAGCACGCACCCCCGCGGGGCCGCTACCGGTAGAGCCGCGAGAGCCCGAGGCGAAGGGCCGCGACGTCGGTGTCGAGGGCGACCAGGTCGGCCTCCGGGGCGAGGTCCACCAGGCCCGGCGCACCGGCCATGAAGCCGGCGACCTTCCGCGCGTGCCGGGCCAGCCCGACGACGTGCCGCACCGCGTCGAGGGTCTGCGGCGAGTCGGGGGCGGGGAAGCCCGAGGAGATGGACAGGTCGTAGGGGCCGACGAAGACGCCGTCGACCCCGTCGACGGCGAGGATGTCGGCGGCGTTCCGCAGGCCGGCGGCGGTCTCCACCATGGGGAGCAGGAGCTGCTCGGCGGGGGCGTCGGCCACCCCGAGGGTCTGCCGGCAGCCGCCGGTGCTGCGGGTGCCGCGCGGAGGGGTCCGGCCGGCCGAGACGAGGGCACGGGCCTGGTCGGCCGACTCGACCATGGGCACGATGAGGCCGTCGACCCCCGCGTCGAGGAGCCGGCCGACCGTCGCCGGGGCGTGGTCGGGCGTCCGGGCCAGGACCGGCAGCCCGGCGCGCTCGGCGACACGCAGCAGCCCGGGCACGTCGGAGGGCTCGAGGTTGCCGTGCTGCAGGTCCAGCCCGAGCCAGTCGACGCCGGAGCCGAGGGCCACCTCGAGACCGTAGGGGTCGAGGAAGCTGACCCACAGGCCACGGCGCAGCCCCTCGCCGGATCCGGCGGCGGCTGCCGTCAGGGTCGAGCGGAGGTCGGTGGACGGGGTCGGGGCAGCGATGTTCATGCGCCCATTCTGTGCTCCCGACGGCCCAGCGCCACGGCGGGCGGCCGTGCGTCGTCGCGACGGCGGTGTCTGGCGCCGGGTGCGCCTACCGGCCGGTGTCGACGACGCAGAACAGGGTGCCCGTCGGGTCGGCCAGGACGACGAAGTCGGCGTCCTCGGGGTAGTCCCAGTCGACCCGGGACGCGCCCAGCGAGACGAGGCGCTCGACCTCGAGGCGCTGCTCCGCCTCGCTGTCCGTCCACAGGTCCAGGTGCGTGCGGTCCTGGCCGTCGAGGTGGAGCCGGCAGGCGCCGCTCTCCTGCGGAGCCAGGAAGTCCGGGTTCGCGGCGGCTGGCTCGTACCCCAGCGCCTGGCTCCAGAAGGAGCCGGCGCGCTGGGTGTCGGCCGTGTTCATGACGATCGCTCCGATGCGGATCATGGGACGGACGCTACCGCCGGGGCACCGGGAAGGGGTCCCGGCCCCGTCGGGCCGCCCACTACCGTAGGCCCATGCTCCCACGCCTCGTGGCTCGCGCCTTCTGGTCGCTCAGCCGCTGGACTCTGTCCACCGCGCCCGCACCGGACCGGCCCACGGTGCTCGTGGGTGCACCCCACACGTCCAACTGGGACTTCGTCCTCATGCTGGCGATCACCTGGCGTCTGGGCATAGACACCCGGTGGCTGGGCAAGCACAGCCTGTTCACCGGGTGGCGGGGCCCGGTGATGCGTGCCCTCGGCGGCATCCCCGTGGACCGCGCCAACGCCGGTGGGGTCGTGGACGAAGTGCTCGGGCGTGTCCGCTCGGGGGAGGTCTTCGGGCTCGTGGTCACCCCCGACGGGACCCGTGGAGGGCACACCCACTGGAAGTCCGGCTTCTACCGCATCGCCCGGGAGAGCGGGATGCCGGTGACGCTGGGCTACGTCGACCGCACGACGATGGCGACGGGCCTGGGTCCCACCCTGGAGATGACCGGGGACGTCGCCGCCGACATGGACCGCATCCGCGCCTTCTACGCCGACAAGGCCGGCTTCCGTCCGGAGCTGCGGGTGGAGCCCCGGCTGCGGGAGGAGACGCGCCGGGTCTGAGACGGAGGACGTCCTCAGTCCTCGATCGGCGCCCTACCCTCCTGCTGCAGGGCCGCCAGCCCGTCCCGCATTGCCTGCACCTTCTCGGGCGGGTGCCCTGTCCAGCCGACCAGCTCCCCCACCACCCGCAAGGGCTCGGCCGACCGGAAGGACCTGGTTGGGTTGCCCGGGAACCTCTTGTCGGTGACGTTGGGGTCGTCCTCGAACTCGCCCGTCGGCTCGACGACGTAGATGTGGCCCCGACCCGCGCCGCTGGACAGCTCGGCACCCCAGGTCGCCGCGTCCAGGGTCTCGGTGAAGTAGACGAAGTTCATGACGCGGCCGGCCTCGAAGTTCGACTCCCGCCCCGGCGTGAGGACGTCCCCGACGGCCAGGTCCGCCTTCGTGCCGTGCAGGTACACCCCCGCCTGGTACACCTCGAAGGGCACCGGCCCGCTGGCCTCGTCCATGCGCACCGACACTAGCCCCCCACCCCGGATCCTGGCTCCCCGGAACCGAGGGGACGGGGCAGCCGGGGCCCCGGGGCTCAGGACGCCTGGAGGACGAAGAACAGGAAGCACACGAAGGCGGTCCGCTCGCCCGCGTTGGCGGGCCGCAGCTCGGCGGGCGTGTCCGGCGACCACGGCGGTTCGCTCACCACGCCGATCCGGAACCCCGCCTGCGTGAAGGCGTCGGTCATGGCGTGCAGCGGACGGTGCCAGTAGGTCAGCACGGCGCTCTGGTCCCTGAAGGTGAACTCCTCCGAGTAGCGGGTGAGCGCGAAGTAGTCGCTGCCGGGGTAGTTGAACAGGTACGCCGCCGGGTGGGGCACCGAGACGACGAGGCGACCACCGGGTCGCAGCACGCGGCGCAGCTCCCCCAGGGGGCCGGCCCAGTCCTACAGGTAGTGCAGGGCGAGCGAGCAGACGGCGACGTCGAACGCGGAGTCGTCGTAGGGCAGTCGGGCGGCCAGGTCCGCGACCCTCAGGTCGACCCCGTCACCCAGCCGCTCACGGGCCAGGGCGATCATGGCGGGGCTCAGGTCGAACCCGCTCGCGTCGGCGCCCCTGTCCCGCAGCGCCGCGGTCAACGGGCCCGACCCTCAACCGGCGTCCAGGACGCGCCGGCCCCGGACGTCCCCGGCGAGCTCGACCATCGCCGGGCGTTCGTACCAGGCGTTGAGCAGGTTGTCCTCGTTGGCGGCGGAGTATGCCCTCGCGAACTCGTCGTAGTCGGTCATGCCGCTCTCCCTACCAGGTCACCGTGATCTCGCGGTCCAGGTCCGGCAGGGGCAGGGCGGCGGCCTCCGCCTCGACGGCCCGGCGGTCGCCGGCCGGCAGCCGCGTCCACGACGTGACGGCGACCCGGTGGGCGGAGCGTCGCCAGGTGCCGACGACCTCGCCGTCCACCAGCACCGCCCCGGGCCAGACCCGTGACGTCCACAGCGCCGCGCGGCGCTCCGGGTCCGGCACCAGCAGCTCCCGGTCGACCCCCCACAGCAGGAGGTAGGCATCCCCGCTGGGGAGCAGACGGACGGACGAGGCTCCGCCGGAGGCTGCCGCACGCCCTCCTCGTCCTCCGCCAGGACCCAGGCCCGGCCCGCCGACGGGTACTCCACCGGGACGAGGTCGTCCAGGGCGTCGAGGACCGGGGCCCCCTGCCCCCGCCTCAGCCCCGCCCACGTCTCGAACCCCTCGGGCGTGCCCGGGGCGAGCACCCGCAGGTAGCGACGCGCCAGCTCCAGCCGGGCCTCCGCGGGATCCGTCCCCGACCTGGGGACGGACCACACGTGCGGGGGCCCCGCACCCTCCCACCGCACGAGGACGCGCCCAGTCGTCGCGGCATACCGCAGCTGGCTCGGGTGCATGCCCAGGGCCCGGCCGGCGTCCCGGTAGGGCAGGCGCCGCCCGGCGAG
This sequence comes from Ornithinimicrobium sp. CNJ-824, assembly GCF_001942405.1. Lineage (GTDB taxonomy): Bacteria > Actinomycetota > Actinomycetes > Actinomycetales > Dermatophilaceae > Ornithinicoccus > Ornithinicoccus kibberensis. The sequence goes on from NZ_MKKA01000027.1 coordinate 11,366, forward strand.
CACCTCCTCGAGCCGGTCGGCGAGGTCCTCGGCGAACCGGCGGCGCGCCGGGTCCACCGGGTGCCTGCCGAGGGTGAAGACGGCGCGGTCCTGCTCCGGCACCACGTACGTGCTGAACCGGGGACCCCACACCTGCACCAGGGACTCGTCGGCCCACGTCGTCGGGGAGGTCTCGCGCACCCGGGCGTGGATGGACAGCAGCGCGGCCCGCGGCACGCTGTCCGTCAGGCCGGCCCACGCCGCGCGCCGCAGCGACGCCCGTCCCGGCTCCAGCCGCTCGTCGAGGGCACCGACCCGCCGCCGGTGGCCGAGGACCTGCTCACGGCTCAGGTGCAGGAGGCCGCTCATCAGGACACGTTACCGCCGTGCGGTCGGCGGGGTCCCCGATCGACCGCGGCCCGACCGCGCTACGGCTCGGCCCAGTGCCGCATCCCGGGGTTGAGCTGCCGGGCGAGCCTGGCGAAGGCGGCGTCGTCCATCTCGAGCCACCCCTCGTCGTCGACGTGGTAGACGCCGTCGTCGAACGCGGTGGCGACGGTCCGGACCATGTCCGCCAGGTCGGCGAACTCGACCGGCTGGTCCCACTCGTCGTTCCGGAGACGGCGCACGGCCCCCTCGCGTCCGTCCCCGAGGTCCACCACGTAGAAGTCCCCGCCCCCGTCCGCGAAGACGGGGAGCCAGTCCGCGCCCCGACGGGGGTGTGACCGGAAGGCCGCGGCGTGCAGGAGCGCGTCCTGCAGGGAGAGGGGGTAGAAGCCGGGGAAGAGCCACAGGTCACCCAGCACGGCCCCGTCCGTGTCGACACCGTCGTGCCACCCGAACAGCGACCGCACGAGCGCGTCGTCGGGCAGCCCGGCGTCCCTCAGGCTGCGGTCGAGCTCGAGGGCGCCCAGTCCTGGGCGCAGCGCACGGAGCAGGGTGTCGCGCCGCAGCCGGGCGTGCGCGGCCTCGATGCGCCCGAGCGCCTGGGCCATGGTCGGGTCCACGCAGGGACCCTACCCGCGAGCCGGACGCCGCGGCCGCCTCGTCACGCCGGTCACGGACGCCCCAGGATCGGCTGGGAGCCCGGCGGGTTGGCATACCCCGGCTCCCAGGGGAGGTGGCCCGCCGAGTCCGTCCACACGACCTGCAGCGCCTCGACGGGTCCGTAGAGCGACCGGGCGGCGGTGAGCCCGGAGAGGTCGGTCACGGCGAGGACGGGCAGGGCCGGTCCGTCGGCGAGCTCGGTGGTGGGCTCACCGGCGACGAAGCGGCCGCCCTCCCGCACGACGATCTCCCCGGCGAGGTTGAGGAACGCGGTCGCAACGTCCGGGGGGAGTCCGGTCAGAACGACCTCCGGATGGCCGTGCCGGGTCAGACCGACCGTGTAGGACAGGCAGCGCGCCGGCTCCGGGTCGACCACGTTGCGCACGGCCCACCCGTGGGTGTCGATCATCGCGCGGAGCTCGTCGAGCGGGTCCATCTGCTCAGCCTAGGGAATCGCTGATCTGGGGGCGTCTGCGGGTGTGAGGCCAGCCCGCAGGGGGGCTGAAGCCCGATGAGGCCGCGGGAGCGACGCTGGAACTGTCC
>NZ_MKKA01000028.1 GCF_001942405.1 Ornithinimicrobium sp. CNJ-824
GTCCTCGATGCTGTCCGCGCCGGCGACCATGCCCGCGACCAGCGAACTGACCTTGAGGTCGGCGTTGGCGCCGGCCGAGCCGGGCACGCTGACGTGCCCGGCCACCAGATCCTCCAGCCCGGCCTCCTCGGCCAAGCCCATCACCGGGACCAGGCCGGCCGTGCCGATCAGGTTCGGGTCATCGAACACGGCGGAGATGTTGTGGCAGACTCGCATTATCGGGTGCTCCTGTTTTCTGGTCGATCGAACTGTCGCAAGTCCAATCGTCCCAGGTCACAGGGGCATTCGTGTGTTACGACCCGGCTTGGTCACCCAATACATCGGCGGATCGAGGCTGAGCCGCCGCGCCGGCGTCCCCGCTTGAACCGCCCGCCCGGGTCAGTCCTCCAGGACGGCCCGGGCGGCGTGGTACCCGCCCAGGCCGCTCACCCCGCCGCCGCGGCGGGAGCCCGCACCGGCCAGCAGCACCCCGGGGTATGGCGTGTCCACGCCCCACCGGCGTGCGGGGGTGTCCAGCGGGGCGTCGTCGTCGGCCCACGGCCAGGTCAGCGGGGCGTGGAAGATGTTGCCGCCGGGCATGGCCAGGGTCTCCTGCAGGTCCCGCGTGGTCTTCGTCTCCACGCAGGGTCGCCCGTCCCGGTCGCGCAGCACGACGTCCTCGACCGGCTCGGCCAGCACCGAGGACAGCGAGTCGAGCGTGGCCTGCTGGAGCTGCTCGCGGGTCACCTGGCCGTCGTCCAGCAGCCGGTCGGGCGTCTGCAGGGTGAACACGGTCAGGGTGTGGGCGCCGGAGGCCCGCAGCTGCGGCGACAGGATCGAGGGGTCGGTCAGGGAGTGGCAGTAGATCTCCGCCGGCATCGGGTCCGGGACCCGCCCGGCCAGGGCCGCGGCGTAGGCCTCCTCCAGCTGGCCGTAGGTCTCGTTGATGTGGAAGGTGCCGCCGAAGGCGGCGGCCGGGTCCACGGACCGGTCCCGCAGCCGGGGCAGCCGGGAGAGCAGCAGGTTGACCTTGACCTGGGAGCCCTCGACCCGCTCGTGCGGGGCACCGACCAGGTCGGCCAGCACCGACGGTGCCGCCGCCCACAGCACCCGGCCCGCGGTCGCCCGGTGCTCGACGCCGGCGTCGTCGACCCAGGTGACCGCGCCGTCCTCCACCCCGGTGACGGTGGCCCCGGTGCGCAGCTGCGCGCCGGCGGAGCGGGCGGCCCGCTCCAGCTCGCCGGAGACCTGGCCCATCCCGCCGACGGGCACGTCCCAGTCCCCCGTCCCGCCGCCGACGACGTGGTAGAGGAAGCAGACGTTGTGGCGCAGGTCGGCCTCGTGGGCCGAGGCGTAGGTGGAGATGAGCCCGTCGGTGAGGACGACCCCGCGGACCAGGTCGTCGGCGAAGGTGGCCTCGACGACCTCGCCGAGCGGCCGGTGCAGGAAGTCGCGGACCAGCCCCGGGTCGCCCACGCGCTCGGCCAGCTCGGTCGCCCGCGGCAGCGGCTCGGTCATCGTCGGCCAGACGGCCTGCGCCAGCCGGCCGACCCGGTCGTAGAACGCCTCCCACCGGGCGGCGTCGTCCGCCGCCCCGACCGCCGCGAACGAGGCGGCGGTGGCCCGCGGGTCGCCGTTGTCGATGAGCAGCCCGGTGTCCCCGCCCGGCACGGGCGTGTAGGAGGAGTAGCGCCGGCGGGCCAGGTCCAGCCGCAGGCCGAGGTCGTCGACGATCCGCCGGGGCAGCAGGCTGACCAGGTAGCTGTAGCGCGACAGCCGGGCCCCGACGCCCTCGAACGCCTCGGCCGAGACGGTGGCCCCGCCGAGGGCGTCCTGCCGCTCCAGCAGCAGTACCGAGCGGCCCGCGCGGGCCAGGTAGGCCGCGGCGGTCAGGCCGTTGTGGCCCCCGCCGACGACCACGACGTCGTGGCTGGTGGTCACCGCAGGCCCCTTCCTCAGATGACGCCCATGGCGAGCATGGCGTCGGCGACCTGGGTGAAGCCGGCGGCGTTGGCGCCGAAGACGTAGTCGCCGGGCCGGTCGTAGTCCTCGGCGGTGGTGACGACCCGCTCGTGGATGCGGCGCATGATCTCGGCCAGCCGCTCCTCGGTGTGCTCGAAGGTCCAGGAGTCGCGGGAGGCGTTCTGCTGCATCTCCAGCGCGGAGGTGGCCACGCCGCCGGCGTTGACCGCCTTGCCCGGTCCGAAGAGCACCCCGGCCTCGGCGAAGACCCGGACGGCGCCGGGCGTGCAGGGCATGTTGGCCCCCTCGGCGACGATCTCGGTGCCGTAGGCCGCCAGCACCCGGGCCGCGTCCTCGTCCAGCTCGTTCTGCGTCGCGCACGGCAGGGCCACGTGGCAGGGCACGTCCCAGACCCGGCCGCCCTCGACGAAACGGGCGGAGGGCCGGGCCTCGGCGTAGGCCGCGATCCGCTCGCGGCGGTGCTCCTTGACGTCCTTGAGCAGGTCCAGGTCGATCCCCTGCTCGTCGACGACGTAGCCGGAGGAGTCGGAGCAGGCCAGCACCTTGCCGCCGAGCTCGTGCACCTTCTCGATCGCGTAGATCGCCACGTTGCCCGAGCCGGAGACAACGACGTCGTTGCCCTCGAAGCCGACCCCGGCGTGCCGGGCCATCTCCTGGGCGAAGTAGACGGTGCCGTAGCCGGTGGCCTCCGTGCGTGCCTGCGACCCGCCCCAGGCCAGGCCCTTGCCGGTGAGCACGCCGCCCTCGTAGCGGTTGGTGATCCGCTTGTACTGCCCGAACAGGTAGCCGATCTCGCGCGTGCCCACGCCGATGTCCCCGGCCGGGACGTCGGTGTACTCGCCCAGGTGGCGGTACAGCTCGGTCATGAACGACTGGCAGAAGCGCATGATCTCGGTGTCCGAGCGGCCCTTGGGGTCGAAGTCCGAGCCGCCCTTGCCGCCGCCGATCGGCAGCCCGGTGAGGGCGTTCTTGAAGATCTGCTCGAAGCCGAGGAACTTCACCGTGCCCAGCAGCACGCTGGGGTGGAAGCGCAGGCCGCCCTTGTAGGGGCCCAGCACCGAGGAGTACTCCACCCGGAAGCCGCGGTTGATCTGCACCTGTCCGGCGTCGTCGGTCCACGGCACCCGGAAGATGATCTGCCGCTCCGGCTCGCACAGCCGCTCGATGACGCGCTCGGCCAGGTAGTGCGGGTGGCGCTTGACCACCGGCCCGAGGGAGCCGAGGACCTCCTCGACGGCCTGGTGGAACTCGTGCTCCCCGGGGTTGCGGCGCAGCACCTCACGGTAGGCGTGCTGCAGGGCGGGGTCGATGGAGTCGGACATGGAGCCTCCGGTCGGGTCGGTCGGACGGCCGCCGCCCGGGCAGGGGACCCGGGGCGCGGCGACCGCCCGACATCTTATGCCCGTGGGTGCATAGGTATGCCCTCGCCCCGCCGGGTCAGCGCGGGGACCAGTCCCGTCGCCCGTCGCCCCTCGGCGCGTCGGGGTCGCGCCGGGGCCGCCCGCCGGAGCGCTCGCCGCCGTCGCGGCCACGGCTCCCGCCCTTGTAGCCGCCGCGGCCGCCCTGGCCGCCGCGCGCTCCATACCCCCCGCGTCCTGCGGGGCGTCCGCCCCGGCCGGCGGGACGGCGCGGCCGCAGGACCGCGTCGAGGGCCGACTGCGGGATCGGCTCCCCCTCGGCGACCCGGCCGCCGGCGGTCTCGATGATCGCGGTGTCCTCCGGGGCGACGGTGCGCGGGTCGGTCTGCACCCCCGCGGCGTCGAGCAGCCGGCCGACCTGGCGCTTCTGGTGCGGCAGCGCCAGCGTCACGACGACGCCCTCGTCCCCGGCGCGCGCGGTGCGCCCCGAGCGGTGCAGGTAGTCCTTGTGGTCCGCGGGCGGGTCCACCTGGAGCACGAGCGAGACGTCGTCGACGTGGATGCCGCGGGCGGCGACGTCGGTGGCGACGAGGACCGGCAGGGTGCCGCCCTTGAAGGCGTCGAGCACCCGGGTCCGCTGGGCCTGGTTGAGCCCGCCGTGCAGCGCCGCGGCGAAGACGCCGGACTCGCGCAGCTGCAGGGCCACGCGGTCGGCCCCCAGCTTGGTGCGGCAGAAGACGATGGTGCGGCCGGGCCGGTTGGCGATCGCCGCCGTGATCGGCCGCTTGTGGTGCGGGTGCACGAGGAAGAGGTGGTGCTCCATCGTCGTCACGCTGGCGGCGACGTCGTTGGTGGAGTGGGTCACCGGGTCCTTGAGGTAGGTCTTGGCCACCTGGTCGACCCCGTGGTCCAGCGTCGCGGAGAACAGCAGGCGCTGGCCGTCGGTCGGGGTCAGGTCGAGGATCTGGCGGATCGCCTCGACGAAGCCCATCTCGGCCATGTGGTCGGCCTCGTCCAGGACGATCATCTCGACCTCGGACAGGTCGGCGGCCGACCGGTCGATGAGGTCGATGAGCCGGCCGGGCGTGGCGACGAGGACGTCGACGCCGCGGTCGAGCGCGGTCAGCTGCGGCGTGTAGGACATGCCGCCGGCCACAAGGACGAAGCGCTTGTCGATCGCCCGCATGAGCGGGGCGAGGGCGTCGACGATCTGCATCGCCAGCTCGCGGGTCGGGGTCATGATGACCGCGCGGGGCCGGTGCGGGACCGCGCGGGGGCGGCCCGCGAGCCGGTGCAGCATCGGCAGCCCGAAGGCCATCGTCTTGCCGGACCCGGTCTGGCCGCGGCCGAGCAGGTCCCGGCCGGCGAGCGCGTCGGGGATGGTCGCCGTCTGGATGGGGAACGGCTGGGTGATGCCGGTGCGGGCCAGGGCGTCGACCAGCTTGGGGTCCAGGCCCAGGGCGGCGAAGCCGTTGTCCTCGGTCACCTCGGCCTCGACCTGCTTCGCGGCGCTGGCGGCCAGGTGCTCCTGGTATGCCGCCTCGGCGGCCTCGCGGTCGTCGTCGCCGTGGTGCTCCTGGACGGGGGCGGCGTCACGACGCCGGTCCTGCCAGCCGCGGTCGTCGCGCCGGCGGTTCTCGTCCCAGCTGCGGCCCTCGTGACGGCCGCGCTCGGTGCTGCGGCCCTCGCGCTCCTCGCGGTGGGCGCGCCAGGTGTGCTCGCGGGGACCGCGGCGGTCCTCACGGGCGTCCCGCTCGCGACGGTCGTCCCGGCGGTCGTCGCGCTGCTCGTCCGCCCAGCGGGGCCGGTCGTCGCGGCGGGGGTAGCCGCCGCCGCTGCGGTCGTCGCGGCCGCGGTAGCCCCCGCCCTGACGGTCGTCGCGGCCTCGGTAACCGCCACCCTGGCGGTCGTCCCGGCGGGGGTAGCCACTGCCCAGGTGGTCGTCGCGGCCGCGGTAGCCACCCTCGCGGTCGTCGCGGCCGCGGTAGCCACCGCCCTGACGGTCGTCGCGGCCTCGGTAACCACCCTCGCGGTCGTCGCGACCGCGGTAACCGCCACCCTGACGGTCGTCGCGCCGCGGGTAGCCGCCGGTGCGACGGGCCCCGTCGGCGGACGGCTCGTCCCGCCGCTCGGGACGGTCCCCGGACGGGCGCTCCCGGCGGCCCTTGAGCTGGGCCCGGGCCTGCTTCTCGCGGGCCATGCGGGCGGCCTTCTTCTGGGCTGGGGTGTGGCGGGGCTTCTTGGCTCCGGAGGCACCGGTACGGACAGGCTTGGCCATGGGGTCACTGCTTTCGTCGGATCGTCGAGGGTGGTGCTCGCCTCGACGCCTAGAAACGCGCGACCGGACCAACCTCCAGGCGCTCACGTGGCGCCCGTACGTCCCCCGGGGCCGGATCGCCCGCAGGGTCTGAGCTGCCGCTCCTCGCAGACGGAGGGCGGCGGACGTACCAGTCTAGCGGACGCGGGACCCTCCTCCCGACAGGTGCCGCTCAGGCGTCGATGCGCTCCCGGTCGAGCTGGTCGGCGGACCCGACGATGAAGTCCTTGCGGGGCGCCACGTTGCTGCCCATGAGCAGGTCGAAGACGCCGTCCGCGCGGGCGGCGTCGGCGAGGGTGATCCGCCGCAGGGTGCGGTGCCGGGGGTCCATCGTGGTCTCGGCCAGCTGGTCGGCGTCCATCTCCCCCAGGCCCTTGTAGCGCTGCATCGGCTGCTTGACGGTGCGGCCCTTCTTCTGGAGCGCGGCCACCGTCCGGCGCATCTCCGGCTCGGTGTAGGTGTAGAGGTACTCCTTGCCCGCCCGTCCGCGCCCGCCGGTGACCTCGATCCGGTGCAGGGGAGGCATCGCGGCGTAGACGCGGCCGGCCTCGACGAGCGGGCGCATGTAGCGGAAGAACAGCGTCAGCAGCAGGGTGCGGATGTGGGCGCCGTCGACGTCGCGTCGGTCATGATGATGACCTTGCCGTAGCGGGCCATGTCGAGGTCGAACGAGCGGCCCGAGCCGGCCCCGATGACCTGGATGATGGCGGCGCACTCGGCGTTGGAGAGCATGTCCGAGACCGAGGCCTTCTGGACGTTGAGGATCTTGCCGCGGATGGGCAGCAGCGCCTGGTGGTCGCTGGAGCGGGCCAGCTTGGCCGTGCCCAGGGCGCTGTCGCCCTCGACGATGAACAGCTCGCTGCGCGCGGTGTCGTTGGTGCGGCAGTCGGCCAGCTTGGCCGGCAGCGAGGAGGACTCGAGCGCGTTCTTGCGGCGCTGGGTCTCCTTGTGCAGCCGGGCCGAGATGCGCGACTTCATCTCCGAGACCACCTTGTCCAGCAGCAGGCTGGCCTGGGCCTTGTCGCCCCGGTGGGTGGAGGTCAGCCGCTCGGTCAGGCCCTTCTCCACGACCCGGGAGACGATGGCCCGCACGGCGCTGGTGCCGAGCACCTCCTTGGTCTGCCCCTCGAACTGGGGCTCGGCGAGCCGGACGGTGACGACCGCGGTGAGGCCGGCGGTGATGTCGTCCTTGTCGACCTTGTCGTTGCCCACCTTCAGCCGGCGGGCGTTGACCTCCAGCTGCTTGCGGAAGACCTTCATCAGCGCCTGGTCGAAGCCGGCGACGTGGGTGCCGCCCTTGGGCGTGGCGATGATGTTGACGAAGCTGCGGCTGGTCGTCTCGTAGCCCGTCCCCCAGCGGACCGCCACGTCGACCTCGCACTCGCGCTCGACCTCGGTGGAGACCATGTGGCCCCGGTCGTCCAGCACCGGCACGGTCTCGGTGAAGCTGCCCGAGCCCTGCAGCCGCCAGACGTCGGTGAGCGCGGCGTCCGGGGCGAGGTACTCGGCATACTCGGTGATCCCGCCCGAGTAGGCGAACACCTCCTCGTGGGGGCCGTCCTCCCCGGCCGTGCCGGGCAGCCCCCGCTCGTCCCGGACGACCATGGTCAGCCCGGGGACGAGGAAGGCGGTCTGCCGCGCCCGCGAGACCAGCTCGTCGTAGGTGAAGCTGGCGTCCTTGACGAAGATCTGCGGGTCGGCCCAGTAGCGGACCCGGGTGCCGCTGCGGCCGGCCTTGACCTTGCCGGCGACCTGCAGCTCGCTGCTGCGCTCGAACGGCGTGAACGGGGCGTCCGGCGACGGTGCCCCGCCCTGGTCGTCGAAGACGCCCGGCTCCCCGCGGCGGAAGCTCATCCTGTAGGTCTTGCCCTTGCGGTCGACCTCGACGTCCAGCCGCGAGGACAGGGCGTTGACCACCGAGGCGCCGACCCCGTGCAGACCCCCGGAGGCGGCGTAGGAACCGCCGCCGAACTTGCCGCCGGCGTGCAGCTTGGTGAAGACGACCTCGACCCCGGAGAGCCCCGTGCGCGGTTCGATGTCGACCGGGATGCCCCGGGCGGTGTCGCGCACCTCGACCGACCCGTCGGCGTGGAGCACGACCTCGATCCGGTCGCCGTGACCACCCAGCGCCTCGTCGACGGAGTTGTCGATGATCTCCCACAGGCAGTGCATCAGGCCCCGGGAGTCGGTGGAGCCGATGTACATGCCGGGCCGCTTGCGGACGGCCTCCAGGCCCTCGAGGACCTGCAGGTGCCTGGCCGAGTAGTCCTGCGCCACGGGTGGTTCTCCTTACGGGGACGGGTCGTGCGCAGCCTAGCCGTGGCGTCCGACGAGCCCGGTCAGGCGCGACTGTAGGAACCCGAATTTCTTGTCCCGATCCCAGTTTCGTGTCCCGCGCGTGTCCTGAGTCCCGATTTCGTGTCCTGGTAGGACGCTGGTGGCTATGGGCGCGGCGAACCCCTTGGACACGGAGGTTCGCTACGTCGACGCCGACGGCGAGTCGGTCACGACGTCGCTTCGGCAGCTGGACCTCAAGCGCGCATCCACCGCGTTGCCGGTGCGTCGGCTGAAGTCGCATGTCCGCCAACGTCACTACTCAGGCCTGTTCTGGTCGGCGACTACGGGTGCGCACGTGCCCTATGAGAGTCGGTTGGAGCTGGATCGGCTGTGGCTGGCCGACTTCGACGCTGATGTGCACTGGATCGCCGCCCAGCCGATGTGGTTCGGCGGATCGGACGAGGGAGTCCTACGGCGGCACGCGCCGGACCTGCTGCTGACCGACAGGCGTGGCGTTATGACGGTCGTGGACGTCAAGCCCGCCGAGTTCGTCAAGCGCCCGAAGGTGCAGGCCGTGTTCTCGTGGACCGCACGTCTGTGCCAGGCCAAAGGCGTCCGGTACGAGGTATGGTCCGGCGCCGACCCGGTCACCCTGGCGAACATCCAGACGTTCGCCGTCGCCCGCCGCGGTGTTGGAACGCGGGCTCCGACGTACAGCTCTACCACCGCGGCACTCATGTCATGCCTGCCTCGACACTGATCATCGACGTGCTGTCGACAGGCGTGGTCATGTCCACCGCCCAGTCGCCGCGCCACAGCAAGCTCAGCAGGGCAAGCCGCCCGCCAGGCTTTCCCGAAGCTGCCAGGAGGTCCTCGACCTGACCGATGGTCATGCCCGTGCGTCCGGCCGCACAGGCGGCCGCCAGCTCGGCCGTGTCTGGTTCGAAGGCGAGATGTACCTGGTCCAGGCCACTTCACAGATAACTGCGCAGGCACAACCAGGCAAACGATGTGCGCTGCCGGGACTGTCAGGAAAACGGTGTTTTTGGCCCGACACGCCGGCGTGGCCGGCGGGGAAGGTCGCATGATGACCGAGACGATTTCGAGTGTGAGCTCGATGCCGAAGGAAGCCAAGAAGACGGTCTCGCGCAGCGAGGCCGAGCATGCCGCGGTCCGGGAGCTGGTCAAGGCCGCCCGGGCTCGCGGGGAGGACCTCACCGGCCCCGACGGGCTGCTGAAGTCGATCACCGCCACCGTGCTGGAGAGCGCGCTGGAGGAGGAGATGACCGAGCACCTGGGGCACGCCAAGCACCAGGTGCCCACGGCCGAGAGCGGGAACATCCGCAACGGCACGAGGCCCAAGACGGTGCTGACCGACGCGGCCGGTGAGGTGACGATCGCGGTGCCGCGGGACCGGGCCGGCACGTTCGAGCCGGTCATCGTCAAGAAGCGACAGCGTCGCCTCTCGGACGTGGACGCGGTGGCGATCAGCCTGTTCGCCAAGGGTCTGACCACCGGGGAGATCTCCGCGCACTTCCAGGAGGTCTACGGAGCGAGCATCTCCAAGGACACGGTCAGCCGGATCACCGACAAGGTGCTCGAGGAGATGAGCGCCTGGGCCTCCCGGCCGTTGCAGCCGGTGTACGCGGCGATCTTCATCGACGCGATCTACGTCAAGGTCCGCGACGGGCAGGTCGGCAACCAGCCGTTCTACGCCGCGATCGGGGTCGACCTGGGCGGCCGCCGGGACGTGCTCGGGCTGTGGGCCGGCCAGGGAGGAGGCGAGTCGGCGAAGTTCTGGATGAACGTGCTGGCGGACCTGAAGAACCGCGGCGTCCGCGACGTCTTCTTCGTCGTCTGCGACGGGCTCAAGGGCCTGCCGGACTCGGTGAACGCGGTCTTCCCGGCCGCGATCGTGCAGGCCTGCGTGATCCACCTGATCCGCGCCACCCTGCGGTACGCGAGCAGGAAGTACTGGGACCAGCTCGCCGGTGACCTGCGCCGCATCTACACCGCCCCGACGGTGGCGGCGGCGTGGGCGGCCTTCGAGGAGCTCGAGGAGAAATGGGGCAAGCCCTACCCCGCGATCCCCAAGCTCTGGCGAGCGGCGTGGGAGGAGTTCACCCCCTTCCTCGCCTACGACGTGGAGATCCGCCGCGTGCTCTTCTCCACCAACGCCATCGAAAGCCTGAACGCCAGATATCGCCGGGCGGTGACCGTGCGCGGTCACTTCCCCACCGAGCAGTCCGCGCTGAAGTGCCTCTACCTCGTCACCCGCGGACTGGACCCCAAGGGCACCGGCCAGGCACGATGGGCCATGCGGTGGAAGCCCGCGCTCAACGCTTTCGCCGTCACCTTCGCCGACCGCATGCCGGCCGCGGAGAACCTCTGAAGATGAACGCCAGAAACACCGTTCATCGGACAGACCCGCGCTGCCTTCGAACTAGGCTCGACGTACTGGCGAACGTTAGGAACGCACGACATTCACACAACAGAGGCGGCTTACGACTAGGAGTCAGGATGGGTCCGAGGCGCAGCAGGGGGCGACGGTTCGCAGTAGTGACCGCGACTGTCGCGTTAGCGGTTGGGCTGGGAGCCTGCGCCGGGTCCGACCCAGCACCGGGAACGACGGGTGAGGGGGCGGCGGTTACCGACCGCCCGGTGGAGCACTCGACGCTGGGGTGCGATCAGTGGGAGGGTAGCGACATTGTGGTCGCGGGGGATGGCGGGGCGGCTACCGGCCCAGGCGCGCAGAAGATCCGGCGCAGGCAATCCGGAACTTCGCCACCCTCGAAGGACTGCCTGCCGGCAAGGACAGCGAGGTGTCTGCGGGTGTCTGGGTCAGGGTAGGCGCGGACGGTCGAGCGAGCCACATCCTGCGACTAGTGCGGCGCGTCGTTAGTTCCTAAACAGTTTTGGAGTTGGGATGATGGGGTATGGCGAATCGACCTGCCCCCGCCCTGATGCTGCGCGAGGGTGAC
>NZ_MKKA01000029.1 GCF_001942405.1 Ornithinimicrobium sp. CNJ-824
CAGACCCTCCATATCAGCCTCGTTGGTGAAGCGAAGGAGCCCAAGGCGATGTGCAGTTCGACGCAACGGCGCCGAACCAGCAAAGCCCGCACAGCGGCAGGAGCGGATGGCCAATCAGACGACAGCGGCGGCTTTGCTTTTGCGTACCTCCTGAGCAGGAAGGAAATCTGTAGGGGGTGAGACATGTCGGATCCGACGTTGCGCGCGCCAACAGGGAAGCCCGGTCAGACCCCCACAGTTGGGATGAACTCAAGCCCAGGGCGTGATGGACATGCAGTAAGGGGCTGCTCTGTGTTTCTTACCCGCATCTTGCTTACACCGATGGCACAATCGTTCATCAGGGCTGGCGGGGTCACGTTCACTACCCCGACGGCAACGTGCCAAACGCGGCCGAACGATCGGGCTCACGGACCTCGCTGTCGGTGGGTGCCAGGAAGGGTGGAGGGGAACATGGTGGGACCCAAGGACTCACCGGTGTGGGATATCGCGCCACACACCAGCGCCAAGCACCAGATCATGCGCAAGTATCTTGGGGGTTGGTTCCCCAAGCTGGGTATGGGGACGTACAGCAGCGGGCGCGTCATCTTTCTGGACGGGTTCGCTGGCCCTGGTGTCTACAGCGACGGAACCGAGGGATCGCCAACGATCGCCCTTCGGGAGCTGATGAACCACCCGAGCAAGCATGCAATCACGCGCAAGTCTGAAGTCGTCTTTATTTTCAACGAGAAAGACAAGAAGAGGTACAGGATCCTTGAGGAGCAACTTGTCAACCTTGAGGCAGAATACGGCGGCTGGGGGAATAACGTAAGAGTCCATGCTGTCGACGCGAGTTTCGATGAGTTGGTCGATGAACTCCTCGACGGTATCGAAGGAACGGGCAAAAAGTTGGCGCCCACCTTCGCTTTCGTGGACCCCTTCGGCTATAAAGACGTCTCCATTGAGAAACTGGCACGACTGCTGCGCTATGAGAAGTGCGAGCTATTTATCTACTTTGATTTCAATAGCGTCCAGCGTTTCGCTACAGCTGGCAACGTAGACGAAGCGTTCAATCGACTGTATGGAACTGGCGAGTTTAAGCAGGCTCCAGCTACGGGTGATCCCGATCGCCCTAGGTTTTTGCTTGAGCTGTACGAGCGCCAGCTGCGTGACGTAGTTGGTTTTCCATACGTTCAGGCGTTCCGCATGGTGAACATGCAGGGGAAGACGAACAACTACATGATCTTCTGCAGCCGGCACCTTGATGGCTTAGACCTCATGAAAAAGGCCATGTGGAGCGTGTCCCCTACGGGGGATTTCAAGTTCGAGGACAGGATGGCCGGGCAAGACATCCTCGTGGGGTTGGACCAGCCAGACTTGGAACCCCTTGCGGCTCGCCTGCTGGCACACTTCGCAGGCCGCACTGTTCCGTTCGCGGAGGTCGACCGCTTCGTCTTAACCGAAACCCCATACCACCGTGGACACCTCAAACAAAAGACGCTTGGACCAATGAGGAAGGCAAAACAACTCTCCACCGACAGTCCCAGTAGGGGCTTTCCAGAGACCTGCCGAATCACTTTCGTTGAGAGTTAGTTCGCGAGCGCACGTGTCGTCTCTGGCAGCTCATCCCAAGTCCGCCCCTCCAGGGTGCGGCCATGACGTTTAGGCGTGGCGCCCCCCCACTGCTTAAAGAAGAAGGGGACCCCAGCGTTCACGCATGCGTCCCTGATGCTGCGTGCCCAGTCAACCTGCATCGGTCGGTATCTTGGTCCCGACTCCCCGCCAGCAATGACCCAACCTATACCCTCCAGATTGATCCCCTTGAGATCGCCAAGCAACGGCTCGCACGATAAGAAGCGCACGGCAGCTGGCACCTCCCGAAGTGCATCAACGCGCTGGAAGTACTCAGCCGTCTCCACCGACACGCCCAACCAGAGGTTGCTTGGCCAGTCGAGTTGATCTGCCAAGCGGCGGGCGCGCGTCGCTCTTTTTGTGAGAACCTGATACGTGTGCTGTGGAGTCTCTCGTATTACGTCCAGCACGTCCTTGACGTACGAAACTGGGACTTTTGCGTGGAACAAGTCGCTCATCGAGTTCACGAAGACAAGGCGGGGAGCGCGCCATTTTCTCGGTTGCCCTAGGGTCTGAGGGTGTAATGTCACGCCGAAGCCTGGCCCTGACGTGCGAGGATCGCCGTCGTGCTGATACTTGTCCACCCCCATGGCCTTGAGTCGCTTCGCAAGCGTTAGGGCATAACAGTTGTCACAGCCGGGGGAGATCCGGTCGCAGCCCGTTACTGGGTTCCAGGTCGCTTCTGTCCACTCAATTGCTGACCGGTCCGCCATGACCGCAGCGTACCCCTGGGAGCCGGCCAATCGTACTGTTGTGCGAACGGCGTGTCTCCTGGGGACCCGCCCCTTGCGACCGGTCCTCGCGATGAGGGTCGTACAGTCGGTCATGCCCCATCCGCTCATCGGCGCGAGAGTGCTGTCACGACCATCAGCACCACGTGACCGTCCCAGCCCCCGCTCGGAGGTCATCGGCTGAGGCTTCCGACAAGTTAGCGAGACCGCCGGCGTCTCATCAACATGTCGGTCCGCAGGTCACGCACCTGCTCCCCCGACAGATCGGCCGAGAACCTACAGGCAGACCCCCAGGGCCCACCGTCGAGCAGCTCTTCCAACTTGCCGTTTCGCGGCGGGTGACTTGCCCGTGGCTGCCCTTTGGAGGCGCCCTTTCACTCGACTGAACTACGTTCGAGGTCATGTCGAGACGTGACGGTATGAGGCTGAAATGGTCGCTTCGCACATGTGCGCGGTGCGGAGGGGAGCGCGTCGCGAAGCGCCCCTGTCCGGAGTGCGGGACACCGGCGGCCCCGCACGAGATCCAGCCCGACCTTGATCGGAGGACGAAGGTCGTCAGTGAGTTCCGCGCCGGCCGCCGAGAGGTTTCCTCGACCTCCTTCCCGCACGACCTCGTGACTGCAGTCGACACCGCGACCGACGCCGTGCTCAGTGCGCTGGCCGACGCGGCCCGGTGGGACAGGCACGCGGACGGCCTCATCCATGCCTTCGAGCTGCTGGACCAGCTCGTCGCCGACACGTCCCGACTTCGACCGCGCCCTCACCGCAACCGGGGTAGGCGGGAGCACCAGGCGGTCCTCCGACTCAGGATGGGTTTCGAGCAGTTCCTTGACGCCCTCACGTCCGCCACCCCGCTTGACGCTCAGCGACAAGAGGCAGTGGGGCAGCGCCACCTCGACTCAGCAAGTGAGGTCCTCGCGGAAGTGAACCGGCACGACGACCTCAGCGAACAGCTGCAGGAGCGCCCGCTCATGGAAGTGTTAGGTGCCGATCACGGCGTGGCGGCCGGCGAATCCTTCACGGACATGATCGCCGGGCTCGGCCCCAAGCTCGGCTTAACCGGTGACGACATCAGCTTGCAGATCGCAATCGATGCAGTTGATGTCGCCACAGCCGCCCTCGACCGGGTGAGAGTCCTCGAGGTTTCCGACTACGTTGCCGGGCTGCTCAAGGACCACAGCGAGGTGCTCGAGGACCACGACTGGCGGACGGAACTGCTGGCTGCGATCCTCACAGTCGATAGTCGAGCCAATACCTTCGTGCAGGTAACGGATTCCGACGAGCACGATCTGATCGTTGTCCAGAAGGCACTCGATCTGATGGTCACAGTGAGGGAGCGAGGGCTTCGGGCGGGCGTGGCCGCCCTTCTGGTAGCCGGTGGCCACGCGTCGTTCGAGGAACTCTCGGTCCAGTCGGTCGGGCCCATGCTCAAGGCCGGCGAGAGGCACCTCCCTGGCCTCCGCCTCGACCAACTCAGCCGCGCAGTCCGAGACGCCGGTGCTCACCAGGACTTTCAGATGGACAGGGAGGCTGTGCTGCTTGATCGCGGCAGGTCCAGATTCACCGTCGAGGAGTTCATCGACCAGGTTCTCGCCGGCCTGGAGCTGCACCAGGGCATCATGCGAGGAATCTACGTAGCCATGACCGAGTCGGGTGTCGGGCTCCCAAGTCCGGCCGAGCTGAGTTCCAGGGAGCGCCTAGACGTCGTCAGGTACATGCTCGCGGCCGCCGGCGTGCGCGACGTGGACATGAGCTACGACGGACCGACCGTCAAGATCACCGGACGGGGAGACAGCCTTCCCTGGGCCAGCGTGGTGGCAGGAATCGCCGACATCCTTCCTAAGGACGTCGAGATGGTCGCACTGGAGCTGACCGGGGACCGCCAGACACTCCACGGCACAGCACAACTGCACGCCTACCGCCAGCTTCAGCCAGGCGACGACCCGACTCGGAGTGACACCGAATTGCTCCGGTTCCTGAGGGCCACCTCAGTAACCAGGTTCGCGGGGCAGAACCCACTGGAAACACAAATCTGGACCAACATCGCGACCCACATGTCCAACGAGCGTGCCGGCGACTCACTCGCGGACAGGGTGCGACGCGTGATCAGCATCCGAGACGTCGCCAGAGATGCGGCAGTCGACACAGCTGCGATCGAGACGCTGCTCGCCGGGCTGCGCTCACTCGGTGCGCCGCCAACGGCCGGAGCGCGTGCCCGTCTCGCGTTCGCGCCACTCCCCAAGGGCACTCCCCCGCACAATTGACCAATCCTCCGCCGCGCCAACCGCTCGGCAACCCGGAACGCAGTCATCTCCCAACGATGGGGCACACGTAATAACGCAAGGCTGGCCGGGCGCGCCTGGGCCTTGGCCCCGGCCAGCTCGGCATGAGGATTCGGACAAGTTAGTGAGACGGACGCCGTCCCAAAATCTTGCCGAGACGCAGGTCAGGGGCGTGCGCCGCTGACAGATCGAGCGAGAACCTACAAGCGCCACTGGCGCCCGAGGAACGCGAAACCGTGTCCCAGCTCGAGCAGGAAGTCCTGCAGGCGGGCCATGAGCGCGGCTTCGAGGTCGCGTTCGGCAACAGGCTCGGTGACGTCGAGGAAGTCGAGGATGTAGGGGTCGCGGGTGAGCTGCTGGGCCAGCTCGGAGTCCGGAGAGCGCAGCTGGGCGTGGAAGTTGGACGGGACAGCCCCGGCGCGTTCGTGCAGCCGACTCATGATCTGGTTGGTCAGGACGTTGCGTGACCACCCGTGCTCGACGTCCTGAACGGCGTACCAGTCACGCAGTGGGCGATCGTCGAGCTTGTCGATGAGGACCTGGATGTGGGTCCAGGGCTGTTGTGCAGCAGGCTGCTGCACAGGACGCACGGTGGGTGCCCTGCCCCGGCCCATAGGAACACGAGGCGTACGCGCTGTCGGAAAGCAGGTCCCGAGATGAAGTCTGCACTGGTTCCGGTCGCGTTCCTGTGGGATTGGCAGAGCTTGTCGTACGCCTCCAACCACTGGTCAAACGCACGCACGCGCTTCCCCCCGACAACACGTACCGCGTCGACCTTGCGCGGGTCGAGGGACTGCGCACATACATGCCCGAACGTGTCCCGCCGCCCCAGGACGTAGGCGATCCGGGTACGCAAAGGGTGAGCGCACCCCGGGTCATCTGCGCGGTGAGGACCTGGCCGGGAGGACTACGTCGTGCACAACACGGCCAAGTACGGCTACGTCAGTGCCCGGCCTGTCGCGTGCGTGTCCGGTTGCCGTGCCTGCCTGCGCCTCCTTACCGGCCTATCATCTGGTGATGCTGGAACCAGGCGCAGGACCGGGCTCGGACGTCGCCGACTGGCTGGCGGCGCACGTGGACCATATGCGAGGGCACGACGGTCACTCGCGATGGTGCATGGCTTACTGGTCCGAGATGGTGACCCGCCCCGAAGCGGTCCACCTCGCCGAGGGCAGCGACCTGGCGCAGCATCGACGGTTCACCGGTCGCGAGTCCGAACACCTGGAGGTTCCCCGTCTGGCGTGGCGCTCCCTGGCCGCTGCGGGCGAGCTCATGGGTTACGCGGCGTTCTGGTCCCACGCAACGCGTGGTGGTGTGCTCGGGTCGCCGAGAAGACTCTCGCCCGGACCATGACGCTCGGCAGCGCCCGTGCCTTGTATTTGCTGACCCCGGACGATCCGGTGGAACGGCAGACCCGCGCCGCCCGCATAGCCAACAAGGAAGCGGCTGACGCTGCCCGCCTGCTCGATAACGTCGGCGCGGCCAAGGACGGCATGTACGGCGAGCTCGCCCGGCAGACGGCCACCCTACGCACAGGCGCGGAAACCCTGCTGGTCGCGGCTGGGCAGAGCAGACGCAGCATGATCAACGAGACCGATCTGCTCAGGGCCGTCGCTCCTGTCCTTGCGGACGGCCTCGAAAACCCGCTCGCGACCGTGATGATCCACTGGAACCAGACCTCCGGGGCGGCCCACGCACGCAGCTGGACGTGGAACGTGTGGGAACAGCTACACCCCGCAGACACGGCGGCCAGGATCTGGTCGATACCTACGGCCTTGGCAGAGAAAGCATGGGAGCTGTGGAACCAGCGACGGGGAAGTGACGCCCCGCCGGCCCTACCACCCGATGGGTGGGTCCCTGACTTCAACGCGAAGACACCCCCCGACGATGACTCCGACGAGGCTATCCAGCGACCCCCGTGGTTCTGACCTGACAAACCCCCATGGGTCGGGGTTTCGGTCCGACCGGGACCGCGAGACCACCGCTGACCGACCGGGGGGTACCCATGTGCAGGCGGGTCGACCCGCTGGTCCGGCCAGCGGCCCAGGAGCGAGGGGCCGAAGAGAACTGTCGCTCAGCTGTCGTCGTCGTTGGACGCCGGTTCCGGCTCGTCGCTGAACCAGAGCTCGCCGCGCTTGAACATCGGCATAACGATCCGCTGGTCGAACACCCGAAGGCTGACGTCCGACAACGCTTCGCGCAGGTACGGAACCAACGTCATCACGGCGACATGGTTGGCAAACTCCATGGTGACCGGTTTGGCGAGCAGGTCGGCCTTCTCGATCGGGACGTGATACTCCGCGCGCGCGACCACGCTCATCACCCCCACCTCAGAGGAGATGTCCACACGAATGTTGAAAGCCACGTGGAGACGGTCCTCCTGCCGCCTGTCGTCAGGATCTTCGACGTCAACCCGCAAACCGAAGCGGGGCTCCTCGAACGGGTCAGACACGGGCTCGGCCCGTGCCGTCAGCTCGACGTAGCGGACATCGTCCTGGACGATGACCGACACCAACTCACGAAGGAGCTCTGACGGTTCAGAGGTCACGTGTAGACCGTGTCTTTCACCGCTCGACCCCAGGAGACGTCCGCACTGTCAACCGTCCGCGGAGTCGTCCACGACCGCGAACCTTCGGGCTGCGCCACGTGGACCGGTTCCAGGTCGGAGATCACCTCTGTCCGCAACCGTGCCCCCACAGCCAGGGCGTAGCGCCGGACGGAAAGGAGGGTGGGGTTCGCCTCCGCACGCTCCAGCTGCGAGACGGCTGGCTGCGAGACGCCCATGCGCTTGGCGACGTCATCCTGGGTCAGCCCGTGCCTCTCCCGGAGCTCGACCAGTCCCTCCATCAGCTCGGTGTGCCAGTCCGCGAGGGCTTCAGCGCGCGCCCGGACCTGCTCCCTGCTCTCTGTCATAACAAGTATCTTATAACTAACTGTCAAGGGCTCTGGTCCGACAGCTCCGGGACGCCCCACCGCTGCGGCGCTCGTGCCTGCGCGTGGTCCACAGCCCGCCCGATGTGGACGTTCTGCGCCTCCGTCGTCTCCTTCGGGTCGTCGCAGTACGCCTTCTCGTGGGCGTACAGACCGACGATCCACGGCTCCCCCTCCTCGACGTAGTACAGGCGCACGGCCACCTCTTCTGGGTCCCCAAGCATCCCGGACACACGATCCACAGGCACCACCTCGACGTGCTGCCACCGCATCTCGAACATGTCGATCCTCGGTTCGTACTGCACCGTCTTCACGTGGTCGCCTGGCACCAGCTTCCCCTTCTGTGCCAGCTTCAGCACCCGCCGGAACTCGGCACGGTTCGTCTCGTCCCGGTACGGGTTCTCGTGGCGGTGAGGACCCGAGATCGCCTTCATCAACTCGTCCAGCGTCGCGTCGAGATGCCTCCGGTCCACCGTCTCCCGCCAGTAGTAGCGCACTGGCCCCTTCGCCGAACACACGCTCTTCTTCACCCCTGACACCGGGACATCGTACTGAGGCAACACGCAGAGACGACCCGGTGCCGGAACCGACGACCATCTGGACGAGTCGTGCACTTCAGGGAGGCAAGAGCGCAAGGTCCTGGGGCCGGCGAGGACGCGGTGTGACGCACCTCATACCCTTTCGGGCGAGGGTCGGACATCACCCCGCACAGTAGGTGACTCATGATGCACTTCAGGATCTTCGCGTCCGGAGCGGTGGCCACCTACCTGGCGGTGATAGCGGACACCAGGCTCGCTCACCCCTCGACATCGTCGCAGCCCTCATGGGCGGTCGCCGTCCTCGTCCTCTACCTGATGGCCAGCGGCGGCGCCCTTGCGGTTCTCAGCAGGACGGAGGGCAGCCCCCCGGTGGGGGCACTCCCCCCTGCGCCTGTGACTGCCGCACCCCTTTCTGATCGGGGCGTCCCGGTCGCTTCACTGACTGCCCTTCTCCGCCCGCTGGTCCTCGCCGTGGCGGCAACCGCCTGTCAGCGGCGCTTGAAGACTAGGCAGTAACGGCGCTCGAAAAGTGGACACCCCAACCACGATTGGAGAGTGATCACTATGGAGGACTGGTGCCCGCGACACCGGTGGCCAGCAGAATCGATCCGGTCACAACGCTGGACACACGATCGGGCCAGGGGAGAATCGTCGGCTGGCCGAACATGCCCACGACGAAGGGCTCCATAACTGCGGCCACCGGGACAACCAGCCGGGCAGTCACGCCCAGGAGGCTGGGCTGTCGCGCGGCTGCACCGATCAGGCCCAGGGGTCCACCGGCGACGAGCGCGGCGAGGAACCAGTAGGAGTTGCTGGCCCAGACGTCTGTCGAGAAAACCCCAAGGAACCGTCCAAGCCCGTAGTGGACCAGCAGGGCGAAAGTACACGCAGTGATACCAGCGACAAACGCCTGAGGAGCGCGTCGCACCAACCACCCGGACAAGATGCCAAGCCCCGCCCAGATCGTTCCACTGTTGACCAGCTTGCTGATCGTGAAGCGGACGGCCAGGACGATGTCGTCCTGGCCCGAGAGCTGAGCTGCGGTGGTGAGATTGCTGATGAGGGATAGCACTGCCAGCCCCGTCGCCGCGGCGAAGACCCAGAACCATCTGCGGTGAGGCATGCCGCTTAGACTAAGGCGATGACATCGCCACGGCGCGCGCCACCGGGAGCCGAGAAGCCTGCGCCACGCTCGGCGGCAGATCCGGTAATCGCGAAGCGGGCGGGCAAGACCGGTCCGACTGGCCTTTGTCCCCTGGTCCGCGATCTGGGGGTCGCTGGTTGGTCCTGGTTCAGAGCATGGAGCCTAGGTCTGATCCGACGGTGGGGTAGGCGGCGGTCATCGACTTCAGCTGGCGGGTGGTGAGTCCCAGCTTCATGGCGAGGGCCAGGGTGTTGACGAGTTCGGCGTACTCGGGGCCGAGCAGGTGGGCTCCCACGATGGTGTCGTTGGAGCGGTCGATCAGGATCTTGGCCGCGGCGGTCGTCTCCCCGATCCGGTAGTTGGAGTACCAGCTGCTGGTGTCGGAGTAGCGGACGTCGATTTTAATGCCCCGCTCGAGGGCCTCTTCCTCGAGCAGGCCGACCCGGGTGAGTTCGGGGATCGTGAACACCGCGGTGGGCACGCCGGTGTAGTCCGGGGCGGTCGTGGTGCCCTTGAGCATGTTC
>NZ_MKKA01000030.1 GCF_001942405.1 Ornithinimicrobium sp. CNJ-824
GCGTCGCAGAAGTCCAGAGGCGTCTTGCCTCAACTCACGAAGTCCCACCGTTTCCATGACCCCATTGTAGCGCTTGTGCTACACACTCGCTCATGCCGCGCGTGTTGCGGTCCAGGAGGCCACAGCTAACGTTCTCTTATGCCCGTAGCCGCACACATCGCTCGGCTCCGGGAGAAAGTGGGCCACGACCTGCTCCTACTGCCCTCGGTCGCCGTGCTGCCGATGGACCCGCAGGGCCGCGTCCTGCTAGTACATCAGGCGGAGTTCCAGGCATGGGGCACGATCGGTGGCGCGGTGGACGTGGACGAAAGCCCTGCCGATGCAGCCCACCGGGAAACCGCCGAAGAGATCGGCACAGAGGTGGAGCTGACGGCCATCCTCGGAGCCGTCGGTGGACCCCATTTTCGGATCACCTATCCCAACGGTGACCAGTGCGCCTACGTCAGCACCATCTTCGGGGCGCGCATCATCGGGCGTCCGCCACAGCCGGATGACGATGAGGTCGACGCACTCCGGTGGTTCACCCGCACCGAGCTGCGCAGCGAACCCTCCCTCGGCTCGTTCGCCACCTCCACGTTCCGAGCCCTCGGCTGGATCTAAGAAGGACCCTGTACTGCCGCTGTCGTGGCGTTGCGTCTTCCGTGTCGTTTCACGAGTGGGTGGACGGGTGGATGACGGCGCGACTCTTCGGTTCTTCGGTACGGTTCACGCCATGGGCGACGGTCGGGACTGCACCGAGCGGCGTCGAAAACCGGCGCAATGGCGTTCGACTGCTCTGGTGGCCATCGTTCTGTGTCTCCCCGGTGTCTACCTGCTGGGGCGCGGACTGTTGACGGCCTTGCCGATCGTCTACGGCGGATCGGAGGAAGAGGCTGCGAGGCGGGCCCTCGGTCTCGTCCTGTTGCCCGTCGGATGCGCGCTGCTCGCCCTCCTCGGAATCATCCTCGCCCTCGCGGGCCGTCGCCCCATCGGGGACGTCGTCGTGGTCGCGGCGGTGGTTACCGCCTTTCTGGGCCTGGGGATGAGTTGGAGCCTGTACGCATATTTCGCCGGGCTGCCGCTGGTTGCCTTGGCGATCGGCGGGACGGCTGCAGCGGTGCACGAGTGGTGGGTGTCCAAACGCCACTCGCCCTCGAACACGTGACAGGGCCATACACCTGCAAGTCCTACTTGAGTTGCCGCGTACCGACGTACTCCTTTGCCGCGCTGAGGACGGCTACGCTCGTCCGATCATGCCGCTGCGGGCGCGTGGCTTTCAAGTCCTGCCGGTTGGCGCTCGGCCCTGACGCCACTGGACGGCGCGATGGCCTGAATCATCCCCGTGCGGGGCTCTTGATGGATCTGTGTGCGGTCAGTGCGAGGGCTACACCCCCGGCCGCTGCGGTGAGGACGGCTGTCAGCTGGAAGATTGACGGGGCTGCCGAGGCTGAGGCCAGCGCGAGGATGGCGAAGGTCAGGACGACTGCTCCGGTCTTCGCCCGCACGCGCAGGTGTGCGGCCAGGACTGCCAGGACGACGAATGCCGGCAGCGGCGAGGTGCGCACATGCTCGGCGGTGAACCAGTAGCTGTGGTTGACCGCGGCGTCGGCAAGCGCGATCAGTCCGGTCACTGCCGCGACGCCGGCGCTGATGAGGGCGGCCCGCGCCACCGCGAAGCGCGGGAGGGCGGCCACGGCTGTGGCGAGCCTGCGCGGGGTGGCGGTCATGGCCACAGCAGCCAAGGAAAGGCCCCACCAGGCGGCGTCCCTGGCGGTCAACGGCAACCCGGGCGATGGGTCAGCCGGGGTGGCGTGGCCCCACGTACCGGGCACCTGAGCGGGCCACGGGATGCCGGTCGCGACGAATACCGGGTAGGCGGTGACCAGGACAGCTGCGACCAGCATCGCCGCCCATGCTGCCGCCGGGCGGCGAGCCCAGATCATGACGCCGGCGATGAGCCATGCCGCGTGGACCGGCCAGCGGGGGTCCAGCCATCCGTCTCCCCGCTCGGCGTCAGCAAGGCGTACCAAAGCCGATGTCCAGGCCTGTGTCGCCACCACGGCCAGCACCATCATGACAAGCATGCCCGCCAGGTGCCACGGGCGTGGCGCAGCCTCAGCGCCAGTGACGTGCGGCGACAGGACACGGACCTTGGCCGCATGGACCACGACTCCGCCCACCTCACGGATCCTGCGCCACGTGCCCGGGCGGCGGTCGTCCGCGTCGAGCAGCACACCGACGATCTCGGCGCCGTGGGTGCTGCGGTACGGCTCGGGGTAGGCCAGCGTGAGTAGGTGACACAGGTGCTCGTAGGCCGATGCCCTCATGCCACACCTCCCGCCCGCCGCGGACGGGGCGCGAAGCCAAGCCGTCGGCTCGCCTCGACCACCAGCGAGTTCATGCGCTCCACCTCGGCGGTGAGCACGCTCTTTCCCGCAGCGGTGATCTCGTAGGTCCGCCGCAGCCGTCCGTTGACGACCTCTTCCTCGGCCACCGCGACCCACCCCTGAGCCGCCATTCGGTCCAGCGTGGCGTACAGGCTCCCCACGGCCGGGCGCACCCGACCACCGGAGGCCTCCTCGACCGCCTCGAGCAGTGCATAGCCGTGCAGCGGCTGGTTCACCAATGCCGTCAGGATCAAGAACGACGGTTCCCTCAGTCCGGTACTCATGGGACATGAATACTCGCGTAACACGACTATGTGCCGGCGACACGCCGTCCACCACGAGGTTCACACCCTCAGAGGCTCGCCGCGACGGCGGACGCCCTTGGCAGACGCACTGTCCTCCTGCTGATCGCATCCTGGCCAGGGACCGGGGCTCACGGCGTACGGTGAGGATCTGAGGAGGGACCGATGATTCCCACGATGCTCTTGTTCGGGTTGGTCCTCGGCCGCTGGTGGAAGACCTGCCTCCTGGTCGCAACCCTGGGCTGGCCCTTGCTTCTGTGGTTCGACGGCATCATCGAGTCACCCAATGAGTTCCTTGGAGCGGCTGGACTGGCTGCCTTGAATACCGCCGTCGGAGTTGCGATCCACCAGTCGCTGCTCCATCTGCTCAGATGGCTACGCAAGGACCGTCGCGCCCCGCACCACGCAGCCGCCTGACGCACTCTTCTGCCGCTCACCGGTTGAGGTCACTCCCTGTCCTCCGATTCGCGGGCGCTACGGGGCCCTGACATCCTTGGCCGAGACCATTGCCGCACCGAGGCCCCATACCCTCCAGGTGCCGTCCGGTAGTCGTACCAAGGTGAGGTAAGCGCCATCGTTGACGGCATAGGCGGCGAAGACCTGCGAACTGTGTGCTACTTCAGGGATGAAACGGACGAAGGCGAGGTTCTGCGGATCGTCCACTGCGTAATACACCTTGCTGGCGATGGACTTGTTATTCAACAGCGCCGCTGCCCATTCGTAATCGTCCCACGCAGGCGGGTGGACAGTAAGAGTCTCCAGGATGTCCAGGAACTCGTCCTTATCCAGCAGCGCTCTCCACCAGTTGACTGCGACGCTCAACGGATCTTCTAGGTCGGGGTCGGTCAGGGCTTGATGGAAGGGCGATGACTCTACACTTGTGATCACGAGCGCCGGGATCTCCGAGACCTTCGTGACGCCGTCCAGTATCCGCTGGTGCACGTTGTTGGCGAAGGTCGGCGCAGCCCCGCCAGCTGGGCAAGCAGTTGTTCCGTGGTCATCGGCGGGTTGCGGCGCCGACCTGCGTCCGCGTGCAGGGCTTCGATGCAGCCCTTCTCGTCGTAGTTGAACAGCCTGCTGAGAAGTACCTCCGGATGGATCACCTCGAGCCCATACCACTCGTACGACGAATTTGGAAAGTCCTTGATGTTGACGGTGACGAGGAGATCCGCTCCCGCAGCCACTGCGGCCGCCAGGACGTGCCGATCCTTCGCGTCGCAGGTCATCTCTTCGACATGGTCCTCGAAACCGTGAACCGACGACTCGGGGAAGCCCGCGCGCATGTGGCTGAGTCGGTGTTTGACCTTGTCCGGGTCCAAGTCGAGCTTCCCGGTCAGGGTGCGCTCCACCTCGTCGAGGATATGCTCGGACCACCGTGGTTCGAACAATTCGCGCTCAGCCATTGTGAGCAACGCCGAGACAAGCGGATAGGGAACGAGCACGCACGCATCAAGGAGAACTACTGGTCCGGTCAACGCGTCGTGAGGTAGTCGTTGGTATCGGACGAGTCCTGGGTGGCTGCTAGCCCCTCAAGCGCGCGAGCGCGACGTGCGGTCCGACTGTCGAGAAACTCTTGGACGGCCTGTCGTGAAACCCGGCGGTGTGTGCCCGGCCGCTCGAAGGGGATCACCCCCTCCTCCAGCATCTTTACGAGAGTCGGACGGCTGACTCGAAGAAGGTCTGCCGCCTGCTGGGTACTCAGCATCTCATCGGCTGACACCACGAGGACTGATTCCCCCTTGGCCAGCCGGTCGAACATGTCTACCAGGAGCCCGCGCGCGCCATCGCTCAACTCAAGTTCGCTGTCGCCGACACGAAGCGTGAGCGCACGGAGGGCTCCTTCTCGCAGACGCTCAGCCTCCGCAGCAGGGATGTCGTCCGGTGTGACCCGTGTCTGAGTCCGGCTCATCCACCCAGCCTACGACTCAAACGAAAGAAACGGAACCCTCCCCCCCTCCCCCCTCCCTCGCAGGCAGTCGCCAGCTCCCGACAACAGCAGCGCGTCGACCCCCGGCCCGGCGGCGCGAGCACGATGCACGGTTCTCGCATGGAGGACTAGCGTCCGACTCTGCGGCGGCCAGGCCACGGGTTCGAGCTGACCCTGTTGCGGATGCTCATGGTTCTGGCCAACTCGGTGGAACAAGCCGGTGGGACAGCCCGCCACGCCAAGCCTCCACCGCCGGCGGTTAGCGCGTGGAGCTACGGCGACTCTGATTGGCGGATCGCTCGCTCCGCCGTCACGGTCCATGAGCCGCCGGCACATGGAGAAGCTCCCGTATGGCCGTTGGGTTGGTTTGGGTCAGCCGGTGGCCGTAAAGGAACTCGAGGGTGGCGTTGGCGTCCTCGTCGAGAAGGCGTTCCGGAAGGACGACTATGGCACCGGGCCGCTGCACGCAGCTGTCGCAGTACACAAGCAAGCGTCCACTCACATCACCCTCGTTGTAGGGATAGATCACGATGTGTGCCGCTGGGGAACCGCAGCTCATACAAGTCCTCACGATGTGATCCTAGGCGCAGCAAGACGACATCGTCGACGTCCTCCCAAGCGCCCGACTTCGGAGCAACCGCGACGTCAGTGCAGCTCGCACCCGGTGCCGCGAATCTCTGACATCGCTGAGCCAAAGCGCTCAGCACGCGCCAAGTGCAACGTCGTTGCTGGCAAGCGCTTGCGCAGCGCCGATAAGCGTGTCGAGGCGATGCTCCCAATCGACGAGCTTGGCGGGACGTGCCTCTGCCGACCCCGCGAAGATCCGAGACGGATGCATGATGTCGTTGCGGAAGTCGGCTAGCCCCTTGGTTGCCTTGCGCCACCCCAGGCCCGTCGCGGAAACGGCGTTCCGGTATCGGTCGATCTTGCCGGCCACAGTGACGAGGTCGTCGAGACTCAGACACGAGAGTTCGTCAATGAACTTGTCCTTCGACCGGAGGTCGGCAGCGATAGCTTCGTGGCTCGCACGACGGGCCGGGCCGAGAAGGTTCACCGCCTCCATCTGATCGGGGTACCGTCGGCGCAGATGCTCACTGAGGGTGTTCTCGAGGTGCGCGAGCCGGAGGTAGAAATAGGTTCGCACCGGCACGGTTCCGAGATCCGTCGGGGTCACAAAACCCGTGACGCCACAGCCGTCGAGTACGAAGACGAAAGGTTGCTCGGTCATACGGCGCATCAGGTCAGACAAAGTGGCCTCCGTAGACACCAACAGTTCCGCGCCTAAGGGCCGCATCACCGCCCCGACTGCAGCGCCTGGTCCCGGCGCCGCCGCCCGCTCGAAAATGCCAACGGGCATACCGTCCGTCAGCACCGGCGCATAGTCGTACTGCTCCTCCGCTAGTCGCGCCGCACACTGTGAGGCGTCGTCGTCGGGTTCCACCGCCAAGGCCTCCTCCAAAGGCATGGCTACTTGACGTGCACGTATCGCGGTGGACATGTCTTGGACGATCAGAGCCATGAGCGAAGCCTCGCACGTCCGTCCCCCTCCGGAGTCGTGACCCGAACGCCGCGGTGGACCCCCAAGCAAAGCGGCGGGGACAGCCGACGATCGGGCACGATGCCAGACCCGCCATCCGCTACTGCCGCTCTGCGAGTGCGGCCTGGTGTGCGCACAGGACCCCTAGAACACAGGCGCTACACGCCGGCGCTCTACTCATGCATACCCGCTGCCTGCAGGCCGTCCCAAGTTTGGATACGAGCGTATTCCTCCACGTTTCGCCGATAACAGTCGCCGACTGTGCCCTCGTAGGTAGTGCCCTCCTCGTCCACGTAGTTCGCTAGTCCGGTGGGCACTGGGATAACGACACGTCCGACAGGGTCATCGGTCTTTTCCCCATCGATGTTGAGGCGCAGTTCAAGCAGGTAGACGTACGCCGCGACCTGCATCTCCTCGTCATCCACAGCGACTGCCAACTCGAACCGATCTGATCCATTGGCAGGAACTTCATGCACAGCATCGACACTAACGACTTCACCCTCTTGCGGGTCCGTCGGAAGGACAACGTCATGGGTTTCACTCACTGGCAAGCCGCCCCCAGCTTGGCAGATATCCAATCTTGCATATTCTCGGATGGTCAACTCGACGCCAGCTACCACTGAAGCCAGCTCTCCGGCATTCTGCATAGTTATCCGGATCGTGCTCGGCACGACGGTGATTTCCTGTGCGTCTGGACCGAACTCGAGTGAGCCAGCACTAGCGGCAAGGCCTACTACCTCAGTCTCACTGCTTGGAGTATCTCGTACGGCGAGCCAAACAGGCGTAAAGATTCCGGCTATACCACTAGCGATGCCAACGACGATAGCCGCCGTCTTGAGACGTCCCCTGTCCGAGCCGTCGTCCCCGCCGTCCCCCGCCATGAGCCATGGTTGCACGCGTGACAGCGGGCGTCTAGTGCTGGCGCCTGCGGTTCTGTGCTGGCCCGTTGTCTGGCCAACGGGAAGAGGAGCCACTCGGTTCTCAATGCGTCCTGACACGAGTATGCAAGTGTCCGTCGAGGGCCGAACCTAGAGCCGCACGTGACTTCGAAACTGCGCCAGTTGACGACCCGTGCGGTGAGGATCTCCAGAACACGCACAGGCGACGGCCCTGGATTATGAGGGATGACTACGGGTGTCAACTCATAACCAGGGTGGATCGGATGATGCTCGAGGGCCCGCCAGCAAGCGCGCATCTGCCGCACTGAGCGTGGTCCGCACGCTCCTGCCGCGATCATGCCGTCGGTCGTGTCGGTGCTGCGGTGGGCGGACCGGACAGCCGGCCTTGTTCCGGCGTGTTATGGCTGGCGCGCGAGGTCGGGGTCCGGGTCGTGCCTGGGCGAAGACTACTGCGACGGGGACAGGATGTGGCAGATGTCCTGGTCTGCACAGTCGCCGGGGTCCAACAGTTGGCTGCGCTGCAGCAGCACCTCGAGCTCTGCCTGCAGCGTGAGGAGGTCGCGGATCCGTGTCCGGACGTCAGCGAGTCTGGTGTCCAGGAGCGTGGTGACGTGCTGGCAGGGGGTGGTCCCTTGGTCACGCAGGTCCAGGATGCCGCGGATCTGAGACAGCGTGAGCCCGGCGGCCTGCGCCATGGCGATGAAGCGCAGCCGTGTGGCTGCGGACTCGTCATAGACGCGGTAGCCGTTCGCCCCGCGCGCGGGCTCGGCCAGCAGACCCTGGCGCTCGTAGAAGCGGATGGTCTGGCTGCTCACTTCGGCCGACTCGGCCAGCTCTCCGATCCGCATTTCGCCCTGTCCTACCTCGCACGCTTGAGCTTGTACCAGGGTACAAGGTCTAGCGTCGCGGGTATGGACGTCTGCCTGCTGTACTACGAAGACTGCCCCAACTGGAAGGTGACGCACCGCAGGTTGGTCGCGATCGCGGCCGAGCACCCAGAAGTGGTGCTCCGGCGTCAGCGCGTCGAGACCCTCGAGCAGGCCGAACAATTGGGCTTTCGCGGCTCACCCACAGTGCTGGTCGACGGGGCCGACGCGTTCTCCGCACCAGAGTCAGCAGCGGGCCTCTCCTGCCGGGTCTACCCCACGGCCGACGGTCTGGCCGGGGCACCGACCACGGAACAGCTGTACGCAGCGCTGGGGCTGGCCCAGGAGACCACGCGATGACCCACGACTACGACCTGATCGTCATCGGCGCCGGCATGGCCGGCGTCACGGCGGCGAACAAGTGCGCCTCCGCAGGGTGGAAGGTCGCGATCGTCGACGCCCTGCCCTACGGCGGCACGTGTGCCCTGCGCGGGTGCGACCCCAAGAAGATCCTGCGCCGCGGTGCCGAGGTCATCGACAGCGCCCGCCTGATGCGCGGCAAGGGCATCGACGACGACGGCCTGTCGATCAACTGGGCCGACCTCATGGCGCACAAGCACGGCTTCACCGACCCCGTCCCCGAGCAGGTCGAGGCCGGGTTGTCAGACAACGGGGTCACCACCCTGCACGGTACCGCGCGGTTCACCGGTCCCAACACCGTGGCCATCGACGACGCCCCCTACACCGGCCGACACTTCCTCATCGCCACCGGTGCGCGCCCCCGCCCGCTGGACCTGCCCGGGCACGAGCACCTGGTAGACAGCACCGGCTTCCTGGACCTGCCCGAGCTGCCGCGACGGATCCTGTTCGTCGGCGGGGGCTTCATCTCCTTCGAGTTCGCCCACATCGCCGCCCGGGCCGGCAGCACCCCGGTCATCCTGGACCGCAAACCTCGACCGCTGAAGGCCTTCGACCCCGACCTCGTCGACCTCCTCATCGACCGCAGCACCCAGGTCGGGATCCAGACCTGGCGCTCTGCGACGCTCACCGCGGTGGAGAAGAGCGCCACCGGCTATCAGGTAAGCGTGGATGAATCAGGGCGGTCAAGGACAGCCGAGTTCGACCTGGTCGTCCACGGCGCAGGCCGGACCCCCGAGCTGAC
>NZ_MKKA01000031.1 GCF_001942405.1 Ornithinimicrobium sp. CNJ-824
GAGGTCGTCCAGGCGGGTGAAGGTCGTCAGGTCGGGGCGCGTGAAGGTAGCGTCGGGCATGTCGAGGTCTTTCGGATGGCTGGCGTAGGAACCTCCATCCTCGGAAGACCTCGACGCCTACCTCGTGACCGACGCGCCAGCGCTCTCTACACCCTCATCTGTGAAGAGCCGAGAACTACCGCCTGCGCATGCTCCTCATCGGCGGAGGGCTGAACCTATGACCCACCCTCAAAGACGAAGAGCCACTTATCTGGCTCTTCCCAGCTGCGGTGGGGGTGAGGGCGTGACGCGCCAAGCGTCGCAGTTGCCGGGGTGAGAGGGGTCGAGGTCCTCAGGATCGGAAGCGACCAAGCATCCGAGAACCTCGAGGACCTCGACGATGGACTACCCTACGTCGTGCTGCCGTGCCCTCGGCGCGGCCGGCGCCTAATGCGACAACTGCGACCTGCTCGTCGGGCTGGACGGCTATCACGTCATCGGCGGGGGCCGTGGCCCGGACGGGCTGACGGTGCGGGTCGAGTCGCCGCCAGGGCCGGTCGGGTGTCCGGACTGCGGGGTGCGTGCGACCTCGCGGGGCAGACGGGAGCACCGGCTGGTCGACGTCCCGGCGTTCGGGACGCCGGTGCGGCTGGTGTGGGTGAAGCGCACGTGGGCGTGCCCGGAGACGACGTGCCGGCGGCGCTCGTTCACCGAGGTCGATGCGGGCCTGGCTCCGCCGCGCTCGACGTGGACCACCCGGGCCCGGTCCTGGGCGGTGGGCCAGCTGCGGCGCGAGCACGCGACCGTGCACGGACTGGCCCGCCAGCTCGGCCTGGGGTGGGACACCGTCTGGTCCGGGGTCGAGCCCATCCTGGCCGCGGCCGCGGCCGACGAGGCCCGCTTCGCCGGCGTGCAGACCTTACTTAGGGGTTGACGAGCACGTATGGCACCACGTCTCCACCAACCTGAGTTGTGACGTTCGCTCCGATTTGGCGGGAGTCACCTGCGCTGACCTGCGCCTTCGCGTCGCAGGGTGTGACTAATCGCGTGCGTGCGGGTGGGTAGCCTTGCCCGGTGGGCTCCTTCGTGCGCAAGGTGAAGACCGACTCGGGCGCGACGGCGGTGCAGGTCATGCACAAGCGGGGTCGGCGGGTCCTGGGGATCGAGCACATCGGCTCCGCCCGGACAGATGCGGAGCTCGCGCTGCTGGAATCGATCGCGCACGAGCGGTTGCACGCCGGCCAGGAGCAGCTGCCCCTGGAGTCCGGTGGGACCAGCGCTGCGGTTCCCGCCACGGGGATGGGTGCCACGGTCGCCGGCACGGCGTCGCTGGTGTTGTGGCAGGCCCTGGAGCGGGTCTACGCCGACCTCGGCTTCGACGCCCTGGGCGAGGCGTTCAAGCAACTGGTGCTCGCCCGGATCATCGAGCCGACCTCCAAGGCCGACACCGTGCGGGTGCTGGAGGAGCTCGGTGTCCCTTCCCGCACGAGGGAGACGTTCATGCGGTGCCTGTCCCGGGTCGTCGAGCGCGGCTACCGCGAGCAGGTCGCTGTCGCGTGCTACGCCCACGCCGCCCCGACCGGGCGCTGTCGGCGGTGCTGTACGACCTGACGACGCTGCACTTCGAGACGCCGAAGGAGGACAGGCTGCGCAAGGTCGGGATGAGCAAGGAACGGCGGGTCGACCCTCAGGTGACCGTCGGGCTGCTGTGCGACCCCGGTGGGTTCCCGCTGGCCGTGCACCTGTTCGAGGGCAACAAGGCCCTTGAGTGTCGGTGTCCGCCGATAGGCTGTGCTCAACGAGCAGAGCCCCGCAGTCGGCAGGGCCGACAGGCGGGAGCACAGCAGCGCATGGCGAGCACAAGAGATGACGCGGACCTGAGGATCGCCGGTCGAGGCGCGCGACGTGAGGGACGTCAGTGACGCTGGCGATCATCGAGGAGCAACTCGTGAAGTCCCGGCAACGTGTGAAGGCCCACGGTGAGGTCTTCACGCCTCACCACATGGTCCAACAGATGCTCGACCTGGTGCGCGAGGATCTCGAGACCGGCACCGACTTCGTCGACAAGACCTTCCTCGAGCCCGCGGCCGGTGACGGGAACTTCCTGGTCGCGATCCTGCGTCGCAAGCTCGCTGCGATCGAGAAGCGCCTCCCCGCCGAGACATGGCCGACGGAGTCACTGTTCGCACTGGCCTCGATCTACGGGATCGAACTGCTCGAGGACAATCACGACGACGCCAAAGCAGTGATGCTGGCCGAGTTCCACGGCTTCCACCAGGGCCACGGCACGGCATGCGGTCCGGAGACCGATCTGCACCAGGCGGCAGCGTTCCTGATCGACACGAACATCGTCCGCGGCAACACCCTGACCGGGCGGACCTCCGAGGGTGAGGACATCCAGTTCTCCTGGTGGAACCGTGTCGAAGGCGCGCCTGGGATGGTGCAGCGCGACCCGTTCACTCTCGCGTCGCTACATGAGGACAACGGGTTCGACTTCACCGTCTACGCCACCTACGAGCCTTGCCGGATCGAGAAGGTCCACGAACAAGAGAAGATCGATGCCTAGCCCGAACATCAGCACGTTCCGCGAGATCATCCCGCTCATCTACTCCTGGAGAACTCCCGACGTTCCCAAGTACGACGGCTGGGAGAAGATCGGCTACACCGAGCAGGACACCGCTGACGCCCGCATCGCACAGCAGGCGAGCCAGATGTCCATCACGAAGGAGAAGGTCTGGGCGCGACGGGCCGTCTTCACGTCTGAATCCGGCGGTCGCTTCAAGGACACCGACTTCCACGACTACCTCAAGCAGCAGGGTGTCGAGCGCGAGACCCAGCCCAAGCGCACCGAGTGGCACTACCTTGCCCCTGCGCCGAAGCGGTCGATCGACTACTTCAACGACTTCGCCGGCCAGGACTTCCAGGCGTCCCCGACGGACATCCCGGAGGAGGACTACACGCTGCGTCCGGAGCAGCAGGCGGCCGTCGACCAGGCCGTCGCCGCCTTCGATGCCGGCAAGCTCGAAGTGCTCTGGAACGCGAAGCCGCGGTTCGGCAAGACGTTGACGACCTACGACCTGATGCGCACCCTCGACGTCCACAAGATCCTGATCGTCACCAACCGCCCGGCGATCGCGAACTCGTGGTTCGACGACTTCACGCGATTCATCGGCCACCAGACGACCTACCGGTTCGTCTCGCAATCAGCTTCTCTCGCCGCCCGTCAGCCGATGACGCGCGAGCAGTGGCGGACCTACTCGCTCGACCACCAGGACGAGGACCCGCGCATCGTGGAGTTCCTCTCGCTGCAGGACCTCAAGGGCTCGCAGTACTTCGGCGGCAGCTACGACAAGCTCAAGCACATCGCCCAGTTCGACTGGGATCTGCTGGTGATCGACGAGGCCCACGAGGGCGTCGACACCACCAAGACCGATGTCGCCTTCGATCAGATCAAGCGGAAGTGGACGCTGCACCTGTCGGGCACGCCGTTCAAGGCGCTGGCGTCGGGCAAGTTCGACCAGGACCAGATCTTCAACTGGACGTACGAGGACGAGCAGACCGCGCGCCAGGAGTGGCAGGACGCCAGCCAGGAGAACCCGTACACGGCGCTGCCGACGCTGAACCTGCTGACCTACCAGATCTCGCGGATGATCACGGATCGTCTGGCCGAGGGCGTCGCCAGCGCCGAGGACGAGGCGAACATCGACTTCACGTTCGACCTAGGCGAGTTCTTCGCGACCAAAGACAACGGCTTCTTCGAGCACGAGGCCGAGATCATCAAGTTCCTCGACTGCATGGCGACCAACGAGAAGTACCCGTTCTCCACGCCGGAGCTGCGCGACGAGATCCGCCACTCCTTCTGGCTGCTCAACCGCGTCGCCTCCGCCAAGGCCCTGGAGAAGCTCCTCAAGAAGCATGACGTCTTCAAGGACTACACGATCATCATGGCCGCCGGTGACGGGAAGAACGGCGACGACACAGACGTCGTGGCCGTCGGCAAGTCCCTGGACAAGGTGCGCGCCGCCATCGCCGAGGCCGAGAAGTCCGACGGCAAAACGATCACGCTGTCGGTGGGTCAGCTGACGACTGGCGTCACGGTGCCGGAGTGGACCGCGGTCATCATGCTGTCGAACCTGTCCTCGCCGGCGCAGTACATGCAGGCGGCGTTCCGGGCCCAGAACCCCTGCACGTTCGAGCGTGCCGGGCACGTCTACCAGAAGCAGAACGCCTACATCTTCGACTTCGCGCCCGAGCGCACGCTGACGATCTTCGACGCCTTCGCCAACAACCTGCACCCGAACCCGTCGGGCGACCCGCAGGTGCGGCGCGACAACATCAAGACGCTGCTGAACTTCTTTCCGGTGCTCGGTGAAGACGCCGAGGGCCGGATGATCGAGCTCGACGCCTCGCAGGTGCTGACCTTCCCGCAGGTGTTCAAGGCCCGCGAAGTCGTGCGCCGCGGCTTCCTGTCGAACCTCCTGTTCGCCAACGTCGCCGGCATCTTCCGCTACTCCGAGCACGTCAAGGAGATCCTCGACAAATTGCCCACGGCCAAGCAGGGCAAGGTCAAGTCCGGCGATCCCATCGGCATCCCGGTGCCGCCGCCCGTCACCGACGCGGATGGCAACGTCCAGGTCGACGTCGAGACCGTCATTAACCCCAAGGTCTCCGAGCTCGGCAAGCCCGTCTGGAGCGTCGAAGACATCCCGACGGCAGAGCCTGTCGCCCCGGTCGCCAGTACGGCGACCGCGATCGCGAAGGCGGTGACCGAGCAGGCCAAGGCAAAGCGCGAGGAGCTCAAGGAGGAGTACGGGCTCACCAAGGCACAGGTCGAGCGCGACGAGAAGCGCACCGAGCAGGTCATCAAGGACCAGGTCGAGCGCGCGTACACCGACCACAACATCGCGAGCAAGCACCTCGAGGACGAACTGAAGAGCGCCGCCACGGAGGCTGAGGCCGACGCGGTGCAGGCCAAGAAGGCCGAGCAGGACCAGGCCTTCAAGGAGAACATCCTGACCATCGTCGAGGGGACGATGGACTCGATCGTGCCCGAGGTGGTCACCCGCGAGGAGACCAAGAAGGAGCAGAAGCGCGCCAACCAGTCCATGGATGACGCCCGCTCACACCTGCGTGGTTTCGCCCGCACGATCCCGATGTTCCTGATGGCCTACGGCGACCGCGAGATCCGGCTGTCGAACTTCGACGACTACACGCCCGACGACGTGTTCCATGAGATCACCGGCATCACCGAGGCCGAGTTCCGGCTCCTGCGCGACGGCCAGGAAGTCACCGAGGAGAACGGCACCCTCACGAAGATCCCGGGCATGTTCGACGAGGCGGTCTTCGACCAGGCCGTCCAGGAGTTCCTCGACAAGAAGGAAGCCCTCGCCGACTACTTCGACGACGCTCAGACCGAGAACATCTTCGCCTACATCCCGCAGCAGAAGACGTCGCTCGTCTTCACGCCGCAGTCAGTGGTCAAGACGATGGTTGACCTCCTCGAGGTAGAGAACCCAGGCATCTTCAGCGACCCGGACAAGACGTTCGCGGACCTGTTCTCGACGGCCGGCCTGTTCCTGATGGAGCTCGTGCGCCGCCTCGACACGGGGCTGGTCGAGACGTTCCCGGATCAGGACGAGCGGCTCAAGCACATCCTGACCTCACAGATCTTCGAGATGAGCCACGACAAGATACTCCACGAGATCACAGTCGAGGCCGTCTCCGGCGGCGTCGCCGAGCGTAAGAAGTGGATGAAGGGTTCCGGTCACTTCATGTATGGCGACATCGCACGCATGAGTACCGAAGAACTACAGCAGATTGTCGACGGCATGTTGAGGGAAGGGAACTGACCATGGGCAAGAAGTTCGATGTAGTGATCGGCAATCCGCCCTATCAGAGCGAGGCTGTTCGTGAGGGTGGGCGCGGCGAGCCGCTCTACCACCTGTTTATGGACGCCGCGTACGAGATCGGCCGACAGGCCATCATCATCACGCCCGCACGTTTCCTCTCCAACGCAGGCCAAACACCGAAGGCGTGGAACGCCAAGATGCTCGCAGACGAGCATCTGCGAGTCGCGTACTTCGAGCCGGACTCGGGCGTACTGTTCCCTGGGCTCGCCGACACGATTAAGGGCGGCATCGTCGTCACCCACCGCGACTCCGAGCAGGTCCTCGGACCGATCGGTACGTTCACTCGCCACCCTGCTCTTAATGGGATTCTGCATAAAGTCGACCGACCGAACGGTGGGTCACTTATGGCGGCGGTATCTTCCAAGGGGGCGTTTCGCTATACCGACAAGATGTTCGAGGATCATCCGAATGCTTCCGAAATGATCCCTGGCGGGAGCAGTAACATGGTTGTCGGTTTCAACAATCTTCCGTTCCTGTGGCGCATCGACAGGCCGAACGATGGCCATGTCTACGCGATCATGCATGGTCTTGATTCGACAAAGCGCGCGTCTCGTTTTATTCGGCGCGACTTCGTCACCGGCCCCAAATCGTTCGACAAATGGAAGGTAGCGATCGCGAAGGTGAATGGGACGGGGTCCACTACGGACTTCTTTGGATTGCCCCTTACCAACCCGTTTGTACTGGGTCCAGGCGTAGGTGTGACACTGACTTTCATGACGATCGGTGCGTTCGATTCGGAGGCGGAGGCCAACGCGTGTCTTGATTACCTCAAGACGAAGTTCGCGCGCGCGATGCTTGGTGTGCTAAAGGTGACCCAGGACAACGCACGAGGTACCTGGAAGCACGTCCCGATGCAGGATTTCACGAGCGGCTCTGACATCGACTGGTCGAAGTCGATCCCGGAGATCGACCAGCAGCTCTACGCGAAGTACGGACTCGACGACGACGAGATCGCCTTCATCGAGGATCACGTCAAGCCGATGGACTGACACGGATGGTCACGGCGAATGCATGAACTGCACCACGGTCAACTGGTGAGGCACGGTGGTGAGTGGTACGGGTCGCGGCTGGAACTATTGGACCAGAAACAAGCTCGAGATCCTATAGAGCTATCTGCCGGCCTTCAATAGCGCGTCGAAAAGGTCCCCGGAGCGGATCTACATCGACCTGATGGCGGGAGCACCGGAGAACTTCGACCGCGACACGAAGCAGGCGTTCGATGGATCCGCCCGGATTGCGCTGGATACTCAACCCGGATTCACCCGACACGTGTTCGGTGAGGAGGCCAAGAAGGCCGCACGATTGGAGAGCGAGCTCGACCGGCGGTCGCGCCGAAGGCTGATGAGTCTAGCAGCCAGCGCTGAGTGGAAACCGCTGAGTGAACCGCCTCAACAGGAGAACCTGCAGGCCGCGGCGTGTCACCATTGGCAACCTAATCGGCCGGTGGACGCTCGCCTGATCGAGCTGACGGACAAGGACACCGCACGCTTCTCTCCGATAGTGAACCGGGTCAGCCACTGGTTCGCGGTGCGAGTGCGCTGAGTTCGGCGAGGCGCAGAAGAGCAGCAACTGCGCAACCCGTGTCGACAAACTAGTTCGCGCTTGCGGGCGGCCTTAACGGCGTACTCCTCGACCCCGAGCGCCCCGAATGCTTCGACGAGGTGCCGTCGATGAGCCCAGTCGGCGCGCAGCAGCCCGTGCGCGTTGAGCTCGGCGTCACGGGGGTACGTCGACTCGGGAACGTGCGCGACACCGTTGGCGTGCATCCAGTCATCGATCGTGCGCTCCAGCGCCGAGCGGCACAGGTGGCCGTCCACTGCGCGAGAGACGAGCCCCCAGCTGGCGCGGTGGCCATCGGCGGCGACCCCGGAGTCTACTAGCCGCTCAGAACTCAGCGGGTCGACGCCTTGGCTGAGCGTCTGGTAGATCAATTGACAGCCGATGAGGACACCATCGCCCGACTGCATATTCATGGGCCCAGTCCAATGCCATCCAGGACCGTGTGGGAAGTCTGATCGAGCGTGAGCTGAGCTTCACGGCGGAACGTGTCCTGACCTCGGACGAGGGCTTGGTGACACGAGCCCGTCCCGACTCCTACTACCCCTTGCACCCGGCACGGGGGTGATTGCAGAGGTGGAGCGGGGCGGGACCACGGCCAACAACCACGATCTGAAGAACCTGTGGAAGGCGCACATCGCCATCAAAGCCAATCATCTGTTCCTGGTCGTGCCCATCGATCTCCTTAACGAGAACGGAGCTTCCGCGAGCCACCGTTCCCCAAAGTCGCGCGACGTATGGGGGCATTTTCACTAGCCCGCGTACGGCGGTGAATGTGTTGAGCGTGCAAATCTTCGGTTACTAAGCCCCGGCTTGCGACGCCCGTGACGAGTGGCACGGAGAACGACGGGGCCGGGTTCGAGCGCGGAGCGGACGAACGAGGTCCGAGCGGCCGACCCTCGGCGCACAGGTTGGCCAGCCGCTCATGCACGTCCTTGGTCCCGACGCTCCATCGCGAGCGGGCGTACCTCACTCGTACCCCAGAAAAGTACTGCAGTGGGCTCGCAAACGGTGCGATCGAGTGCTTTCCAGTGCCCGGAACTGTGCGGAATCGGCTGCGCGAGAGGGCCTTTCGTGGACTTTGCAAGGTGTAGGAAGCTTTCCCTCCGCACCAAGGATGGCCACAAGCAGGAGCTGAGCCTGGATCCGCCGAAGTT
>NZ_MKKA01000032.1 GCF_001942405.1 Ornithinimicrobium sp. CNJ-824
GAGGTCGTCCAGGCGGGTGAAGGTCGTCAGGTCGGGGCGCGTGAAGGTAGCGTCGGGCATGTCGAGGTCTTTCGGATGGCTGGCGTAGGAACCTCCATCTTCGGAAGACCTCGACGCCTACCCCGTGACCGACGCGCCAGCGCTCTCTACACCCTCATCTGTGAAGAGCCAGATAACGATCAACGGCCTCATCGAACTACACCGCCGCATCGCCCGAGGCCTCACGAACTTCCAGAACTACCGCCTGCGCATGCCGCCTCATCGGCGGAGGCCTGAACCTATGACCCCACCCTCAAAGACGAAGAGCCCGTTAACTAAGCCCACGCTTGGATAGCAGTCAGTAACTGATCGTACGTCGAGCTCCAGTTGGCGGACTGCGCCCGCTCAAGGGACTTCAACTTATGGGCGGCGAGCTGTTGAGGATCGGAACATTGGTCGAGTGCAACCGCGAATTCTTGAATGTTCTCAGGGTCAATGAGGATCGCGGCGCCCCCACAGGCTTCGGGCAGTCCGCCTCTGTTGGAAGCAACAACAGCCGCTCCTGACGCCATTGCCTCTAAGGCTACCATCCGAAGGGCTCCTGCCACACAGAGGGGACGCAGACGATGTCCGTTGCGCGGAGCGCAGCCGCTACCTCCGCCTGGGGGACGAAGGGTGTCCAGGTCACATTCAGAGCGTGCTGGAGAGCGAGTTTCCTAAGTGACTGCTCATACGTGCTGAGTGCGCGATCAGGCTGATGTTCGGCGCTGCCAATTACCTGCACGGACGCGCCCTTGAGCTTCGAGGCGCCAACTGCCTCCAGTAGGAGGTGCACGCCTTTGTGGGGAGCGATCTGACCAACGTATGTGATTGTCAGGGGGTCGTCCAGCGATTTGGTCGCCGTTGGTGACGGATAAAACAGGTTGTGATCGACGCCGTTATGAACAACGGCTGAGGGGCGGGGAAAAGGTCCGAATCTTGATTCTTCGCGGTTTAACGCCTCTTGGCTCACGAAGATTAGCCCGTCGGCTGCGCTCAGCAGTCGCTGTGCTTCTCTATGGGAGTAGCTCCGTGACAACGGGTTATGTATGTAAAGAATAAGCAAGGCTTCTGACATTGCCTGACGCCAGTTCGGAAGGCTGGCCGCCGCGTAGTGCCCCTCATGGACGAAGACCACGTCGGGTCTGATGCTTCTGAAGCCTGCGATGGCAGGGTCCTGCAGACGTCCATAGTGGGGTCTTCGCAGTCCTATCTTGCCAAAGGCGAAGTCCGTGACCAGTTCACGTCGATTGAACCACCCGCGGGGGCACGTCGAACTGTAGTCGATAGCTACATCTGTCGCGTCTTGAATATGAAGGTCTCTATTGTGAGCTGCCGCCACCGAGGTTAAGCCGCCACGCTGGGCATGCTCAGATGTGATTCCCTGAATTACCCGCGCGATAGAACTACCGGCCAGCGACAGGGGTGTAGGGACATGTCCCAAGTGGGGCGAACGCATCAGACCACCCTACGGCTCATGGCCCCTGAACGGTGGCAACCGCCACCTTGGCCTCACATGGGCGCTGGCAAGCAGCCGATCTCGGGGGGGCGGGGTTCGGTCCCCTGACTCGCTGGCGGATTCCTCTCGGGTTCGGGTGCCCACGCACTGAGGAGCAGGCTGTCGCTCATGTGGGGTTCCCGAGGCGTGGTGCCCGTAGACTGGCGGGACCTTACTACGGAGCGTCCTCGAGGGGAACATGAGCGAGTTACTGACGGCGAGTGTCGTCATTCCGACATACAA
The DNA here is from genome assembly GCF_001942405.1 of Ornithinimicrobium sp. CNJ-824. Lineage (GTDB taxonomy): Bacteria > Actinomycetota > Actinomycetes > Actinomycetales > Dermatophilaceae > Ornithinicoccus > Ornithinicoccus kibberensis. The sequence goes on from NZ_MKKA01000032.1 coordinate 1,760, forward strand.
CCGTGTGGACTACATTGCGACCTGCCTGCAACACGTTCACCGGCAGACGGTTCAGCCGGTGGAGGTGATCGTCGTGGACGCCTCGCCGAATCATGGCACCCAACGCCTCGTCGAGCAGTTCCCTGGCGTGACGTACATCCGTAGTCGTCACGGCCGTGGCACAACCGCCACGTCCCGCGCGATCGGGGTTGAGCGCTCATCCGGTGACGTCATCGTCTACCTGGACGACGACGCCTACCCATCACCTACGTGGCTCGCAGAGTTGCTGAAGCGGTACGGCCCTCCGGACGTGGCGGGGGTTGGCGGTCGAACTGACAACGGCCAGCCTCATGAGGAACATGAAGGACTGGACGAGATTGGCAGGTTGCTGCCGAATGGTCAGCTGACGGGGCACTTCGCCGCGCGCAGTTCGGGCGACGTTGAGGTGGACCATCTCTTAGGCGCCAACATGTCGATGCGTCGAGACGTCATCCAGGAGTTGGGTGGGATCAGGGACTTCTACCCCGGAACATGTCTGCGAGAGGAGTCGGACATCGCGTTGCGAGCGCGGGCTGCCGGGTACAGACTCATCTACACACCGGATGCTGTCGTGCGACACGTTGGTGGGACGTATGCCCGTGGGCGTCGGTTCGACCTGCGGTACGAGTACTTTGCTGCTCGCAACCACGCGGTGTTGCTGCGCACTGCGCTCGGACCGGATGATCCTCGTGCACGAGGTGCGGCTCGGCATGCCTTGGCGCAAGTAGGTCGGAACCTGACGTATGCGGGGCGCTCGGTCCTAGGCCATGAGGGAGGCGGGGATTCCCGGATCCGGGGATTCGCCAACGGCGCATCCCGAGCTCTCGTGCATGCTGTGGGATCAGCCGTCGGCGTGGTGCGTGCCCGACAGTACCTGCGAGATATGGGGGCGCGGGAAGATGTCCCCACCCACGCATGAACTTCCTTACGCCTGTCTACGCCCAGGCGCACGAGATAGTGCAGCTAGCCAAGCCGTGCACCCATGACAGATCCTGTGGCTGAGTCCCGGGGCAGCCTGCAATCGCGTGCCGCGCGAGGCGTGATGTGGACGGGCGTCCACACCCTCGTGTCGCTCCCGGTGGCGTTCGTTGTCAACCTCCTTCTCGCAAGAGTGCTTGGCGCCGCCGACTACGGTCGCCTGGCGCTGCTAACCGCGATACTGGAGGTCGCTGGTGTGGTTGTCGGCCTAGGCGTCGGGACGGCGGTGCTGCAGTTCGGGGCGAAAGCTCACGCTAGGGGCGACCGGAATGCTGTTCGGGCCTTGCTGTCGAAGTCGCAGGGATTCCGACTCCTCTGGACCGCACCCATTGTGACCGGGGTCGTCGTCCTGTTTGCCAACGCTCCTGCCGGTCTGCTCATCGCGGCGCTCCTGTTCGGCGTTTGGCTTCCTGCCGCCACAAGTGGAGGCCCAGCCTGTCTAGCGTTGGAGAACAAGGCAGACCGCGGCGCGCAGGTTGCGATGGTGACCAACCTGTTCCTGCAAACCGCAGTCGTGATAACCGTCGTCACTGTTGCTACTGCGGACGCGGTGTGGTTGGTCCGCCTAGTGGTGGGTGGAGTGTCGGCAGCTGCCACGCTTATCTTCGTCAGCAAAGACTATCGCAGAGCTGTCCTGGCACCGCGGCTGCCGATTCGCTTCCCGTCGGGTTTTTGGAAGTTCGCCCTACCCACCGGAGCCTCGGCAATCATCGGAACGCTGGTGGCATCACGCACCGAAGTCCTCTTCTTGGATCGCCTGGCGACCGCGGAGCAAGTCGGAATTTTTGCACTAGCCTACGGTCTCTCGACACACATCTTTGCGCCTGTGCAGACACTGATGAATCCGCTCGTGCCAGCGATCTCGGGTCTACGAGAAGTCGACGCCCCCACCCTAGGGAGGGCCTTGTCCCGCTCCCTGCGGGTGACCTCCACTGTGGCCGGTCTGATGGTCGCTTCAGCTCTGCCTGCGCTCGCACTCCTCGTTCCGCTCCTCTACGGCGCGGAGTTCACGGAAGCTTCCGGGATGTTTCTGGCGCTCGGTGCCGCCGCGGGCCTTGCGGTTCTGGGCAGTCCGATGCGCATCTTCGTGTTGTCCCAGCTGCGCGGTGGGTCTCTGCTGTGGGTTGATGTTGCCGCGCTGGTGGTAGCCGTGACTGCAATGATTTTTACCATTCCCATCTATGGCGCGTGGGGGGCGGTACTGGCCAAGATCGCTAGCTCAGCCACCCAACTGCTCCTGGTGTCTGCGGTGGAGCTGCGGAGCGGCACCCTAGGCGTGGTGCAGACTTTCAGGGCCGTGGGGCCGTCACTCATCGCCTGTGTTGCTCTCGGCGTAGCATGGACCGCAGGATCCCTCATCGGCGTGCATCCCCTCGTGGGCGCAATCGTGGCCGGGTTCTTGGGTCTAACGTTCTTTATGGGTGGTCTTCGGGTCGCAAAAACAGGCCTGACAGATGCCGATGCGGTGCTCGTCCTGACCACCTTGCCTCGATCACTGCGCCGATTGGTCGGTCCCGTTCTGCGATCCCTCACCTGGTCTCACGAGCCAGAACTGGACAATGGGTATAGTCCCTAGGGAGGAGAACACGTGGCGAAGGAGACCGTGCAACGCCCCCGAGTTGTCTACGTCGTGCTGACGCACCACAAGTCGGACGAGGCGATTCGACTGGTTCACGCGATACTCAGGTCCTCACCTGATGCCCAAATCATGGTCTACCACGACGCGCGTCGGTCGGCCCCACCGGCCATAGATCATCAACGCGTTGAGGTTCTGACCCATACCCATCCAACCGACTGGGGCTCGTGGGAGATCGTCACCACGACGATGCAAGCATTCTCTCACGTACACAGGACGTACAGTCCCGACCTCGTTGTACTTGTCTCGGGTCAGGACTATCCTGCACGTCCGCTCCGGGAGTGGGAGCGCCAAATGATGCAGGTGGGGGGGTGGGTGGGAACCTCTTGGCCCCTGGAATACCGACGCGATGGGGGAAAGCCTATGGTGAGGGCAATGATGAGTGGACACGCTATGCGTATCGATGGCTGCGCCTGCCAGGGGCCGCTATGATACGCGACTCGACATCGCGTCCGGCAGCGTGGCTTCGATGGGCCCTGTCGAGGGTTGGTCACTATTTGGAGCCGCTTATTGCTGTCCGGGTCGTCTCACGTGGCCGTGGTTACCACCTAGGTCTGCGCCGGTGCATCCGGAAGCGGCGAAAGTTCTACAGGGGGTCTCAATGGGTTGCCCTGGACCGACCCTCTCTTGAACACTTACTGTACCAGTTCACGGAAAATCGTCAATTGAATCGGGTATTTAGGCGCTCGATTATTCCCGATGAGAGTTATGTTCAAACCATTATGACTCCCCAGTATCCGCCGGCAAGTGGGCCGCTAAACTATGTGGAGTGGGTAGTGGAAGAAGATGCGCCGCGGACCCTGACCATGCAGGACCTCCCAAAGGTCTTGGCTCAAGGCTCTCCATTTTGCCGGAAAGTGGAAATTGGCGTCAGCGACGAATTGATGGACGAGCTAGACCGTCGCTCCGCCATCTCTGCCTGATCCACTAGGCGAACGCGTCAACGGCCCTCAGAACCAGCGCGAACGCGTCACGAACGGCAGCAGTATTCGCGAGTCGGTCAAAGTCTGGAGCGGTGCCTATGTGTTCGAACACGGCAGCGGGTACGTCGGCGCGGCTGCAATAGATCACGTTTGGGGGGCTGGGGCAGGCTGATAGTGCGGAACGGGTCTTGCCGGTGCCAGCGTCGATGACAGGCACATGCAACGCGGCGCCGACTATCGCTGCATGCATGCTTGACGTGAAAATGCACCCGGAGTAGGCGAGGACTGCCATTGTCTCCCGCGCGCTCAGGCCACTAAGGCTGGGCACGCCTACCCGTTTCGCGGCCTCCCTAAGCAAGCGGTCTTCACCGGCGTAGCGACCGAGGGCGAGTGTGAGCAAGGGATGCCCCTTGAGTTGGTTTAGCAGCGCCTCGACGCCATGTACGTCCCACCCGTGGAAGGCGGCAGCCTGGAAGACAACCGGGGGCTCCTGAATCCCCAGGTTCAAGGCGATGTCGTGACCTCCGCGCGGAGCGCTTCGGGCTCATTCAGCCACGGGTGAGCGAATATCATGTCGGGGGCAACGAGAACACGATCGCTCGACATCCCAGCGGCGGCGAGGCGATCCGCGGCCTCGTGCGTCCTCACGTAGGCGAAGTCCACTTTGGCGAGCGCTTCGCGCACGCGCTGCTCCGCAGGAAGAGGGTGGACGCCGGTCGACACTAGGCCCACGCGGGTGTGCTTTCCCCAGCCCGCGGCGGGAAGCCACGGGCCGGCGCCTCTGGCGAGCCCAGCGGAGGCAAGGCGCCCGCGGAGCAGGTTCACCTTGGTACTCCGTCGAGCCGACGGGACGTTCAGCCGGTCCTGGGCGATCGTGAGGTAGTCGGCTCTAACCAAGTCCCCACCCCCGACCAGGGCGATGGCATGGCCGACAGCGTGCGGATGCATAGCTCGTGCAACTGCGCCGGCTGGTAGTTGGCCGGCGCGGTGCGCGTAGTGCGTGACCGACGAAGGATCGAAGCCGTTCTCCCGCATCAGTTCTGATAGGGCTAGGGGATATAGTCCATCCCCCCAATTATCGACCGTAAAATCGCCAATATGAGCGATATCGACATTCCGGGTCCGAGGACGCAGGTCTGGCACGTGAGGGTGCTCCTTACTTCGGCGGCGGCGCGGCCAGTTGATCAGTGGGACTAACGTGTAAGCCAAGGAGGTTTTCGCTGCCACGGCCTCCAGGCGGCTCCAGTTGTCTTCGTCAGTTCGTGAAGTCCCGTGATATTGGCAGCCTGAGTCGCGGCGTCGAGGTGGGCGGTTTCCTCTGATCGCTCATACGCGACGCCGACCTCCCCATGATGAAGGATGGGGGTCGCGTCCACGACGCCGAGTCGGAGATCTTCCCGTTGTGCTATCGCGGCCCATGATGCGTCGACCCCCCATCCCATAGCGGCCGTTGGCGGTATGGGCAGTAGACGTGGACGGGCTCGAGGGGATAGCGCGATCACAGGACCAATCTCTACGAGGCCCACCTGCCTAGCGGTTCGCAGGGGTTTCACCACGGTGTGTGGATGCGACCATGGCTGCCCTCGTTGTATGGCAGGACCCGCTAGGTCGAGTGCGCCTGCCACAGAATAATCGAGAAACCGCGTTTGCCCGGGTTGGACGAAAGTTGCGTCGTCATCAAAGATGACGATCCACGCTTCGTCTGGGACGGGGGCCACGTCGATTAGTCGCTGAAGCAACGGCATTCGCAGACCTGGCCCGTGGTTCAGGGTCAATTCTTGGAGTGAAGAGTCCACCCGTTGGAGAGCATGCAGCCGTACATCTGCCCTGGGAAGTTGGCCTAGCATCCTGCGAACATGCTGGACGTTCCTGTCGCGATAGACGCACATAACCACGATGGGCACTTGCGTGCGGGCTACAGGGTAGCGGGGGAGGAGGTGGTTCCAGGTGGCGACTCGTGTGGCCAGAGCTTCGCGTAGGGCTCGAGGTTGTATGGCTGTTCCGCCTTCCTTGTCTGGCGGGCGTGGCCAACCAGCGCCAAATTCATCAGGCGCGGGGGTCCTCCCGCGATGTTCGCCGACTGTTGGATTGGAGTTGTTCGCAGATTGGGACCGCAGCGGCCACTCTACTGGGGTTGACGAGACCGCACTGATGATCCGGTGCTCGAAAGCTACCGGAGGGTGAAGCGCCCCAGGATTGGTGCCGCATCCTTGTGAGTTGGAAGGATGCAGTTCATGCCGAAGAAGATGGATCCGTTGGTCAAGGAGCGGTGCGTGCGCCTGGTGCTGGAGCACCAGGGCGAGTACTCCTCGTTGACCGCGGCTGCTGAGCCTGGATCCGCCGAAGTT
>NZ_MKKA01000033.1 GCF_001942405.1 Ornithinimicrobium sp. CNJ-824
GGGCGTCCCTGGTCAACGGACACGCGTGGGGACGTCGGAGTCCCTACTAATCCGCAGACCACCCGGCGGGTGTGACTTCTGACGCGATAATGCTCGCTTCGGGCCAGGATGAAAAAGGTGTGTCTGCTTTCAGGACAGCGGAGGATCGGTAGGGACGGTCGACTTGCAGGTCGAATCTCGTGCGCGGGCCAGGACGGGAAGCTTGCCGGTCGGTAGCGGACGGGGCCAGGCATGCATACATCGCAGAGTCGCCGGTCTGGGTGGCGTGGTCGTGTCGCAGGGCGACGGTGACGGGTCACAGTGGCCAGCAGTGGAGGGCGTTCGACGGGAGCGAGTCGCGCCTCGTCGCGACCTTGCGACGCCGGCGGGCCGAACGCCGCCTCGTCACGTCCGGCATGCCGCGGGACCATGCCTGGCGGTGGGCCACAGGGCGGCGCTGCCCGACGGAGTGCGTGACGCGCTCCACCCAGAGGTGCGTGACATCGCGACTCCGCCGATGTCCGCGCGTTCTCCGGTCCGGAAGTTGCGCGCGCGCTAGCCGGGTCACGCTGACTCGACTCCTTTATGTGACATGACGACTCCGTCAGAAGAAATGATCGAGGAACCGTTCGGCGTAATTTGCTTCCAAACTATCCTTCACTCATCCCCGACGCGGTCCAGTAAAGCAAGGGCCGCCGCTGGATCAATATCCCATTCGATGCCGACGGTGAGAACGCCATTGAGCTGCTCCATGTCGTTCGACCCGCCGCGCACCACCCCTCGTGCTACACCTGCGGCCAATGTCCCCATTTCGTCAGGCCTACTATCGTTTTCTTGTTGCACCCGCAAGCCAAGGCTGGCGAGGAAGTCCCGGACGACGCCAACCACGGGGTCAACATCGGCGCCCAGCTCGTCAAGCCGCTGCATCGCAGCGCGATAACGTTCCGTCTCGTCATCGGCATATTTTTGCAGCATCGCTGTGTCACCACCACGTCTGGTCGAAAGCACAGCAAGTCCAGAAAGGCCTTGCAGCGCTTGGTGGGCATCAAGAATTGCATCGGCCAGTGGTGTTGATAGTGGATCCTCGAAGGAATCTCGCCACTCATCGAATGAATCCGGGTTGGGAAATAACTGATTGTGCAGAACATGTGACAGTTGGCGTACCGGGCGACCGTCGACTAGCGGAACGATTAGAACTGGCGCCCGTCTAGCGTCTGAGGGGAGAGCCTCCTCGATCATGCCCGCGATGCTTGAGGACGCGGTCTCCCACTGAGGTATGGTCGTTATTGCAACGCCGACCGCCGCCTGAAGCGCGGGCCAGTCGACCGCTGCGGGTTTGCGTAGGGCACGTGTATAGGTCACTACATCTAGGCCGACGGTCTGCGCTCTCGACTGCAGGTTCTGCACTCCATCGAAGAAGCGCTTTTCCGCGCGCCCCCGCGCCAATGCCGCAACTCTGTGCAGCGCTTCCGTATAAGCACCGGCTTTCGACACGGAAACCACCCGCACCGGTGAAAGACCACCCCACGCCATTTCTGCGAACACCGCATACAGATCGTCGAGAAGCGTATCGAGTGCATCAAGGTCTGTTGGCGGGTCACGATCGATAAGGTTCCATTTCTCTTCCTGGCGTACTCGGCCAACTGTAGTGCGGAGAGTATCTCCCACGTATGCCGCCAAGGAAGGCCAGTGAGCATCACGAGCGTGCATGCGCTGAGTCATGTTGTCCACGATCCCGTGGACCAAGGTATGCATGTGATCGCTACCGACCGTGGACGGAGTAGTGCCGGACTCGATGGACTCGAGCAACTCCGTGCGGTCGAGGGGTAGCGTTAGGCCGTTCACCCGTCTACGTAGAGCGGTGCGCCGTTTCTCCAGGTCGTTGGCTTCGGCAGGCTGTCCCCTCGAGATGCACCAAGCCCGTGCCATGTCCTCCAGATACGCTCGAAGGTCTCGTAGCAGCTCGTAGGAGGTCACCGCCCGCGTAGTGGGATCCGTCACCCCCGCGGCCATGGCGGCGACATAGGACTTCACCCGGTTCCAACTGACGACGGCGGCGGGGTGATCAGACTTCCGATGCAGCTTGCTCACACCAAATACGTGATCACCAATCTGGAGTGGGGTGTCACCGGGCAGGACAGTCTGGACATCCACTGAATCACACATCGGAAAACAACGCAGGAGAGTAAGGGCAAACTCCCGAGTGAAGTCATCTGGGTCAGGTTGTGCTCCATCTGATATGTGGAGGAGTCTTGCGAACGCAACGTGATTGCTATCGCGTTGAACTGTGCTGATCTCGATGAGCCACGGGCACTGCGCTTGCAGTCGACTCTGCACGGAGGATTCTCCGCCGGCCAATTCGAATAGGGCGCGAGCCAGAACGGGCGAGTGGCGACGTGCTACGGACAGAAGTTCGCCGAGTTGTGGAGGGGGCGCGGTGAGGAGAGTTCTGGCGAGCGGTGATTGGCGCGCCTCTGGGGACTCTGCCCATCGGACTAAGTCCTGCGTGGAGCCGACCATCGCTGCGAGGAGCGACGCTGCGCGCTGGAGGTCGTCGCATGAGGCCACGATCGAGGCGACTCGAGTCCCACCGAGAAGCGTGAGCAGTTGGTCTCGCAGGTGCGAATCCTCGGGTTGGGCCTCGATGGCCTGCGCTGCGGCCACGATGTCGGGACGCAGCCCAGGCATGGTGTGCGCACCGGAGAGCGCTAGTTGTGTCGCGATCCCACGATGGGCAGGTTGGATTTGGTATTTTTCCAAGATCCGGCTCCAGCTGGAAGCTTGGCGCTCGAACTCCACGAACCTTAGTGCTTCTAGGAACGTCGCTAACAGAGCGGGAGTTGGCTCCCTTCGGATACTGTCGAAGAGTTGGTTGATCAGGGCGTTTTCCAATTCGGAGTTATCCGCCAGCAAACCCACGATGAAAGAGTAGGCTTGCTTGCCCTCAAGGCCTTTTAGCACGTCTTCCACTGTGTCATTAAGACTAGGTGGCGGGACGGCATGTACGGCCACTGAGAGGGCCGCCGAGCGTAGTTGGTGCAGTCCCCTCAATTCTGTTCCTCGGATATGGACCAAGTGCTCGTCAGCCAGCCTCGCCAATGCTGCTCTGAACTCTCCAGCGCTCGCATTCACTGCGTCTTGAACCTCGTCGAGGTGAAGCACAACAGACCACCGGTGGGCAGTCGCGACGAGGGCGATGATGCGCAGTTCTGTCTCACGCCCTTCAACGACGCGTCGCCGGACCTGCTCGCTCAGGACGTCGGCGAGACGTTTGCCGCGTGCGAGTAGGTGCGTGAACTCCAATGTGAGTCCACCGCAAGCATTGAACGCTTCCCGCCAGTAAAGGGCTTTGGTGGCGCCAGTGCGGACCAAGCCCGAATGGATTTGCGCGGCGGTCTCCTCGTCAAGGCCGACTTGGATCAGTGTGCAGTTCGACAGGGACCGAAGTGGAAGCAAGTCTTCCAACCGGGCCGAGCCAAGAAGCATCACTCCAGGTGTTGCCACCAGTTGTCGCTGTAGGGCGTCCCAGGCCTGCGAATCACCGACTCCCACTGCGTCAACAATAAAGCCGACGGGTGCCCGCTCTGTCGGGCGCAGTGCCCTAGCGAGCCGCACGAGAGCGGGGACGTCGCCGTCGCGTAGCCGTCGAACGCGGTACCACAGCACGTGACGGGCGGAGTAGGCGGCAGCCCACATCACCGTGGACTTACCGACTCCTGAAGGCCCCGTAACGAGGACACTAGCTCCAGTCTGCAGGTTGGCCACCACTTGGCCCGTAACGTCTGGCCGAGGCGACGGCAGCCCAGCCGCGATGTGGCCCGGCTGCACGTCGACTCCCTCGTAGAATGCCTCGGTCTCGAGCGCGGTGTCGAAGTCAACCGGTTCACAGATGCCCTCCAGAATGGCTTCCTCAAGAGCTTCGCGGTCGATCATTTCAGCGGTCTCGGTAACGAGACGCTCGATCCTCGTTCGATCCATGAACTTCGTTTGTGCCAATCGTTCTCTGCGTTTTCGTCAGCGCAGTTGGCTACAGCGGCGCGGAGGGCAAGCACCACAGGGTCGTTTGCCGCCGGCGGGAGTCTCGTTCGTGCAGCCACGGCTGCGCTCGTCTGGTCACCCGCCGTGTGCCACGGAAGGACAAACACGCACACGGACCGCGAAACGTCGAGCAGATCTTTCTCTTCGAGTCCGCGCTTAGCTCCAACAGTCGCCAATGCGTGGAGGAGCTCTTCATTTCCCGGCACCTCGACTATGGCGGCACCCCACATGTCGGGCGCCCACGCTCCGATAGGACGCTCCAGGACGACAACCGCACGCTCGCGGGCAGCGCGTGTCGAATCCCGGGACCGGCGTCTCGCGACATCGAGCACGTGGCTTGCCACTTCCGCTGCTCTGAAGGGGCCAACGCGCTCTTGACGCGATTTGACTTGTATCTGCCATGGGAATTCGCCTTCGCACGACAGGTCTTCCGGCCCTTCTGGGACGATGCGCTCGGCGCTTAAGGCACCGGTCAACAGTTGGCCGCAAAGCCAGGCACCGACCATGTCCTGAAAATGGAACCCGCGACCGGCCCGTGCCCCCGCCCGTGTGCGACTCCAGACGATCTCCGATTCGTTGCCCTCGCCACTCCGCCCGGTTGGTGTCGGCGCCGCCGCGTCGACGCGGTGGTCACGTCGCAGGGGGCGAGTGGCGTTCCGCTTAGGCTCCCTCCTCTGTCCTCTTCGTGCCACACCCAGATGATGCCACCATCAGCATCAGCATCAGCAGCAGCCCTGGGTCATCTTCAGGCCTGGTTCGCGGAGGCATGCGAGGGCCCGTGCTTGCGGTAGTCGAGGATTCCCACACTGGTGTCGACTTTCGTGGCGTCGAGACTGACACTCTCTCGAAGTCCCACGCGTGACCCGACAGCCCGGCTGACCGCGAGCGAGCTTCCAACTGGCTCACCAGTTTCAGCGCGTTCTAAGCGCCGCGGCGCCTTGGCTTACGCCGCTCAACCTCGAGTTGAATTCGCCGTCATCAGGGGAACCCCAGGGGGCGAGTGCTTGGCGGCGTGGTGGGCGCAGCGAAAACGCACTCATCTGGCACCCCTCTGTGTCAAGACGCCGCTGGCAGGGTCGTTCTAGGCTTTGTGGTGGCGGGTCCGGGAAGTGGCTTGTCCGAAGAGCCGGCAGCGGGTTGTGAGCCGGTCGCGCTGGAGTCAGAGTCGTCACCCCTTTGCCCTCCCGGGCCCGTCGTCGTGTGCCCAGCGAGGTCGTCGAGCATCGCCTTGTAGACCAGGTCGGACAGGCGCCGTTTGAGGCACCGCAGCGCTTCCATCGACGTCTTCCCCGCGGCCTTCTTCCGGTCGTAGTAGGCGCGGCCCTCGGTGGTTCTCGTGCGCAGCTGGACGATGGCCATGACGTGCAGCACCCGGTTGATCTGCCGGTTCCCACCCCGGGAGAGTCGGTGGCGGACGTGCTCGCCGGAGGAGGCGTCGACCGGGGCGGTGCCGGTCCAGGACGCGAAGTGGTTGCGGTCGGGGAAGCGGGTGATGTCCCCGACCTCGACCAGCAGGCGTGCGGCGCCGGAGGGTCCGATGCCGTGCAGGTCCATCAGCGAGGAGCCGGTCTCGGCGACGAGGGCCTTGAGTTCCTTGTCCGCGGCCTTGGTCCGCGCGTAGATCGTGGCCAGGTCAGCTGTCAGCTCCAGGGCGTGGGCCTTGCGCAACTTGCCGGCCGCCGTGGTGGGGCGGACCCTCTTCAGCAGCTCCTTGGCCTGGGCCGCGGACAGGAACGTCTTGGCCCCGCCCGGGATCAGCTCGAGCAGCAGCTTGTGCAGCTGGCACACCTTGCGGGTGTGCTCCTCACCCAGGGAGCGGCGCCGGTCCACGCACATCCGCAACACCTCGAGCTGCTCGTCGTTGATGACCGGGCGCAGGCCGGACATCCGCACCCCGACCAGGGCGATGGAGTGGGCGTCGGTTGCGTCGGTCTTGCGGCCCTGCCCGGTGGCGAAGATCCGCACCCGCGCCGACATCTTCGCCGGCACGTCGACCACCTCCTCACCATCGGCGACCAGCCGGTCGGCGACGTGCTTGCCGATACCGGCGCAGCCCTCGACCGCCCACCCCCGCTCAGGCCACTGACGGGCGTAGGCCAGCAGCCGGGTGTACCCCTCGGCGTCCGTGCCAAAGCGGCCACCGCCGACGACGGACTCGTCAGCGGTCATGACCTCGATCGTCACGCTGCGCTTGTGCGGGTCCATCCCGATCACGACCCGCGGAACCTTCTCGTCCATGCTCTCCTCCTTGCTCGCGACAGATGTCGAGCTGGGAGGGCACCGCTACGTACGGCTGGGCATACCCCTCTTGAGCCTCTCGCAGCCCTGGCGGTGACCGGGACGACGCACGCCAATTGTGAGCCTCACGCCAAGAGCGTGGGCAGCCGCAAAGAGAACGACCATCCCGGTCACCTAGGACCGAGCCTGGCCGGGCCCGATCCTGACGTCAATGAAACACGTAGCCGCTGGTCGGCCGTGCTTACCGGGCTCAGGTCACGTTCTGCAGGAGGGCTGTCAGTTCGCGGTCGGGGCTGACGTGACGTGGGTACAGAGGGCCGCACGGGACCGTGGCCAGTTGTAAGGAAAGTGCAAGCAGATCGGGGTTGCGGTCCGCGACGCGGTGGGCCTGAGCTAGGTAGGCAAACTCGTTCATCGACCCGGTCAGGCTGCGGCTGGCAGTGGTGGCGAGGGTGTAGTCGGCCGTCTCTGCGGCTTCGCTCTGCACGACGGTCTCGGGGACTTTGTGCGCCCGTAGGACCGCGGCCAGGTGCTCGGGGAACCTGTCGAGCAGGGTCGCGGCGGGAGCCAACGGCATCAGCACCGGGAGCAGGGTCGTCTGGCTGACCAGGAGCGCGACCTGACGTGGCCGCCAGGGCAGGAGCGTGGCGTACCAGTCGCCGAGCAGGCTCGTCGATTCCTGCTCCTCGACGGCGCTAACCGGGCCTAATCGCTGCAGGAGCTTGCGGGTAGCGCGCACGATGACCATGTCTCCCATCCTGCCTGCACCGCTTCCACTGGCGTCAGGGCCACAATGGCGGCATGTCGCTGAAGGAGTTCCGTGCTGCCCTACGCGGAGCCACGTACCGCGCCGACGCGCTTGAGGTGCTGCGCCTTCTTGAGGAGCGAGCCTGGCCGGAGCAGGTGCTGCAGCTCATCGGTGACGCTCTCCTGGTCGCGGTCACCTCTGGATCCGCCAGCGCCCATGACCTGGCTCGAGCCTGCGTCGCACGACTGCAGGCGCGGGGATGGGACGGCGACGTCGATCTGGCCGACGCACTTGCGGCGCGGCTCGGTGATGGCCCCCAGCCACTCCTGAGGCCGGTCCGTGTCGATCTGGAGGAGCTCGCCAGCGTGCGCGAGGGCGACCCCACCCACGGAGGCGGGCGAGTCGACCTGGCCACGGGGCAGGTCTGGCCCCAGACGGTGTACGAGGACTTCCGCGCCGATGAGAGCGACGAAGAAGAGGAAGAAGAAGACGAAGCAGCCGGTACGAGGTGGCTGTGGGTCGACCCGGTTGGCTCGCGGTCCGGCTACCGCGACATGGAAGTCTTTACCGAGACTGTCGAGGATGAACACCTGGCCGAGCTGTTGTCTATGGCCATCAGCGGGAAAGGTGCTTTCCGCCGGTTCAAGGACGCGATTGCACACCACCCGGAGGCCGCCGATCGCTGGTACGCATTCAGCGAAGACCGCGTCCGCGGCCGCGCTCGAGCATGGCTGGCAGCAGAGGGCTACACGCCGCGTCCAGGACGAACTCCCTCACTGCTCTGACATCCGCAACTGCCGCGAGCCGTAGCTTGAGCTAGTGCCACTGGGTCAGTTGGCGGGCTGCCACCTGGTGGTCGGCCTTGCCGCTGGCGACGGCAATGACCAGGTCGTAGGCGGCGTCGTCGGGTGCTTGGAGGTCGATGCCGTTGAGGCCGTAGAACACGACTACGGCGAGCCATCCCAGGCGCTTGTTGCCATCGACGAGCGGGTGGTTGACGACGATGGACTCCAGCAGCGCACCCGCCTTGGCATCGATGCCGGGATAGGCGTCACGTCCGAAAACGCTGGCGCGGGGACGGTGGGCGGCGGAGTCCAAGAGGCCAAGGTCCTGCATCGGACCTACGCGCAGGTCCGATGCCAGGGCGAGCAGGTCCTCCGTAGTCAGATACTCCAAGGGTCAGCGCCCGAGACGCTCGAGCAGATCGGCGTACCGCTCACGCCCCCGTGCGGACAACTCGCGCACCCGCTCCTCGTGCCCGCGCCGCGCGGCCGCTTCCCGGATCGCCCGCACCGTCGCCTCCTGCTTGCTCACACCCTCGGCCTCGGCCAGGGCCGCCAAGGCGCGCTCGTCCTCCGGAGAAAGCCGCAGAGTCATCGCCATCCGCTGATGGTATCACTCTGGTATCTGACGCCTTGGGCGGCCCGTGCGCCGCTGCGCCTCGATTGCTCGGCGTGCGGCAGACGCAGGTGGCCACTCGCGACTACTCAGCGGCCTTGGGGGATGAGTGCGGCCACACGGGCCGCCCCTGACCCAGGAGACGACCATGCTGCCACCCTCTCCCACAAACTCGTCTCGCTGGCCGAGGCGGCCGACGTCCTCGCGGTCTCGACCAAGACCGTGCGCCGCTACATCGCCGAGGGGCACCTCGACGCCGTCCGGCTCGGGCGCAAGACGCTGCGGATCAAGCTGGACTCGATCGAGAGGTTCATCGACGCCTGCCCAGTCGGAGGGTGGCGCCGGATCGGCTGAGGGGTCAGAGGCCTGCCCAGACGCGACCGAGAAGGGTCACTGCTCCTCCATTCAGTCGAGGGGCAGCCAGCTGCGAACGATGCATAGTCGCTGCACTCGAAAGGAGAAAGGCCCCTGAACTTGCGTTTCCGCAGTTCAGAGGCCTTTTCACAACGCTCCCCCGGTTGGACTCGAACCAACAACCTGCCGGTTAACAGCCGGCTGCTCTGCCAATTGAGCTACAGGGGAATGTCGCAGCGAGGACAGACTCTAGCAAAGGCCACGACGGCGTCGAAATCGGTGCCCGGGCGCCGTGGCGTCCGCCGTGTCGTTCCGTCCGTCAGACGAGCTGCGGCGGGTCAGGGTCCAGACCTGCCTGGTCACGCACGTCCCGCCTCGCCTCGTGGACGGCACGAGCGAGGTCCCGGTCGACGGTCCGGGCACCCGGCCCCAGCAGCACCTGCTCCACCAGCTCACGCGTATGGAGCACCTTGCGCACGGTTACCCGCGCGGTGCGCCTGGGCCCCAGGTCGATCGCCCGGGTGAGCACCACGCTGGCGGTCGTCCGGTCGCGCAGCACCACCGGCACCGAGCCTGGGCCGGTCCGGTCACGCAATCGCCACCGTCGGGGGTCCGCGCCGTCCACGAAGTCCACCGTCAGCAGCCACTCGTCCGGGTCCCAGGCGCCGCTGTCCACCTCGTGCCAGGGGCGTTCGACCACCGAGTCGCCCTCGGCGGTCCGTTCGAAGAGGCGCCAGGTCGTCAGCACGACCCAGTGTCCGCTGCCGTCCTCCTGGGCGGTCGCCAGGACCTGCTCGCCCCGGGCCAGCTCGGGCAGCGCCCCGTGGGGCACGTCCTTGGGGGATCGCTGCGGATCCGGTCCCGCGGACCGGTCCGTGCGCGCTCGTCGCCACCATGCCATGTCAGTTCATCCTGTCCTTGAGCTTTGCGTGCTCGCGCTGGAGGGCCATCAGCTCCTCGTCGACCCGTCGGGCCTCCGGGGTTCCGGGCGTCAGCCGCTGGAGCCGGCTGATGGTCTGGGCGATCCGCTGCTCGGACGCCGCGAGCCGCACCCGGAGCACGAGCGAGTCGACGTAGGCCTCGGTGGGCGTCCCGGTCTCCGGGTCGAGCCTGGTCGGCAGCGGGGCCACGGCGAGCTCGTGCACCAGCCCCTGCACGGCTGGCGGCGTCCGGGCGAGCACCGCCCGGGTCCAGCTGGCCACGCTGGCCCCCTCCGCGGCGTAGACGCCGCCCGCCTCCTTGACGGCGTGCCAGACCGCCTGGTGCACCGGTGCCCGTAGCTCGGCCGCAGGCAGCTCGTCCATGTCCGCCGGGTAGATGGCGAGGGGATACTGCAACGCCACCTGGAGCAGGTGCCGCTCGGCGACCTGGACGGGGTCGGAGAGGTCGGCCCCCGGGACCACCGGCTCGGCGGCGACGGGTGGTGCGGCCGTGCGGGACCCGCCGGACCGGGCCGGGGCAGCGGCGGCCCGGGTCACCTCCACGGTCAGCGCCGTGGGGTCCACCCCCATCCATCCCGCCACGTCGCGGACGTACTCGGGGCGCAGCGTAGGGTCCTTGACCCCGGCGAGGATCGGGGCCACGGCCCGCATCGCCTGCACCCGTTCGCTGGCCAGGCCCAGGTCGTAGGGGGCCAGGGTGGTGCGCACCGCGAACTCGAACATCGGGGTGGCCCCGTCCACGAGCGCACGCACGGCCTCCGGACCGCCCCGCAGCCACAGGTCGTTGGGGTCCTGGCCCTCCGCAGCGACGGCGACGAACGACTGGGCGGCCCACCGCTCGTCGTGCTCGAAGGCCTTCATCGCCGCCTTCTGCCCGGCGGCGTCCCCGTCGAAGGTGAAGATCACCCGGGCCGGCGCGCGACCGGCCTCGTCCCGCAGGATGCGGCGGAGCATGGAGATGTGGTCGCCGCCGAACGCGGTCCCGCAGGTGGCCACGGCGGTGCCCACGCCGGAGAGGTGGGCGGCCATGACGTCGGTGTAGCCCTCGACGACGACCGCCCGCCGTTCGGTCGCGATGGCCTTCTTGGCCAGGTCGAGCCCGTAGAGGACGCTGGTCTTGCGGTAGATCGGGGTCTCGGAGGTGTTCAGGTACTTGGCCGCCACCCGGTCGTCGTCGTAGAGCCGGCGGGCGCCGAAACCGACGGTGTCACCGGCGATCGACCGGATGGGCCAGACGACCCGGCCCCGGAAACGGTCGTACAGGCCCCGGGAGCTGCGGGCGGACAGCCCGCCGAGGACCAGCTCCTCGTCGGTGAAGCCCTTGCCGCGCAGGTGGTCCGAGAGGACCGAGCCGCCGCGCGGGGCATACCCGACCATGAACTGCCGGGCGTGCTCCCCGGTGAAGCCCTTCTCGCGGAGGAAGGCCCTGGCGGCCCGCCCCTCGCCGGAGGAGAGCAGCTGGTCGTGGTAGAACTCCTCGGCCACCCGGTGGGCCTCCATCAGCCGCATCCGCTGGCCGGCCGGCGCCTGGGGCCCGCCCCCGTCCGCTCCCCCGCCCTCCTCGTAGCGCAGCGTCAGGCCCAGCTGCCCGGCGAGGCGTTCGACGGACTCGGTGAAGGTGAGGTGGTCGATCTTCTGGACGAAGTCGAGCACGTCCCCGCCCTCCCCGCAGCCGAAGCAGTGGAAGTAGCCCACGGCCGGCCGCACGGTGAAGGAGGGCGTCCTCTCGTCGTGGAAGGGGCACAGGCCCTTGAGCGTGCCCACGCCCCCGCCCCGCAGGGTCACGTGCTCCCTGACGACCTCCTCGATGGAGGCACGCTCCTTGACGGTCTGGACGTCCTCGTTCCTGATCCGTCCGGCCACGCGCACCTCCTCCTGGGGCTGTCCGGGGCAGTCTAGGCGGCGCCGCCGACCAGGACGCGCGGCGTCCACACCGGCGCCCTCGCTACTGTGGGCCGATGGTCAAGCAGAGCACGCCGGCCACCGAGCTGGAGGTGGACGGGCGGACCGTGCGGATCTCCAACCCGGATCGGGTCTACTTCCCGGAACCGGGCATCACCAAGCTGGACCTGGCCCGCTACTACGTGTCCGTCGGCGGGGGCATCGTCAACGCCCTCCGCGAGCGGCCCTGCATGATGCACCGGTTCCCCGACGGCGTCACCGGGGAACGGGTCCACCAGAAACGGCTCCCGCGCGGCGCTCCCGACTGGGTCGAGACGGTGCACGTCACCTTCCCGCGCTGGAACCGGACCGCCGACGAGCTGTGCGTCACCGAGGTGGCCCAGGTGGTGTGGGCGGTCCAGATGTCGTGCGTGGAGTTCCATCCCTGGAACAGCCGGAGGGGGCACGTCGAGCAGCCCGACGAGTGGCGGATCGACCTGGACCCGGGCGAGGACTGCGACTTCGCGACGGTGCGTCGGGTGGCCGGCGTCGTGCGGGAGGTGCTGGCCGAGCTGGGGGCCGTCGGCTGGCCCAAGACCACCGGCAGCAGGGGGATCCACGTCTACGTCCGCATCCCGCCCACGCACGGTTTCGGCGACGTCCGCCGTGCCGCCCTGGCGTTCGCCCGGGAGGTGGAACGGCGCACCGACGAGGCGACGACCGTCTGGTGGCGCAAGGACCGCGATCCCCGCGCGGTCTTCGTCGACTTCAACCAGACGCCCGCGACCACACCATCGCCGCGGCCTACAGCGTCCGCGCCACCCCGGACGCCCGCGTGTCCGCCCCGCTGACGTGGGACGAGGTCGACGACTGCGACCCGGCCGACTTCACGGTGCTGACGATGCCGGGACGCTACGCCGCGGTGGGCGACCTGCACGCGGGCATCGACGAGGCGGTCTTCGACCTCGGGACGCTGCTCGCCTGGGCGGAGCGGGACGAGGCGGAGGGACGGGCCACCCCGGAGGACCCGGGCGCCTGAGCGCGCCTACGGCGCGAGCTCCCGCACGATCTCCCCGGCCGGCCGGTCCTGGCAGGCCCGCCAGCCGCTGCCTGCCCACACGTGGATACCGTGCACGTCCCCGGCGGCGGCGGCCGCCGTGCGCACCGGACGGCTCACCTGGTCGAGGACCGGGAAGGCCGGCGGGGCCAGCGGTGCGAACCGGTCGACGAACCTGTTGCGCAGCGCACCGGCCACCCGCCCGCTGAACGCCCGGGTGGTGACCCGCTCGGTGAGCGAGGGGTCCCGGAGGGCAGCCCGGTAGGTGCGCGAGGCCCCCGACTCGGTCGCCAGCAGCAGGGCCGTGCCGACCTGGACGGCCGCGGCACCCGCGTCCTGCGCGCGGCGGACGTCCCCGCGGGTGGTCACCCCGCCGGCCGCGACGAGCGGCAGCGACGTCGTCGGACCGACGGTCTCCAGCAGCCCGAGGTGGTCGATCGCCGCCGGCTCGGCCTCGGGGTCGTGGGAGGCACGGTGGCCCCCGGCCTCCTGCCCCTGCAGGACCAGGACGTCGGCGCCGGCCGCCTCGGCGACCGCCGCCTCCTGCACCGAGGTCACGGTGACGTGCACCTCGCAGCCCACGGCCTGCCACCTGCCCACGGTCTCCCGGTCCGGCACGCCGAAGGTGCACGAGACCACGGCGGGCCGGAAGGTCTCCACGAGCAGGACCTTGTCCGCCCAGTGGTCGGTGTCCCCCCAGGACGGCGTGCCCGGCTCGACCCCCAGGCGAGCGGCATCGTGGGCCAGCGCCTCCCGGTAGACGGCCACGGCCTGCTCGTGCCGGGCCCGGTCCACCGGCCGGGGCACGAACAGGTTGACGCCGAAGGGGCGGTCGGTCAGCCCCCGCGCGTGCACCAGGTCGGTGGCCATCTGCTCGGGGGTGCGGTAGCCCGCGGCGAGCATGCCCAGACCGCCGGCGTCGCTCACGGCGGCCAAGAGCAGGGGGCTGCTCACGCCACCGGCCATGGGAGCCCCCACCACGGGGACGTCGAGGGCGTCGAGCACGGTCACGGCATACCTCCTGGGGCGGTGCGGGACAGGACGGACAGGGCCCGGGCGCGGAGAGGCTGGCCACCTGGTCCAGGACGGCGCGGCGTGCGCCGCCGTCGTCGGTCGCGGCCTCGTAGGCCTCCCGGTGGAGCGGGTCCAGCAGCCCGGGGTCGAGCGTGTAGCGCTCGACGAGCGTGGCCAGCACCTCGCGCTCGGAGTGCATCACCACCCGTCGCTCCTCGCTGAGCATGACGAAGTGCGCGGCGACGGCCTTCAGACCGGCGGCCTGGGCCCGCACGCCGTCGGGGACGACGAGGTCGGCCGCGTAGCGGCGCAGCGGTCCGGGGCCGTGCCGGTCACGGGTGGCCGTCTCGACGGTGTGCACGAAGTGCCCGATCAGGCGGGAGGTCATGTCCTTCAGTGCGGCGAGGTCGGACCGGGTCCCGGTGTGCTGCAGCGGGACCCACCCGCTGTCGAGCACGTCGCACAGTCCGTCCCGGACCTGCTCGGGGTCCAGGTCGGGGGCGTACCACCGGTGGGCCAGGTCGGCGACGTCCGCCTGCACGTCGGCCGAGCGCAGTGCCCGTGGGTCCACCCGTCCGGAGGCGATCGCGTCCTCGACGTCGTGCACGCAGTAGGCGACGTCGTCCGACCAGTCCATCACCTGGGCCTCCAGGCACCGACGTCGTGGCTGCCCGGACGGGGCGCCCTGCCGGACCCACTCGAAGACCGGCGTGTCGTCGGCGTACACCCCGAACTTGGCGGTCCCGGGGCCGTCGCGGTGCCAGGGGTACTTCAGCACCGCGTCGAGGCTGGCCCGGGTGAGGTTGAGACCGGCCGGGCGCCCGTCCGGGTGGGACCTCTTGGCCTCCAGCCGGGTCAGCACCCGCAGCGTCTGCGCGTTGCCCTCGAAGCCCCCGACGTCCGCGGCAAGCTCGTCCAGGACCTGCTCCCCGTTGTGCCCGAAGGGCGGGTGGCCGATGTCGTGGGCCAGGCAGGCGGTGTCGACCACGTCGCGTCGCAGCCGAGGGCAGCGCCGAACTCCCGCCCGATCTGGGCAACCTCCAGGGAGTGGGTGAGCCGGTTGCGCACGAAGTCGTCGCTGGTGGGCTGGACCACCTGCGTCGTCGCCGCCAGCCGCCGCAGGGCCGCGGAGTGGACCACGCGGGCGCGGTCACGGGCGAAGTCGTGCCGGTCGGCCCGCTTCTGGGCCGGGTCCTCGGCGACCCAGCGCTCCCGGTCGGCGTCGGTGTAGCCCGCCGCTGCCTGCGTTCCCTGGTCCACGACAGCGAGGGTATGCGGTCGACGGGCACCGACCTAGGCCGGGAGGGTCCCCTTCGGGCCACCCCGGTGCGGCTCCGGGGCTGGTCCGGCAGGCCGGCGACCGAGTGCGGCGGCGAGCACGGCGCGACGGGGCGGACGGGGACGTCCCGGTAGCCCCCGTCGGCGAGCCCCGCCTGGCGTTCGAAGACGCTGCGGGCGGCCCGGTCCCCGGTGCGGATCCAGGACCATGCCATCGAGGCGAGGTAGAGCGGCAGGAAGGGAAGGCCTCCGCAGAACGCCCACTGGGCGCTGTGGACCAGCTCGTGGTCCAGCAGGGAGGGGCGCCGAGCCATGAGCCGGTCGAGGTCGTGCCGGCTGACCACCACGTCGCCGACGGTGAAGGCACCGGCGACGGGGAAGCGCCAACGGTAGTGGTCGGCCAGGAAGCAGTGTCGCGGACCCCGGCGGATCCTGGCCCCGCCGGCCGCGGCCACGCCCAGCCCGAGCGGCGTCGACAGGTTGACCCAGTTCAGGACGTGCCGGAGGCGGTCACCACGTCGGCCTGACCCGGTCGTCCCCGGCGAGCCCGCCCCGTGCAGGGGGTCAGGCATACCGGGCCCTGGCCCGTGCCCGGGCCTTCTCGGCCTCCACCTCCCGGTCCTTCGGCGGCGCGGAGCTCACCAGGGAGTCAAGCAGCTCCCGGGTCGCCCGGGCCACCGCCTCGACCGCCGCCTCGTAGGCGGGCTCGTTGGCCCGGGACGGCCGCGGGGTCCCGGCGACCTTGCGGACGTACTGCAGGGCCGCGGACCGCACCTCCTCGTCGGTCGCAGGCGGCTCGTAGTTGAACAGCGGGCGGATGTTGCGGCACATCCGTCCACTGTGCCACGCCCCACCGTGTCCGGTCAGGGATCCGAGGACCCTGGGGCCCGGGGCGGTGGCAGCATGGGCGCATGACCACGGACCCCTCCCCCGCCACCCCCTCCCCCCTCGTCACGGCCCCCAGCTCCTCGCCGACGAGCTCGCCGCGGCGCCGCACCGTGCTCCTCGACGTCCGGTGGAGCCTCGGCGCGGGCACCGCCGCCAACCGCGCCGCCTACCTGGAGGGGCACCTGCCGGGGGCCGCCTTCCTCGACCTCGAGCAGGCCCTGTCGGACCCGGTGTCCCCCGACGGCCGGGGCGGGCGCCACCCCCTGCCGTCCCGCACGCGGGTGCAGGAGGCCCTGCGGACGGCCGGGGTCCGGGAGGACGCACCCGTCGTCGTCTACGACGCCCGCACCTCGCTCGGTGCCGCGCGGGCCTGGTGGGTGCTGCGGCACTACGGGATCTCCGACGTGCGGGTGCTCGACGGCGGGCTGGAGGCGTGGCGGGCGGCCGGGCTGGCCGTCGAGGAGGGACCGGTGGACACCGGCGTCGGCGACGTGGTCCTGGGTCCGGGAGAGGACGACCTGCTGGACGCCGAGGGGGTGCGGCGCTGGCTGGCCGCGGACCGGCAGCTGCTGGACGCCCGCCCCGCGGACCGCTACCGGGGGGAGAACGAGGTGATCGACCCGGTCGCCGGCCACATCCCCGGCGCCCTGTCGCTGCCGGCCCTCTCGTTGCTCGCCGAGGACGGCACCTTCCTGCCCGCGCCGGCCCTCCGCACCCTGCTGGAGCAGGCGGGTGCCGACCCGGACGCGGCGACGGCGGTCTACTGCGGCTCCGGCGTGCAGGCCGCCCATGCCGCCCTGGCCCTGGAGGCCGCCGGCCTGGGGGCCGGACGCTCCGCCGTCTACGTCGGCTCGTGGAGCGACTGGATCAGCGACCCCGGGCGTCCGACCGCCTGACCGGTCACGGGCGACCGTTCCGCGCCTACCGGCCGTCCTCCCCGATCACCCGCAGGCAGCCCTGGCCCCCCTCCTCCGGCGGGGACTGGGCGTCGGACCCGGCAGGCACGGCCTCCGCGGCCCGTGCCCTCCCGAGGTTCCAGCCCCACAACGGGTCCGGGTCGGTGTCATGGCGCAGGTTTGCCAGCACGCAGGCGGCCAGCTGGTCGGGCAGCCGCTCGGCGATGACGGGGGTGGCGTCGGGGCCGAGCGAGGCGAGGTAGACCAGGTCGAGCCGCCCGGTCTGCTCGTAGCGCTCGATGTTGGCCCCCGCGACCCGGGCCTCGGGGTCGGCCACCCCCAGCGCCAGCAGCATCGAGGCGCCGGCGAGCAGCGCGGCCCGGGGGACCCAGCGGCCGGAGAGCCGGACCCCGGCCACGAGGACCATGACGACGACCAGTCCCAGCCACAGCTCGAACAGGTCGACCAGGACCCGGGTGACCGTGTAGCCGTAGGCCTCCTGGTAGACCGCCATCCGGAACAGGGCGGAGGCCACGACGACCAGGGTGAGCACCCCCAGCGTGCCCAGCAGCGCCCTCAGGAGGAGCCGGTCGCCCCGGGTGCGCCGGGGAGCCACGCGGCCGGCGAGGCCGATCGTCCCCAGGGTCAGGGCCGTGGCCACCGTGAGCTGGGCGAAACCCTGGTGGACGTACTCGGCGTAGGTCAGGCCGGTGCTGCGCCGGACGAAGTCGTGACCACCCCACATGGCGCTGGCCTGGGCGACGAGGAACCCCAGGAGCACCGCCACGACCGCGCCCACGGGCACGGCCCACTCCCAGGGACGGGTCACCGTCCGTGGCGAGGGGGTGGCGGCCCGCTCCACCGGGGGCGGGTTGAGCGCCAGGTAGGTCCCGGCGAGCACCACACCGGCGACGAAGAACCACAGGAAGGCGCGCAGCACCAGGGTGTCGGCCAGGACCAGGTCGACGTCGGGCAGCAGCCGGTCCACCCAGGCCCCGAAGACGGCGTCGCCCGAGGCGAACAGCCCGCCGAAGACCACGAGGGCCACCGCCGACAGCACGACCGTGCGCACGACCGGCCACAGCAGCCGGTGGCCGCGGGTGGTCGCCAGGGTCCGCTGCAGCAGGGGCAGTCCGCGCACCGCCGAGAGCACCCAGGCCGGGGGCCCCAGGAGCAGCGCACCCAGCCGACGGGCACCCGTGAGGGCCGTGGTGACGAGCAGGCCCACGACGAGGAGCACGAGCACGGGCAGCCACTCGGCCGCCCGTAGGACGACGAGGGCGCCCAGCCCCACGCTGAGCAGCGCGCTGACGACGGTCCAGGCCGCGCGCCGGCGCACCGAGGACCAGAGCACCAGGCGCCGCCGGCGAGCAGGACCGTCAGCAGTCCGAGACCGGCGTCGTGATCGGGCAGGACCAGCGCCGCGAACGCACCGATCCCGACCGCACCGACCAGCTGGACCGGCGCGGCGGGCATACGCTCCGGCGGCCAGAGGCGGCCGAAGAGCGGGTCCACCGCGTGGGCGGCGGGCCCCTGGGCGACGGGGACGGCCACGGGGCCAGGCGTCGCCGCCCCGGTGGACGGGCGCTCCGTGCTCCCGTCCTCGCGGCTGCCGGCGGGGCGGCCGGACGGTGGGCGCACGGGAAGCTCGACCCGCAGGCAGGCACCGGGACGTCCGTCCGGGCGCGGGTGCGCCGACACCGAGCCGCCGTGCAGCTCGCAGATCCACCGGGCGATGGCCAGGCCCAGCCCCGTCCCGCCGCCGCGGTCGTCGCCGCGGCCGTACCGGGTGAACACCGCCTCGGCACGATCGGGCGGTATGCCGGGGCCCTCGTCGACCACCTCCAGGCGCCAGCGGTCCATGGGCACCGGGTCCTCGGACCCGTCCGGTGACGTCCCCGTCTCGCCGGGGCCACGGACGTGCAGCGTCACCGTGCCGCCGGTCGGGCTGTGCCGGCTCGCGTTGTCCAGCAGGTTGCCCACGACCTGCGACATCCGGGCCGGGTCGACGAGGACCTCCAGGTCCGTCGGGGTCACGACCGTCCGGTGCTGCACGTCCCGGGCACCGAGCCCGGCCTCGGCCACCGCCTGGGTGAGCAGGTCGGCCGCCGAGGTGGGCGTCAGGACCAGGGGCACCGCCCCCGACTCGAGCCGGGTCAGGTCGAGCAGGTCCGTGACCAGGTCGCTGAGGCGTTCGGCCTGGGCGAGGGCCCCCTGCAGGGCCGCGTCGTCGGGCTGGACGACCCCGTCGACCAGGTTCTCCAGCAGGGCCCGCTGGGCGGCGAGCGGGGTGCGCAGCTCGTGGGAGACGGTCTCGAGCAGCTGCCGGCGGGTGGTGTCGGCCCGGTCCAGGTCGCCGGCCATCCGGGTGAACGCGTCGGCCAGCCGCGTGACCTCGTCGTGACCGGTGGCGGTGACCACGGTGCTGTAGTCGCCGGCGGCCATCCGGTCGGCGGCCTCGGTCATCGCCCGCAGCGGAGCCGTCATCCCCCTGGCCAGCCACTGGGTGACCACCAGCGCCACCGCCAGCGTGACGGGCAGGGTGAGCCATCCCGGCACGCCTGCCCCACGGCCGGCCTCGAGCACGACGACCGCCGCCAGGACGCTGCCGGCCACGAGCAGCCCGATCTTGGTGCGGACCGTCCCGACACCGCCCAGCGGGCCAGGGGCACGGTCGGCCGTGCCCGGCGCCACGGGGGCCGGACCGGTCCGACCCTGCTCAGCGGGCATCCTGGGCCTCCAGCGCGTAGCCCACGCCGTGGACCGTCCGCAGCCGCTCGGCCCCGATCTTGGCCCGCAGCGCCTTGACGTGGCTGTCGAGGGTCCGGGTTCCTCGCGCGTCGGCCCAACCCCAGACCTCCTCCATGAGCTCCGCCCGCGTGCGGACGGTCCCGGGGGCCAGCGCCAGGGTGGCCAGCAGCTCGAACTCCAACGGTGTCAGGTGGACCTCGCCGCCGGCCCGGAGGACCCGACGCTCGGCACGGTCGACGAGGAGGTCGCCGCAGCGCAGCACCGGCGGAGGGTCCACGGCCAGCGCCCGGGCACGGTCCACGCGCCGCAGGAGGGCGCGCACCCGCGCGACGACCTCCCGCATCCGGAAGGGCTTGGTGAGGTAGTCGTCGGCGCCCACCCCCAGCCCGACGAGGACGTCGGTCTCCTCGGCGCGGGCGGTGAGCATGAGCACGGGGACCGGCCGGCGGGCCTGGATGCGGCGGCACACCTCCAGGCCGTCCATCCCCGGCAGCATCACGTCGAGCAGGACCAGGTCGGGCGGGGTCGCCTCGCACGCCTGCACGGCGGCCGGCCCGTCGTGCACCTGCTGCACGCGCAGCCCGTCGGCCCGCAGCCGGTCGGCGAGCGCCTGGTTGATCGTCGGGTCGTCCTCGACGACGAGCACGAGCGGCGCGTCCGGCGCGGGCTGGGGAGGCATGTCCTCAGGCTAGGAGGGTGGGCGTGGACGGGGGGCGCGGGACGTGTGCAGATCGTGTGAAGGTCGGCCGCCGACCCGGTGGCGCCGTCAACCGCCGGAGACCGACAGCTCGGCCTGCGCCACCGACGCCGCCTGCTCGGCGTCGAGCTCGCGCGAGTCGAGCCAGCGGTCCGGGAGCGCGACGACGCGGGCAGACCCGGCCCGGCCGCGCTGCCCCTCGGCCGCCTCCCCGGGCCACGGCTGGTCGAGGTCGAGGGTGTCGACGAGCCGGTCCAGCGCGGCCAGCGAGTCCACGAGGCCCAGCTGGTGCCGCAGGTCGCCGCCGACGGCGAAGCCCTTGAGGTACCAGGCGATGTGCTTGCGGATGTCCCGGCACCCGCGGGCTCGTCCTGGTGGAACTCCACGAGGAGCTCGGCGTGGCGGCGCAGCACCCGGGTGACCTCGCGCAGGTCGGGCACGACCCGTACGTGGGAGCCGGCGAAGGCGGCCGCCAGGTCGGTGAACAGCCAGGGTCGCCCCAGGCAGCCGCGTCCCACGATCACCCCGTCGCAGCCGGTGCGTTCGACCATGGCGACCGCGTCGTCGGCGGACCAGATGTCCCCGTTGCCCAGCACGGGGATGCTGGTCACCGCCTGCTTGAGCTCGGCGATGCGGTCCCAGTCGGCCTGCCCGGAGTATGCCTGCGCCGCGGTGCGCGCGTGCAGTGCCACGGCGGCGACCCCCTCCTCCTCGGCGATCCGGCCGGCGTCCAGGAAGGTCTCGTGCTCGGCGTCGATCCCCACCCGCATCTTGACGGTGACCGGGATCCCCGCCGGGGCGGCCTCGCGGACGGCCGCCCGCACGATGCCGCGGAACAGGTCGGTCTTCCAGGGCAGGGCCGACCCGCCTCCCTTGCGGGTGACCTTGGGCACGGGACAGCCGAAGTTGAGGTCGACGTGGTCGGCCCGGTCCTCGTCCACGAGCATCCGCACCGCCGCGCCGACCGTCGCGGGGTCCACGCCGTAGAGCTGGACCGAGCGCGGGTCCTCCCCCGGACCGTGCTCGATGAGCTTCATCGAGATCGGCGTGCGCTCGACGAGGGCGCGGCTGGTGATCATCTCGCTGACGTAGAGGCACCCCGCCCCGGACCGGCTCCGGCGGTCCCGGCGTGGTCCAGCCCCTGGTCGCCGTACTCGCGGCACAGCTGCCGGAAGGCCCGGTTGGTGATCCCGGCCATGGGCGCCAGCACGACCGGTGCCTCGATCCGGTGCGGGCCGATCTGCAACGGGGGCAGGAGCGGACGCCCCGCGGGGACGGGGGTCTCCGGGGCGGGCGGTGCGAAGGGGTGGGTGAGCGTCATGACGTCAGCGATTGTCCCATCCGCGCGGAGATGCCCAGAACTCCCTTCGGCGCGGCACGCCCGGCCACCCGGCCGGGCGCGCCGCGGCCGTGGGGCGGGCGCGTCAGGCCTGCTGGCCCTCGTGCCGCCCCTCGGCGAACTCCTCGACGATCTTGGCGTTGAACGCCGGGAGGTCGTCGGGCGTGCGGCTGGAGACCAGGCCCTGGTCGACGTGGACCTCCTCGTCGACCCAGGTGGCCCCCGCGTTGCGCAGGTCGGTCTTCAGGCTGGCGTACGAGGTGAGCGTGCGGCCCTTCAGCACGTCCGCGTCCGCCAGGATCCAGGCGCCGTGGCAGATCACACCGACGGGCTTGCCGGCCTCGAAGAAGTGCCGGGCGAAGGCCACCGCGTCCTCGTCCATGCGGATGTGGTCGGCGTTCACCACGCCACCGGGCAGCACGAGCCCGTCGAAGGCCGACGGGTCGCTCGCCGACGTGGTCTGGTCGACGGTCGCCTCGTGCCCCTTCTTGCCGGTGATCGCCCCCTCCTTGGCGGAGACGAGCACCGCGCGGGCACCGGCCCCGGTCACCGCGTCCCAGGGCGAGGTCAGCTCGCTGTCCTCGAAACCGTCGGTCGCCAGGAAGGCGATCGTGCGTCCGTCCAGCTCTGCCATGGCAGATCCTCCTCGTTCTCGGGGTCCTCGGTCCCGTCCACCGTATGCCGCGTCCGTGCCGGTCGCACGCGCGCGGCGTACCCACCCGCACCGCATACCCTGTGCCGGTGCCGCTCTCCCTCGCCGTCGCCGGGCTGCTCACCGGGTGGGCCCTCATCGCCGCCGTGGGCGCGCAGAACGCCTACCTGCTGCGGCAGGGGATCGTGCGCCGTCACGTGGGTCCGCTGGTCGCGCTGTGCGCCCTGTCCGACGTCGTCCTCATCCTGGCCGCGGTCCTGGGGATCGGTGCCCTCGTCGAGGCCTGGCCCCCCTTCCTCCAGGTCGCCCGGTGGGGCGGCGGGGCCTTCCTCGTGGCGTACGGGCTGCTGGCCGCCCGGCGCGCGCTCCGGGCGGAGGAGTCGCTGCGCGCCGCCACGACCGCCGACCGGGGCCTGGGGCCGGCCCTGGCGACCATGGCCGCCCTGACCTGGCTCAACCCGCACCTGTACCTGGACATGGTCGTCCTCGGGGCGATCGCCAACAGCCACGGGCCGGGCGACCGGTGGTGGTACTACGCGGGTCTCGTGGTGGCCAGCGTCACCTGGTTCACCGCCCTCGGCTACGGCAGCGGTCGGCTGCAGCCGCTCTTCGCCCGGCCCCGGGCCTGGCAGGTGCTCGACGCCCTCATCGCCGTGGTCATGGTCTCGCTGGGCGTGGGGCTGGTGCTCGGCGGCTGAGGGTCAGCAGCCGAGGAGCCGCTGGGCCAGGTAGCCCTCCACCTGGTCGAGCGCCACCCGCTCCTGGGCCATGGAGTCCCGCTCACGGATGGTCACGGCCTGGTCGTCGAGGGTGTCGAAGTCCACCGTCACGCAGAACGGCGTGCCGATCTCGTCCTGGCGGCGGTAGCGACGGCCGATCGCGCCGGCGTCGTCGAAGTCGACCATCCAGTGCTGACGCAGCCGGGCGGCGAGGTCCTTGGCCTTGGGGGTCAGGTCGGCGTTGCGGGACAGCGGCAGGACGGCCACCTTCATCGGCGCCAGCGGGGGTCGAGCCGCAGCACGGTGCGCTTGTCCACCCCGCCCTTGGCGTTGGGAGCCTCGTCCTCGGTGTAGGCGTCCACGAGGAAGGTCATCAGCGAACGGGACAGCCCCGCCGCCGGCTCGATGACGTAGGGGATCCAGCGCTCCCCGGTCGCCTGCTCGAAGTAGGACAGGTCCTGGCCGGAGTGCTCGCTGTGCGTGCCCAGGTCGAAGTCGGTGCGGTTGGCCACGCCCTCGAGCTCGCCCCACTCGGACCCGGTGAAGTTGAAGCGGTACTCGATGTCCACGGTGCGCTTGGAGTAGTGCGAGAGCTTGTCGGCCGGGTGCTCGTAGTGGCGCAGGTTCTCCGGGCGGATCCCCAGGTCGGTGTACCAGCTGGTCCGCTCGTCGATCCAGTACTGGTGCCACTCCTCGTCCTCGCCCGGCTTGACGAAGAACTCCATCTCCATCTGCTCGAACTCGCGGGTGCGGAAGATGAAGTTGCCGGGGGTGATCTCGTTGCGGAAGCTCTTGCCGGTCTGCGCGATCCCGAACGGCGGCTTCTTGCGCGAGGCACCCATGACGTTGGCGAAGTTGACGAAGATGCCCTGGGCGGTCTCGGGGCGCAGGTAGTGCAGGCCGGACTCGTCCTCGACGGCGCCCAGGTAGGTCCTGAGCATCATGTTGAACTCCCGCGGCTCCGTCCAGGCCTTGTTGCCGCAGCTGGGACAGGTGATCTCGGCCAGCGGCACGTCGTCGGGGTTCACCTCCTTGCCCTTGCGGGCGGCCCTGTCGGCCACCGCCTCCTGCAGGTGGTCCACCCGGAACCGCTTGTGGCAGGACTGGCACTCGGTCAGGGGGTCGGAGAACTCGCCGACGTGGCCGGAGGCCACCCAGGTCTGGCGGGGCAGGATGATCGAGGAGTCCAGGCCGACGACGTCGTCGCGGGTCTGCACCATCGAGCGCCACCACTGCCGCTTGATGTTCTCCTTCAGGGCCACGCCCAACGGCCCGTAGTCCCAGGCCGACCTGGTGCCGCCGTAGATCTCCCCGCACGGGAACACGAAGCCACGGCGCTTGGCGAGGGAGACGACGAGATCGACGGTGGAGGTCTGCGACATGGGCGCCAGTGTACGGTCCCGCCCGGGCCCGGCCGGACCCTGCACGGGACTTACGCTGGTGCGGTGCCCGACACGTCCCCTCCCTCAGATCCCCACCCCCGGCGCGCCTCCGCGACCCCCGACGGGGGGCCGGGACCCGGTCCTCTCCGGTATGCCGTGGAGCAGCGCTCCCTGCCCGTCCTGACCCGGTTGGCGCGGCTGCCGGTGTGGCTGCCCTTCCTCGTCCTGCTCGTCCTGATGCTGGTCGGCGGCTTCGTCGGCGGGGCGGTCGGCTGGGTCCTGGTCGGCCTGGCGCTGGCCTTCATCCTGTGGCTGCTCTACCTGTCGTGGCCCCGGCTGACCACCGTGGAACGCCTGATGCGGGCCACCGTGCTGCTGCTGTTCGCCGTCGTCACCGTCACCCAGCTGGTGCCCCGGGGCTGATCCCGTCGTCGCGGGCGGGGTCGTGCGCGTGCGGGTCGTCGAGGAAGGGTCCCTGCGCGTCCCCGTGCAGCGCTCCCAGCCCGTAGGCCGACGTGAGGTGGGCGGGGGTGAGCACCTCCTCGGGCCGCCCCCAGGCCACCACCCGGCCGGCCATCAGCACCACCTGGTCGGCCGCCCGGGCCTCCTCGAGGTCGTGGGTGGTCAGGACCACGGAGTGGCCGGCCTCGTGCTCGGAGTGGATGATCCGGTCGATCGCCCTGGCCGAGACCATGTCCAGGCCGGTGAGCGGCTCGTCCAGGAAGATCGCCACGTGGTCCTGGGCCAGCGCCTGGGCGACGTAGACCCGTTGCCGCTGGCCCCCGGAGAGCTCGCCCAGGTGCCGGGCGGCCAGGTCCTCGATCTCCAGGGCTGCCAGGGCCGCACGGACCCGCTCGCGGTCCTCCCGCCGGGGGCGGCGCCACCAGCCCAGCGTGGGGTAGCGGCCCATGGCCACGACCTCGCGGACCGTGATCGGCACCCCCTCGGGGACGGCCACGTGCTGCACGACGTACGCGATCTGCGACTGGGCCCTCGCGGCGCTCGTGCCGAGGACCTCCAGCCTCCCTGCGGCCACCTCGTGCAGGCCGGCGAGGGCGTGCAGCAGGGTCGACTTGCCCGACCCGTTGGGTCCGATGATCGCGGTCACCTGGCCGGCCGGCAGCTCGAGGCTGGACCGGTCGACCGCCAGGTGTCCGTCGTAGCGCAGGACCAGGTCGGTTGCCTGGCCAGGGGCGTGCACCCGGTGCCGGCGCTCATGCCGTCACCGCCCTGGCGCGCGCCCGCCGACGGAGCCGGGTGACGGGCAGGATGACGAAGAAGAGCACGATGGGCACCAGCGCCATCGTCGCCGAGGCGGCCGTCTGGAGGTGGTAGCTGACCACGAGCCCCAGCCAGACGGACAGCGCCCCGACGACCATCGACACGACGAACATCTGGGGGATCGTCCGGCTCACCAGGGCCGCGGTGGCGGCCGGCCCGACGAGCAGGCCGAAGACCAGCAGGGTGCCGACGGTGCGGAAGCTGCCGATGACCGCCACCGCGATGAGCACGAGGAGCAGCGCGTGCGCCAGGCCGGGGCGCATCCCCAGCGAGCTCGCCTTGGTCGCGCTGAAGCTCAGCGAGAGGAACGGCCGGTAGAGCAGGACGGAGGCCACCAGCACCACGACGACCACACCCGCCTGCCAGCGCAGGTCGGTGGCGGTCACCCCCAGCGCGTCCCCGAAGAGGATCGAGGTCAGGCTGCCGGTGTAGGAGCTGCTCCGGGAGATGATGACGACCCCGAGCGCCAGCATCCCGACGAAGAGCAGCCCGATGCCGGTGTCCTCCTTGAGCAGGGTCGCCCGGTGCACGTAGTGGATGCCGGCGACCATGACGACGGCGGCCACGGCCGCCCCGAGGTAGACGTTGAGGTCCAGCACGACGGCCAGGGCGATGCCGGGCAGCACCCCGTGGACGAAGGCGTCCCCGAAGAAGCTCATGCCCCGCAGCACCAGCCAGACCCCGACGACGGAGGCCATCAGCGCCGCGAGCAGCCCGCCGAGGAGGGCTCGCTGCTGGAAGCCCAGGAGGAAGGGCTCGACCCACCACTGCATACCGTGATCCTTCCCGTCAGCCCAGCGCGTCGGCGATGAGCCGGGCGTCGGTGAGCATGAGGTCGGCGTAGGTGGTCGCCCCCGACCCCTCCGGCCCGACCGACCCCACGTAGAGCTCGACGACCTGGACCTCCCCGCCCGCCTCGGCGGCGACGGCCTCGACCAGGCTGGAGCTGACGGCGGTGTTGGAGAAGACGGCCGGGACACCGGCGTCCTGGACGACCTCGACCAGCTCGGCCAGCTCCTGCGACGACGGCTCCGCGTCCGTCGAGCCGCCGGGGACGACGACGCCCAGGAGGTCGAAGTCGTAGGCCTGGGCGAAGTAGCCGAACGACTGGTGGTCGGTGACCAGGACGCGACGCTCCTCCGGGACGGCCGCCAGGATCTCCACGACCTGCTCGTGGACGTCCCGCAGCTCGGCGGCGACCTGCGTCCCGCACCCGGCGTAGCGTCGTCGCCGGTCACGGTCGCGAGCTCCTCGCCGACGAGCTCGGCGGCCGTCGCCATCCGTGAGGCGTCGAGCCACACGTGCGGGTCGTCCCCGTCGTGCGCGTGCTCGTCGTCGGCGTGCTCGTCCTCCTCCCCCTCGTGGTCGTCCTCGGCGGGCCCGGTCGTGCCGTCGAAGGGCAGCGGGTCGAGCAGGGGGGCCAGCTCCAGCACCCGCGCTCCGTCGGACCGGGCGTTCTCGATCGCCGCGCCCAGGCCCTCCTCCAGGCCCAGGCCGATGGCCACCACCAGCTCGGCCTGGGTCAGCTGCGCGAGCTGCGCCGAGGACGGCGCGAACGTGTGCGGGTCGTCGCCCGGTGCCATGAGGGTGCTGGCCGTCCCGCCGTTGCAGGTCACCACGTCCTGCACCACGCTGCCCAGCGGTGTCGTGGTGCTGACGGCGACGGGTGCCGACGTGCCGGTGCCGCCGGTCCCGGAGGCACCGTCCGGTGCGTCGGCGGACGGGGTGCCACAGCCGGCGACGACGAGGGAGACTGCCGCGGCGAGGGCGGTGCCGGAGGTCCGCATGGTCTGGCTCCTGATAGTTACTGAGATCGGTTATCATTAGCGTAGCACCGTCCCGAGCCGAGGAACGCCACCATGAGCACGAGCCCCGAGGAACCACGCCGCCGGACCACCCGTCAGCAGCTCGCCGTCGCCGACGAGCTCGGCCGCCACAACGACTTCTGCTCCGCCCAGGAGCTGCACGCCCGTCTGCGTGAGCGCGGGACCAGGGTGGGTCTGGCCACCGTCTACCGGGTGCTGACCGTGATGGCGGCGGACGGCGAGGTCGACGTGCTGCGCACCGACGAGGGCGAGGCCCGCTACCGCCGCTGCTCGACCGGCCACCACCACCACCTGGTATGCCGGGACTGCGGCCGCACGGTCGAGGTCGCCGGACCCGGGGTGGAGACGTGGTCCGAACGGGTCGCCGCCGAGCACGGGTTCGTCGACGTCGACCACACCCTCGAGCTCTTCGGCACCTGCTCCGGGTGCGCCGGGCCGGGCCCGGGCACGGCGAGGACCGAGGCGTCCGGCTAGCCCTCCGAGGGCGTGGACGGGCCGGCCGACCGGTCCACCGCTCCCCCGTAGCGCCGGTCGCGCGCGGCATACTCCTCGATCGCCTGCCACAGGTGGCGCCGGTCGTAGTCGGGCCAGAGGACGTCCTGGAAGACCATCTCGGCGTACGCGCTCTGCCACAGCAGGAAGTTGGAGGTGCGCTGCTCCCCCGAGCTGCGCAGGAACAGGTCCACGTCGGGCACCTCGGGGTGGTAGAGGTAGCGCGCCACGGTGCGTTCGTCGATGCCCCGGGGCGAGAGCCTCCCCGCCCGCACGTCCTCGCCGATCCGACGGACCGCGTCGGCGATCTCCGCCCGGCCCCCGTAGTTGACGCAGAAGTTGAGGGTGATGACGTCGTTGTCCCGGGTCCGGCGCTCGGCGTCCTGCAGCTCGGAGACCACCGACCGCCACAGGCGGGGCGCGCGGCCGGACCAGACCACCCGCACCCCCCAGGAGTCGAGCTGGTCGCGGCGGCGGTGGATGACGTCGCGGTTGAAGCCCATGAGGAAGCGCACCTCGTCCGGGCTGCGCCGCCAGTTCTCGGTGGAGAAGGCGTAGGCGCTGATGCAGCGCACCCCGATCTCGATCCCGCCGGCGATGACGTCCAGCAGGGACGCCTCCCCGGCTCGTGACCCTGCGTCCTGCGCAGCCCCCGCTGGTTGGCCCAGCGGCCGTTGCCGTCCATGACGATCGCCACGTGCCGCGGCACCAGC
Source organism: Ornithinimicrobium sp. CNJ-824 (assembly GCF_001942405.1). Lineage (GTDB taxonomy): Bacteria > Actinomycetota > Actinomycetes > Actinomycetales > Dermatophilaceae > Ornithinicoccus > Ornithinicoccus kibberensis. Next base: position 28,563 of record NZ_MKKA01000033.1, read on the forward strand.
TCACGCGGGACGTCCGGAGGGCGCGCCCCCGAGGGGTGCGGGTCGGGCGGGACGGGGACCCGGCGGGAACCTGCGGCCATGCTCAACGGATCCTCTCCAGGTGGCGGAGCGAGCGCACGCCCCGTTCGAGGTGCCACTGCAGGTATGCGGCCACCAGGCCGCTCGCCTCCGCCCGGTGCCGGCTCTGGCTGGCGTCGGCGAGCTCCCAGTCCCCGGTGAGGAGCGCCCCGAGCAGGGCCAGCGTCTCGGGGGCGGGGGCCGTCGACCCCGGCGGCCGGCACACGGGGCACACCGCACCGCCGGAGGGGACGTGGAAGGCCCGGTGGGGGCCGGTCATCCCGCACCGGGCGCAGTCGACGAAGCTGGCCCGCCAGCCGGCGACGGCCAGCGCCCGGACGAGGTAGGAGTCGAGCACCATCCGCGGCTCGTGCTCCCCGGCCGCCAGCGCCGCCAGCCCCCCGGCGAGCAGGCGGAAGTGCTGGGGAGCCACCTGCCCCTCCTCGGTGAGCTGCTCGCAGGTCTCCAGCATCACGTGGGCCGACGTCCACGCCGGGTAGTCGCGCGCGATCATCTCCCCGTACGCGGCCAGCCCGTCGGCCTGGGTGACGGTGTCCAGCGTGCGTCCCTCGTAGCACTGGACGTCGACGACCATGCCCGGCTCGAGCCGGGCACCGAACCGGCTCTTCGTCCGCCGGACCCCTTTGGCCACGGCCCGCACCTTGCCGCGCCCGCGGGTCAGCAGGATGACGATGCGGTCGGCCTCCCCGAGCTTGTAGGTCCGCAGGACGATCGCGGCCTCGCGGTAGGTGGGCATGCCCCCATCATCTCCCACGTCGCCCGTGGACGGCGGGAGGACCGCCCCGTGCCGGCCCCGTGCGGACAGCCCCCGCACCTCACCCGCGGCCACCCTTGCGCGAGATGTCGAACATGTGTTCCAATCCTGGCATGATGCTGCAGGGTTCGTTGCTCGACCAGGTCGACGAGGTCGGGGTGCGCCCGCTCTCGGGCGCGGTGCGCCGGACCGCGCTGGACGCCGGCTCCTGGGTCGACCTGCGGCCCGGCTGGGTGACCGGCTCCGACGAGCTCTTCGCCCGGCTCTTCCTCGGCGGACCGGCCGGAGTGGAGTGGCGCGGGGAGCGACGCCAGATGTGGGAGCGGGAGGTCCAGACGCCCCGTCTTTTGCGGTTCTACGGCGAGGGTGAGACGCTGCCCGACCCGGTCCTGACCAGGGCCCGGGACGAGCTCAGCGCGCACTACGCCGCCGAGCTCGGAGAGCCGTTCCGCACCGCGGGGATGTGCCTGTACCGGGACGGCCGGGACAGCGTCGCCTGGCACGGCGACCGCCACGGACGCAGCTCGCGGGCCGACACGATGGTGGCCATCGTCAGCCTGGGCGCCCCGCGGGCCCTGCTCCTGCGCCCGCGCGGTGGCGGGGCCAGCACGCGGTTCGTCCTGGGCCACGGCGACCTGCTCGTCATGGGCGGGGCCTGCCAGCGCACCTGGGACCACTGCGTCCCCAAGACCGGCCAGCCGGTCGGGCCACGGATCAGCGTGCAGTTCCGACCGCGCGGGGTCCGCTGAGCCGCACCGTCGGGGTCGGCTGCGCCTCCTGGACCAGCGCGCGCACGGATGCGCCGTCGGGGCAGGCCAGCGCCCGGGCCGCCAGGTCGCCGAACTCGGCGGTGCTCCCGGTCCGCAGACGCTGCTTGACGAGGGGCACCGAGGCGGCCGACGCGCTGAGCTCCTGGACCCCGAGCCCCACGAGGAGGCCGGCCAGGTCCGGGTCGCCCGCCATCGCCCCGCACAGCCCGACCCGGACCCCCTCCGGGACCCCGTCGGTCACGGACCGGACCAGGGAGAGCACCGCCGGGTCGAGGGCGTCCGACCACGCCGCCAGCCGCGGGTTCCCCCGCTCCGCGGCCAGGGTGTACTGCACGAGGTCGTTGCTGCCGATCGAGACCAGGTCCAGACCCTGGGCCAGGTGGGCGATCCCGAGGGCCGCCGCAGGCACCTCCACCATGATGCCGACCTGCAGGCCCGGTGGCGGGGCGCTCAGCCCGGCCCTGCGGGCGGCCGTGGCCAGCAGCTCCCGGGCCCACCGCACGTCCTGGACGGTCGTGATCATCGGGAAGAGCACGGCGAGGGGGTGGTCCACCGCCACCGTGCAGACGGCCTGCAGCTGGTCGAGCAGCAGGGAGGGGTCCTCGACGAAGGCCCGCAGCCCCCTGGCGCCGAGGAAGGGGTTGCCCTCGACGGGCACCGGGTGGAACGGCAGCGGCTTGTCGCCGCCGACGTCCCAGGTCCGGATGGTCACCGGGTGCGGGTGGTAGACGGCAGCCATGGCTGCGTACACCTCGACCTGCTGGTCCACCGACGGGGCCTGGCGCCACTGGGCGAAGACAGCCTCGGTGCGCACCAGCCCGGACCCCTCGGCGCCCAGGTCGGCCCCGAGGCGGGCGACGGCCAGGGAGGAGACGTTGGCCTTGACCCGCACCCGCACCCCGTCGGTCGTGACCGCCGGGGAGCGCGCGTGCCGCAGCGCCCGCCCCCGCTCCCGGCTGCGCGCCGAGACCATCTCCTCGAAGGCCTCCCGCAGCGCGGGCTCGGGATCGACCACGAGGTCGCCGCTGCGGGCGTCGAAGGCCACGACCGTGCCGTCCGGGACGTCCGCCCGGTCCCCGACCCCGGTCAGCACCGGCACCCCGCGGGCGGTGGCGATGAGCACCCCGTGGCCGGTCGTCCCCCCGTTCCGGGTCAGGACCCCCTGGACCTTCGAAGCGTCCAGCGAGATGGCCAGCGCCGGGTCGAGCTCGTCGACCACGAGGACGCCGTGGGCCGTGCTCTCCGGCTCCTCGAGCCCCAGCAGCATCCGCACCACCCGGTCCCCGACGCCGTGCACGTCCTGCCCCCGCTCGCGCTGGTAGGGATCGGCCAGCGTGGCGAACGCCTCCGCCGCCGCGCGGACCGCCGCCGACCACGCCTCGGCCGCCGGCTCGCCCGCCTCGATCCGGGCATGGGCGGCCTCGGTGATCCGGGGGTCCTGCAGCAGGGTGGCGTGCGCCTCGAACACCTCGGCCTCCCCCTGGCCCAGGTGCCGACGGGCCTGCTCGGCCAGCTCGCCGAGCCGTGCCCGCACGCCGGCGACGGCGTCGGCCAGCCGCTGATGCTCCTCGGGGACGGAGCCGGCGTGGTCGTCAGCGGTCTCCAGCACCGACTCCACCCGGACGGCCGGTCCGATCGCCGCCTCCAGGCCCGACCCGGCCACCCCGGGCTCGGTGGACACGGCTGGTGCGGGGACGTCGACCTCCGCGAGGGGCTCGGCCGGACCGGGAAGGTCCCCGAACCCCATCAGCGCGAGCTCCTCGAGCTCGGCGAGCAGCTGCTCGGCCTCCGGGCCGACGGCCTCCGCGAGCAGCACGTGCCCCTGCTGCGCGTCGAGGGTGGCGACCGCCGACAGCGACAACCCGTCCACCGGTCCGCGCCCCGCGGTCAGGTTGCGCAGACGCAGGGTCGTCCTCGGCGCCCGCCCTGCCGCGCAGGCGACCAGGCGGGCGGCCGGGCGGGCGTGCAGGCCGTGCTCGGCGGTGACGGCCAGCTCGAGCGAGGACGCAGGGGGTGTCGTCGCCCCCGTCTCCGACGCCTCGGCGGGCGCGGACGCCACGCCGCCCCGGGGGTCCCGCAGGTGCTCGTCCTTGGCGCGCAGACCGGCGTCCGCCTCGCGGGCGCACGTGTCCAGGTCGGCGCCGCCGGCCGCGGTGACCACCGCCGCGAGCAGGCCCTCCACCAGCGGGGCGGGGCTGAGCCGCACCCGGGCGGCCACCTCCGGATCGAGCAGCTCCAGCGCCATCTCGGCGGAGAGGACGGCGCTGCCCAGGTCGACCAGCACGAGCACCCCCGCACCGCCGCCGAGCGCGTCCGCCCGGGACACGGCCCGGGCCACGGCCCCGGCGTCGGTGCCCAGACCACCGTCCTCCAGGCCGGCGGCCACCTCGACGTGCGGCCTGGTCGGGCCGTGCAGCATCTGCGTCGCCAGTCCGACGGCAGCCTCCGCGAGGGCACGGCTGTGCGAGACGACGACCAGGGAGACCACCGCCGGCCTCACCCCAGCGTCCGCGCGGCCGCGCGCAGCAGGATGGCTGCGCTGGCCGCCCCGGGGTCGAGGTGTCCCGCGCTCCGCTCCCCCAGGTAGGAGGCCCGGCCCTTGCGTGCCACCAGGGGGACGGTGGCGTCCCGTCCCTCCTCGGCGGCGGCCGCCGCCGCCGCCAGGCAGTCGCCGAGCCCGTCTCCCCGGGCCACCGCCGCGGCGAACGCGTCCACCGCAGGCGCGAGCGCGTCATACATGGTCTTGTCGCCCCGCTCGGCCTTGCCTCGCGCGACGACCCCCTCGACCCCGGCGCGCAGCCCTTGGCCCAGCTCGAAGGCGCCACCGTCCGCGGTCGCGGACAACGGTCCGGCCATCCGGAGGAAGAACGTGCCGTAGAGGGGCCCCGACGCACCACCGACGGTGCCCACCAGCGTCATCCCGACCTTCTTGAGGTAGGCGTCGATCCCGGCGAACTCCTCGTGGTCCGCCAGCTCCGCGCACCGGCCGAACCCGCGGGCCATGTTCGTGCCGTGGTCGCCGTCCCCGACGGCCCGGTCGAGCTCGGTGAGGTGGTCCGCCTGGTCGGTCAGGTCGGCGGCGGCCTCGCCGATCCACCGCTGGAAGGACTTCAGGTCTGCCATCGCGTTCCTCTCAGGATCCCCATCGCAGCCCGGGGGTCGCCACCGGGGCGTCCCACAGGCGCACGACGTCGTCGTCGGCGCGCAGGAGGGTGACCGTGCAGCCGGCCATCTCCAGCGACGTGATGTAGTTGCCCACCAGCGCCCGGGCCACCCGGATGCCGGCCCGGTCCAGGAGGGCGTGGACCTCGTGGTGCATGAGGTACAGCTCCATGATGGGCGTCCCGCCGAGCCCGTTGACCAGGCACAGGACCTGGTCACCGGCCCGCAGGTCGAGGTCGGCCACGACCGGCTCGACGAGGGCGGCGGCGACCTCGCGCGCGGGAGCGACGCGATGCGCTCCCGGCCGGGCTCGCCGTGGATGCCCACGCCCAGCTCCATCTCCCCCTCCGCCAGGACGAAGGTGGGGGCACCCCCGGCGGGGACCGTCGGCGACCCCAGACCGACCCCCATCGACCCGCCCCTGCCGGCGAGGCTGCGGGCGAGCGCGGCGCACTCCTGCAGCGACCTGCCCTCCTGGGCGGCGGCACCGACGACCTTCTCCAGCAGGACGGTCAGTCCCGTCCCTCGCCGACCGGCCGTCCAGGTGCTGTCCCGCACCGCGACGTCGTCGGCCACGACGACCACCTCGATCGGCGGGCCTCCGGCCAGCTCGGCGAGCTCGACGGCCATGTCCGCGTTGAGCACGTCGCCGGTGTAGTTCTTGACCAGCAGGACCACGCCCGCGCCCCCGTCCGCCGCGCGGACCGCGGCGAGCCACTGCTCGGGGACCGGGGAGGTGAAGACCTCCCCGCAGCAGGCGGCGTCGAGCATGCCGGTGCCCACGTAGCCGGCGTGCATCGGCTCGTGGCCCGAGCCTCCCCCGGCGACCACCCCCACCTTGCCCCTGACCGGTCCGCCCCGACGGCCGACGACACGGGCCTGAAGGTCCACGGCGATCAGGTCCGGGTGGGCCAGGCCCATCCCGGTCAGCGCCTCGACCACCACGTCGGCGGGGTCGTTGAGGAGCTTCTTCATGGGCTCACTCTGCCACCTGCCGGGCGGTGGCACACGGCGACGGGACGGGAACCCCTAGAAACCGAGCCGGTCGAGCTGCTTGGGGTCCCGCTGCCAGTCCTTGGCGACCTTGACGTGCAGGTCGAGGTAGATGCGGTGGCCCAGGAGCTCCTCGATGCCCCGGCGGGCGGTCGTGCCGACCTCCCGCAGGCGGGTGCCGCCGCGACCGATGACGATGGCCTTCTGGCTGGGCCGCTCCACGAACACGTTCACCCGCACGTCGCTCATCGGGTCGCCCTCGGGCCGGCCCTCCCGCGGGACGATCTCCTCGACCTGGACGGCCAGGCTGTGCGGCAGCTCGTCCCGCACCCCCTCCAGGGCCGCCTCCCGGACCAGCTCGGCGATCATCACCACCGTGGACTCGTCACTGACCTGGTCGAGGGGGTACAGCGGCGGGGAGGGCGGCAGGTAGGAGGCCAGCAGGTCGCCGACCTGCTCGACCTGCTCGCCGCCGACCGCCGAGCAGGGGATGATCGCGTCCCAGTCGCCGAGCCGGTCGATCGCGACGAGGTGCTCGGCCAGCCGGTCCCGGTCGACCGCGTCGGCCTTGGTCGCGATGGCCACCACGGGGACCTTCCGGACGCGGTGCAGCTCGGCCAGGTCGTTGGCGATGTAGGTGTCCCCCGGGCCCACCCGCTGGTCGGCGGGCAGGCAGAAGCCGATGACGTCGACCGAGAGCAGGGTCTCGCGCACCAGGTCGTTGAGCCGCTGGCCCAGGAGGGACCGGGGCCGGTGCAGCCCAGGGGTGTCGACGAGCACCAGCTGGGAGCCGGGCGCGTGCGGATCCCCCGGATGGTGTGGCGGGTCGTCTGCGGCTTGGAGGAGGTGATGGCCACCTTGCTGCCGACGAGGGCGTTGGTGAGCGTGGACTTGCCGGCGTTGGGGCGGCCCACGAGGCAGGCGAACCCGCTGCGGTGCTCGCCCGCGCCCTCGGCCGGGGTGTCAGGATGCACGGGTGACCTCCGTGGGATCGTGGTCGGTGCCGGTCGTCTCCTGCGGCTCGTCCCGGCCGCCGGGCTCGTGGGGGTGCGGGAGCCGGCGGACCAGCACGGTCGCCACTCGCCGCCGTCGGCCGGCCATCCGCTCCGCGGTCAGCTCGAGCCCGGCGACCTCGGCGACGGCGCCCTGGATCGGCACCATGCCCAGGACGGTCGCCAGCAGGCCACCCACCGAGTCGACGTCCTCGGTCTCGATCTCCACCTCGAACATCTCGGCGAGGTCGTCGACCGGCAGGTTGGCCGGGACGCGGACCCTTTCCTGCCCGTCCTCGTCCACGACCCGCTCGATGTCCACGGTGTCGCGGTCGTACTCGTCGGTGATCTCCCCGACGATCTCCTCGACGATGTCCTCGATGGTCACCAGCCCTGCGGTGCCGCCGTACTCGTCGATGACCACGGCCACGTGCTGGCGGGCCCGCTGCATCTCACGCAGGAGCTCGTCCACCCGCTTCATCTCCGGGACGCGCTGCACCGGCCGCATGACCTCGGTGACGGCGACGGACCTGGCCGCCTCCGGGTTGGCGTTCACCTGCCGGGCCACGTCCTTGAAGTACAGCATCCCCAGCACGTCGTCGGTGTCCTCGCCCACGACCGGGACCCGGGAGAAGCCGGACCGCAGGAACAGCGACATGGCCTGCTTGAGCACCTTCTCGTCCTTGACGGTGACCAGGTCGGGTCGTGGCACCATGACCTCGCGCACCACGGTGTCCCCCAGCTCGAAGATCGAGTGGATCATGTCCCGTTCCTCGTCCTCGATCACCGCCGAGTCCCCCGCGATGTCGACCAGCTCGCGCAGCTCGGACTCGGTCGCGAAGGGGCCCTCGGCGTAGCCGCGTCCCGGGGTGACCGCGTTGGCGAAGACGACGAGCAGCTTGGCCACGGCCCCGAGCAGCAGACGCAGCAGACGCACCACCGGGGCGGCCGTGAGGGCGACCGCCTCGCTGTGCTGGCGGCCGAGCGTGCGGGGGGAGACCCCGACGACGACGAAGGAGACGACCGCCATGATCCCGGTCGCGACGAGGGCCGTCTGCCAGTGGGAGTCGGTCACCATGTCGACCGCGACGGTCACCGCGACGGCCGTGGCGGCCTCCGCGGTCACCCGCACGAAGGTGGCCACGGCCAGGTAGGGGGCCGGCTCCGCGCTGATCCGGAGCAGCGCTCGGGCACCGCTGCGCCCCTCGTCGGCCAGCTGCTCGGCACGGTGCCGGGTGACCCGTTGCAGGGCGGTCTCCCCGGCGGTGAGAAGGAAGGCCACGACGGTGGCCACGATCGCCACCAGCACCAACGGCGTCACGTGCGGCCCGCCTCCGGCGCCGCCGTCGTCGTCCGTCCGCGCTGCGCCAGGAACGTGAGCAGCAGCGTGCGCTGCAGGTCGAACATCTCCCGCTCCTCGGCCGCCTCGGCGTGGTCGAAGCCGAGCAGGTGCAGGATGCCGTGGGTGGTCAGGAGCAGCAGCTCGTCGCCGACCGCGTGCCCGGCGCGGGCGGCCTGGGCCCGCGCGACCGAGGGGCAGAGCACGACGTCGCCCAGCACGCCCTCGACGAGGTCGTCGTCGGCCTCGCCCCGGCCGGGCCGCAGCTCGTCCATCGGGAAGCTCATCACGTCGGTGGGACCGGGCAGGTCCATCCACCGTTCGTGCAGCGCGCTCATGGTCCGCTCGTCGACGAGGGTGACGGTCAGCTCGGCGCGCGGGTGGACGCGCAGCTGGTCGAGCACGTGCCGGGCGAGGTCGGCCAGCTCCTGCTCGGGGCAGGGTGAGGGCACCTCCCCGGACTCGTTGAGCACCTCCACGCTCACCGCGAGGTCCCCTCGGCGGACCGCCTGCCCGGGCCCTGCCGCGCGGGGCGCGAGCGCTCGTGCCCGGGTCGCCGGGCGTCGTAGCGGCCGTAGGCGTCGACGATGTCGCTGATCAGGCGGTGACGGACGACGTCGTCGCTGGTGAGGTGGGCGAAGTGGATGTCGTCCACGTCGTGCAGGATCTCCTGGACCACCTTCAGGCCCGAGGTCGTCCCGCCGGGCAGGTCGACCTGCGTGGTGTCCCCGGTGACCACCATCTTGGAGCCGAAGCCCAGGCGGGTCAGGAACATCTTCATCTGCTCCGGCGAGGTGTTCTGGGCCTCGTCGAGGATGATGAAGGCCGAGTTGAGCGTGCGGCCGCGCATGTAGGCCAGCGGGGCCACCTCGATGGTCCCGGCCGCCATGAGCTTGGCCATCGAGTCCGGGTCGACCATGTCGTGCAGCGCGTCGTAGAGCGGCCGCAGGTAGGGGTCGATCTTGTCGTTGAGGGTGCCGGGCAGGAAGCCCAGCCGTTCGCCCGCCTCGACGGCGGGGCGGGTCAGGATGATCCGGTTGACCTGCTTGGCCTGCAGGGCCGCGACCGCCTTGGCCATGGCCAGGTAGGTCTTCCCCGTGCCGGCCGGCCCCAGCCCGAAGACGATCGTGTGCTCGTCGATGGCGTCGACGTAGTGCTTCTGGTTGAGCGTCTTGGGGCGGATCGTCCGGCCCCGGCTGCTGATGATGTTCATCGTCAGCACGTCGGCGGGGCGTTCCGTGGTGCTCGTGCGCAGCATCCCGATGGACCGTTCCACCGCGTCCCGGTTGAGCGGCTGGCCGGTGGCGGCCACGGCCAGGAGCTCGTCGACGAGCCGCTCCACGAGGGCGATCTCGCCGGTGTCGCCGGTCAGCCGGAACTCGTTGCCCCGCACGTGCACGTCGACCTGCGGGAAGGCCCGCTCGATCGTGCGCAGCAGCTCGTCCCGGGGCCCGAGCAGGCTGACCATGGGCACGTCGTCGGGCACGACGACGGTGTGGGTGGGGACCACGCGGGGTCCGTGCTGTGGTTCGGTCATCAGGTCCTCCAGTCTAGGCGGCCGCCCCGGGCCACCCTGGTCGTCGTCGTCACGGTCGGGTGCGCCAGGCGCTCAGCACCGACACCGCCCCCACGGACACCGCCACGGCCAGGGTCCCGACGAAGGCCGCGTGCGGCTGCGAGGCGTAGAAGAGGCCGAAGACCACCCCTGTCACGGCCAGCGTCACGGCGCCGGTCAGCGACTCGCCCACCTGGAGCGCCGAGCTGTTGCGCCCGATCTCCGCCTCGGGCGACAGCCGCATCGTCAGCAGCGAGGTCGTCGGGTAGGCCAGCCCCACCCCCAGGGTGGCGGCGCCGTAGAGCAGCACCACGCTCCACCCGGGCCACCGCAGGGCGACGGCCAGGACGAGCCCCACCATGAGGGCGAGGAACACCGTCACCCCGACCCGCATCAGCGTGTAGCGGTCGACGGACTCCCCCAGACGGCCCTGGGCCCAGGAACCCAGCGCCCAGGCGACCGACGCGACGGCGAGCACGGCCCCCGCCTGCGCCGGGGAGTAGCCGTGCTCGTCACGCAGCATGAGCGGCAGGTAGGCCTCGGCCGCGAGGAAGGACCCGCCCATGGCGGCCCGGACGCCGATGACCGAGGGCAGCCCCCGCCCGAGCGTGAGCGTGCCCGCCGGGAGCAGGTGCCAGGAGGCCGCGAGCAGCAGCAGGAGCATTACCGGGCCGACGGCCCGCTCGAACCCGTCGACGGAGTCCCCCGCCAGGTTGAGCGCGCCCACGGCCACGGCGGCCACGACGGCCCAGAGGATGGTCCGGGGGCGCAGGTGCGGCGCACCGGCGCCCGGTCGGGTGCCGGCCAGGGCCCGGCGCAGCACGAGCACCGAGACCCCGACGAACGGGACGACACCGAGGAAGACCCAGTGCCAGGTGAACCGTTCCACGACGACACCGGTCAGCAGCGGACCGGCCAGCCCGGGCACCACCCAGGCGGCGGCGAGCAGGGAGAAGACCGAGGGACGGCGCTGGTCGGGGATGCGCTGGGCGATGACGACGTAGAGGGCGACCGTGGACAGGCCGCTGCCCAGTCCTTGCAGGCCGCGGCCGACGACGAAGACCTCCATCGAGGCGGCGAGCCCGGCGACGAGCAGGCCCGCCGTGAACAGTCCGGTGCCGGCGAGGACGACCGGACGGGGTCCGGACCGGTCCGACCACCATCCGCCGACCACCATGCCCACGACGCTCGTGGCCACGGTGGCGCCGAAGGCCATGTTGTAGAGGTGGTACCCGTCCAGGTCCGCGGCGACGGTCGGCATGGCCGCCCCGACCGCGATGTACTCGAGGGCGAACAGCGAGATGAGAGCCGCGGCCCCGAGCGAGGTGCTGCGCAGGCCCGGGGAGAAGATCGAGGGCGGGACCTGGGGTCGGACCGGACGTTCCGGGGAGGTGGTGCTCACCGCCACCGTCCGGCCGCGTTGAGCAGGGCGAGGGCCGCCGCCCCGGCCGTGGAGGTGCGCAGGACCGCCCGACCCAGCCGGACCGGGCGGGCTCCGGCGGAGACCAGGGCGGTCAGCTCGTCGGGGGTGATCCCCCCCTCGGGACCGACCACGACGAGCACCTCCGGGCCGGCGGCCGCCGCGTCCCGGTCCGGGGTCGGCAGCCCGGCCAGGGCGGTCGTGAGGGGCTCGTCGGCCTCCTCGTGCAGGACGAGCGCCAGGCCCGCCGCCGCGACGCGTTCCAGCAGCGCGGGGCGGCCGACGAGCTCGGCGACCTCGGGCACCCGGGTCCGGCGCGCCTGCTTGGCGGCGGCGAGCACCTGCTGCTCCCACCGGCGGCGCGACTTGGCGCCCCGCTCCCCCCGCCACCGCACGATGCTGCGGTCGGCCTGCCACGGCACGACCTCGTCGACCTCCAGCTCGGTGGCGCTCTCGACGGCCTGCAGGTCGCGGTCGCCCTTGGCCAGGGCCTGGACGAGCACGTGGCGGACCGCAGGGGCGGGGTGGGTGCCGCGGGACTCGATCCGCAGGTCCAGCGCGCCCCGGTGGGCGCTCAGGACGGTGCACCGGGCCCAGGTGCCCGCGCCGTCGGCGAGGAGGAGCGACTCCCCCGGCCCGATCCGCTGCACGTCGGCGGCGTGCCGACCCTCGGACCCGTCCAGCCGCACGGTGTCCCCGCCGTCGGCCAGGAGGTCGGCGCCGACGACGAAGAGAGGGGCCGTCACGCCGTCACCGGCCGCGCAGGGCGTCCCAGAACTTGCCCGCCCTTCCCGCGTGCGAGCCCGTGGTGGCCATGCGGCCCTCGGGGTCGGTCTCCCCGCGCTCCGCCGCCAGCTGCACGAGCAGCTCGCGCTGGGCGGCGGTGAGCCGGGTGGGCACCCTCACGTCGAGGTGGACGACGACGTCTCCACGACCCTGCGAGCGCAGGTGGCCCACGCCCAGGCCGGGCAGCGTGACGGTCTGCCCGGGCTGCGTGCCCTCGGGCACGTCGACCTCCACCGGACCGTCGAAGGTCTCGACCGGCAGGGTCGCACCCAGCGCGGCGGCGGTCATCGGCACCTCCACCCGGCAGTGCAGGTCGTCGCCGCGGCGGGTGAAGCTCTCGTGGGGGGCTACCGCGATCTCGACGTAGAGGTCTCCGGCCTCCCCGCCGAAGGGTCCCACCTCGCTCTCGCCGGCCAGCTGGATGCGGGTGCCGCTGTCCACGCCCGCCGGCACCTTGATCGTCAGCTCACGGCGGGTGCGCACCCGCCCCTCGCCGGAGCAGTCGAAGCACGGGTGCTCGATGACGTCGCCGTAGCCGCGGCAGGCCTGGCAGGGGCGCGAGGTCATCACCTGGCCGAGGAAGGAGCGCTGCACCTGCTGCACCTCTCCCCGCCCGGAGCACACCGCGCAGGTCCGGGTGCCGCTGCCCGGCTGCGCGCCGGACCCGGTGCAGGTGGTGCAGCGGACGGCCGTGTCGACGGTGAGGCTCTCCTCGCCCCCGAAGACGGCCGTGGCCAGCTCGACGTCCAGGCGCACGAGCGCGTCGTGCCCGCGCTGCACCCGCGAGCGCGGCCCCCGGGCACCGGCCGCTGTGCCGCCGAAGAAGGCGTCCATGATGTCGGTGAAGGTGAAGCCCTGCCCGAAGCCTCCGCTGGCGCCGGCGTAGGGGTCCTGTCCCCGGTCGTAGGCCGAGCGCTTGCCCTGGTCGGAGAGGACGTCGTAGGCCTGGGAGACCCGCTTGAACTCGGCCTCGGCGTCCGGGCCGGGGTTGACGTCGGGGTGGAGCTGGCGGGCCTCTTGCGGTAGGCCTTCTTGATCTCCTCGGCGCTGGCGTCGCGGGAGACCCCGAGGTCGGCGTAGTAGTCGTTCACGGCGTAGGAGTTCCTTGGTGGTGGGGGGCAACGGGAAGGACAACGGCGCGGGCGGTCGAACTATGCCGCGGCAGCCGCCGGGTGTCGGACGGGAGCACCCGTCCGTCGGGGACGGACGGCCTCACCCGTCCAGGATCTCGGCGACGTAGCGGGCCACGGCCCGGACCGCGGCCATCGCCTGGGGGTAGTCCATCCGGGTGGGGCCGACCACCCCCAGGCCCCCGGCGTCGCCGTAGCTGGTGGCCACGACCGAGGTGGTGCGCAGGGGTTCGTAGGGATTCTCCATCCCGATGCTGACCGCGACCTGGTCGCCGTCGACGGTGGCCATGCTGCCCATGAGACGCAGCAGGACGACGTGCTCCTCGAGGGCGTCGAGGACGGAGGAGAGCGAGGTGGGGAAGTCGTTGCCGGACCGGGCCAGGTTCGCGGTGCCACTGAGGACGACCCGCTCCTCCGACTGCTCGGCCACGGCGTCGGCCAGCGCCCGGGCGACCGCGGTCGCCACGTGGCGGTCCTCCGGGGCGACGTCCTCGAGGAGGGCGTTCAGGCGGGCCGGGACCGACGGCAGGGGCAGGCCCACGGAGACGGAGTTGACGCGGGAGCGCAGGTCGGCGACGAGGTCGGCGTCGGGGGCCAGCTCGCGCCCGGTGTCGATGACCCGTTGCTCGACCCGGCCGGTGTTGACGATCAGCACGACCATCAGACGCGGACCGCCGATGGGGACCAGCTCGACGTGCCGGACGGTGGACCGGGACAGGCTGGGGTACTGCATGACCGCCACCTGGTGGGTCAGGCTGGACAGCAGCCGGGTGGTCCGGGCGACCACGTCGTCCAGGTCGACCGCCCCGTGCAGGAAACGCTCGATCGCGCTGCGCTCGCCCCGGCCGAGGGGCTTGACGGCGCTGAGCCGGTCCACGAACAGGCGGTAGCCGGCGTCCGTGGGCACCCGGCCCGCGCTCGTGTGGGGGGCCGTGATCAGGCCCTCCTCCTCCAGCACCGCCATGTCGTTGCGCACCGTGGCTGCGGACACCCCCAGCTGGTGGCGCTCCAGCAGCGCCTTGGACCCCACCGGCTCGGAGGTGCGCACGTAGTCCTGGACGATGGCGCGCAGCACGTGGAGGCGACGGTCGTCGCTGACGCTCATGCTCTCGCCCACCTCCCGCTGCTGGCACTCCGACGGTCTGAGTGCCAGTCTACGCGGCCGGTGCAAGCCGGCCGGACCGCACACCTACGATGAGCCCATGAACCAGGTGCGCATGGAGACCGACAGCATGGGACAGGTCGAGGTCCCCTCCGACCGTTACTGGGGCGCGCAGACGCAGCGCAGCATCCACAACTTCCCCATCGGCCGGGACACCTTCGTCTGGGGGCGTCCGGTGATCAAGGCGCTGGGGATCCTCAAGAAGGGCGCGGCGCAGGCCAACGCGGAGCTGGGCGAGCTCCCCGCGGACGTCGCCGACCTCGTCGTCCGCGCCGCCGACGAGGTCATCGCCGGGGACCTGGACGAGCACTTCCCGCTCGTGGTCTTCCAGACCGGTTCGGGGACCCAGAGCAACATGAACAGCAACGAGGTCATCGCCAACCGGGCCATCGAGCTGGCCGGCGGCGAGCTGGGCAGCAAGACCCCGGTCCACCCCAACGACCACGTCAACCGGGGCCAGAGCAGCAACGACACCTTCCCCACGGCGATGCACATCGCCGTGCTCCTCGAGCTGCGCGACCGGCTCGAGGGTGGGGTCGGCGTGCTGCGCGACACGCTGGCGGCCAAGGCCCAGGAGCATGCCGACGTCGTCAAGGTCGGGCGCACGCACCTGCAGGACGCCACCCCCATCACGCTGGGCCAGGAGATCGGCGGCTGGGTCGCCCAGATCGACTACGCGATGGGTCAGGTCCGCCATGCGGGCGAGGGGCTGCACGAGCTGGCCATCGGCGGCACCGCCGTCGGCACCGGGCTCAACGCCCACCCGCGCTTCGGGGACCTCGCCGCCCGGAAGATGGGCGAGGAGGCCGGGCTGGAGCTGCGCTCGGCGGAGAACAAGTTCGCCGCGCTGTCCGCGCACGACGCACTCGTGCAGACCTCGGCCGCGCTGCGCACCCTCGCCGGCGCCTGATGAAGATGGCCAACGACGTGCGCTGGCTGGCCTCCGGGCCGCGCAACGGCATCGGCGAGCTGAACATCCCCGAGAACGAGCCGGGATCCAGCATCATGCCGGGCAAGGTGAACCCGACGCAGGCCGAGGCGCTGACGATGGTGGCCACCCGGGTGTTCGGCAACGACGCCACCGTCGCCTTCGCCGGCACCCAGGGCAACTTCCAGCTCAACGTCTTCAAGCCGGTCATGGTGCACGCGGTGCTGGAGAGCATCCGCCTCCTGGCCGACGCGTGCCGGGCGTTCAACGACGGCTGCGCCGTGGGGCTGGAGCCCAACACCGCGCGCATCGAGGCCAACCTGGCCAGCAACCTCATGCAGGTCACCGCGCTCAACCCGCACATCGGCTACGACAAGGCGGCCGCGATCGCCAAGAAGGCGCACAAGGAGGGCCTGACCCTGCGCGAGGCCGCGGTCGCCAGCGGCGAGCTGTCGGAGGAGCAGTTCGACGCATGGGTGGTGCCCGCCGACATGACGCAGCCCCGGCAGGTCGACTGACACCGCGACGCACGGCGAGGGCCCGGTCGGCGACGGCCGGGCCCTCGCCGTTCCCGTGCGCCCGTCCGCGGGCGCGCCTCACCGGGCCCAGGTGCCCCACGGCATACCCTCGGGCGCTGTGAACGACCGCTACGGGACCGACGTGCTCTCCGGCGACTGGCGTGCCCCCGGAGGGGCCGCGCGCAGCCGGTGGAGGCCGAGCCGGGGCTCGTCGTCGAGGACGTCGACACCGGCTGGTGCGGGGCGGTCGTGCGGGTGGAGAAGGCCGGGGGGATGCAGGTGGTGCACCTGGAGGACCGGCGGGGCCGGACGAAGGGGTTCCCGCTCGGGCCCGGGTTCCTCCTCGACGGACGACCGGTCGTGCTCACCGTGCCCACCGGCGAGCGCCGCGCCCAGGTGGAGGCGGCCCGGAAGGCGGCCTCCCGGACCGCGAGCGGCTCGGTGGCGGTGCGCGGGCAGGCGGCGCGGGTGGCCTCCGGGTCCCGGATCTGGGTGGAGGGCCGGCACGACGCCGAGCTGGTGGAGAAGGTGTGGGGCGACGACCTGCGGGTCGAGGGCGTGGTCGTGGAGATGCTCGACGGGGTCGACGACCTCGCGGGCGAGATCCGCCGGTTCGCGCCGACCCCCGACCGTCGCCTGGGGGTGCTGGTCGACCATCTCGTGCCGGGCACCAAGGAGAGCCGCATCGTCGCCGAGGCCGAGCGCGTCAGCCCCCACGCCCGGATCCTGGGCCACCCCTACGTGGACGTGTGGCAGTCGGTCAAGCCGGCCCGGCTGGGCCTGGACGTGTGGCCGGTCGTGGAGCGGGGGCGCTCCTGGAAGCACGGGGTGCTGCAGGAGCTGGGCTGGCCGCACGCCTCGCAGGCCGACGTGGCCCGCGGGTGGAAGAAAATCCTGGCCACCGTGCGTTCCTACAGTGACCTGGAACCAACGCTGCTCGCCAGCGTCGAAGAACTGATCGACTTCGTCACCGTCCCCTGAGAAGGGGGCGGGCGGGTCGAGGTTCCGTCCGGTCCTACCCCAGGAGTGACACATGAGCACCGCACCCCCGCCTCCCCCGCTTCCCGGCGACCGCCCGTCCGAGCCCCGGCAGGGCCAGGAGTGGGCCCCGACCCGGTCCGGGCAGGTCCCGGTCGAGGGCGAGAGCGCACGATGATGCTCCTGGCCCACCTGTCGGCGCCGATCTCCTTCCTGCTCAGCGGCGCCTGGCTGCCGTTCCTGGGACCGCTGCTGGTCTGGGTCTTCTACAAGGACCGCAGCCAGGCGGTCCGGACCGCCTCCGCCGGGGCGTTCAACTTCAACGTCTCGATGACCATCGCCAGCTGGGCCCTGTGGCTCAGCGTGATCCTCACCCTGGGGATCGGGTTCCTCTGGGCGCTCCCGCTGTGGCTCGTCCTCTTCGTCGTCCAGATCTGGGCCCACGTCAAGGGGGCCATGATGGCCTCCCGCGGAGAGGTCTTCGAGTACCCCTTCCAGATCCGCATCCTCAGCTGAGGACGATTTCGGGCCAACCTCTTGCCAACCTCTCGGCCCGAGGAGTAGACAAGGACCACGCCCTTTCCGCAAGGCAGGGCGGGTCGCAAGACAGTCGAGGATTCGAACGGCGGACCGCGTGCCTCCGGGCACACCGTCGCCACCTCCGGTGACGCGGAGGTCGAGCCTCCGGACCCCTTGCGCACCGGTCGGGACGTCACGTCCGACCGTGGCCCGCTTCGCGACCTCATACGCCGCGAAGCGGGCCACCATCGTCTGGGGCCAGTCCCTGCCGGCTCATACCCGGCAGGGGCTGCTCCTCGTTCCCGTTCTACCGGCGCCCGCTCCCGGCGGGGCGCAGCGGGCACCGGCGTGTCGAGGACGGGGGACCCGGATCTCGGCTCAGCCCGGCAGCAGCCGGTGGACCACGGTGTCGGCGAGCAGCCTACCGCGCAGGGTCGGCACGACCCGGCCCCGCACCGCCGCCGGACCGTCCACGAGCCCGTCGGCGACGAGGCCGGCCACGGCCGTCCGCGCCGGGGCGCTCAGCAGGTCGGTCGGCAGGCCTTCGGCCAGCCGCGAGCGCAGCAGCACCGTCTCGTCGTGGCGCTGCCCGTCGTCCAGCACCTCCCGGGCGTGGGCCGGGCTGAGGCCTTCGGCCAGCCGGTCGGCGTAGGCCTGTGGGTGCTTGACGTTCCACCACCGCACCCCGCCGACGTGGCTGTGCGCCCCGGGTCCGACCCCCCACCAGTCGCCACCGCGCCAGTAGGCCACGTTGTGCCGGCACCGGTGCGCGTCGCCCCGGGCCCAGTTGGAGATCTCGTACCAGTGGTAGCCGGCCGCGGCGAGGACACGGTCGGCCAGCTCGTACTTGTCGGCCTCGTCGTCGTCCTCCGGGGCGGGCAGCTCGCCGCGGCGGACCTGGGCCGCCAGGCGGGTGCCCTCCTCGACCACCAGGGCGTAGGCCGACACGTGGTCGGGCTCCAGCGACACCGCCGTCTCGAGGCTGCTCTGCCAGTCCTCCAGGGACTCCCCCGGCGTGCCGTAGATCAGGTCGAGGCTGACCTGGAGCCCGGCCGCCCGGACGGCGGCGACGGCCCGCTCGACGTTGGCGGGGTCGTGGGTACGGTCCAGGGTGCGCAGGACGTGCGGGACGACCGACTGCATGCCGAGGCTGACCCGGGTGAACCCCTGGGCGGCCAGCTCCTCGGCCACCCTCGGGGTCACCGTGTCGGGGTTGGCCTCGGTCGTGACCTCGGCCTCGTCCGTCAGGCCGAGGGTGTCGCGCACGCGTCCGAGCAACGCCCCCAGGGCCGCCGGGGCGAGCATCGTCGGGGTCCCCCCGCCGACGAAGACCGTGCTGGCCGGTGGCGGGTCGCCCGGCGCCAGGACCCGGCCCGCCAGCTCGACCTCGGCCAGCGCCGCCCCCAGGTAGCGGCCCGTGTCGGCGTCGGCCCCCAGCTCGGGGAGCGTGTAGGTGTTGAAGTCGCAGTAGCCGCACCGGACCCGGCAGAAGGGCACGTGCAGGTACACCCCCAGGGTGCGCGCGGCCATACCCTCCAGGGCGGTGGCGGGCAGCGCCCCGTCCGGGGGCGCGGGGTCTCCGGGCGGGAAGGTCGAGGGCATTCCCCCATTGTCGCCGACGGCCGGGGACGGACCGCCCCGTCCCGCGACGCACGGGGGCCGGGCGATAGGGTCGGAGGGTGCAGCAACGTCTCCGGGAGTACATCGACCGGCTCCGCGACGAGGGGTACACCGTCCGGGACGACCAGGGGTCGGACCCGGACCTCATCACGCCGGACGGCAGCGCGGTCGACACCTGGCGCGAGGACTACCCCTACGCCGAGCGGATGACCCGGGACTACTACGAGGTCGAGAAGTGGCTCCTGCAGGTGGAGCTGCTCAAGTTCCAGTACTGGGCCAAGGACAACGGCAGCCGGCACGTGCTGGTCTTCGAGGGACGGGACGCGGCCGGCAAGGGCGGGTCGATCAAGCGGTTCATGGAGCACCTCAACCCGCGCGGCGCCACCGTCGTGGCCCTCAACAAGCCGACCGAGGTCGAGGCCGGGCAGTGGTACTTCCAGCGGTACATCGAGCACCTGCCCACGAGCGGCGACATGGTGCTCTTCGACCGGTCCTGGTACAACCGGGCCGGGGTGGAACGGGTCATGGGGTTCTGCTCGGACGCCGAGTACGAGCTGTTCATGGAGCAGGCGCCGCAGTTCGAGAAGATGCTCGTCGACTCCGGCGTCTCGATCACCAAGTTCTGGTTCTCGGTGACCCAGACCGAGCAGCGCACCCGGTTCGCGATCCGTCAGCTGGACCCGGTGCGGCAGTGGAAGCTCTCCCCCATGGACCTGGAGTCGCTGGACCGGTGGGACGACTACACCGCCGCCAAGGAGGAGATGTTCCGACGCACGGACACCGACTGGGCACCGTGGATGACGATCAAGTCCAACGACAAGAAGCGGGCCCGGATCAACGCGATGCGTCACTTCCTGTCCCAGTTCGACTACGAGGGCAAGGACCACGACGTCGTCCTGCGGCCCGACCCGCGGCTCGTCAAGCGGGCCCGCAACACCGTCGGGGACTAGAGGCCCCCGCCCCGCGCCGCCTGGATCAGTCGACCCGCATGTAGGTCAGGTCGGTGATGCGCCGGCCGGCCTCGGTGCCGCGGCGCTCGAAGCGGGTGACCGGGCGCAGCGGGAAGCGGTCGGTGGACTCCAGCTCCAGCCGCGGCTCGGCACCGACGACGTCCCTCATCACCCGGGCGTAGTCGTCCCAGTCGGTGGCCAGCCGCCACCGGCCGCCCGGGCGCAGCAGGTCGGCCACCGCGTCGGTGAAGTCGGGGCCGACCAGCCGACGCTTGTGGTGGCGGGCCTTGGGCCACGGGTCGGGGAAGAAGGTCCACACCTCCTCGACGGTGCCGGGCTCGAGCATGGTCCGCAGGGCAAGCGCCGCGTCCACCTCGACGACCCGGACGTTGGGCAGGGCCTGCCCACCGGTGGCCGCAGCCATCTTGGCGAGCGCGTGACCGGTGCCCGGACGCCATACCTCCAGGGCCAGGAAGTCCCGGCCCGGGGAGGCGAGCGCCCCGGCGACCAGCGCGTCCCCGGCCCCGGACCCGACCTCGACCACGAGCGGTGCGCACCGCCCGAAGACCTGCTCCGGGTCGAGCCGGAAGGAGGGGTCCACGACCGTGGAGGTGTCCCCCGCGGCGCGGGGGACCTCGAGGACGACCTGCGCCGAGAGCTGGTCCCAGGCGCGCTGGTGGGTGTGCGGCATCCGCCCGCCCCGGCGGGTGAAGGACCGGGTCCGGGCCAGCGGACGGGGCCCGATGACCGGGTGGCCGAGGGCGTAGTGCCCGCGGAGGGAGACCGGCGTGCCTCCCGGGTCACTTCTTGGCCTTCTCGGCCGCCCCGCCGTCCTGGGAGAGCGCGGCGATGAAGGCCTCCTGGGGCACCTCGACGGACCCGACCATCTTCATCCGCTTCTTGCCCTCCTTCTGCTTCTCCAGCAGCTTGCGCTTGCGGCTGATGTCCCCGCCGTAGCACTTGGCCAGCACGTCCTTGCGGATGGCCCGGATGGTCTCGCGGGCGATGACCCGGGCGCCGATGGCGGCCTGGACGGGCACCTCGAACTGCTGGCGCGGGATGAGCTCCTTGAGCTTGGTGGCCATCTGGACCCCGTAGGCGTACGCCTTGTCCCGGTGCACGATCGCGCTGAAGGCGTCCACGGTGTCGCCCTGCAGGAGGATGTCCACCTTGACCAGGTCGGCCTCCTGCGAGCCGTCCGGCTCGTAGTCGAACGAGGCGTAGCCCTTGGTCCGGGACTTGAGGGCGTCGAAGAAGTCGAAGACGATCTCGGCCAGCGGCAGGGTGTAGCGCATCTCGACCCGCTCGGGCGAGAGGTAGTCCATCCCCTTGAGGGTCCCCCGACGGGTCTGGCACAGCTCCATGATCGCGCCGATGTACTCGCTGGGGGCCAGGATCGTCGAGCGCACGACCGGCTCGGTGATCGAGGCGATCCTGCCGGAGGGGAACTCGCTGGGGTTGGTCACCTCGACGACGGTGCCGTCGTCCAGCCGGACCTCGTACTCCACGTTGGGCAGGGTGGAGATCAGGTCGAGGCCGGACTCGCGCTCGAGGCGCTCGCGGACGATCTCCAGGTGCAGCATGCCGAGGAAGCCGACCCGGAAGCCGAAGCCCAGCGCGGCAGAGGTCTCCGGCTCGTAGACGAGCGCCGCGTCGTTGAGCTTGAGCTTGTCGAGGGCGTCCCGCAGCAGCGGGTAGTCGGACCCGTCGATGGGGTAGAGGCCGGAGAAGACCATCGGGCGCGGGTCGTGGTAGCCGCCCAGGGCCTTCGTCGCCATCCGCCCGGCCCCGGTGACGGTGTCCCCCACCTTGGACTGGCGCACGTCCTTGACGCCGGTGATCAGGTAGCCCACCTCGCCCACGCCCAGACCCTGGGAGGGCACCGGCTCGGGGCTGATGACGCCGATCTCGAGCAGCTCGTGGGTCGCCTTGGTCGACATCATCGCGATCTTCTCGCGGGGCGACAGCCCCCCGTCGACGACGCGGACGTAGGTCACCACGCCCCGGTAGGTGTCGTAGACCGAGTCGAAGATCATCGCGCGGGCGGGCGCGTCGGCGTCCCCGACCGGGTGCGGCACGAGCTCGACGATGCGGTCCAGCAGCTCGGGCACGCCCGCGCCCGTCTTGCCGGAGACCTGCAGCACCTCGGCCGGGTCGCAGCCGATGAGGCCGGCCAGCTCCTCGGCGTACTTCTCCGGCTGCGCCGCCGGCAGGTCGATCTTGTTGAGCACCGGGATGATGACCAGGTCGTTCTCCATGGCCAGGTACAGGTTGGCCAGGGTCTGCGCCTCGATCCCCTGTGCGGCGTCGACCAGCAGCACCGCCCCCTCGCAGGCGGCCAGGCTGCGGCTGACCTCGTAGGTGAAGTCGACGTGCCCGGGCGTGTCGATCATGTTGAGGATGTGGGTGGTCCCGTCGACGGCCCACGGCATGCGCACGGCCTGGGACTTGATGGTGATCCCGCGCTCGCGCTCGATGTCCATGCGGTCCAGGTACTGGGCCCGCATCAGGCGCTGCTCGACGACCCCCGTCTCCTGCAGCATCCGGTCGGCCAGCGTCGACTTGCCGTGGTCGATGTGGGCGATGATGCAGAAGTTGCGGATGAGCTCCGGCGGGGTGGACGCCGGCTGCGGCACGGAGTCGGTCTTGCTGCGGGCGAGCGGGGACACGCTGGGTCTCAACCTCGGGTATGGAGTGGGGGCGGGCGGTCCCGCCAGTCTCCCACGGACCGGGGGCGGGGGCGGAACCCTCGAGCGTGCGGGCGGGGACGGCTCAGGTGATCTGCACGAAGGCCCGCAGCCGGCCGTCGCCGTGCTCACGGACCTCGACCCAGCCCAACGACTCGTAGAAGGCCCGCTGGGCGGGGTCGTCGTCGGTGAGCAGCACCTTCTGGCGGCAGTGGGCGAACGGCTCCATCGCCGCGTGGACGAGTGCTCGGCCGACCCCCTCCCGCTGCAGCTCGGGACGGACGAGCACGTCCTGCAGGTAGGCGATGGTGGCCCCGTCGGAGACGACCCGGGCCAGGCCCAGCAGGTCCTCCCCGTAGCGGGCCACGACCACCCGGGTCGACCCGCGCACCGCGGCCTCGAGCACCTCGGGGTCGGTGGTGTACCTCGACCACCCGACCGCGTCGTAGAGCGTGACGAGGTCCTCCCGACCTGGCACCTCGTCGGCGGTGATGACGATCTCGTGCGCACCCACCCCGTCACTGTAGGCGACCCGCCGCCCCACGGACGGGCGGGCCGCCACCCCGCGGGTGACGGGGGCCACATGCCGGGCCGGGCGCGGGGGGTGGTCGGGGACCGACGCGGCCGGTAGACTCTGATTCCACACGACGGACGCTTCATTCCATGATGCGGAACACCAGGAGGACTCGGATGACCGATGCGACGACGCCCGTGCTGGACCTGCCCGAGGGTGTGGAGGTGACCGGCGCGCTCCGGCCCGGCTACGAGGAGATCCTCTCCCGGTCCGCCCTCGAGCTGGTGGCGGCCCTGCACCGGCAGCTGGAGACCCGGCGCCAGGAGCGGCTGGCGGCCCGCGCGGAGGTCGTGGCGGCGGTGGCCGACGGTCAGGACCTCGACTTCCTGCCCGAGACCCGCCAGATCCGCGAGGACGACTCGTGGCGGGTGGCCGAGCACGCGCCCGGCCTCGTCGACCGGCGGGTGGAGATGACCGGCCCGACCGACCGCAAGATGACGATCAACGCCATGAACTCCGGGGCCCGGGTGTGGCTGGCCGACCAGGAGGACGCCAACACCCCGATGTGGGAGAACGTGGTCGAGGGGCCGCTGAACCTGCGCGACGCCGTCCTGGGCACCATCTCCTTCACCTCCCCCGAGGGCAAGGAGTACGCGCTGGCCACCACCGACCAGTCCCGGCTGCCGACGATCGTCGTTCGCCCCCGGGGCTGGCACCTGGACGAGAAGCACGTCCTCGTCGACGGGCAGCGCACCTCCGGCGGCCTCGTCGACATGGCCCTCTACATGACCGCCTGCGCGCAGCCGCAGCTGGACGCCGGCAAGGGCCCCTACTTCTACCTGCCGAAGATGGAGCACCACCTCGAGGCCCGGCTGTGGAACGACGCCTTCGTCATCGCCCAGGAGCACCTCGGCATCCCCCGCGGCACGGTGCGGGCCACGTGCCTGATCGAGACGCTCCCCGCCGCCTTCCAGATGGAGGAGATCCTCTACGAGCTGCGCGAGCACTCCGCGGGCCTGAACGCCGGCCGCTGGGACTACCTGTTCAGCGTGATCAAGACCTACCGCACCCGTGGCGGGGACTACGTCCTGCCGGACCGCAACGCGGTGACCATGACGGCGCCGATGATGCGCGCCTACACCGACCTGCTCGTGCGCACCTGCCACAAGCGCGGCGCGCACGCCATCGGCGGGATGGCCGCGTTCATCCCGTCCAAGGACGAGGAGGTCAACGCCGCGGCCTACGCCAAGGTGCGGGGCGACAAGCAGCGTGAGGCCGAGGACGGCTTCGACGGGTCGTGGGTGGCCCACCCGGGCATGGTCGGGACCTGCATGGAGGTCTTCGACGCCGTGCTCGGCGACCAGCCCCACCAGGTCGACCGCACCCGGGAGGACGTGCAGGTCACGGCCGACCAGCTGCTCGACGTCAAGGGCACCCCGGGCGAGGTGACCGAGGAGGGGCTGCGGGCCAACATCGACGTGGCGGTCCAGTACCTGGCCGTGTGGCTCACCGGCCGCGGCGCCGTCGGCATCCACAACCTCATGGAGGACGCCGCCACCGCCGAGATCTCCCGCAGCCAGATCTGGCAGTGGATCCACAACGACGTCACCCTCGCCGACACCGGGGAGACGGTGACCCGGGAGCTCGTGCGGCGGCTCGCCGACGAGATCGTGCCCACCCTGCCGGGGGCGGCGGACGGCAGCGTCGACTACGGCCCCGCCAAGGACCTGTTCCTGCAGGTGGCCGTGGCCGACGAGTTCGCCGACTTCCTCACCGTCCCGGCCTACGAGACCATGCCCTGAGCGCCGGCGACCCGACGGGCGGCCCCCACCGGGGCCGTCCTAGTGGGAGCAGCGACGACGAGGAGGTCGAGGTATGACGCTCGAGCCCGAGGTGCGTGGACCGGCCCCCCAGGCTGACGTGCGGGCCCGCGGCGGGGAGGGTGCCCAGGAGGGCGGCCCCGCCCGGGGCGGGACGGTGGCGCAGGTCCTCGCCGACCTGCGCGGCGCCGTCCCCGACCCCCTGCTGCTCACCGACCCGGCCGAGCTGGAGACCTACGCCTGCGACGGGCTCGCCGCCTACCGGGTGACGCCTGCGCTCGTGGTGCTCGCCGACTCCGCCGACCACGTCACCGAGACCGTGCGGGCCTGCGCACGGCACCGGGTGCCCTTCGTGGCCCGCGGGTCCGGCACCGGCCTGTCCGGGGGCGCCCTCCCCCGCGCCGACGGGGTGCTGCTGGTCACCAGCCGGCTCCGGACGCTGCACGAGCTGCGGCCCGAGGACCAGCGGGCCGTCGTGGACCCCGGGGTGATCAACCTGCAGGTCACCAAGGCGGCCAACCCCCGGGGATACTACTTCGCGCCCGACCCGAGCAGCCAGCAGATCTGCTCGATCGGCGGCAACGTCGCGGAGAACTCCGGCGGCGCGCACTGCCTCAAGTACGGCTTCACCGCCAACCACGTGCTGGCGCTGGACCTGGTCACCCCCTCGGGCGAGGAGGTCCGCCTGGGCACCGAGGCCCCCGACGCCCCGGGCTACGACCTCGTGGGCGCCTTCGTCGGCTCGGAGGGGACGCTGGGCGTGGCGACCCGGGCCGTCGTGCGGCTGACCCGGCTGCCCGAGGAGGTACGCACCGTCCTGGCCGGTTTCGCCACGATCGACCAGGCGGGGGCCGCGACGAGCGCGATCATCGCCGCGGGCATCGTGCCGGCCGCGATCGAGATCATGGACGCCCTGGCCATCGAGGCGGCCGAGAAGGCCGTCTCCTGCGGCTACCCGGCCGGTGCCGGGGCCGTGCTCGTCGTCGAGCTGGACGGTGCGGCCGAGGAGGTGGCCCACGAGTACGACCAGGTGGAACGGATCTGTGCCGAGCAGGGCGCCTTCGAGTTCCGGATGGCCACCGACGCCCTCGAGCGGGCCGAGATCTGGAAGGGCCGCAAGTCGGCCTTCGCGGCCGTCGGCCGCATCTCCCCCGACTACATCGTGCAGGACGGCGTCGTCCCCCGGACGGCGCTGCCGGAGGTGCTGCGCGAGATGTCCCGGATCAGCGCCGAGCGGGGCGTGCGCGTGGCCAACGTCTTCCACGCCGGCGACGGCAACCTGCACCCCCTCGTGCTCTTCGACGCCGCCGAGGAGGGCGCCACCGAACGCGCCGAGGAGGTGTCCGGGATGATCCTCGACCTGTGCATCCGGCACGGCGGGTCGATCACCGGCGAGCACGGCGTGGGCGCCGACAAGGCCCGCTACATGCCGCGGATGTTCACCGAGGAGGACCTGGACACCATGCAGCTGGTGCGCTGCGCCTTCGACCCCGACGGCATCGCCAACCCCGGCAAGATCTACCCCACGCCCCGGCTCTGCGGAGAGCGGCCCCGGGTCGTCCAGGGCGCGCACGCCCTGGCCACCGACGGCGTGGAGCTCTTCTGATGACCCCGCTCGAGCAGCTGGCGGGCACCTGCCCGGTCCGGGAGGCCGGACCCGAGGACCAGGTCGACGGGGTCCCGGCCCGCGTCGTCGCCCGGCCGGGGTCGACCGAGGAGACCTCGGCCCTGCTGCGCGCCTGCCACGCGCAGGGCCTGGCCGTCGTCGTGCGCGGGCACGGGACGAAGGTGGCCTGGGGCCGGCCCCCGGAGCGTCTCGACGTCATCCTGGAGACGACGGCGATGGACGCGCTCGTGGAGCACTCCCGGGGGGACCTGATCGCCATCGCGGGCGCGGGCATGCCGCTGGCCCGGCTGGCCGAGCGGCTCGCCGAGGGCGGCCACCAGCTGGTCGTCGACGACCTGGTGGCGGACGCCGCCCCTCCCGTGGCGGGTGCCGGGGGGGCCGAGGTGCGCGGCTCCACCCTGGGCGGTGCCGTGGCCACCAACCTCTGCGGCCCCCGGCGGCTGTGGACCGGCTCGGTGCGCGACCTGGTCATCGGCGTCCGGTTCGTGCGGGCCGACGGGACGGTCGCCAAGGCCGGCGGCAGGGTCGTCAAGAACGTCGCCGGCTACGACCTGGCCAAGCTGCTCACCGGGTCGTTCGGCACGCTGGCCGTCGTCACCGAGGTGACCGTCCGGCTGCACCCCCTGCCGCAGGCGCAGCGGTGGGTGGTCCTCGACGTCGCCGAGGAGGACCTGGCCACCGTGCTGGGCTCGGCCGTCCACTCCCAGACCGTGCCGCAGGCCCTGGAGGTGCACGCCCGCCCCGGCCAGGCCCCCCAGGTGGCCGTCCTGCTGGGGGGCACCGACGGCGGGGTGCAGGCGCGCGCGGCCCGCCTCGTCGACGTGCTGGCCCCCCTCGCCTCGCGCGGCGCCCCGTCCGTGTCGTCCACCGACCGGGCCCCCGGCTGGTGGGCCCGTCCCCTCGCGGCCGCGCACGACGAGCGGCCCGTGCTCGTGCGCGCCACGGCCCGCATCTCCGGGGTGGCCGAGCTGGTCGCCGCGGCCGTCGCCCACGGGATGACGGTGACCGGGTCGGCGGGCGTGGGGGTGCTGCACGCGCTCCTGCCCGCAGCGTCGGCGCCGGAGGATGCCCGGGCCGCCCTCGACGACCTGCGGGCCGTGAGCGAACGGCTCGGCGGCTCCACGGTGGTGCTGGACGCCCCGCCCGAGGTCAAGGCGGTCGCGGACAGCTGGGGCGAGGTGCCCGGCCTGGACCTGATGCGCCGCGTCAAGGACGAGTTCGACCCCACCCGGGCGTTGGCGCCCGGACGCTTCGTCGGAGGACTGTGATGGACCGCCCCCGCCCCCGCCCGACCATGTCGCCGGCCTCGACCAGCCTGCCGACCACGACCCAGCCCGCCCGGGTGCCCGCCGCGCAGGACGTCACCCACCTGGGGATGCCGACCGTGCGCGGCCTGAGCTCGGGCGTCGTGGCGGACCCGGCGTTCGACGACCACCGTCCCCCCAGCACCGAGCTGCTCGACGACTGCGTCCACTGCGGGTTCTGCCTCACCACCTGCCCGACCTACCAGCTCTGGGGCGAGGAGATGGACAGCCCCCGCGGACGCATCGACCTCGTCCGCGCGGCCCGGGAGGGGGCGCCCCTGACCGGCTCCACCGTGGCCCACCTGGACGCCTGCCTGGGCTGCATGGCCTGCGTGACCGCCTGCCCGTCCGGCGTACGCTACGACCGCATCCTGGAGACGACCCGGGCGCAGATCGAGCGCCGGGTCGAGCGGCCCGCCCGCGAGCGGGCGCTGCGGTCCCTCATCTTCGGGCTGTTCCCCCACCCGGCACGGCTGAGGGCGCTGCGTGGTCCCCTGCGGCTGGCCCAGCGCACCGGAGCCCTGCGGCTGGTCGGACGGACCGGCCTGGTCGGCCGGGTCAGCCCCGAGCTGGAGGTCATGCAGTCGCTGGCTCCCCCGCTCGGTCCCCGCGTGGAGGTGCCCGAGCGCACCCCGGCCCTGGGGCCACGGCGGGCGGTCGTGGGCATGCTCACCGGGTGCGTCCAGCGGGAGTTCTTCGGCGAGGTCAACGCCGCCACCGCCCGGGTGCTGGCCGCCGAGGGCTGCGACGTCGTCGCGCCCCGGCGCCAGGGGTGCTGCGGCGCCCTCTCGGTGCACACGGGCCGCGAGGAGGAGGGTGCGGAGTTCGCGCGTCGTCTCATCGACACCTTCGAGGAGGCCGGGGTGGACTCGGTCGTGGTCAACTCCGCCGGCTGCGGCTCCACGATGAAGGAGTACGTCCACCTGCTCTCCGACGACCCCGACTACGCCGGCCGGGCCCGGGCGTTCAGCGAGAAGGTGCGGGACCTGTCCGAGATCCTCGTCGAGCTGGGTCCCGTCGCCCCGCGCCACCCGGTGGGAGCCGCGCCGGCGGACGACGACCGGACCGACGGCGAGGTCGTCATCGCCTACCACGACGCCTGCCACCTCCGGCACGCCCAGCAGGTGGTCCGTCAGCCGCGGGAGCTGCTGCGCGGCATCCCCGGGGTGCGGCTGGTCGAGATCCCGGACGCCGAGATCTGCTGCGGCTCCGCGGGCGTCTACAACATCCTCAACCCCGAGCCGGCCGCCGAGCTCGCGACCGCAAGGCGGCCAACATCCTGTCCACCGGGGCCGACCTGCTCGTCACCGCCAACCCCGGCTGCCTGATGCAGATCAGCCAGGCGCTGGAACGGGCCGGCCGGCCGGTGCCGTTCGTGCACACCGCCGTCGTGCTCGACGCCGCCATCCGGGGCGAGCGCCTGCTCTGAGGGGTGGTCCTCCCGGCCCCACGGCCCGGAGGACCGCCTCGCGCGGGGACGCCGCCCCGCCCGGTCGGTGCGGGCGGGACGGCGTCGTCCGCGGGTCGTGCAGCCGGCGTCAGCGCGGCGTCTGCACCTGGGGGATCTTCTTGTCGCGGTCGACCATCCACACCACGAGGCCGACGAGAAGGGCCACCAGCAGCACCAGCTGGATCAGCCCGGCATTGAACCCGATGCCGTAGATCCACAGGAAGCTCACCGCACCCCCGACGAGGCTGTAGTAGGCGGTGATGAGCACCGTCTTGCGGATCAGGTCGCCCTCCCGGCCCAGCAGGCCGACCGTGGCCGAGGCGGCCACGATGTTGTGGATGGCGACCGGGTTGCCGGCCGCGCCGCCGATGGCCTGCGCCGCCACGACGCTCTCCGGCGCGACCCCGATCTCGTTGCCGGTCGCGAACTGGAACAGCGAGAACGTCAGGTTGCTCACGGTGTTGGACCCCGCCACGAAGGCTCCCAGGGCCCCGATCCACGGTGCCACGAGCGGCCAGTTGGCCCCGGCCACGGCGGCCGCCCCCTCGGCGAGGTCACCGGCATCGAGGCCAGGTCGGAGCTGGTGAAGTCGGGACCCGACCGGATGAGCAGCCGCACGAGGGGCACCGCGAAGCCCAGCGCGACCGCGGTGCCGAGCAGCTGCTTGGCCGCGACCGACCAGGTCGCCCTGATCTGGTGGCCGTTCATCTTGTGCAGGGCGTAGGTGATCAGGACGGTGACGATGAAGACCGTTCCCGGGCTGTAGAGCCACTGCCAGGTGGTGCTGATGCCCGTGCCGAGGATGTTCTCGAACGGGATGGTCACCCACGGTGCGTCCGAGCGCAGGGCGTTGGTCAGCGGCTCGATGAGGCGGGTCGCCAGCAGCAGGACGGCGATGACGACGTAGGGGCTCCAGGCGGTGACGATGCCCATCCGCTTGCGGGTGTCCAGCTCCTCGCCGAGGTGGTCGGTGTCCAGGGAGCCCATCCAGCGCTCCTCCCAGGAAGCCCGGGGGCCGAAGTCCCAGGTGTCCTTGGGCATGAGGAAGCCACGGCTCGAGGTGAACATCACCAGGGTGAGCCCGAGCAGACCACCGATGAGGGAGGGGAACTCGGGACCGATGAAGCGCGCGACCAGCACGTAGGGGACCGTCATCGCGAGGGAGGCGTAGAGGGCGAACGGCCAGATCCGCAGCCCCTCGGCGAAGGAGCGGCGCTCCCCGAAGAAGCCGGTGAGGAACACCGCGATGGCCAGGGGGATCAGCAGACCCGCGATCGCGTGGATGGCGGCGGTCTGGAAGGCGATCTCGGCGACCAGGCCGTCGTAGCTCAGCCCCAGCTCGGCCGCACGTTCGTCGACGCCGGCGCCGTCCTGCAGCCCGCCGCCGACGCCGACGATCATCGGCGTGCCGACGGCTCCGAAGGACACGGGCGTGGACTGGATGATCAGACCGACCATGACGGCGGCCATGGCCGGGAAGCCGAGCGCCAGCAGCAGCGGTGCGACGACGGCCGCCGGCGTGCCGAAGCCGGACGCGCCCTCGATGAAGGAGCCGAAGAGCCAGCCGATGATGATCGCCTGCACCCGGCGGTCGGGCGAGATGGAGGTGAAACCGGCCCGGATGGTGCTCATCGCCCCGCTGGAGATGACCGTGGCGAGCAGCAGGAGTGCGCCGAAGACGATGTAGAGCAGGGTGACCGCGATGATCACGCCCTCGATGGTGGCCGCGGCCACGGCCGCCGGTCGCATCTGCCACACGGCCATGGCGATGACCACGGTGACCACGTAGCCGACGGGCATGGCGTACTTGGCCGGCCAGCGGAAGCCGGCGAGCAGCACGCCGACGACCGCGATGGGCGCGATGGCCAGGAGGCTGAGCACTGCGAGGTTGTCCACGTCGACACCTTTCCGGGCGGTGACGTCGGCCCACGACCCGCGCCGCCACCGGGTTATCCGGCCGTCCGCGCGGGAATGGACTGACCATTCCGGGACGCACTATGCCCCTCCCCGGTTGGTGCGTCAAGGGTGGCGTGCGGGTGTCGCCGATAGGGTGGCCCCCATGACGCTGGAGGAGGCGGGACGGGGGCGCGGCGTGCAGTCGGTGGACCGCACCCTGGCCATCCTCGAGGCCCTCGCGGGGCACCCGGGGACGCTCGGTGTCACCGAGGTGGCCCGGGCGACCGGCCTGCCGACGGGGACCGTCCACCGCCTCCTCGCGGCGCTGGCCCGCCGCGGGTGGGTGCGACAGGACCCGGACCGCCGCTACGGGCTGGGGCCGAGCGCGCTGCTGCTCGGGGACGCCGCCTCCCGCGAGCTGTCCGTCCTGGCCGCCCCGGCGCTCCGGGCCGCGGTCGAGGCCACCGGGGAGACGGCCAACCTGGCCGCCTTCGACGGGGAACGCATGGTCTACCTGGCCCAGTCCCCCTCGCCCCACACCCTGCGCATCTTCGCCGAGGTCGGCCGGCGTGTGCCGGTCCACTCGACCGCCGTCGGCAAGGTGGTGCTCGCCGGGCTCCCGCCGGAGGAGGCGGGGCGTGTCCTGGCGACGGTCCCGCTCGAGGCGCGCACGCCCCATACCCTGACCTCGGCGGAGGCCTTGGAGGAGGAGCTCGAGCGGGTCCGGGGGCAGGGGTATGCCGTGGACGACGAGGAGCAGGAGCTGGGGGTGCGCTGCGTGGCCGTGCCGGTCGACCTGCACGGGGGCCGGATGGCGCTGTCGGTCAGCGGTCCCACGGAACGGATGACGCAGGAGGAGGCCCGACGGGTGGTCGCCGACCTGACCAGGGTGGCCCAGGACCTGGCCGGCCGGGCCCGCGGGTCGTGACCGACGCGCACGGCGCCACCGGCGACGACCCGCCGCAGGTCGGGTGGGCGCCGGTGGCCGACGACCGGGCCGACCCCGGGGAGGTCGTGTGGGCCTGGGTGCCGTTCGAGGAGGAGCCGCAGCGGGGCAAGGACCGGCCGGTCCTGGTCCTGGGACGCGCCGACGACACCCTGCTGGCCCTGCAGCTGACCAGCCGCGACCACGACCTGGACGAGGAGCAGGAGGCGGCCGAGGGCAGGCTCTGGACGGACATCGGCACGGGTGCCTGGGACCGGTACCGGCGGCCCAGCGAGGTGCGCGTCAACCGTCTGCTGCGTCTCCCGTCGGCGGCGGTGCGGCGGACCGGGGCGTCGGTCGACCGGCACGTCTTCGAGCACGTCCTGGACGAGGCCGCCCGGCACCTGCCGGAGCTGGGCCTGCGGCGGGACGCCGACGCCGGTCCGCCCGCGCCACCCAGTGACGGACCCACGCCGCCCCGGCCATGAGGCTCAGGCCGGTGACGACGCAGGCCGTGCCGAGCGGGACGATCGCCGCCAGGCCGGCGACCATGAGCGGGCCGCCCGAGCTGCCCAGGTCTCCGGCGAGCCGCCAGCCGCCCAGGTACTGCGACCGGCCCTCGGCAGGGGCGGTGTCGGCCCCCAGGGTCATGACGATGCCCGAGCCCATGCCGTTCCCGACGGCCATGAGCACGGCCAGGGCGACGAAGGCGGGCAGTCCCCCGGCCAGGGGCAGCAGGCTGACGCCCAGTCCGATCGTGGCCACGACCGGGACGGCCACGACGGTGCGCCCCGCGTGGTCCATCAGCCAGCCGGCGGGGTAGAACAGCGCGATCTCCACCAGGGCCGCCACACCGAAGACCAGGGAGGTGACCTCGGCGGAGATGCCGACGTGCTCGGCCCACAGCGGCAGCACCGTCGCGCGCAGCGACCGGGCGGCCCCGATCACCACCACGGCGCTGCCCAGCGTGAGCAGCACGTGCCGGTGCGCGGCCAGGACCGACCCGACGGTGGGCCGGGCGGCGGGCACCGGGTCGGCACGGGTGCCGACGTCGCGGACGAGCAGCACGACCAGCCCCGAGAGCAGAGCCAGAGCCGCGGCCATCCAGAAGACCGACCGCAGCGACCCGGTGGCTGCCAGCAGCCCGGCCCCGGCCACCGGCCCCAGGAAGGCGCCGACCCGGTGGCTGCCGCCCAGCGTGGACATCGCCCGCGCGAGCAGGTGGGCGGGCGCCACCGAGATGAGGAAGCCCTGCCGGGCCAGGAGGAAGACCGACCAGCTGGCGCCACTGAGGACGACCGCGCCGGCGAGCACCGGGACCGACGGGGCGGTGGCGGCGACGACCATGGCGGCGGCGTCGACCACGCCCGCCCCCACGAGGGCTCGTCTCTCCCCCACCCGTGCCACGAGGGCCCCGGCCGGCAGCGAGGTCAGCAGGCTGCCCACCCCCAGCAGGGCCACGACGAGGGCGGCCTGGCCGACGCCGGCACCCAGGTCGCGGGCGAGGAGGGCCAGCACCGGCAGGAGGGCGGCGTGCCCGGTACCGCTGACGACGGTCGGCAGGAAGGCCGCGAGCGCGACGTCGCGGAGCCGGAAGGGCACCGTCCCCGACGGCCCGCCGTCCATGCGTCCCTCCTGTCCGGTCGGGTCCGTCCGCTGCTCCCGGCCCGGGGCCGACCCGTCGGCCTGCCGGCGGGACCCGACAGCCAGAAGGCCGCCTCCCGGCTGGGAGACGGCCTTCCGTCCACGGTGGAGCTGAGGGGATTCGAACCCCTGACCCCCTCCATGCCATGGAGGTGCGCTACCAACTGCGCCACAGCCCC
This sequence comes from Ornithinimicrobium sp. CNJ-824, assembly GCF_001942405.1. Lineage (GTDB taxonomy): Bacteria > Actinomycetota > Actinomycetes > Actinomycetales > Dermatophilaceae > Ornithinicoccus > Ornithinicoccus kibberensis. Next base: position 62,263 of record NZ_MKKA01000033.1, read on the forward strand.
GAAGGGCCCCGTTGAGGACTGGAACACAATACCCAGCCCGGTCGACATTTCCCAAATCGCAGGTCACGGGCGGTGCCGGGGCCTCCCGCCTGCGGGCCGGGGTCCGCGCCGGTCCCCGGGGCGGGCCCGGGTCAGCGGTCGGAGACCGAGGCGGGTCCGGGACGGCCCACGCCCACGTTCCAGGACTCCAGGCGCCAGCCCGTGCGGTGCTCGACCAGCTCGGCCCAGTGGCAGTTGTGCAGCCCCACCAGCGACAGCCACGCCTGCCGGGCGGACAGGCCGACGACGTCGGCGACCAGGGCCCGGCTCGCCATGCCGTGGGTGGCCACGACCGCGGTCTCCCCCGGCCCCAGCCGGGGCAGCAGCTCCTCGAACACGGCCCGCACCCGCACCTGGACGTCGGCCACCCGCTCGCCCGTCTCCCCGCGGACCGGGTCCTCCCCGCGGTCGAGCGCCGCGAGGGCCTGCGGGAACCGGGCGAGCACCTCGGTGTGCGCCAGCCCCTGCCAGCGGCCGACGTGGATCTCGCGCAGCCGCGCGTCGTGCTCCACGGGCAGGCCGGTGAGCGCGGCCAGCTCGTCGGCGGTGTCTGCCGCCCGCGACAGGTCGCTGGAGAGCAGCCGGGCCACCGGACGCTCGGCCAGGCGGGCGGCCGCTGCCGCGGCCTGTCGTCGGCCCCGCGCGGACAGGTGGCTGTCCAGCTGGCCCTGGTAGATCCCGCCGGCGTTGTGCTCCGTCTCGCCGTGCCGCCAGACCACCACCCGACGGGGCGGCCGCCGGCTCACGCCTCGTCGGCCGGGGCCGGGGGAAGCACGACCGTGGGGCAGTCCTTCCACAACCGCTCGAGGTCGTAGAACTCGCGGTCCTCGCTGTGCATGACGTGCACGACGATGTCACCGAAGTCGAGGAGCACCCAGCGGCCCTCCCGCTGTCCCTCGCGGCGCAGCGGCTTGGCACCGAGCTCCTTGAGCCGGTCCTCCACGGCGTCGACCACGGCGCCGACCTGGCGCTCGCTCGGCGCGGAGGCGATGACGAAGACGTCGGTCAGCGCCAGCTGGCCGGAGACGTCCAGCCCCACGACGTCGCGCGCCAGCTTGTCCTGGGCGGCGGCGGCGGCGGCCTGCGCCAGCTCCACCGCCCGGGGGGTGGCACGGGGGGTGGCACTCACGGGGTCTCCTCCTGGTACAGGGCATACTTGTGGATGTACTGGACGATGCCGTCCGGGACGAGGTACCACACCGGCTCCCCGGCAGCGGTCCGCTCCCGGCAGTCGGTCGAGGAGATGGCCATGGCCGGCACCTCGAGGAGCGTCACCTTGTCCTGCGGCAGTCCGCTGTCGGTCAGGTCGTGGCCGGGGCGGGTGACCCCCACGAAGTGGGCCAGCTCCCACAGCTCGTCGACCCCCTTCCAGGACAGGATCTGCCCGAGGGCGTCGGCGCCGGTGATGAAGAACAGCTCGTCGTCGGGGCGGAGCCTGCGCAGGTCGCGCAGGGTGTCCCGGGTGTAGGTCGGCCCGGGCCGGTCGACGTCCACGCGGCTGACCGTGAACCGCGGGTTGGAGGCGGTCGCCACGACCGTCATGAGGTAGCGGTGCTCCGGTGCGCTGACCTCCGCGGCGTCCTTGCGGTAGGGCTGGCCGGTGGGAACGAACACCACCTCGTCGAGGTCGAGCAGGTGGGCCGCCTCGCTCGCGGCCACGAGGTGCCCGTGGTGGATGGGGTCGAAGGTCCCACCCATCACCCCCAGGCGCATCAGTGCGCGCTGGAGCCGCGTGCGCTGTCCGGGTCGTGCCCCTCGGCGACGCCGTGCGGGTCGAGCGCGAGAGTGTTGCGGAAGGACCACAGGAGGCCGAGCAGGCCCAGGAAGATCGCCAAGGCGATGACCCCGAACCAGATGGGGTCGAACAGCAGCTCGTTGACCACGTGGTGGCCCCCCTCCTCCTCGGAGGCGGCCAGCAGCTGGGAAGGCACAGACGTCATGCGGGCCACTGTACCCGCAGGCCACCTACAGTGGAGCCATGTCCGCACCTGCGAGCCCCCGTCCCGCCGGGGACGGCGCCGTGCCGCCGACGCTGTCGGTCGTGGTCCCCATGTTCGACGAGGCCGAGGTGCTGCCGCTGTTCGTGGAGCGGGTGCGCGGCGTGCTGGACGGCCTGGGCGAGCCCTACGAGGTCGTCGCGGTCGACGACGGCAGCCGGGACACCACCCCCGTGCTGCTCCAGGCGGCCCGACGGACCTGGCCCCAGCTGCGGGTGCTGCGCCTGCGGGCCAACGCCGGCCACCAGGCGGCCCTGTCCGCCGGCCTGGTCGCCGCGCGCGGCGACTGGGTGGTCACCCTGGACGCGGACCTGCAGGACCCGCCCGAGGTCGTGCCCGAGATGCTGCGGGCGGCCCGCGACCAGGACGTCGACGTGGTCTACGGCGTCCGCACGGACCGCTCGTCCGACTCGGTGTTCAAGCGGTCCACGGCCCGCGTCTACTACGCCCTGATGCGGGCCCTCGGGGCCGGGGGCGCCCGGACGACGCCGGGGACTACCGGTTGATGTCCCGGGCCACGGTGGAGGCGGTGAACGCCCTGCCGGAGGACCACCGCGTGCTGCGGCTGGTGGTGCCCGCGCTGGGCTTCCCGGCCACGACGGTGGGCTACGTGCGGGCCGAGCGGGCCGCGGGGACGAGCAAGTACCCGCTCGCCCGGATGCTGCGGCTCACGGTGGACTCGGTCACCGGCTTCTCCGCGGCCCCGCTGCGGCTGGCCACCTGGTTCGGGCTGGTCGGCTTCCTCGTGGCCCTCGGGCTCCTGGCTACGCCCTCGTCGCCAAGCTGGGCGGCCAGACGGTCGCCGGGTGGACCTCGACCGTCGTCATCGTCGCCGGGTTCAGCGCGCTGCAGCTGCTCAGCCTCGGCGTCATGGGCGAGTACGTCGGCCGTATCTACGCCACCCTGCAGCGCCGGCCGTCCTACTACGTGGCCTACGACTCCCTCGCCGAGCCTGCCGACGAGCCGCTCGGGCGTCCTTCTCAGCGCACCTGACCGTCGCCCTCGACGACCCACTTGGTCGTCGTGAGCTCGGGCAGGGCCATCGGTCCCCGGGCGTGCAGCTTCTGCGTCGAGATGCCGATCTCGGCGCCGAACCCGAACTCGCCCCCGTCGGTGAACCGGGTCGAGGCGTTGACCAGCACGGCGGCGGCGTCCACCTCGGCCGTGAACCGCCGTGCGGCGTCCCGGTCGGCGGTGACGATCGCCTCGGTGTGCCCGCTGGTGTGCTCCTGCACGTGCGTGATCGCCGCGTCCAGGTCGTCCACCACCCGGGCGGAGATGTCCAGCGAGAGGAACTCGGTGTCGTCGTCCTCCGGGGTGACCGGGACCCAGCGGGCGCCGGCGGTCTCGGCATACCCCCTGGTGTCCTCGTCGCCGTGCACCGTGACACCTGCTGCCGCGAGCTCGGCCATGACCCCCGGCAGGACCCGTGCGGCGGCGTCCCGGTGCACCAGCAGCGACTCGGCGGCGTGCAGACCGACGGGCGGTGGGTCTTGGAGTTGGTGACGATGCGCACGGCCATGTCGGCGTCGGCCGAGCCGTCGACGTACACGTGGCAGTTGCCCACCCCCGTCTCGATGACCGGGACGGTGGACTCGGTCACCACCGTCCGGATCAGGCTGGCACCGCCCCGGGGGATGACCAGGTCGACGAGGCCCCGGGCCGTCATCAGCGCGCGGGCGGCGTCGTGCCCGCCCTCGGAGAGCAGGTTGACCGCGTCGGGGTCCAGCCCCTGCGCCTCGAGCGCCGACCGCAGCACGCCGACCAGGGCGGCGTTGGTGGAGGAGGCGGCGGACCCGCCCCGGAGGATGACCGCGTTGCCGCTCTTGAGCCCCAGACCGGCGGCGTCCACGGTGACGTTGGGCCGAGCCTCGTAGATCATGCCCACGACCCCCATCGGGACGCGCACCTGCCGGATCTGCAGGCCGTTGGCCAGGGTCGAGCCGCGGACCACCTCGCCCACCGGGTCCGGCAGGGTGGCGATCTGCCGCAGCGCGTCCGCGACCGCGTGGACCCGGTCCGCGTCGAGGGTGAGCCGGTCCAGGAGGTTCTCGGACAGGCCCGAGGCGCGGCCGCGGTCCAGGTCCTCGCCGTTGGCCGCCACCACCGCGGCGGTGGCCGCGTCCACGGCGTCGGCGAGGGCCAGCAGGGCCGCGTCCTTCTCCCCCCGGGTCAGCTGGGCCAGCTGACGCGAGGCCCTGCGCGCCCGGCGGGCGACCTCGTGGACGTGGTCGACGACCTCGGGGGCGATGGGGGTGCTCATGGGGACTGCTCCTTGGTCTGTGGGTCCATGCGTCGGTGCGGTGGGTGGTGGGGAGGGCTTCCGGCCGGTGTCGTCAGAGGACGACCAGGTCGTCCCGGCGGACGACGGGGCGGGGTGCGGGTGCGCCGTTGCGCAGCCGCGGGCCGCGCGCCAGCCGCTGACCCACGAGGGGCCGCAGCTCCTCGGCGTCGTAGCCGACGAGGCCGCGGGCCACGACCAGGCCCCTGTCGTCGCACAGGTCGACGGTGTCCCCGGCGGTGAACCGGCCCTCGATGCGGGTGATCCCCACGGGCAGCAGGGAGGTGCGGTGGGAGACGACCGCGTCCACCGCACCGTCGTCCAGGACGATCCGACCGGTCGCGCTGCTGGCGTGCGCGAGCCATCGCCGGCGGGCCGGACTCTTGCTGCCGGTGGGGACGAACAGGGTCCCCACCTCGTCGCCGGACAGGGCCGCGGTGACCTTGTCGGCGCTGGTGAGCAGGACGCTGACGCCCTCCTCCGTGGCCATCTGGGCGGCGGCCACCTTGGTGGCCATGCCGCCGGTGCCCACGGCGGACCCGGCGCCCGAGATGTCGACCGCGGCGATCTGCTCCGCGGAGGTGACCGTCCGGATCGGGCGGCTCCCAGGCTCCGTCGGATGGCCGTCGTAGAGCGCGTCCACGTCGGACAGCAGCAGGAGCGCGTCGGCGTCCACGAGGTGGGCCACGAGGGCGGCCAGCCGGTCGTTGTCGCCGAAGCGGATCTCGTCGGTGGCCACCGTGTCGTTCTCGTTGATGATCGGCACCACCTCCAGCTCCAGGAGCCGTTCGAGGGTGCGCGAGGCGTTGACGTAGTGGCTGCGACGGTGCATGTCGTCGGCGGTCAGCAGGACCTGCCCGACCCGGACCCCGTGCAGGGTGAAGGCGTTGGTGTAGGCCGCCATGAGCTGGCCCTGCCCCGCGCTGGCCGCCGCCTGCTGGGTGGCCAGGTCCTTGGGGCGCCGGGTCAGCCCGAGCGGGCCCATGCCGGCCGCGATCGCCCCGGAGGAGACCAGGACCACCCTGACCCCGGAGAGGGCCTGCCGGGCCAGGGCGGTCGAGAGCGCCTGCAGACGGAACCCGTCCAGACCACCGGTGGGGCTGGTCAGGGAGGACGAACCGACCTTGACCACGAGCCGGCGGGCGTCGCGGATGACGCTGCGGTCGACGGAGAGGGCCATGACAGGATACTAATCCACGACCGTGCATACTCATGCATCGTGCGTCGTCCTTCCGACGGCGCACCGGGCCCGCCCGGTCCGGGTTCAGTCCTCCTCGGTCCACTTGCCGGCGCGACGCTCCGCGGCCAGCTCCTCGCGGGCCGCCGCCGCGGCGTCCATCTTCTCGTGGAAGGCCTCCCGCTTCTCCGACCGGGTCGGCCGGGCGCGGTCCTCCAGCCGCAGGTCGCTGCCCCGCTGGCCCAGCAGCTCGGCCCCCGCGCTCACCGTGGGCTCCCAGTCGAAGACGACCGCGTCGTCCTCGGGCCCGACGAGCACGGTGGAGCCGGAGACCGCCCCCGCCTTGAGCAGCTCCTCCTCCACCCCGAGCCGGTTGAGCCGGTCGGCCAGGTAGCCGACCGCCTCGTCGTTGGTGAAGTCGGTCTGGCGCACCCAGCGGGTCGGTCGGTCGCCCAGCACCCGGAAGACCTCGCCGTCCGGGGTGTTCTCCCGACGCACCGTGAAGCCTGTCTCGTCCACGGCACGCGGTCGCACGACGACGCGGGCCGGCTGCTCGACGAGCTGCTCCTCCCGGGCCCGACGGACGTGGGCGGCGAGGGAGAAGGTCAGCTCCTTGAGCCCCTGGTGCGCCACGGCGGACACGACGTGCACCTCGTACCCCTGCGCCTCCAGGTCCGGACGGACCATCTCGGCGAGCTCGCGCGCCTCGGGCACGTCGGCCTTGTTGAGGACCACGACCCGCACGCGCTCGGCCAGCGGGATCCCGCCGAGACGACCGTGCGGGACGTAGGCCGCCAGCTCCTCCTCGATGACCTCCAGGTCGGTCAACGGGTCCCGTCCCGGCTCGAGGGTCGCGCAGTCGATCACGTGGACGAGCACGTGGCAGCGCTCGACGTGACGCAGGAACTGCAGTCCCAGCCCCTTGCCCTCGCTGGCCCCCGGGATGAGCCCGGGCACGTCGGCGACGGTGAACCGCTCACCGCCGGCGGTGACCACGCCGAGGTTGGGCACGAGGGTGGTGAACGGGTAGTCGGCGATCTTGGGACGGGCGGCCGAGAGCACGCTGACGAGGGAGGACTTCCCGGCCGACGGGAACCCGATGAGAGCCACGTCGGCGAGCGTCTTCAGCTCCAGGACGACCTCGGCCTCCTCCCCCGGCTCGCCGAGCAGGGCGAAGCCGGGGGCCTTACGCCGGGCCGAGGCGAGGGCCTTGTTGCCCAGGCCGCCCCGACCGCCGCGCGCGGCCACGTACTCGGCCCCGTCGCCGACGAGGTCGGCGAGCACCTCCCCGGAACGAGTGGTCACCACGGTGCCGCTGGGGACGGCCAGGACCAGGTCCTCCCCCTGGGCGCCGTTGCGCTCGTCACCCTCCCCCGGACGGCCGTTGGGCGCGCTGCGGTGGGGGCCGTGGTGGTAGTCGATGAGCGTGGTGACGGAGGGGTCGACCCGCAGGACGATGTCCCCGCCGCGCCCGCCGTTGCCGCCGTCCGGCCCGCCGAGCGGCTTGAACTTCTCGCGGTGCACGGAGGCGACGCCGTGGCCGCCGTTCCCGGCCCGCAGGTGCAGCACGACACGGTCGACGAAGTTGGCCATGGACCGATCCTCTCAGCAGGGGGACGAACAGGGAGGCCGCCAGGGAGGCCGGCGGGGAAAGCGAACGACGCCGGTGGGGCGCTGGGCCCCTCCGGCGTCGTCTCGTCAGGCGTCGTGACGCGTCGCGCGTCAGGCGTCGGCGGTCTCCCGCGCGACGATGTTGACGGTCTTGCGGCCCCGCTTGGAGCCGAACTCCACCACTCCGGGGACGAGGGCGAACAGGGTGTCGTCGCCGCCGCGGCCAACGCCCTCACCGGGGTGGAAGTGGGTGCCACGCTGACGGACGATGATCTCACCGGTGCCGACGACCTGGCCGCCGAAGCGCTTCACGCCGAGACGCTGCGCGTTCGAGTCCCGACCGTTGCGGGACGAGGACGCGCCCTTCTTGTGTGCCATCTGAAGTCTCCTGGGAAAGGACGGGGTGGGCGGTGCGCCGGCGCCTCAGGCGTCGATCGCGGTGATCTTGACCTTGGTCAGCGGCTGGCGGTGGCCCTGCCGCTTCTTGTAACCGGTCTTGTTCTTGTACTTCTGGATGATGATCTTGGGGCCCTTGACGGCCGCCATGACCTCGGCGCGGACCACGGCCCGGCTCAGGGTCTCGGCGTCGGTGGTCACGGTGGACCCGTCGACGAGCAGCACGGGAGCGAGCTCCACGGTGTCCCCGGCGTTGCCGTTGCCCTGGACCTTGTCGATGGTCAGGACGTCGCCGACGGAGACCTTCTCCTGGCGGCCGCCAGCACGGACGATCGCGTACACGTTCAACTCACTTCCTGCAGTCGTGGAGGGGTATGCAGCTCCCGCTGGACCGGGTCGAGCCGCCGCCGGGGCGACGTCTACCAGACCCGTCCTGATCACGGGGCGAACCGACGCACCAGCCTACCCTGGCCCGGGCGCGCTGACAAAACCGGTGGATGTCGTCCCTCAGTCCTCGGAGGGATCGACGACGGTGACGGCCTCGGCGCCGGTGGGCGGACCCGCCGGGGCCACCACCCGTCCGCGCGGACGGCGCCGCCGCGGCTGCGGGGCGGGCTCGGGCTCGGGCGCGGGCTCGGGCTCGGCCGCGGGCTCGGGCTCGGCCGCGGGCTCGGGCTGCTGCAGGACGTCCTCGGTCACCTCCTCGGCCGCCACCTCCACGTCGGTCACGGCGTCGGCGGTCACCTCCTCGGCGGTCACCTCCTCGGCGGTCACCTCTTCGGCCGCCGCCCGGGCGGCCGCGTCCGCGGCCGGCGCCGGAGCACCGGCGTGCAGGGCCGCGGCGTGGGCCGCGGCGGCGATCTGGGCCGGGGTCGGGCCGTTGGGGTTGGGCGGCGGGAGGACGTTGCGGCTCTCCTGTCCCCCACCGTTGCCGTTCGTCGAACCGGACCGGCCCTTTCCACGGCCGCGGCGACCGCCGTTGCCGCCGGAGCTGTCGTCCTGCCCGCCCCCGCGGGTGGCCACCGGCTCGGTGTGCACGACCACGCCACGGCCGGAGCAGTGTGCGCAGGGCTCGGAGAAGACCTCGATGAGCCCGGACCCCACCCGCTTGCGCGTCATCTGCACCAGCCCCAGCGAGGTGACCTCGGCGACCTGGTGCTTGGTCCGGTCACGGCCCAGGCACTCCAGGAGCCGACGCACGACCAGGTCGCGGTTGGACTCCAGCACCATGTCGATGAAGTCGATGACGATGATGCCGCCGATGTCCCGCAGCCGCAGCTGGCGGACGATCTCCTCGGCCGCCTCGATGTTGTTCTTGGTGACGGTCTCCTCGAGGTTCCCGCCGGACCCGGTGAACTTGCCGGTGTTGACGTCCACGACGGTCATCGCCTCGGTGCGGTCGATGACCAGGGACCCGCCGGAGGGCAGCCAGACCTTGCGGTCCATGGCCTTGGCGATCGCCTCGTCGACCCGGTAGGCGGTGAAGACGTCGGTCGACCCGGTGTGCTTCTCGACCCGGTCGGCCAGGTCCGGGGCGACCTCGTCGATGTAGCGCTTGACCTCGCTCCAGGCGCCGTCGCCGGAGACCACGAGCTTGGAGAAGTCCTCCGTGAAGACGTCGCGGATGACCCGGACGGTCATGTCGGGCTCGCCATGGAGCAGGGCGGGGGCGTTGGCACCCTTTGCCTTGGCCTGGATGCGCTCCCAGGTCGCGGTGAGCCGTTCCACGTCGGCACGGAGCTCGGCCTCGGAGGCACCTTCCGCGGCGGTGCGCACGATGACGCCCGCGTCGGAGGGGACGACCTCCTTGAGGATCTTCTTCAGCCGGGCCCGCTCGGTGTCGGGCAGCTTGCGGGAGATCCCGGTCATGGAGTTGCCGGGGACGTAGACCAGGTAACGGCCGGGGAGCGAGATCTGGGAGGTCAGCCGGGCACCCTTGTGCCCGATCGGGTCCTTGGTCACCTGGACCAGGACCGACTCCCCCGACTTCAGCGCATTCTCGATCCGCTTGGGCTGGTTGCCCTCGAGCCCGGCAGCGTCCCAGTTCACCTCGCCGGCGTACAGGACGCGTTGCGCCCCTTGCCGATGTCGACGAAGGCCGCCTCCATGCTGGGCAGCACGTTCTGGACGCGGCCCAGGTAGACGTTGCCGGCCATGGTGCTCTGGGCCGACCGGGAGACGTAGTGCTCGACCGGCACCCCGTCCTCCAGCACGGCGATCTGGGTGCGGTCCGCCAGACCCCGGACCACCATGACGCGGTCCACGCTCTCCCGACGGGCGAGGAACTCCGCCTCGGTGATGATCGTCCGGCGCCGCCCGGCCTCCCGGCCCTCGCGCCGGCGCTGACGCTTGGCCTCCAGCCTCGTCGACCCCTTGACCGAGGAGACCTCGTCCCGGGCGGACCGCTCGCCGGACCCGGATGAGGATCCGGACTCCCCGCTGCGCCGACGACGCCGACGGCGGCGGGTCCCGCCGTTCCCGTCGTCCCCGTCCTGCTCGTCGTCCTGCTCCTCGGCCGACCCCGCGGATCCCTGGTCGCTCTCGTCGGACGCCCGGTCCTCGCCCCCGCCGGACCCGCCGCCGGAACGGCGTCCTCTGCGGCTGCGGGAGCGGCGTCGGCCGCCAGCTCCCTGGTCGTCGTCCGCGTCCGGACCGGAGGCATCCGTCCCGCGCTCGTCCTCGCCGTCGTCGGCGTCAGGCTCCTCGCTGCCGTCCCCGTCGCCCTGGTCCGAACCGGGTCGGCCGCGGCGGCCCTTGCCACCGCGGCGGCGACGACGACCCCCACGGCCGTTGTCGTCCTCGGTCCCGCCGTCCTGCTCCGGACCGTCCCCCTCGTCCGCCCCGGTCCGCGACCGGGACCCGGCTCCGCCCGAGGCTCCTTCGCCCTGCCCGGCGTCCTCGGCGCTCTCCTCGTCCTCCGGCCGGTCGGTCGGCGTGGTCACGCCGGAGGTGGCCCGTCGTGAACGTCGCCGGGGGATGTCCGACAGGTCGGGCGCCTGGAAGACGACGCCGAAGGAGGGCCGCTCGACCCGCTGCGGCTGGGTCTGGTCCTGCCCGGGATCGCCCTCGTCCTCGGTGGCCTCGTCCACGGCTGGCTCGTCGTCCTCCACCTCGTCCGCGGCGGGCTCGTCGTCCCCGGCGGGCTCGTCGTCCTCGGCCTCGGTCTCCGCCTCGGTCTCCGCCTGGGGCGGCTGCTCCGGCTCCGGCGACGGGCCGGCCTGCTCCTGGGAGCTGGCGGTGAGCTCGGCGGTGATCTCCGCGAGCCGGGCGGCCCGGTCGTCGGGGGTCTGGGCCCCGTCGGGGGCGCGTTCCTCACCGGGGGTGCTGGTCTCCTCGGACACGCTGTGCCTTTCTGGGCCGCCCGGGGAGTCCACACCGGGTCCGGGTAGGACCCACTTCCCGCGCGGCGCGGGTGCAGTTCGTCCAGCCCTGCTGGGCTCGGACGGAAGTCGTCCAGTTCACCCACGCGGTTCGCGCGGCTGGCGCGGCACCGGTGGGGGCGGTGGGAGTCGGCTCGATCATCACGACGGCGTCGCGTGCCGGCACAGGATGCCGCACAGCGAGGGGACTCGCACCGGGACGGGCAGCGGTGTGGTGACCTGCCCGACCACGGTCAGTATCGCACAGACACCCCGGGCAGCCCCACCGTCGACCGGGCGTGGCGGGTGGTACGGCACGGCCGGCGGGTCCTCCCGCGGCTACCCCGGCAGGTCGACCACCCGGTCGCCCACGACCGGGCCCTGGCGCAGGCGGGTCGCCAGCGGCCGGGGCAGGTCGGTGCCGGCAGCCCGGGACAGGGCCGTCCAGAGCTCCTCGGGACGGACCGTGGGCACGGTGTGGCGGACGGCTGCCAGGACGACCACGTCCCCCGGGCCTGCCGGGACCGCCGCGACCGGGCCCCCGGCGACCTCCATCCCCAGGACCGCGGCCCGGACGTCCAGCTCGCGCGGACCCTTCTTCATCATCCGCGTCACGGTCAGCTCCTCGGTCGCCAGCACGGCCTCGACCGCCTGCCGGACCGACCGGGGGTCCACCGCCCCGTCGGCCGACGACGGCCCGCCGCCGCCGGAACCGGTGGAGCCGCGCAGCCGCAGCGCCCACAGGCTGCCCTGCAGGTGGTCCGCCAGGGCACCGGGCAGGGAGGCGGCGTCGGCGACCTCCACGACGTCGAGACCGTCGGGCAGCGCCTCGTCCAGCACCTGCACCACCTCGTCGGGCTCGACCCGACGGGTGAGCGAGACCTCGACGTACTCGGCCTCGCTGGCCGTGCCCGTCGGTGCGGCGTTGGCGTAGGAGATCTTCGGGTGCGGGTGGAACCCGGCGGAGAACGCCACGGGCAGCCCCGCCCGACGGACGGCCCGCTCGAGCGCCCGCTGGAAGTCCCTCGTGGAGGTGAACCGCATCCGACCGCGCTTGGCGTAGCGCACCCGCAGCCGCATCACGGCAGGATCGGGTGCCGGTCCCTCGGGCAGACGTCGCGCGGCCATGGGCCGCCAGGGTAGCCGCCCCGGGGTCCCCCGGGACGACCGCGGTGTCGGCGGCGGACGGGCGTGCCGGTACGGTAGAGCCGGCTCTCGACGTCGAGGCCGGACCGGAGCGCAGCCCCGGGCTGAGCTGCGGTCGCCCCCCTACCACCCCGACCCGAGGAAGCCCCGTGCGCGTCTTCAACTTCTCCGCCGGCCCCGCCACCATGCCGCTCGAGGTCCTCGAGCGCGCCCAGTCCGAGCTCCTGGACCGGGGAGGGTCCGGGATGTCGGTCATGGAGATGTCGCACCGGTCCCCCGAGTTCGTGGCGATCGCCGCGGACGCGAACGGCGCCTGCGCGAGCTCCTCTCCGTGCCGGACGACTACGCCGTGCTCTTCCTCCAGGGCGGGGCCACGGGGCAGTTCGCGGCCGTCCCCCTCAACCTCACCGCGCCGGGCGCGCGCACGGCATACCTGAACACCGGATCGTGGTCGAAGAAGGCCATCGGCGAGGCCCGCAGGTTCACCGACGTGCAGGTGCTGGCCGACGAGAAGGGCTCCAACTACGCCTCGGTGCCGGCCCAGGGGTCGTTCGAGGTGCCGCAGGAGGCCGGCTACCTGCACTACACGCTCAACGAGACCATCGGGGGTGTCGAGTTCCCCTACGTCCCCGACGCCGGGGAGGTGCCGCTCGTCACGGACGCCAGCTCGACGATCCTGTCCCGTCCCCTGGACGTGGGTCGCTTCGGCGTGGTCTACGCCGGCGCGCAGAAGAACCTGGGCCCCTCCGGGATCGTCGTGGTGCTCGTGCGCCGCGACCTGCTGGGCCACGCGCGCCCGGACGTGCCCTCCGTGCTCGACTGGACCGCCATGGCCGAGGCCGACTCGATGCTCAACACGCCGCCGACGCTCGCGTGGTACCTGGTCGGCCTGGTCCTGGAGTGGGTGCAGGAGCAGGGAGGCGTGGAGGCGATGGCCCGGCGCAACCAGGCCAAGGCCGACCTGCTCTACGGTGCGATCGACGCCTCCGACTTCTACCGCAACCCGGTCGAGCCGGCCGCCCGCTCGTGGATGAACGTGCCCTTCCTCGTGCCCGACCCCGCCCTGGAGAAGCCGTTCGTGGCGCAGGCGGCGAAGGCCGGGCTCTCCGGGCTCGCGGGGCACCGCAGCGTCGGGGGGATGCGGGCGAGCATCTACAACGCCATGCCCCTGGAGGGCGTGCAGGCCCTCGTCGACTTCATGACCGAGTTCGAGCGGAAGAACGGCTGACCCATGAGCACCTTCGCGATCCAGACCCTCAACGCCATCTCCCCCGTCGGGCTGCAGCGGCTCGACCGGGACGTCTTCGACATCGGGACCGACATCGCCGAGCCCCGGGCCCTGCTGCTCCGGTCGGCCGACCTGCACTCGGTGCAGATCCCCGACTCCGTGTATGCCGTCGCGCGGGCCGGAGCGGGCACGAACAACATCCCCGTGGACCGGCTGGCCGCCCGGGGGATCCCGGTGTTCAACACCCCCGGGGCGAACGCCAACGCGGTCAAGGAGCTGGTCATCGCCGGGATGCTGCTGGCGGCGCGCAACCTCTACCACGCGGCCGACTACACCCGTGACCTCGTGGCGGGCCGGGCGCTGTCCGGCAAGGACCTCGACAAGCAGGTGGAGGCGGGCAAGAAGCAGTTCGCCGGCTTCGAGCTGCCGGGGCGCACCCTGGGGGTGGTCGGGCTGGGCGCGATCGGGGTGCTCGTGGCCAACGCCGCGCAGTCGCTCGGGCTCAAGGTCCTGGGGTACGACCCGGCGATCACGGTGGAGCGCGCCTGGCAGCTCTCCCCCCAGGTGGAGCAGGTCACCAGCGTGGAGGAGCTCTTCTCCCGCTCCGACATGGTCACCCCTCACGTTCCCCTGGTGGAGGGCACCAGGGGCCTGGTGGACGCCCACCGGATCTCCCTCATGCCCGAGGGCGGGGTGATCCTCAACTTCGCCCGCGGCGGTGTCGTCGACGAGACCGCCGTCCTCGAGGCGCTCGACTCGGGGCACCTGCACGCCTACGTCAACGACTTCCCCACCGAGGCCGGGGCGATCCACCCCAAGGTCATCGCCCTGCCGCACCTGGGCGCCTCGACCGGCGAGGCGGAGGACAACTGCGCCGTGATGGCGGTCGACCAGCTCTCCGACTTCCTGCTGCACGGCAACATCCGCAACTCGGTCAACTTCCCCGAGGTCGTCATGGCCCGTACGCCCGGGACCACCCGGCTGGGGATCTTCAACCAGAACCGCCCCACGATGATCGGCCAGATCACCGGGGTCCTGGGCGAGGCGGGGCTCAACGTGGCCGAGTTCACCAACCGGTCCAGGGGCGACTACGCCTACACCCTCGTCGACGTCGAGGGCGAGGTGATGGACGACCTCAAGCAGTCCATCCTGGCCATCGACGGCGTGGTCCGGGCGCGCAAGCTCTGAGCCCTCCCCCGTCCCGCATCAGGGGACGGCGCACCCGGTCAGGCGTGCACCGCGGCCCAGAAGCGCCGCAGGTGGTCGTCGTCCGGTCCCGACATGCCGTGCTGCGTCAGGACGACCGCACCGACCCCGGCGACGGGATCGACCCACATCGAGGTCCCCGTGCCCCCGTCCCAGCCGAACCGGCCGGCATGGGAGCCGGGGAACGCCGCGACCAGGTCGATCCCCACGCCGAAGCCCCAGCCACGGTGCTCACCGAGCATGTCGCGGCTCATCGCCCCGGCCTGCGGCCCCCGGAGGTCGCGCGTCATCGCCGCTACGGCCTCCTCGGGCACGACCCTGCCGGAGCGCCCCCGGCCACGGTCGAGGAGCAGCGCGCACAGCCGCGCCAGGTCGCCGACGGTGGACAGCAGACCGGTCGCGAGGGAGCAGAACGCCGGTCGCCGCGTGAGCGCCGGGTCCTCGGCGGGGGCCACCTGGACCCGCACGCCGTTCTCGTCCGGGAAGAACTGCGCCGGCACCCGGCCGAGCTGGGACGGTGGGACGACCCAGCCGGTGTCGGTCATGCCGGCGGGCGCCAGGACCCGTTCGTGCAGGAGCTGGTCCACCGGGGTCCGGGTGGCTCGTTCGAGGACGATCGTCAGCAGGTCGTAGGACATCTGGTAGAGCCAGCCGCGTCCGGGCTGATGGGCCATCGGCAGGGTACCCAGCCGCTCGGCCCACTCGTCCGGGTCGAGCCTGCTGGGCACCCACGTCGAGGCCAGCCCGAGCCCGTCCACGGCACGCTCCAGAGGACTCCCCGCGACCGCCCGGCCCCAGCCGATCCCCGCGCCCATGCCGACGACGTCCAGGACGGTCAGCGGCCGGTCGGCCGGCTCGACGTCGTCGAGGGGCGAGGACGGCGTCCGCAGCACCGGTCGTCCCGTGATCTCCGGCACCCACCGCTCCACGGGGTCGTCCGGGGCCAGCGCCCCGTCGGCCAGCAGCGCCGTGGTCAGCAGGCCCGCCAGCGGCTTCGTCAGCGAGGCGACCCGGAAGACGGCGTCGGTCCGGTGGCTGCCGGCGGCGGCCACGTGCACCGACCGGGACGATCCGTCCCCGGTCACCACCGCCCAGGCCACCCCGGGAACCTGGCCCGACCCCACTATCGCGGTGGCTGCGGCGTCGACGCGCGCGACGAGGGTGTCCGGCACGGCTCGTCAGCGCACCACCGACAGCGGCAGGAGCCTCTTGCCGGTGGGGCCGATCTGGATCTCGGTGTCCATCTGCGGGCACACGCCGCAGTCGAAGCACGGCGTCCACCGGCAGTCCTCGACCTCGCGCTCGTCGAGGGCGTCCAGCCAGTCCTCCCACAACCACTCCTTGTCCAGGCCGGAGTCGATGTGGTCCCAGGGCAGCACCTCGTGCTGCCCACGCTCCCGGGTGGTGTACCAGGCGACGTCCACCCCGGTGCCCGACAGGCCCCGCTCCGCCGCGGCCATCCAGCGGTCGTAGGAGAAGTGCTCGTTCCAGCCGTCGAACCGCTGGCCGTCGCGCCAGACCTGCTCGATCACCGCACCCAGTCGGCGGTCCCCCCGTGAGAGCAGGCCCTCGACGATGCCGGGCTGGCCGTCGTGGTAGCGGAACCCGATCGCCGACCCGTACCGGCGGTCCGAGCGCAGCGCCTCCCGCAGCTTGGCCAGCCGGGCGTCGGTCTCGTCCGCACCCAGCTGGGCGGCCCACTGGAAGGGGGTGTGCGGCTTGGGCACGAAGCCGCCGATGGAGACGGTGCAGCGGATGTCCCGGTGCCCCGACACCTCCCGACCGGTCTCGATGACCCGCTTGGCCAGGTCGGCGATCTGGAGGACGTCCTCGTCGGTCTCGGTCGGCAGCCCGCACATGAAGTAGAGCTTGACCTGGCGCCACCCGGCGGCGTAGGCCGCGGCGACCGTGCGGATGAGGTCCTCCTCGGTCACCATCTTGTTGATCACCTTGCGCATGCGCTCGCTGCCGCCCTCGGGGGCGAAGGTCAGACCGGAGCGGCGCCCGTTGCGGGTCAGCTCGTTGGCCAGCTCGATGTTGAACGCGTCCACCCGGGTCGAGGGCAGCGACAGCCCCGTCTGGGTGCCCTCGTAGCGGTCGGCCAGGTCCTTGGTGACCTCGGCGATCTCGGAGTGGTCGGCCGAGGACAGCGAGAGCAGCCCGACCTCCTCGAAACCGGTGGCCGCCAGCCCCCGCTCGACCATCTCGCCGATGCCGGTGATGGAACGCTCCCGGACCGGCCGGGTGATCATCCCCGCCTGGCAGAAGCGGCACCCGCGGGTGCAGCCGCGGAAGATCTCCACGCTCATCCGCTCGTGGACCGACTCGGTGACCGGCACCAGCGGCTGCTTGGGGTATGGCCAGGAGTCGAGGTCCATCACCGTGTGCTTGGCGACCCGCCAGGGGACCCCGGGCCGGGCGGGGACGACCCGCTGGATGCGCCCGTCGGGCAGGTAGTCGACGTCGTAGAACGCCGGGACGTAGACGCCGCCCGTGGCGGCCAGCTGGAGCAGCAGCCCCTCGCGGCCACCGGGCCGCCCGGCCTCCTTCCAGCCGCGGAGGATGGTCGAGACGGCCAGCACCGCCTCCTCCCCGTCGCCGACCACCGCGGCGTCGACGAAGTCGGCGACCGGCTCGGGGTTGAAGCTGGCGTGGCCGCCCGCGATCACCAGGGGGTGCTCCTCGGTGCGGTCGCGGGCGTGGAGGGGGATCCCCGCCAGGTCGAGCGCGGTGAGCATGTTGGTGTAGCCCAGCTCGGTGGAGAAGCTGACGCCCAGCACGTCGAAGTCGCCGACCGCCCGGTGCGCGTCGACGGTGAACTGGGGCACCCCGTGCGCCCGCATGAGGGCCTCCAGGTCGGGCCACACCGCGTAGGTGCGCTCGGCCAGCACCTCGGGCTGCTCGTTGAGGACCTCGTAGAGGATCATCACCCCCTGGTTGGGCAGGCCGACCTCGTAGGCGTCGGGGTACATCAGCGCCCACCGGACGGTGTGCTCGCCCCCGCAGTCCCAGTCCTTGACCTGGGAGTTGAGCTCGCCGCCGACGTACTGGACCGGTTTGCTCACCTGCTCCAGCAGCGGCTCCAGGTCGGCCAGGACGGAGGCTCCGCGGGCACGGGTCGGGGGGCGCGAGGGCGAGGACATGCGGTCCAGGGTATGCAGCCGTGCCCGGCCCTGGGAAGCCGCCGCCGCCGGGGGTTCCCCGGCGGCGGCGCGTGGACCCGGCGTGTCCTAGCTCTCGACGTAGAACTCGTCGAGCTTGTCGCGGTACTTGGTGGTGACGACCTTGCGCTTAAGCTTCATGCTCGGGGTCAGGTCGCCCTCCTCGACCGACAGGTCGTGGTCGAGGATGTGGAACTCGCGGATCTGCTCCCACCGGTTGAGCTGGGAGTTGAGCTCGTCGACGTAGCCCTGGACCATCTCCCGGGCCTTGTCCGAGGTGACGATCTGGTGGTAGGAGTCGCCGGCCATGCCGTTCTGGGCCGCCCACGCCGAGATCGCCTCGGGCTCCAGGGTGATGAGCGCGGAGACGAACTTGCGCCCGTCGCCCTCGACGATCAGCTGGCTGGCGTAGGGGCAGATCCCCTTGAACCGGGACTCGATCAACGACGGTGCGACGTACTTGCCGCCGGAGGTCTTGAACAGGTCTTTCTTGCGGTCGGTGATCGTCAGGAAGCCGAGCTCGTCGACCTCGCCGATGTCGCCGGTGGCGAACCACCCGTCCGCGTCGAGGCTGGCTGCGGTCTCCTCGGGCAGCTGGTGGTAGCCCTCCATGACGCCCGGGCCCCGGAGCAGGATCTCGCCGTCCTCGGCGATCCGCACCTCCGTCCCCGGCAGCGGCCAGCCGACGGACCCGAACTTGTAGCCTCCCGGCGCAGGCCGGTTGACGAAGGAGGCTGCGCTGGTCTCGGTGAGGCCGTAGCCCTCGAGGATGAGCAGCCCCATGGCGTCGAACCATCGGGCGACGTCGGTGTTGAGCGCGGCCGAGCCGGAGATGAAGAACCGGACCTTGCCGCCGAAGCGGCCCCGGATCTTGCTGAGGACCAGCTTGTCGGCCAACCGGTACTTGGTGGCCAGCAGGCCGCCCGGCTGACCGCCGGCGGCCCGGATCTCCCCGACCTCCTTGCCCACCCCGGAGGCCCAGGTGAACAGCTTCGCCTTGACGCCCCCCTCGTCCATCATCATCGTCGTGATCTTGCCGTAGACCTTCTCGAAGATCCGCGGCGCGGCCCCCATGAGGTCGGCTGCACGACGGCGACGTTCTCGACGATCTTGTCCGGCCGCCCGTCGACCGCGGTCGGGAAGCCGATCTGCAGCGGCAGGGCGAGCAGCACCTTGCCGAGGACGTGCGCCAGCGGGAGCCACAGGTACTGCACGTCGTCCTGGCTGAGGATGCCGATCGAGGCCACGGCGGCGGCCTCGTAGGTCCACGCGGAGTGCGGCAGCCGCACCCCCTTGGGGCGTCCGGTCGTGCCGGAGGTGTAGATGATGGTGGCCAGGTGCTCGGGGGTGAGGGCGTCGATCCGGGCGTCCACGACGTCGGGCTCGCGCTCGAGCCGGCCGCGCCCGAGCTCCTCGAGCTCGGCGAAGCTCATGACGTGCTCGCCGTCGCCCTGGCCGTCGACCACGACGACCTTGAGCACCTCGCCCAGCTCGCCGGCCCGCTCACGCAGCTTGGCGACCTGCTCGTCGTCCTCGGCGATGACGACCCGGCTCCCGGAGTCGGCCACGATGTAGGCCAAGTCCTCGGTGATCGTGGTCGGGTAGATCGTGGTGGTGGCGGCTCCGGCGCACATGACGGCCAGGTCGGAGAGCACCCACTCGATGCGGGTGGAGGACATCAGCGCGACGCGCTCCTCCGGCTGCACGCCCAGCTCGACCAGTCCGGCGGCCAGGGCGTAGGCCCGGTCCCGGGTCTGGCTCCACGTCAGCGACTCCCACCCGTCCCCGACCGGGTGACGGAACGCCTCGCCCTGCGGCAGGGCCTGGACTCGCTCGCGGAACATGTGTCCCACGCTGGGGGCGCGGTTCTCGATGATGCTCCGGTCGACCTTCTCGTCGGTCGCAGATCGGGCCATCGTCAACTCCTTCGTCGGCTGGCACGGGCTGGGGCCAATTCTGTCACGCCGCCGCCCCGGCGTCAGCGACCCCCACGCCCGTCCTGCTGCGCGGCGGAGACGAGGCGACCGCGACCCAGCAGGCCAGCATCGAAGAGCCGCCGTAGGACAGGAACGGCAGCGGCAGACCGGTGACCGGCAGCAGCCCCAGGTTCATCCCCACGTTCTGCACGATCTGGAAGGCGAACCAGCTCGCCACCCCCACGGCCACGAGCCGGGCGAAGGGGTCCTCGCAGCGCAGGGCCACGACGAGGGCGCGCAGCACCAGGAAGCCCAGCAGCAGCAGGAGGCCGCCGGCGCCCAGCAGGCCCAGCTCCTCGGCGGCCACGGAGAAGATGAAGTCGGTGTGCTGGAAGGGCACGAAACCGCCCTGGGTGTGGGGCCCCTGCCCCAGACCGGCCCCGTCCCAGCCCCCCGAGGCGATCGCCAGCCGCACCTGCCGGGTCTGGTAGCCGATGCCCAGCGGGTCCAGGGACGGGTCCCGGAAGGCCAGCAGCCGGTCGACCTGGTAGGGGTCGAGCAGGGGCACGCGCACGGCGGCGACGACGGCGGCGGCGGTGCCGGCCAGGGCTGCGGTCGTCCACCGCCAGGACGCGCCCGAGGCGGCGACCACCCCGACGGTCAGCATCCCCAGCACCAGGGCGCTGCCCAGGTCCGGCTGGAGCAGGATGAGCACCACCGGCAGCCCCGCCAGCGCCCAGGCCAGCAGCACCTCCCGGGCCCGGGGAGGGCGCCACCGGTCCCGCCCCTCGGCCAGGATGACGGCCAGGCCGAGGACGAGGCCGATCTTGGCCAGCTCGGCCGGCTGGAGGGAGAAGCCGCCGGGCAGGAAGAGCCAGGAGCGTGACCCGTTGACGGTCTGCCCCAGGGGGGTCAGCACGAGCAGCAGACCGGCCACCCCGCCGACGTAGGCCACCGGGGCCAGTGCGCGCAGCCGGCGGACGTCCAGCAGCAGCACCGCGAGGGCGGCCGCGACGCCGACCGCCGTGGTGACCAGATGCCGCACGGCCAGGGCGGGGCCGACCTGCTCGTGGGTGGCGGACCACACGAGGAGCGTGCCCACGAGCGAGAGCCCGCCGGCGGCGACGACCAGGCCCCAGTCCGCCCGGGCGAGCCGGGCCGCCAGGCGCGCGACGCCATACCCGGGGTCAGCCCAGGAGGGTGCGGGTGCGCTCGACGTCGAGGGCGATCTGCGACAGCAGGTCGTCCACGGTCTCGAAGCGGTCGTTGCCGCGCAGCCGCAGGGCGAAGTCGACGGCGACGGTCTCCCCGTAGAGGTCGAGGTCGTCGCGGTCCAGGACGTAGGCCTCCACGGTGCGTTCGACGTCGTCGAAGGTGGGGTTGGAGCCGACCGAGATGGCGGCGGGGAGGCGGTGGTCCGGGTCGTCCGCCGGCAGCGACGGCCGTTCGAGCCAGCCGGCGTAGACGCCGTCGGCGGGCACCATCCCCTCGCTGTCGGTGCTGAGGTTGGCCGTCGGGTAGCCCAGGTCCCGGCCGCGGTGGTGCCCGTGCACCACCTCGCCGGAGACGCGGTGCGGCCGGTCCAGGATCTCGGTGGCGGTCTCCATGTCCCCGGTCTGGATCGCCTCCCGCAGGGCGGTGGAGGACCACGTGCGCCGCCCCTGCTCCTGCTCCCCCACGGTGCCCTGCACGAGCACCTCGAAGCCGTACCGGCGGCCCAGCTCGCGCATGGTGCCGACGTCGCCGCTGTTGTGCAGGCCGAAGCGCGAGTCCTGCCCGAGGACGACGACCCGGGAGCGGAGCCCGTCGACGAAGGTCTGCACGACGAAGTCCTCGGGCGTCAGCAGGGCGTACTCCCGGGTGAACTCCACGACGACGACGCCGTCGAGCCCGAGCCCGGCCAGCAGGTCGAGCCGGTGGTCCAGGCCGGTGATCTCCTGGGGCGCCCGCTCGGGGTGCAGCACGGCCACGGGGTGGGGGTCGAAGGTGACCGCCACCGAGGCCAGCCCGCGCTCCCGGGCCGTGGCGACGACGGTCTCCAGGACGGCCCGGTGCCCCCGGTGCACGCCGTCGAAGTTGCCGAGGGTGGCGACGGTGGGGCCCAGGTCGGGGGGGACCTGGTCCAGGCTCGTCCAGCGGTGCACGGGCGCCTACTCTACTTCTGCCCGGCGGGGGCCAGGACCACGTGCGCCCGGGCGGTCGGGCCGCTCTCGTCGAGGACGGCGACCAGGGTGCCGTCCGGCCCGACGGCCGCCACCGGGGCGGTGCGGCCCGGGACGGCCGACGGGACCCGCTGGCCGTAGCCGAGGGCCCGGGCCTCGGCCTCGTCCAGCTGACGCACCTCGAGGGCGGCACGGGCCGCGGCGGCCAGGTCGAGCAGGTGGGCGGACGGGCCGTCGCCGGTGTCCGGGTCGAGCTGGTCCAGGGTCACCGCCCGGTCGAGGGTGTAGCCGCCGACCCGGGTGCGCCGCAGGGCGGTCAGGTGCCCGCCGACCCCGAGCGCCGCCCCCAGGTCGCGGGCCAGCGCCCGCACGTACGTGCCCGAGGACACCTCCACCTCCACGTCCAGGTCCACCACCCGGTGGCCGTCCTCCAGGACCACGTCCCGGCGCCCCAGCACCTCGAAGCGGTGCACGGTCACGGGCCGGGCCGCCAGCTCGACCTCCTCGCCGGAGCGGACCCGGGCGTAGGACCGGCGACCGTCGACCTTGACCGCGCTCACCGCGCTGGGCACCTGCTGCACCGCCCCGGTCAGGCCGGCGACGGCCTCCAGCACCCGGGCGTCGTCCAGGTCGCCCGCGTCGGCCCCGCCCGTGGTCTCCCCCTCGGCGTCGTCGGTCACGGTGGAGCGTCCCAGGCGCACGGTGGCGGCATACCCCTTGTCGTGCCCCACCAGGAAGGTGAGCAGCTTGGTGCCCCGGTTCACCCCCAGCACGAGGACGCCGGTGGCCATCGGGTCCAGGGTGCCGGCGTGCCCCACCCGGCGGGTGCCGCACAGGCGACGGGCGCGGGCGACGACGTCGTGGCTGGTCCAGCCGGCGGGCTTGTCGACGACGAGCAGGCCGTCGCCGACACCCTCAGCGGTCATCCGCCGGCAGGTCGCCCGGTCGCCCGTCCGCGTCGTCCCCGTCCTCGTCGGCCGGCCGGCGGTAGGGTCGGGCTCCCCGGCGTAGCCGCGGCGGCCCGCTGGCGGGCCAGCTCGGCGTCCCGCTCGGCCACCTGACGGAGCAGCTCGTCCATGTGGGCGGCGTCCTCGGGCAGGGCGTCGAGGATGAACTCCAGGCTGGGGGTCAGCCGGATCCCCAGGCCGCGCCCCACGAACGAGCGCAGCCGGCCCCGGTAGGCCTCGAGGATCTCCGCGGCGGTCGCCCGGTCCTCCTCCTCGCCCAGGACGGTGTAGAACACGCTGGCGTGCTGCAGGTCGCCGGTCACGCGCACGTCGGTGACGGTCACGAAACCGAGCCGCTGGTCCTTGACCACCTGGGACAGTCCCTGCGTCACCAGCTGCTTGATGCGCTCGGCGATGCGGCGGGCGCGGGCCTGGTCTGCCATGGGTCCTCCTGGGTCGGCGGTGGGTCGGGGCGTGCCGGACGGGTCCTCGGCGGCACGGGCCCGACCATCCTACGGACCTCGCGGGGCACCGTTCACCCGCGACGCGTGGGATACCCTGGTGGGTATGACGTGGGTGGCCAGGGGTGCCCGCGCGGGCACGCTGTCCGCCCTCGCGGTGGGCTGGGGCCTGCTCGCGCACCTCGGGGCGGGCGGGCACGGGGCCGCGGACGGCCCGCACGCGGCCTTCTCCCCCGGCGCCCTCCTGTGGGCGGGCTCGGCGACCCTGCTCCTCGCGTGGTTCCTGGTCCCTCCCGGGCGGGGCTCGGCCCGCGGGCCGGGGGCCGCCCGGCTGCTGGTGACGGTCGGTGCCGGGCAGGGGTTCACCCATGCCGCTCTTGCCCTGGCGCCACTGCTCGGACGACAGACCCGGGTGCCGGTGACGCCGGCCCCGGGCACCGGTGTCGTCACCGGGCACGCGGGCCACCTGCCGGCGGTGGTGGGGGGCACGCCCGCGCCCGCCGAGCTGCTGACGGTCCTCGGTCACGGTGGGACCTGGATGCTCCTGCTGCACCTCCTGGCCTCGGTGACCGTGGTCGTCCTGTGGGCCGCCGCCGCGGCGCTCTGGCGCGAGGCGACGTCCTGGTGGGGCCGGCTGATGGACACGGGCACCGTGCGCGTCCCCGTCCGACCCCGCCGGCCCGCCGTCGTCGGGGTCTGCCCGGCCCCCGCGGCCGTTCCGCACCTCTCCTGGGACGGGAGGGCGCCGCCGACGCCGTCGGCCGTGCCCTGACCCCCTCCCGCCCAGACCCGATCCCAGGAGAACCTCATGCCCACCGTCCCCCGCTCCGCGCTGCCCGCGCTCACCCTGACCATCGCCCTCGCCATGCCCCTGACGGGGTGCGGCTCCACCTCCGCCGACCCGACCGACGGCTCGGCCACCGCCGCCGACGACGCCGCCCTCACGCTCGAGGACGGCTGGGCCAAGGCGACCGACGGCCCGATGACCGGGGTCTTCGGCACCCTGACCAACGAGGGCGACGCCGACCTGCACCTCGTCGAGGTCCGCAGCGAGCTGGCCGGCATGGCCGAGATGCACGTGACCGTCGACGACGGGGCCGGCGGTCGCGTCATGCGCGAGGCCGAGGACGGCTTCGTGGTCCCCGCCGGCGGCGAGCACGCCCTGGAACCCGGAGGCGACCACCTGATGCTCATGCAGCTGGCGGAGCCGGTCGAGACGGGCCAGGAGGTCACCCTCGTGGTCGTGGACGCCGACGGGGGCGAGCACGAGTTCACCGTGTCCGCCCGGGCCTTCTCCGGGGCGGAGGAGGAGTACGCGCCCGAGCAGGAGACCGAGGACCGGTGAGTGCTCCCGACCTGGGTCGCCGGGCCCTGCTCAAGGGTGGCCTGCTCGGCGGTGCCGGTGCGTTCACGCTCGCCGGGGCGGTCGCGTCCTCGGGCGCGGCGTCGGAGGGCTCCGCCCCCGGGACCTCCTCCACGGGGACGACGGACCTCGTCGTGCCCTTCCACGGCGAGCACCAGGCCGGCATCACCACCCCGCCCCCGCCCCATGCGGTCTTCGTCGGGATGGACCTCGACGACGGCGTGGGCACGACCGAGCTGGGTCGTCTCATGCGGGTGTGGACCGACGACATCTCACGTCTCACCGCAGGCGTGGCACCGGTGACCGACCAGGAGCCGGAGGTGGCCGCCCGACCGGCGGGGCTGACCGTCACGGTGGGCTGGGGGCCGGGGCTGTTCGACCGGCTGGGCCTGGACGACCGGCGGCCCTCGTGGCTGGCCCCGTTGCCGCCGATGCCGGTCGACGACCTGGACGAGGCCTACGGGGGGACCGACCTGCTCCTGCAGCTGTGCTCCCACTCCCCCGTCCCGCTGGCCCACGCCCGCCGTCTGCTCGTGGGGGCGGCCCGCGGCATCGCCACGCCGCGGTGGGTGCAGCCGGGCTTCCGAGATCCCGGTGAGCAGGCCGGGCTGGCCTTCCGCAACGAGTTCGGGCAGGTCGACGGCACCGTCCAGCCGGACGTCGCCGACCGGGACGCGGACCTGCTGTGGATCGGCCCGGCGTCGGCCTCTCACCCGGGATGGGTGGGCGGGTCCAGCCTGGTGCTGCGCCGGATCCGGATGGACATGGAGGACTGGGAGCGGGCCGACCGCGTCGCCCGCGAGCACGCGGTGGGCCGGGACCTGGCCACGGGCGCGCCGCTGACGGGCGGGGAGGAGTCCACCCCGGTGGACCTGCACGCGGTGCTGCCCAGCGGGCTGCCCGTCGTCGACCGGCACGCCCACGTGCGGCGCGCCAGCCCGCACGCCCCCCACGAACGCTTCCTGCGCCGGCCGTACAGCTACGAGCAGGTGGGGACCGACGGCACCGTGGAGACGGGCCTGCTCTTCGCGGCCTTCCAGGCCGACCCGGTGCGGCAGTTCCTGCCCGTCCAGCGGCGGCTGGCCGAGGGCGACCTGCTCAACATCTGGACCGTCCCCGTGGGATCGGCCGTCTACGCCGTGCTGCCGGGGTGCGCCGAGGGCGACTGGCTCGGCCGGGCGCTGCTGGTCTAGCCTCCCCGGGCACCAGGAAAGGCCCGGTCCGTCCCTGGGGACGGACCGGGCCTTCCTGGTGCGGAAGGGCGCAGCCTCAGCTGCGCGGGATCTCGCGCATCTCGTAGGTGGTGATGAGGTCGTCGACCTGGAGGTCGTTGAAGGACCCCAGGTTGACACCGCACTCGAAGCCCTCCCGGACCTCGGTCACGTCGTCCTTGAACCGCCGCAGACCGGCGATCTCCAGACCCTCGGTGACGACCACGCCGTCGCGGGTGATGCGGGCCTTGGCACCGCGGCGGATCTCCCCGCTGCGGACCAGGCAGCCCGCGACGTTGCCGAACTTGGAGCTGCGGAAGATCTCACGGATCTCCGCCGTCCCGGTCTCGGCCTCCTGGTACTCGGGCTTGAGCATGCCCTTGAGGGCGTTCTCGATGTCGTCGATGGCCTGGTAGATCACGCCGTAGTAGCGGATCTCCACACCCTCGCGCTCGGCGTAGTCCGCGTTCTGACCCTCGGCCCGCACGTTGAACCCCAGGATGATCGCGTCGGAGGCGACCGCCAGGTTGATGTTGTTCATCGTGATCGCACCGACGCCGCGGTCGATGATCCGCAGGTCGACCTCGTCGCCGACGTCGATCTGCAGCAGGGCGTCCTCGAGGGCCTCGACCGAACCGGAGACGTCGCCCTTGAGGATGAGGTTGAGCGTCTCGACCTTGCCCTGGGCGAGGGCCTGGTTAAGGTCCTCCAGGCTGATCCGCTTGCGGGACTTGGCCAGGGCCGCCTGCCGGTCGGCCGCCTCGCGCTTCTCGGCGATCTGCCGGGCGGTGCGGTCGTCCGGCGCCACCAGGAAGGTGTCGCCGGCGCGGGCGACCGAGTCCATGCCGAGGACCTGGACGGGCCGCGAGGGCGGCGCCTCCTGCACGTTGTTGCCGTGCTCGTCGAGCATGGCCCGCACGCGTCCGTGGCTGCCACCGGCGACGATCGCGTCGCCGACCCGCAGGGTGCCCTGCTGGACCAGGACGGTGGCCACGGCTCCGCGGCCGCGGTCGAGGTTGGCCTCGATGGCCACGCCGCGGGCGTCCTTGTCGGGGTTGGCCCGCAGGTCCAGGGCGGCGTCCGCGGTGAGCAGGACCGCGTCGAGCAGCTGCTCGATGTTCCTGCCCTCCTTGGCGGAGACGTCCACGAACATCGTCTCCCCGCCGTACTCCTCGGCCACCAGGTTGTACTCGGTGAGCTGCTGACGGATCTTGGCCGGGTTGGCACCCTCGACGTCGATCTTGTTGACCGCCACGACGATGGGCACGTTCGCTGCCTGCGCGTGGTTGAGCGCCTCCACGGTCTGCGGCATCACGCCGTCGTCGGCGGCCACGACCAGGATCGCGATGTCGGTCACCTTGGCTCCACGGGCACGCATGGCGGTGAACGCCTCGTGGCCCGGGGTGTCGATGAAGGTGATCGCGCGGTCCTCGCCGTCGTGGTCGGCGTGCACCTGGTAGGCACCGATGTGCTGGGTGATGCCACCGGTCTCGCCGGCACCGACCTCGGACTCCCGGATCGCGTCGAGCAACCGCGTCTTTCCGTGGTCCACGTGACCCATCACCGTCACGACCGGGGGCCGCGGCAGCAGGTCCTCGTCGGACTCGGCCTCCGCCTCGGCCTCGAGGTCGATGTTGAACGCGCTGAACAGCTCGCGCTCCTCCTCCTCGGGGGAGACGACGCGGATGTCGTAGCCCAGCTCGGAGCCGAGCACGCCGAAGGTGTCCTCGTCCAACGACTGGGTCGCCGTGGCCATCTCACCGAGGTGGAAGAGCACGGTCACCAGCGCTGCCGGGTCGACGTTGATCTTGTCGGCGAAGTCGGTCAGCGAGGCTCCGCGGCGCACCGTGACGGTCTGCCCGTTGCCGCGCGGGACGTTGACGCCGCCGATCGACGGCGCCTGCATCTGCTCGAACTCGGCGCGCTTGGCCCTCTTGGACTTGCGCCCGCGGACCTTTCCGCCGCCACGACCGAAGGCACCGGCCGTGCCACCACGGCCCCGCGGTCCGCCGCCGCGGCCACCGGGGCCGCCACGGAAGCCGCCGGGAGCACCGCCCGGTCCACCGGGACCGCCGCCGGGACGGCCGCGTCCGCCGCCCGGACGGGCGGGCCGTTCCCCAGGACGGGGCACCGCGGCGCGCTCGGGCATCATGCCGGGGTTCGGACGGGCACCACCGGGACGGGGCGCCGCGGGACGCGGACCACCCGGACGGGGGCCGGCGGGACCGGCGGGTCCACCGCGAGAACCACCGGGCCGGGGCATCCCCTGGCTGGTGGCGAAGGGGTTGTTGCCGGGGCGGGGGGCGCCGCCGCCACGCTCACCACGGTCGGCGCCGCGGTCGCCGCCTCCGCGGCGCTCACGGCCCATGCCCTGGCTGGAGGAGAACGGGTTGTTGCCGGGCCGCGGACCGGGCTTGGCGCCGGGGCGGGCCGGACGTGGCCCGGGGGTCGCTCCACCCTCGGGCCGGCGCTCGCCCGCGGCCGGTGCGTCCCCACCGGGGGACTGCTCGGGGGCCGGACGGTCCGGGCCGGGGGCCGGGGGGTCGGGGACGCGGAGGGAGCCTTCGCCGCCGGAGCCGCCGTCTCGTCCGGGGCCGTCGGCCCGGGCTGCGGCGCGGCGGGCCGTTCCTCGGGGGCGGTGGTCGGGGGCTGCTGGGCCGCCGGCGCCGGGGTCGGCTGCGGGGCGGCCTTCGGTCCGGGCTTGGGGGCCCCGGACGCGGGCTTGGGCTTGCGGGCCGGGGACCCGCCGCCGGCGGGCTCGGCCTTGGCGGCCGCCGCGGGCGGGTTCTCCCGGATCTTGCGGACGACAGGGGGCTCGATGGTCGACGATGCCGACCGGACGAACTCTCCCTGCTGCTTCAGGTGGGCGAGCAGCTCCTTGCTCTCGACCCCGAGCTCCTTGGCGAGCTCGTAGACCCTGAGTTTGGCCACGGTGTGGTGTCTCCTTGGTGTAGCGCCACGACCGGGCCCCTTCAGGGCACGCCCGTGACTAGTGCTGGTGGGTGCTCATCGCTGAGTACTCATCGGGTGCTCATCAGCGTCAAACCCGCTTCCGGTTCCTCGATGACAGGCCCGGGTGGGCCCGCCCTTTGCTGGCGGCCGGATCCGTTGACCCGGCCGTGTCACGTCTGCTGCTCGAACCGTTCCTGCACGGCCGTGGTGTCCACCGGGCCGGCCTGCGTCAGGCGCAGGGCGCGGCCGAAGGCACGACGCGCGATCGCGATCCGCACGCACTCGGGGTCGGGGTGCACCCAGGCACCTCGTCCGTGTGCGCGGCGCCGCTCGTCCGGGACGACGGTCCACCGGTCGGTGTCCGCCGGTCCGCGGACCGCGACGACCCGCAGCAGTGCGGACTGCTCGTCCCGGCGGCGGCACCCCACGCACGTGCGCACCGGGGTGCGGCGCGACGTGCCGGATGAGGACGTCGTGGGACGGGCAGTGCTCTCCACTCTACACGCCCGGGGGAACGGCGTCCTCCCGCCCCGCCCGTTCCTCCTGCTCCTCGGTGTCGGCCCGGATGTCGATCTTCCACCCGGTCAGACGGTGCGCGAGCCGGGCGTTCTGACCCTCGCGGCCGATGGCCAGGGACAGCTGGTAGTCGGGCACCACGACCTGGACCTGCCGCGTCCGCGTGTCGACGATCCGGGCGGACTGGACCCGCGCCGGGGACAGCGCCGCCGCCACGTACTCCTCCGGGTCGTCGCTGTAGTCGACGATGTCGATCTTCTCGCCCTGCAGCTCCGCCATGACCGCCCGCACCCGTTGGCCCATCGGCCCGATGCAGGCCCCCTTGGCGTTGACGCCCGGCACCGTGGCCCGCACCGCGATCTTGGTGCGGTGCCCGGCCTCGCGGGCCACGCCGGCGATCTCCACGGTGCCGTCGGCGACCTCGGGCACCTCCAGGGCGAAGAGCCTGCGGACCAGGTTGGGGTGCGTCCGGGACAACATGATCTGCGGTCCCCGGTAGCCCCGCTTGGCGCTGACGACGTAGCAGCGGAGACGCTGCCCGTGCCCGTAGCTCTCCCCCGGCACCTGCTCGGCGGTCGGCAGCTCGCCCTCGACCGTGCCGAAGTCGACCAGGACGAAGCGCGGGTCGTTGGACTGCTGCACGACGCCGGAGACGATGTCGCCCTCCCGGGCCCGGAAGTCGCCGAGCACGGCGTCGTCCTCGAGCTCGCGCATGCGCTGGGTGATGACCTGGCGGGCGGTGGCCGCGGCCACCCGGCCGAAGCCCTCCGGGGTGTCGTCGAACTCGGGGCCCGGTTCCCCCCGGGTCCCGTCGTCCAGCACGGGGGCGGGCTCGCGGGCCCAGACGGTCACGTGCCCGCTCCGGCGGTCGAGCTCGACGCGCGCGTCGCGGTAGTGCCCCTCGATCTTCTGGTAGGCCGACAGGAGGGCCTGCTCGATCGCCTGGACGATGACGTCCATCGGGATCTCGCGCTCGCGCTCCAGCAGCCGCAGCGCGGCCATGTCGATGTCCATCAGTGGTCCTTTCCGTCGGGGCGCGAGAACTCCACCTGCACGGAGGCCCGCTCGATGCTCGGCCAGGCGAGCTCCAGGGCGTCGTCGGGCTCCTCCCCCGGTCGGGCCTCACCGCCGCGCACCTGCTCCAGCCGCACGCCGTCGCCGTCCACCGACACGAGGCGCCCGGTGACCGGGCCGCCGTCGGTGCGGCCGACGGTGAGCAGCCGACCGACGTTGCGCCGGAACTGGGCCGGGCTGCCCAGGGGCCGGTCCACGCCCGGCGAGCTCACCTCCAGGGTGTAGGGGCCCTGGCCCGTGGCGTCGGAGGCGTCGAGGGTGTCGGAGACCGTCCGGGTGGCCTCGGCGATCTCGTCGAGGGTGAGCGGCTCGACCACGGAGGTGGTGTCGCCAGGGTCCAGGCCCTCGACGTCACGGGCCACGAAGACCCGGACCAGCCGGCGGCGGCCGGCCTGCTGGACCACCACCTCGTCGACGACGACCCCGCTGCCCTGCAGGGCCTGGGCGACCTCCTGGGTGAGCAGCTCCGTGCGTGCCCGGGTGTCCATCAGGTGCCTCCTGCGATCTTCTGCTGTCTGCCGACCCCCGGGCACCCTGCGGTGCCGGGCCACCGGTCCGGAACCGTCTACCCTACCTCTTGAGATGATCCCCGTCATGCCCCCGACCGTGTCCCGCCGTGCCCTTCTGCGCTCCGGCGGACTCGTCGGGCTGGCGGGCCTGCTCGCGGCCTGCGACGGGTCCGAGGGACCGGACAGCACGTCCCCCACCGGCGCGGTGGAGCCCGACGACCCGACCACCTGGCCGCCCGACACCACCCTGCTGCTCTCCGCGCGTCAGCGCGTCCACGGCTACCTGGCCGCGCTCGAGGTGGTGGAGGTGCCCTCCGGCCGCGCCTCCCGGCTGCGCGACGCCTGGGAGGCCCAGCTGGAGACGGTGGAGCAGCTGGTGACGCTGGGCGGGGTGCCGTTGCCGGCACCACCCACGGACCCCGTGGTCACCGCCGCCCCGGACGACACCGCCCGCACGACCGCCCCCACGGACGACGCCGACCGGACGGCCGGGCCCGAGCGGCCTCCGGCGGACCGGCTCGGCCAGGTGCTGCGCGCCGACGTCACCGAGGCCCTGCGCGACGCCTCCACCGCGACCCCGACCCACCTCGCGATGCTCGTCTCGGTGGCGGCGCAGCACGCCGCGTCCGCCCAGGAACTCGGGGCCGCCGTGGACTGGCCTCCGCTGGCCGGGCCGCGGGACGCGGCCGCGGTGCCGCTGCTGGCCGCGCTGCGGCCGGCGGTGTTCGGCCTGGAGGTGCTGGCGGCACGGTCCCGCGGCGAGGAGCGTGCCGACTACGAGTCGGTGCTCGAGGAGGTCGCGGGTCTGACCCGGCAGCTGACCAGCCTGGCCGGTCGGGCCGCGCCCGTGCCGCCGCTGGGCTACGACCTGCCCGAACCGCTGGCCGACCGCGAGGACCGCCGCGACCTGGCCGTCCGGCTGGTGGCCGACGTCGCCCCCGCCGCCCTGACGACGGCCACCCGGGTGTCCGGGGACGTGGCCCAGCTGACGGGGGTGGCCAGGGTGGTCGCGGAGGCGGTCTCCTGGGACCGCCGCCTCGGCGGGCGGGGCAGCCCCTTCCCGGGCATGACCGCTCCCTGACCTGAAGGCGCCCCGACGGGCACCGGCCGTCCCGACCGGTCCCCACGCCGACGGCATACCGTGGGACGCATGCCCAACCGTCTGGCCGCCAGCACCTCCCCCTACCTCCTGCAGCACGCGGACAACCCCGTGGACTGGTGGGAGTGGGGGCCGGAGGCCTTCGCCGAGGCCCGCCGCCGGGACGTGCCGGTGCTGCTGTCGGTGGGGTACGCGGCCTGCCACTGGTGCCACGTCATGGCGCACGAGACCTTCGAGGACGAGGAGGTCGGCCGGCTCGTCGGCGAGCACCTGGTGGCGGTCAAGGTCGACCGGGAGGAGCGTCCCGACGTCGACGCCGTGTACATGGCGGCCACGACCGCGTTGACCGGTCGCGGCGGGTGGCCGATGACCTGCCTGCTCACGCCTAAGGGTGAGCCCTTCTGGGCGGGCACCTACCTGCCCCGTGAGCAGTTCGCCCAGCTCGTCCGGGGTGCGGCGAGGGCCTGGCGGGAGGACCGGGAGCGCGTGCTCGCCGGCGGTGCGCAGATCGTCGCCGCCCTGCGCCGGGCCGAGGACCGCGCGGCCCCGGGCACCGCCCCCGTCGAGGACGATCTCGCCGCGGCCGTCCGGACGCTGGCGGGCGAGTTCGACCCCC
Organism: Ornithinimicrobium sp. CNJ-824; assembly: GCF_001942405.1. Taxonomy (GTDB): domain Bacteria; phylum Actinomycetota; class Actinomycetes; order Actinomycetales; family Dermatophilaceae; genus Ornithinicoccus; species Ornithinicoccus kibberensis. The sequence goes on from NZ_MKKA01000033.1 coordinate 94,690, forward strand.
GGTGGGGCGGCTTCGGCGGGGCGCCCAAGTTCCCTCCGTCCATGGTGCTGGCCTTCCTGCTGCGCCACCACGGGCGCACCGGCGACGACCAGGCGCTGGGCATGGTGAGGCGGACCTGCGAGGCGATGGCCCGCTCCGGGACCTACGACCAGGTGGGCGGCGGCTTCGCCCGGTATGCCGTGGACCGCGCCTGGGTGGTCCCCCACTTCGAGAAGATGCTCTACGACAACGCCCTGCTGCTGGGCGTCTACACCGACCTGCTGCGGGCCGACCCGGCGACCCGGCCGTGGGCCGGGCGGGTGGTGCGGGAGACCGTCGAGTGGCTGCTGAGGGAGATGTGGACGGAGCAGGCCGCCTTCGCCAGCTCGTTGGACGCCGACACCGACGGGGCCGAGGGAGCCACCTACGTCTGGACGCCGGACCAGCTCCGCCAGGTCCTGGGGGACGAGGACGGGCGCCGGGCCGCCGCGCTGCTCGGCGTCACCGCGACCGGCACGTTCGAGCACGGCACCTCGACCCTTCAGCTGCGCCAGGACCCGGACGACCCGGCCTGGTGGGCGGACGTGCGGGAGCGGCTGGACCTGCACCGCAGCCTGCGGCCGCAGCCGGCCCGGGACGACAAGGTCGTCACCGCCTGGAACGGCCTGCTCGTGGCCGCCCTCGCGCACGCCGGCTGGGTGCTGGACGAGCCGGACTGGGTCGACGTGGCCGCCCGCTGCGCGCGGTTCGTGCTGGACGTGCACGTCGTCGACGGGCGGCTGCGGCGCAGCTCCCGGGACGGCACCGTCGGCGACGCCCTCGCGGTGGCCGAGGACCACGGCGACCTCGCCGACGGCCTGCTGGCCCTGCACCGGGCGACCGGGGACCCCGGCTGGCTGGCCGAGGCCGGCCGGCTGCTGGACGACGCGGTGGGGCTCTTCGGCCGGCACGACGGCAGCTTCACGGCCACCGGCCGGGACGCCGAACGGCTCGTGGTGGACCCTCGCCCGGAGGGGGACAACGCCGAGCCGGGGGGCGTCAGCGCCCTGGCGCTGGCGCTGGTCCGGCACGGCGCCCAGGCGGGGCGCGCGGACCACCTGGAGCGGGCGGGCGCGGCCCTGGGCGGGATGTCCGCCCTGGTGGCGCAGGCCCCCCGCTTCGCGGGATGGGCGCTCGTCGCGGCCGAGGAGCTCCTCGCCGGCCCGGTCCTCGTGCGCCTCTCCCCCGCCGGACCCGACGACGGGGCGGACGACGCTGCGGACGGGTCGGGCACGGCACCCGTGGCGGGACCGCTCGGGCGGGCGGTGCGGCATACCCCGGTCGGCACCCTGGTGGTGGACGGCGACCCGGGCACCCCGCTGGTCGGGGGCCGACGCGCGGCGACCGTGTGCCGGGGCACCGTGTGCGACCTGCCGACGACGGTCCCCGACGACCTGCCGGGGCGGGGCTAGTCTGGCGCCCATCGCCTACCTGGAGGGGGTATGCCGTGCGACGCACGTCCGCCGTTCCCGCCGTCGCCCTCGGCGCGGCCCTGCTGCTGGCCGCCTGCGCATGGGGCACCGAGGATGCTCCCGGGGGCACCCCGACGGCCGTCCCCGCGCCCGCGCCCGCACCCGAGGGCGACGGCGAGGGCGAGGACGAGGAGGCGACCGAGGACGCGGGTGACGGGACCGCAGGGGAGGGGACCGCGGAGGGGGTGGCCCCGCCGGAGTCGTCGCTGGAGGAGGAGGACGACGCGGACGCCGACGGGCCGGTGGAGGTGACGATCGCCGCGGCCGGCGACATCCTGGCCCACTCCCGGCTCAACCTCACCGCCAACGCCTACGCGGGCGGCGCCGAGGGCGCCTACGACTACACGCCCATGTTCGCCGACGTGACCTCCCCCATCTCGGAGGCCGACCTGGCGCTGTGCCACCTGGAGACCCCGCTGTCCCCGGACAACACCAACCTGTCGGTCCCCGACCGGCTCGTCTTCAACACCCCCCGCGAGATGGCCGACGCGCTGGCCGGTGCCGGTTTCGACGGGTGCGAGTTCGCCTCCAACCACACCATGGACATGGGCATCGGCGGGCTGGCGGCCACCGAGGAGGTCGTCCGCGAGGCCGGGATGGGCTACGCGGGCCCCACTGCGGACGAGGAGCGTTCCGGGCAGGCGGAGGTCTACGAGGTCCCGACCGAGGAAGGCACGGCCCGGGTCGCCCACCTGGCCTACACCTACACCTACCCCAACTCCGGCACACCCACGACCACCATCCCCGGGGAGGCACCCTGGCTGGTCGACGCCTCGTGGCCCAACCTGGACAGCGACGGCATCCTCGAGCAGGCCGGTGCCGCCCGGGACGAGGGTGCCGACTTCGTCGTGGTGAGCATGCACTGGGGCAACGAGTACCAGGCGCAGCCGACCGAGGACCAGACCCGGATCGCCGGCGACCTGCTCTCCTCGGGCGAGGTCGACCTCATCCTCGGCACGCACGTGCACGTCATCCAGCCCTGCGAGCAGGTCGACGGTCGGCACGTGATCTACGGGCTGGGCAACTTCCTGTCCAACCAGTCGCCCGACACCCACGCCAGCCTGGCCCCGGCGACCCAGGAGGGCATGGTGGCCACCTTCACCCTGACGCGGGACGAGGACGGCGAGGTCAGCTCGCGGATGGAGTACCGGCCCACCCGGGTCGAGATCGTCCCCGGGCCGCAGCCGGGGCCGCACGTCATCCGGCTGGTCTCCCCGGAGAACTACCCCCAGACCTGGGAGCGGACGACGGCCACGGTGGACCTCCTCGGCGGGTGCGGGGCCGAGCCCGTGCAGCCCTGAGGGCCCCTCCCCCCGCTCCCGCCCGCCCGGGACCCGCCCGGCCGGGGGCTCAGCCGAGGAGCTGCTCGGCGGTGTCCAGCCCGATCTTGACGATGAAGGCCGTGAGCACGAGGACGAAGAAGACCCGGACGAACCGGCTGCCCCGGGCCACCGCCACCCGGGCGCCGAGGTAGCCGCCGACGATGTTGCAGGCGCCCATGACCACCCCGAGCTCCCACATCACCGCCCCCTGCGGCACGAACACCACCAGGGCCGCCAGGTTGGTCGCCAGGTTGGCGATCTTGGCCTTGGCGCTGGCCTCGAGGAAGCCGTAGCCCAGCGCGCTGACGAGCGCGAAGACGAAGAAGGACCCCGTCCCCGGTCCCAGCGCCCCGTCGTAGGCCCCGATCACCACCCCGATGAGCAGCGCCACGGCCAGGTGCCGCCGCGGCCGGACGTGCCCGAAGCGCAGCCGCTGCATCTGTCCCATCGACGGCCTGGCCAGGGTGTAGACGCCCACCGCCACGAGCACGGTGAGGATGATCGGGTTGAACGCCTCCTTGCTGATGAGGAAGGCGGTCGCCGCTCCCCCGGCGCTGCCGAGGAAGGCGGACCCGGCCAGCGGCAGCGCGGTGCGCAGGTCGGGCCGGACCCGGCGGAAGTAGGTGATCGAGCTGGTCGCGGTGCCGGCGATCGAGCCGAGCTTGTTGGTCGCCAGCAGCTGGACGGGGCTGGCGCCCGGGACCCCGACGAGCAGGGCGGGCAGCTGGATCAGCCCGCCGCCGCCCACGACGCGTCGACGAAGCCCGCCGCCAGGCCCGCCAGGGCGAGGAAGACCAGGACGCCCGGGTCGAGGCTCTCCAGCACCGGAGGGGTATGCCGTCAGGCCGGGTGCGCGTCGCCGCGCACCTCGGCGAGCACCTCGCCGACCGTGCGCTCCACGGGCACGTCGCGGCGCCCGCCGGTCCGGCGGTCCTTGACCTCGATCGTGCCCTCGGCCAGGCCCTTGCCGACGACGACGATCGTCGGCACGCCCAGCAGCTCGGCGTCCTTGAACTTCACTCCGGGGCTCACCTTGGGGCGGTCGTCGTAGATCACCGTCAGGCCGGCCGCCTCCAGGTCGGCGACGAGCAGCTCTCCCTGGTCGTAGACGTCCTGGCTCTTGCCGGTCGCCACGACGTGCACGTCGGCGGGGGCCAGGGCGCGCGGCCAGCACAGGCCGACCTCGTCGTGGGTGGCCTCGGCGACGGCGGCGACGGCGCGGGAGACCCCCACGCCGTAGGAGCCATCGTGACCGTGACGAGCTTGCCGTTCTCGTCGAGCACCTTCAGCCCGAGGGCCTCGGCGTACTTGCGACCGAGCTGGAAGATGTGGCCCATCTCGATGCCGCGCGCCAGGGTCAGGGTGCCGGCCCCGTCCGGGCTCGGGTCCCCCTCCTTGATCTCGGCGGCCTGGATCGTGCCGTCGGCGGTGAAGTCCCGGCCGAGCACCAGTCGAAGACGTGCTTGCCGTGCTCGTCGCGCCGGTGACCCAGGCCGACCCCTCGGCGACGGAGGGGTCGAGCAGGTAGCGGATCCCGGAGGCCTTCTCCAGCCCGAGGACGGCCGGGCCGATGTAGCCCTTGGCCAGCATCGGGTAGGCGGCGAAGTCCTTCTCCTCGAACGGTGCCCACTGGGCCGGCGCGACCTGGGCCTCGAGGCGCTTGGCGTCCACGTCGCGGTCGCCGGGCAGGCCGACGGCCAGCGGCTCGGTGCTCCCGTCGGGGTGGGTGAGCAGGACCACGACGTTCTTGAGGGTGTCGGCCGCCGTCCACGGCCGGCCGTCGGCGCGGGGGTGCAGGGCGTTCGCCTGCGCGACGAGGGTGTCGATCGTCGGGCTGTCCGGGGTGTCCTCGACGTGCGCCGCGGGCGTCGACGCCACCACGGCGGGGTCGACCGGCGACGCCTGGGGCACGACGACCGCCTCGACGTTGGCCGCATACCCGCTCGCCCCGCAGCGCACGAAGGTGTCCTCGCCGACGGGGCTGACCGCGAGGAACTCCTCGCTGGCGGACCCGCCCATGGCGCCGGAGTCGGCGTGCACGACGACGTACTCGAAGCCGAGCCGGTCGAAGATGCGCACGTAGGCCTCGCGGTGCCGCTGGTAGGCGGCCTCCAGCCCGGCGTCGTCGACGTCGAAGGAGTAGGAGTCCTTCATGACGAACTCACGGCCGCGCAGCAGCCCGGCCCGGGGGCGGGCCTCGTCACGGTACTTGGTCTGGATCTGGTAGAGCGTCAGCGGCAGCTCCTTGTAGGAGCTGAACATGTCCTTGACCGCGAGGGTGAACATCTCCTCGTGGGTGGGGCCCAGGAGCATGTCGTTGCCCTTGCGGTCCTGCAGCCGGAAGAGGTTGGGGCCGTACTCGGTCCACCGGTTCGTCGCCTCGTAGGGCTCGCGCGGCAGCAGCGCCGGGAAGCTCAGCTCCTGGCCGCCGATGGCGTCCATCTCCTCGCGGACGACCTGCTCGACCTTGCGCAGCACCTTCAGGCCCAGCGGCAGCCAGCTGTAGACGCCCGGGGCGGCGCGCCGGACGTAGCCGGCGCGCACGAGCAGCTTGTGCCCGGGCAGCTCGGCGTCGGCCGGGTCCTCGCGCAGGGTCCGCAGGAACAGGGTCGACAGGCGCATGGCCACGTGGGTGCACTCCTTGGCTCGGGTGGGCGGTTCCGGGACGACGACGGGGTATGCCGGGCGGGTCCCGTCCACGTCGGGGGACCGTCGCAGACTACCCGAGCGCCCAGCCGTGGGCAGGCACCGGAAGGTCGCCGTGGACGCCGGCGAGGGTGACCTGGTCGTCGGTGAGGTTGAGGCCGAGGGTGAGCCGGTGGTCCTCCTCGGGGCCGGTCAGGTCGACCGCGGCCGTGGCGTCCGCGACGTCCCGGGCGGTGGCCGTCGCCCTCGTGATCCACGGGTGCGTGCGGCGCAGGTGGATGATCCGCTGGTGCTCCGCCAGCAGGGCCCGGCCGTGGGGCAGCAGCTCGTCGGGGCTCTCCGGGAAGGGCGGGCGCACGGAGTCGTCGCCCCCGGGCTGGTCCAGCTTCTCGCCGGTGAAGCCCTGCTCGTCACCGGCGTAGACGGAGGGCACGCCGGGCAGCAGCAGGGCGAGGGCGGCCGCGGTGCCGACGTGGCGGACGTCGGTCAGCTTGCTGGCGATCCGGGTGACGTCGTGGTTGCCGACGAAGGTCTGCGGGCGGAAGGCGGCGCAGAAGTCGGCGTGCCGGGTCAGCGCCCACGCCAGCTCGTGCAGGTTGACGTCGTTGAGCGAGCTCCAGACGGCCTTCCACAGCTCGTACTGGGTGACCGAGTGCACGCCCGACCGGTGGACGAAGTCGACGTAGTCGCCCTGGATGACCTCCCCCAGGATCCAGGCGTCGGGGTGCCGCTGTCGGACCCGGTCGAGGATGGGGCGCCAGGCGTCCGCACCGGGGGCGAAGGCGGCGTCCAGGCGCCAGGCGTCGACGCCGGCGCCGAGCCAGTGGCCCATCACGTCGACGACGTAGTCCTGGACCGGGGGGTGGGTCAGGTCCAGCTCGACCAGGTCGAGGTTGCCCTCGAACCCGCGGGGGTACTCCCCCACCCAGCGCAGCCAGGCCCGGTCCGCGGGGGTGGCGTCGGCGGCGAGCGCCCGGCGCACGATCTCGTGGTCCTCGGAGACGTGGTTGAAGACGCCGTCGAAGGCGACCCGGATGCCCTTGTCGCGGGCCTGGGCGAGGAGCTCGCGCAGGTCGCCCTCGTCGCCGAGCCGGGGGTCGACCCGGTAGTGGTCGAGCGTGTCGTAGCCGTGGCTGGTGGAGGCGAGGACCGGGCCCAGGAGGAGGCCGTTGGCGCCGAGCTGCAGCAGGTAGTCGAGCCAGCCGGTGACGCGGGGCAGCCGGTGGACCACCGCGCCGCCCTGCCCGGCGTGCTCGGCGGCGGTGCGCTCGGCCCCGACGAAGCCGAGGGGGTAGAGGTGCCACCAGACGACGGTGTCGACCCAGGCCGGGCCGGTCACGGCGGTCATCGCCGGGCCGCCAGCTCGGCGACGCCCTCGAGGAGGCGGTCCACCTCGTCGGCGGTCGTGTAGGGCGCCATCCCCACGCGGACCCCGCCGCCGGCGCCGAGGCCGAGGCGGTGGCTGGCCTCCCACGCGTAGAAGTGGCTGGCCGGGGCGTTCACCCCCCGGTCCGCCAGGCGACGGTGGACGGCGGCGGGCTCGACCCCGTCGAGGGTGAACAGCAGGGTCGGGGTCCGGTGGGCGGCCCGGGAGTGGACGGTCACCCCGTCCATCGCCCGCAGCCCGTCCTCGGCGCGCACCCGCAGGCCCTCCTCGTGCTCGTGGAGCGCCGCGAAGGAGGCCGCCAGGCGGTCGCGGCGGGACAGGCCTGCCGGGTCCGGGTGCCCGGCCGCCCCCTCCCCCTCCCAGGCGAGACCCGCGAGCACCTCGACCGCGGCGGTCGTGCCGGCGAGCAGCTCGTAGGGCAGCGTGCCCAGCTCGAAGCGCTCGGGCACCGCGTCGCTGGAGGGGAGCAGCTTGTCGGGGTGCAGCTCCTCCAGCAGGTCCGCCCGGCCGCAGGTGACGCCGAGATGGGGGCCGAGGAACTTGTAGGGCGAGCAGGCCATGAGGTCGGCCCCGAGCGCCTCGCGGTCGAGCAGGTCGTGGGCGGCCAGGTGCACCGCGTCCACGTGGACCAGGGCGCCGACGTCGTGGGCGGCGGCGACGACGGCGGGCAGGTCGGGGCGGGTGCCGACGAGGTTGCTCGCGGCCGTGACGGCGACGAGCCGGGTGCGCCCGGACAGGACCTCCCGGACGGCCTCGACCGGCAGCTCACCCGTGGCGGGGTCGAGCTCGGCCCACCGCACGGTCGCCCCGACCGCCTCGGCGGCGATCACCCAGGGGCGGACGTTGCCGTCGTGGTCCAGCGAGGTGACCACGACCTCGTCGCCCGGCCCCCAGCCGTGGGCACGGGCCAGGGTGCGCGCGAGGTCCATGGTGTTGGCGGTCATGCTGCGGCCGAAGACCACCGTGCCGGGGTCGCTGCCGAGCAGGTCGCCCATCGCGCCCCGGGCCTCCCGGACGATGTCGTCGGCGAGCCGCTCGGCGGCGGTGACGGTGCCGCGGTTGGCGATCGAGGAGGTCATGATGCGGGCGACCGCCTCTGCGACCGGTGCGGGCGTCTGCGACCCTCCCGGCCCGTCGAAGTGGGCCGTCCCGCCGGCCAGGGCGGGGAACAGCGCGCGGACCGCGGCGACGTCATACCTCATGCCGCCCAACCTAGTGCCTGCCCCGCGGCGGAGGCGTCGACCCATCCGTGCCGTTCCACGGGGCGACCCTACTGCGCTCCTAGGATGCGGGGGTGAAGCTCGCCGCCGCCGACCTCCTGCCCGTCTCCGACCCCTCCATCGGGGGCGACCTGCGCTCGTGGCGTGCCGTGGAGCTGCCGGGCCTGGACCGTCGGGCGGAGATCTACGCCTGGCTGCCGCCCGGCTACGACGGGGGCCAGGACCGCTACCCGGTCCTCTACCTGCACGACGGGCACAACGCCTTCCTGGCGCAGCGCTCGTTCGGGGGCGCGTCCTGGGAGGTCGACCGGGCCATGACCGACCTGGCGCGCGACGGCATACCCGCGATCGTCGTCGCCGTCCCCTGCTCCCCGACCGCCCGGGCCGAGGAGTACACCCAGTACCCCAAGCCCGGGGAGGGCGGCGGTCGGGCCGCCGACTACGCCGCGTTCCTCGTCGACCACCTCAAGCCGGCCGTGGACGCCGTGCTGCGCACCCTCCCGGGTCCCGAGCACACCGTCACCGCAGGGAGCTCGCTCGGCGGGGTCGTCTCGGCCTACCTGTGGGAGCGGCACCCCGACGTCTTCGGCGGGGCCGGTGTGTTCAGCCCGGCGTTCTGGTGGCCGGGCGAGCCGGCCCTGCTCGACCTGGAGGCCGCCCTGCCCGGACGAGCCCCCGGCCGGGTCTACGTCGACGTCGGTGGGCACGAGTGCCACGAGGACGCCGACATCGAGCGCCGCTACGTCGAGGACGCAGAGCGCCTGGTCCGCTCCCTGAGGAAGGCCGGGGTGCCGGTCCGCTACGTCCACGACTCGCAGGCCTACCACCACGAGACCGCCTGGGCCGAGCGGTTCCCCGCCGCGGTCCGTTGGCTGCTCCAGGGGTATGCCGTCGCGCCCCCCGCCTACGTGCTCGCCGCCCGGGCGGGCGAGTGAGCGGCCCCGGCGTCGAGCGGGCCCGCGTGGAGCCCGACCCCGCGCTGCGCACCCGGGCCAACCTGCTGCTGGGGCTGACCGCGGCGATCTGGGGACTGGGGTTCGTCGCCCAGCGGCTCGGCGCCGACCACATGGGGGCGATGAGCTTCAACGCCGCCCGGTTCGCCATCGGGGCGCTCTCGCTGCTGCCCCTCATCTGGTGGTTCTCGCGGCAGCGGCGGACCGCACCGGTCGTGACGCCCGAGCCCCCGGCCGGCGAGATCTTCGACGAGACCCCGCCCAGGGTCGGCGGCTCCCCGCTGCTGCCGGGACTGGCCGCCGGGGCCGTCCTCTTCTCCGCGGCCGGGCTGCAGCAGGTGGGCATCGCCACGACGACGGCGGGCAAGGCGGGCTTCATCACCGGGCTCTACATCGTCCTCGTCCCGGTGCTCGGCCTGGCGCTGGGCCACCGCGCGGGGCTGCCGGTGTGGGCGGGCCTGGGGCTGGCCGTGCCCGGCCTGTGGCTGCTGAGCATGACCGAGGACCTGAGGATCGCCACCGGCGACCTGCTCGTGCTGGCCGGCGCGCTGTTCTGGGCGCTGCACATCCTCGTCATCGACCACTTCGTGCGGACCGTGGACGCGCTCAAGCTGTCGGCGGCGCAGTTCGCCGCCTGCGCCCTGCTGTCGGCCGGCACGGCCCTGGTGGTGGAGGAGCGCCCGTTCGCCGGGTTCGCCCCCGCGCTGTGGGCGGTCCTGTACGGCGGGCTGTTCGCCGTCGGCGTGGCCTACACCCTCCAGGTGGTCGCCCAGCAGCACGCCAAGCCCTCGCACGCCGCGCTCATCCTGTCCCTGGAGGCGGTCTTCGGCGCCCTGGGCGGCTGGCTGCTCCTCGGCGAGGTGATGAGCGGACGGATGCTGCTGGGAGCCACGCTGGTCATGACCGGCATCCTCGTCTCGCTGCGCGGGAGCACGTCGACAGCGACGGAATGATCGAAGGGGCCGCCGGGAGGGCCGACCGGGCTGCGGTCGACCCTCCCGCCCTTCACGCGGCACGAAGGCGGGCGGCCTGAGACCGCCAGCGGCTGTCAGTCGCGCTCGAGGCCGAGGTAGGCGGCGACGATCCTGTCGTCCGCCAGCAGCTCGTCGGCGGGCCCGGACTGCACGACCTCGCCGCTGGCCAGCACGTAACCGTGGGAGGCGGCTCGGAGCGCGCGGCGGGCGTTCTGCTCGACGAGCAGAACACTGGTGCCGCCACGGCGGATGTCCTCGATCACCTGGAAGACCTCGTCGACCACCTTCGGCGCCAGACCCATCGACGGCTCGTCCAGCAGCATGAGTGCAGGCTCGGCGACCAGCGCACGCCCGATCGCGAGCATCTGCTGCTCGCCGCCCGAGAGGCTGCCCGCCGGGAGCCGGCGTCGCTCGGCCAGCACCGGGAACCGGTCGTAGACCTCCTGCGTGCGTGAGCCGGAGGTGTGCCATGCACCGAGCTGGAGGTTCTCCTCGATCGTCATGGACGCCAGGATCTGACGGCCCTCCGGAACCTGCACCAGACCGCGGCGGACCAGGGAGTGCGCGGCCGACCTGGTGACGTCGACGCCGTCGAAGGTGATCCGGCCGCCGGACGGACGGATCACACCGCTGACCGCGTTGATGACCGAGCTCTTGCCCGCACCGTTGGCGCCGACCAGGCTCACCAGGCCGCCGCGGGGGACCGTGAAGCTCACTCCGCGAACGGCCTGCACCCGGCCGTAGGAGACCGTCAGGTTCTCAACTGTCAGGATCGGCTCGCTCATCTCACCTCCTCGCTCTCGTGCCCGGGCGGCGGCGCGTCTCCGCCGAGGTATGCCTCGACCACCGCCGGATCCTCGATGATCTCCTCGGGCGTACCTGCTGCGATGACCTCACCGAAGTTGAGGACGACGATCCGGTCGCAGGTCCGCATGACCATGCCGACGTTGTGCTCGATGAGCAGGATCGTCAGGCCTTCGGCAGCGAGCGACCCGATGAGCTCGGAGAGCGCCCCCGCCTCCACATGGTTCATCCCCGCGGCGGGCTCGTCGAGGATGAGCAGCGACGGCTCGGCCGCGAGTGCGCGGGCGATCTCCAGACGACGTTGGTCACCGTAGGACAGCGAGCCCGCATCCTCGCCGGACCGGTCGGCCAGTCCGACCCGGTCCAGGCAACGGGCCGCGTGCGCAACCACCCGCGCCTCGTCCCGGCGCGCGCCGGGCAGCCACACCAGCCGGCGGAGAAACGTCGGTCGGCTCACCACGTGCGCCCCCACCAACACGTTCTCCAGCGCCGACAGGCGCGGGAAGAGCTTGGAGTGCTGGAAGGTCCGGCTCACGCCGGCCTGGGCCACCTTGTGGACCGCGGTGCGGCCTGGCGTCGTGCCGAGCACGTCGAAACTCCCCGAGGACGGCGGGACGAGGCCGCTGATCAGGTTGACCAGCGTGGTCTTGCCAGCACCGTTGGGCCCGATGAGCCCGACCACCTCGCCGGAGGCGACCGTCAGATCGACGTCGCGCACGGCGTGCACGCCGCCGTAGTCCTTGCTCCCGCCGCTGACGCGCACGACGGGCTCTCCCGGGCCGACAAGCTTCCGGCTCGATCCCCTGTCGACCGGTCGCTCGTCCTCCATGGCGCCCGCAGGAGCCTTGACCCGAAGTCGCGGCAGGAGCGAGGCCAGCCCGCCGGGCAGGAAGATGATCACCACGAGCAGGAGCGCGCTCGAGATGAACGGCCGGATCCAGCCGGCCTCGACGCCGACGGCGCGCAGGATCTCTGGGACGGAGGTCATGAAGGCAGCACCCAGCAGCGGGCCGATCCACACCGTGGACCCCCCGACGACCGCCATGACCAGGCCGTCGATCGCGGTCGTGAAAGAGAAGTCCTCCGGGGCCAGCAGACGCACGTAGTAGGCCCACAGCACGCCGTAGAGGCCCGCGACCGCACCCGCCGTGACGAACGCCGACAGCCGGTGACGGCCGACGTCGACCCCCATGGCGCGGGCCGCCAGCTCGTCCTCGCGGATCGCCGCCAGGGCACGCCCGTAGCTGGTGGGACCCTGCCGCCAGAACCAGTAGGCCACCAGGGCCAGGCAGGTCCAGGCGATCGCTGGGGTGACGACCTTGGGCACCGACATGCCGTTGGCTCCGCCGGTCCACTCTGCGTTGATGAGCAGGATCCGGACGGCCTCGGCGAAGCCCAGCGTGGCGATCGCGAGGAAGACCCCGCGCAGGTGCATCGTGGGCAGCCCCAGCACGACGGCCGCCAGGGCCCCGACGACCATGCCGATGACGATGCCGACCAGCAGGGCTGGCAGCTCGCCGAGGTCCGAGGGCGCCGGCGCCAGCGCCGCGGCGGTGAAGCCGCCCAGCGCGGCGAACCCGGCCTGGCCGAGGCTCAGCTGGCCGGCTACCAGGACCGCGTAGAAGGAGTAGGCGAAGATCGCGTTGAGCGCGATGAAGACGAGGATGGACTCGCTCATCACACCTCCCGGACGCGTCTGCTGCCGAACAGTCCCTGTGGTCGGACGATCAGCAGCAGGAAGAGCAGCCCGAACGCCACCAGGTCCCGCCAGCTGGACCCGACGTACTGCACGGCGAACACCTCGGCCAGACCCAGGATCAGCCCGCCGACGAGGGCCCCGGGCAGCGATCCCATCCCGCCGACGATGATCACCGCCAGCCCCTTGAGCTCGATGGCACTGCCCATGCCCAGCTGGGCCGAGTTGACGTTCATGGCGAAGAGCGCGCCGGCGACCGCGCCGAGCGCGGACGACAGAGCGAACGTGGTCGCCGTCACGCGGTTCACGTCGAGCCCGAGGACCGTCGCCGCCCGCGGGTTCTCCGCCACGGCGCGCATGGCGCGGCCCAGCCGGCTGCGAGCCACCAGCCAGGTGAGCCCGGCCATCAGGACGACGGAGATCACCAGGATGGCCACCTGCAGCAGGGTGACGCGCGCCCCGCCGATCTCGAAGGCGGTGCTGGGGAAGGCGTCCACGGGGAACCGCCTGGTGTCGGGCCCGTAGCGCCACAGCAGGAGCGCGATGAACATCCCGCCCAGACCGATGGACCCGATCAACCCCGCGAAGTGGGCGTCGGGTCTGTCCTTGAGCGGACGGAAGACCACCCGCTCGATCACCAGTCCCAGGACGGCACCGAAGACCGCCACCAGCGGCAGCGCCACCCAGATCGACAACCCTCCGACCGTGACCAGCTCGATCCCGACGAAGGCCGCAGCCGCGAAGACCGCCGGATGCGCCAGGTTGAGGCGGTCGAGGATGCCGAACACGAGGGTGAACCCGATCGCGAAGAGCGCGTAGATGGACCCGAGGAAGAGTCCGTTCAGGAGCTGCTGCATCGCGTCAGTTCAGCGGCGTGAAGGCGCCACCCTCGACGACCTGCACCACAGCAGGGTGCTCGGCGTCGCGGTCGTCGTTGATCGACAGGGTGCCCAGGACGGTCTCCACGTCCTGCACGCCGCCCAAGCCCTCCTTGATGGCGTCCGGCTCGCCGGAGCAGGCGGCACGGACGGCCTCGTCGATGACCATCAGACCGGTGTAGGCCTGTGCCGCGAACTGATCGGGCTGGTGGCCGTACTTCTCCTCGAAGTCTGCGAGGAAGGCGGTGTTGAGCTCGCCCTCGGAGGCCGAGTTCCAGGCGGCGCCGACAACCACGCCCTCGGCGGCCTCGCCGGCGTCGGACATCAGCTTGGGGTTGTTGAAGCCGTTGCCGCCGATGATCGGCACCTCGATGCCCAGCTCACGCGCCTGCGTGACCAGCGGGATCGCCGCCTCGATCAGGCCCGACACGACGATCGCGTCCGCGTCCGCGGCCTTGGCCTCGGTGAGGAGCGCGCGGAAGTCGGTGTCCGCCTTCGAGAAGGTGAGGGTGTCGAGAACTTCGAGGCCCTGGTCTTCGAGCGCCGAGGCGAAGACGTCGTAGCCGGACTCGGTGAAGGCGTCGTCGTTGGAGTACATGACGACGACCTTCTCCAGCCCGAACTCCTCGGTGGACACCTCGACCGTCTGCGGGATCACCTGGGCCTCGGTGAGCGAGACCCGGAAGATGTGGTCGCCCTGGGCGGTGATGCCCTCGGCGGTGTTGGAGATCGCCACGACCGGTACGCCCGCCTCCTGGGCGATCGGCTGCGCCTGGAACGCGCCGTTGGACAGGGTGGGGCCGATGATGACACTCCGGTCCTGGGTGAACTGCTCGAAGACCGTGATGCCCTGGCGGGGGTCGGTCCCGTCGTCCTCGATCGTCAGGTCGTAGGTGACCCCGTCCTTCTCGCCCAGCTTCTCGGCGGCCAGCTCCAGGCCCTTCTGCTGCGACTCGCCGTAGGAGGCGGCCGCACCGGTCAGGGAAAGCGCGGCGCCCACGGGCACCGACTCCTCGATGGTGCAGTCGTCACCGGTGCCGGTGCCGACGAGGCCACCGGCCTCGCCCCCGGTGGCGGCTCCACCGGCGTCGGCGCCGGTGTCGCCACCGTCGTCGCTGCCGCAGGCGGTCAGCGTCAGGGCCAGCGCACTGGTGAGGGCGAGCGACGTGATGGTGCGGTTCATGCGTTCCTCCGGGGGGTGGTGTGGTGGAGCTGGGGCGGGGATTGTCGTGGGAGGGCGTGCTCCGGGGCGAGCTCGGCGAGCCGGGTCGCGCCGAGCAGCCGCAGGGTGCGGTACACCTGGGTGGCGAGGATCTCCAGGGCACGGTCGACGCCGGGCTCGCCGCCAGCCATCAGCCCGTAGAGGTAGGCCCGCCCGACCATCACGCGTCCGCGCCGCGGGCGACCGCCGCCACGACATCGGCGCCGTTCAGCACGCCGCCGTCGATGAGCAGGGGCAGGTCCGGGCCGACCGCCGCACGGATCTCTGGCAGGAGGTCGAGAGGGGCGACGGCGCGGTCCAGCTGACGACCACCGTGGTTGGAGACCACAAGCCCGTCCACGCCGGCAGCGACGAGGTCGATGGCGTCCTGGGGGTGCTGCACTCCCTTGACGACGATCCGTCCGGACCACTCCTCGCGCAGCCAGGCCAGGTCCTCGCGGGTCACGGCGGGGTCGAACATCCGGTCCACCAGGTCCGCCACCGTTCCTCCCGACGAGGTCAGGGAGGCGAACTCGATGGGTTGGCTGGTGAGCAGGTTGCCCCACCACCTCGGGTGCAGTGCCATCCCGCCCAGCGTGCTGGCGGTCAGTGCGGGCGGGATCGTGAGCCCGTTGCGGACGTCCCGCAGCCGCTGGCCGGCGACGGCCGTGTCGACGGTCAGCACGAGGGTTCCGTAACCGGCGGCCGCCGCCCGCCGCACGAGGGCACGAGAGGCGTCCCGGTCCCTCCACAGGTAGAGCTGGAACCACCGCTGGAGGTCCGGGACGTCGGTCGCCAGGTCCTCGACCGAAACGGTGCCCATGGTGGACAGGGTGTAGGGGATGCCTGCACGCGCGGCCGCCCGCCCCACAGCCCACTCGCCCTCGGTGTGCATCATGCGCGTGAAGCCGGTCGGCGCCAGAACCACCGGGACAGGGCTCCTGACCCCCAGCAGCTCCACCCCGGCGTCCACGTGGCTCACGTCCCGCAGCACGCGGGGACGGAACTCGACGTCGGCGAAGGCCTGCCGGGAGCGGGTCAACGACAGCTCGCTCTCGGCCGCACCGTCGACATAGTCGAAGACGGCGCGCGGGGTGCGCCGCCGGGCCAGCCGGCGGAGGTCTTCGATGGTGGCCGCCCGGGCGAGAGCCGCCTCCGTCCGACGGAGGGTCGGACGCTCGACCCGCACGAGCGGACGCAGCTCGGCCCAGGTGGGCACGCGGCGCCGGAGCGGGGACACTCGACCTCCTCGGTGCATACCTATGCACGGTGGTGGATGGACCGGACATACCTTAACCCTCCGCGGGCCTGGACCCTCGCACCGCGACCCTGTGATGAGGTATGGCCATGACTCAGGCACCCACGACCCCCGACCCGACGGGGCAGGACCCCCACCGCTGGCTCGAGGAGGTCGAGTCGCCCGAGGCCATGGCCTGGGTGGCATCGCGCAGCACCGCCGCCGAGGACTGCCTGCGCGCCCACCCGCTCTACGCCTCCCTGCACGCCGGCCTGCAGCAGGCGCTCGAGGCGCCCGACCGCATCCCCCTCGTCGGGCAGGTGGGTGCGCACCTCTACGGCTTCTGGACCGACGCCGACCACCCCCGCGGGGTATGGCGTCGCACCACCTGGGAGTCCTACCGCACGCCCGACCCCGAGTGGGAGGTCCTGCTCGACGTCGACGCCCTGGCCCGGGAGGAGGACGTCCCGTGGGCGTGGCAGGGGGCGAGCGTCCTACGGCCCACCCACGACCGGGCCCTCGTGCACCTGTCCCGCGGCGGCTCGGACGCCGGGACCACCCGGGAGCTGGACCTCACCACGCTGCAGTGGGTCCCTGCCCCGGAGGGCTTCACGAAGGGCGAGGCCAAGGGCCGGCTCGCCTGGCGCGACCGGGACCACGTCTACCTCACCACCGCGGCGGACCCCACGGGCGCGACCCGGTCCGGCTACCCGCGGACGGTGCGCCTCTGGGAGCGTGGCACGCCGGTGGAGCAGGCCCAGGTCGTGCACACCGTCGGCGAGGACGACCTCGGGCTGTTCGTCGAGCACGACCAGGAGCTCGGGCGCACCCTGCTGCGCCGGGCGGTCGCCTTCTACGCCTCCGAGACGATGGTGCTCACCGACCACGGGCCAGTGACCCTCCCGGTGCCCACCAGCGCCGACGTCTCCGTCCACCAGGACCACGTGGCCCTGCGGCTGCGGGAGGACTGGACCCCTGCGGACGGGGCAGGCACCTGGACGCAGGGCAGCCTCCTCGTGGCCCCCCTCGACGACGTCCTCCGCGGGGACGCCGACTGGTCGGCCGTCTTCGTCCCCGACGAGCGCTCCGCGCTGGTGGACCTGACCTGGACCGCCTCGCACCTGGTGACGACCGCGCTCGTCGACGTGCGGCATACCGTGCAGGTGCACTCCCCCGCACCGGACGGGGCCTGGACCGCCGAGGACCTCACCGGGGCTCTCGACGTGGACCTGCGCACCGTGAGCGTCTCCGCGGTCGAGGCCCACCGCAGCGAGGACCTGTGGGTGGTCACGACCGGCTTCCTCGAGCCGATGGAGCTGTCGGTGGCGCACCTGGGCGCGGGGGGCCACGGGACGGTTCTCGAGACCCTCAAGGCCGCCCCGGCCCGGTTCGACGCGACCGGCCTGGAGGTGTCCCAGCACTGGGCGTCCTCCGCGGACGGCACGCGGGTGCCCTACTGGCAGGTCGGTCCGGCAGACCTGCCCCTGGACGGCACCACGCCCACCGTCCTCCACGGCTACGGCGGTTTCGAGCACGCCCTCACCCCCGCCTACGACCCGGTCGTGGGTCGCGCCTGGCTCGCCTCCGGCCACGTCCACGTCGTCGCGGGGATCCGGGGCGGCGGCGAGTTCGGGCCGCGCTGGCACCGGGCGGCCCTGGGACCGGAGCGGCACCGGGCCTACGAGACTTCGTCGCGGTGGCCCGCGACCTCGTCTCCCGGGGGGTGACCTCGGTGGAGCGGTTCGGCTGCACCGGCCGGTCCAACGGCGGGCTGCTCGTGGGCAACATGCTCACCGGCTACCCGGAGGACTTCGGCGCCGTCGTCTGCCAGGTGCCGCTGCTCGACATGCGGCGCTACCACCTGCTCCTGGCCGGGGCGTCGTGGACGGCGGAGTACGGCGACCCTGACGACCCCGCGCAGTGGGAGTGGCTGCGGACCTACTCCCCCTACCAGCGCCTCGACCCCTCGCGCCCGACGCCCGCCGTCTACCTGGCCACGTCCACCCGGGACGACCGGGTGCACCCCGGCCACGCCCGGAAGATGGCGGCGCTCCTCGAGGAGCACGGACGGGACGTGACCTACTGGGAGAACACCGAGGGCGGGCACGGCGGGGCGAGCACCGCGGCGCAGTGGGCGACCTGGCACGCCCTGGCCTGGGCCTTCCTCCACGAGCGGCTGGCCGGCTGAGCCCGGCCGGTCGAACGGGTCAGGCGGCGTCGACCGGTTCGGCCGGAGGCTCGGCCCGGCGGACGAACAGGCTGCCCGCCACGGCCGCCAGCGACACCAGCGCCCCGGCCAGGAGCGCGGCGTGCACGCCGGCCATCAGCGCGGCCGTCGGGTCGGCGTCGGCCTCCGCCCCGGCGACCTGCGCGGTGGTCATCACCGTGATGAACAGCGCCGTGCCGGCGGCCCCTGCCACCTGCTGCATCGTGGCGACGATCGCGCTGCCGTGCGGGTAGAGCCGGCGGGGCAGGGACCCGAGGGCGTTGGTCATCAGGGGGGAGAACATCAGGGCCAGGCCGGTGTTGAGCACCACGTGCCAGGCCACCACGGTCGTCAGGGAGGTCTGCGGCCCGAACGTCGTGGTCATCCCCCACAGCGCGGCGGAGGCGACGGCCGCCCCGGGCAGCACCAGCGGCCGCGGCCCGGTCCGGTCGAAGGTGCGGCCCACGACATACCCCAGCAGCCCCATGACCAGACCGCCCGGCAGCAGGGCGAGGCCGGTCTCCAGCGTGGAGCGGCCCAGCACGTTCTGCAGGTAGATCGGCAGCAGGATGAGCGTGCCGAACAGGGCCATCATGGTCACCGCCGCGAGCGCCACGGCGAGGCTGAAGGCCGGGGTCGTGAATGCCCGGACGTCCATCAGCGCAGCGTCCCGCAGCGACGTCTGGCGCAGCACGAAGAGGGTGAGCGCGGACAGCCCGACCACGAGCGGGATCCACGGCTGGACCGCGGCGGTCCCCTCCGCGGCGGAGCCGATGCTGCTGAGCCCGTAGACCGTGGCCGCGAAGCCGACGGCCGACAGGACCACCGAGAGCACGTCCAGCGGGACCCTGCGGGGGGTCGTCACGTTCCGCACGAGCACGGCGCCGACGGTCAGCGCGGTCAGCGCCACGGGCAGGACCAGCCAGAACATCCAGCGCCAGGTCAGCACGTCCAGCACGATCCCGCCGACGGTGGGGCCGACCGCGGGGGCCACCGCGATGACGATGGAGATCACGCCCATCGTGCGCCCCCGCCGGGAGGCGGGCACCACGTTGAGGACGGTGGTGAACAGCAACGGCATCATCAGCGCGGTCCCGACCGCCTGGACGACCCGCCCACCGACGAGGAGGGGGAAGCTGACGGCCAGGGCGGCGGCCAGCGTCCCCAGGCTGAAGAAAGACATCGCCGTCACGAACACCGTGCGCAGGCTCAGCCTCGTCAGGAGGTAGCCGGTGACCGGGATCACGACCGCCATGGTGAGCATGAAGGCCGTGGTCAGCCACTGCGCGGTGGCCGCGCCGACGGAGAACTCCGCCATCAGCTCCGGCAGCGCGACCGACATGATCGTCTCGTTGAGGATGACCACGAAGGCCGCGGCCACGAGCAGCCCGATCAGCCGGGGCGCCCCCTCGGGCATCTCCGCGCTCCGGGCCGACGTCGGGGCCGCCGGGCGGGCGGTGGTGCTGGTCACGCAGGTCCTCTCTCGCCGGTGGAGGGCCGCACGGCCCGCAGGCAGCCAACGCCCCCGGGGCGCTGGGCATTCCGAGAGGTGCCGGCGGGACGGGCCGGCCGCCGGCCGCAGAGCTCACGGCTCAGAGCAGGACGGTGGCGAACGTCCCGGTCCGCTCGAACCCGACCCGGGCGTAGGTGCGTACGGCCGGCTCGTTGAAGTCGTTGACGTAGAGGGTCACGGTGGGTGCCACGTGCCGCAGGGTGTGCTCGACCACCGCGGCCATCGCGGGCACGGCGACCCCGCGCCCCCGCAGGTCGGGGTGGACCCACACGCCCTGGACCTGGGCGACCCCGAGCGCGACCGACCCCAGGTCCGCCTTGAACACGACCCGGCCGTCCTCGACCCGCACGAGCGAGTGGCCCCGCTCGATCAGCCCGGCGATCCCCTGCCGGTAGGACAGCCCGCTGCCCTGGTACGGCGGGTAGCCGATCTCCTCGGTGAACATCGCCGTGGCCGCGGGAACGACCAGGTCCAGCTCGTCGGCGCGGGCCGGGCGGACGTCCGGGTCCACGGGCACGCCGGCCAGCGACGGTGGGGTGCTGGTCGTCATGACGTACTGCGTGCGCCGCACCTCGCGGGGCGGGCCCCACTGCCGTTCCAACCGGCCCCACAGGTCGAGCACCTGGTCGGCCGGCCCGAACACCGAGCTGGCCCAGGTGCGGCGCTTGACCACCTTGCCGGCCAGGGCCGCGATCGCCCGCCCGTCGGCCTCCACGGGCACGACGTTGGCCGAGCACCAGCACAGCGCGCGCTCCCCGCCCGTCTCGTAGCCGAACAGGGGTCCCCGCGTCCCGGCCAGACCGGTCTCCTGGATGCGTGCGGCGACGAAGACGTTGGTCACCGGGTCCTGCGCGCACACCTCGAGGGCAGCCTGGACGTCGGACCTGCCGTAGGCCCGCACGGGGGACAGGCCGCGCAACATGCCCCCCAGCGTGCCGTATGCCGTGCCGCCGGGCGAGGGGGACCCGCCCGGGGACGGCGGGCCCGGGTGGACGGTGCGTCGGCGCGGGGTGAGAAAGTGGTGCCCCAGACCCAGGAGAAGGTGGTCCCATGCAGCCGAAGGCCCTCACCGGACGGTCGCGCGACGAGGCGTGGCAGGTCCTGCGGGACAGCGGGCGTCCCGGTCGGGCCGTCGACGTCCTTGTCGTCGGCGGCGGGGTCACCGGTGCCGGCACCGCCCTGGACGCCGCCACCCGCGGCCTGTCCACGGTCCTCGTGGAGGCCGAGGACTGGGCCTCGGGGACGTCGCAGTGGTCGACCAAGCTGGTGCACGGCGGCCTGCGCTACCTCCAGATGCTCGACCTGCACCTGGTCCACGAGGCGCTCACCGAACGCGGTCTGCTCCTGCGCACGCTGGCGCCGCACCTGGTCAAGCCGATGCCCTTCCTCATCCCCCTCGAGCACCGCTGGTGGCAGCGTCTCTACTACGGCGCCGGGGTGACCCTCTACGACCTGCTCGCCAACGTGCTCCCCGGCCAGCGCGCCCTGCCCGTGCACCAGCACACGACCCGGCGCGGCCTGCACCGTGCCTTCCCCGACCTGCGCGGCGGCCGGGCGGTGGGTGCGGTCCGCTACTGGGACGCCACCGTCGACGACGCCCGCCTGGTCACCACCATCGTGCACACGGCGCACACCTACGGCGCGCAGGTGGCCAGCCGCAGCCGCGTCCTGGACCTGGTGCGCGAGGACGACCGGGTCGTGGGGGCGCGCGTGCGCGACGAGGAGACCGGGGAGGAGGTCGACGTGCGCGCCCACCAGGTGATCTCCACGACGGGGGTCTGGACCGAGGAGGTGGGCGGCCTGGCCGGTGCCGACGGCGGGCTGCGGGTGATGGCGTCCAAGGGGATCCACCTGGTCGTGCCCCGCGACCGCATCGGCGGGTCGCAGGGGCTGTTCCTGCAGACCGAGCGCTCGGTGCTGTTCTTCATCCCGTGGTCGCGATACTGGATCATCGGCACGACCGACACCCCCTGGCACGGCGACCTGCGCCATCCGGTCGCCACGGCCACCGACATCGACTACGTGCTCGACCACGCCAACACCGTGCTGACGACGCGGCTGACCCGCGACGACGTGCTGGGCTGGTACGCCGGGCTGCGGCCGCTGCTCCAGCCCGGGACCCGGGGCGAGCCCGACTCGGCCAAGATCAGCCGGGAGCACACCGTCGTCTCGCCCGTGCCCGGGCTGACGGTGGTCGGCGGCGGCAAGCTGACGACCTACCGGGTGGTGGCGGCGGACGCGGTCGACCTCTCGCTGGGCGACCGGGCCGCCGACCTGCCCTCGATCACCACCCAGATCCCGCTCGTGGGCGCCGTGGGCGAGGGCGCGATGCGTCGGCGCATGCCGGCCCTGCGCGACCGCTTCGGCTGGGACGAGCAGATGACCGACCACCTCCTGCACCGCTACGGCTCCCTCGTCGAGCAGCTGCTCGACCTCATCGCCGAGGACTCCTCCCTGGCCCTGCCCCTCGAGCACGCCCCGGCCTACCTGCGGGCGGAGATCGCCTACGCCTGCATCAGCGAGGGTGTGCTGCACCTGGAGGACATCATGATGCGCCGGACCCGGCTCTACTACGAGGCCGCGGGCAAGGGGCTGGCCGCGGCCGCGGAGATCGCCGACATCGCCGTCCAGTGGCTGGGCTGGGGCGAGGACAAGGCGGCCCGCGAGCTCGCGGACTACGAACGGCGGGTCCGGGCGGACGAGGCCGCGGCGAGTCAGCCCGACGACCTGTCCGCGCTGGCCGCCCGGGACCGGGTGCTGCGCGGCGAGCCGGCGGCGGCCACGCCGGGCACCGCGGGCGGGTCGTCGTGAGCGGGGCCGCCGCCGGGCACGTGCTGGCGGTCGACCAGGGCACGACGAGCACCCGGGCCGTGGTCGTCGACCACGGGGGACGCATCGTCTCCGTCGGCCAGAAGGAGCACCGGCAGATCCTGCCGCGGGCCGGCTGGGTCGAGCACGACCCGGTCGAGATCTGGAGCAGCACCCGCGAGGTGATCGGCCTGGCGCTGGGCAGGGCCAACCTCACCGGGAAGGACCTCGCGGCCATCGGCATCACCAACCAGCGCGAGACCACGGTGGTGTGGGACCGGCACACCGGCGAGCCGGTGCACCCCGCGATCGTCTGGCAGGACACCCGCACCGCCGGCCTGGTCGCCGAGCTGGCCGGGTCCGACGAGCCCGGCGCGGCCGACCGGTTCAAGGAGATCTGCGGGCTGCCGCTGGCCACCTACTTCGCCGGCCCGAAGGTGGCCTGGATCCTGCGTCACGTGCCCGGTGCCCGCGAGCGGGCGGAGGCGGGCGACCTGCTCTTCGGCACCATGGACTCCTGGCTCGTGTGGAACCTCACCGGCGGGCCCGACGGCGGGGTGCACGTCACCGACGTCACCAACGCCTCGCGCACGATGCTCATGGACCTGCGCACCCTGACCTGGTCGGAGGAGGTCGCGGACGCGATGGGGGTGCCGCTGCCGATGCTGCCGCAGATCCGCACCTCCTCGGAGGTCTACGGCACCAGCGACAAGCTGGGCGTGCCGATCGCCGGGCTGCTGGGCGACCAGCACGCGGCCATGGTCGGCCAGGCCTGCTTCGAGCCGGGGATGAGCAAGAACACCTACGGCACCGGCAACTTCCTGCTCGTCAACACCGGCCCGCAGATCGTGCCCAGCGAGCACGGGCTGCTGAGCACGGTCTGCTACCAGTTCGAGGGCCAGGACCCCGTGTACGCCCTCGAGGGGTCGATCGCGGTGACGGGGTCGCTCGTGCAGTGGCTGCGGGACAACGTGGGGCTGATCGCCGAGTCCGCGCAGATCGAGGAGCTGGCCGCCGAGGTGGGGGACAACGGCGGCTGCTACGTCGTCCCGGCCTTCTCCGGCCTCTTCGCCCCCTACTGGCGCGACGACGCGCGCGGCGCGATCGTGGGCCTGACCCGCTACGTGACCCGGCACCACCTGGCGCGGGCCGCGCTGGAGGCGACGGCATACCAGACCCGGGAGGTGGTCGAGGCGATGGACGCGGACGCGGCCACCCCGGTCACCGAGCTGCGGGTCGACGGCGGCATGGTGGGCAACGAGCTGCTCATGCAGTTCCAGGCCGACATCCTCGGCCTGGACGTGGTGCGCCCGGCCGTGACCGAGACCACCGCGCTCGGGGCGGCCTACGCCGCGGGCATCGCCGTCGGGTTCTGGGAGGGGACGCAGGACGTGGCGTCCCGCTGGCGGGAGGACCACCGGTGGAGCCCGCAGATGCCCGCGGAGCACCGGGAGCGGCTGTTCCGGACCTGGAAGAAGGCCGTCACCCGCACCTTCGACTGGGTCGACGAGGACACCGAGCAGCTGGAGCCGCGCGGCGGGCAGGGCTGACCCGGCGGCTCACCCCTGCTCGAACCACTGCGGCTCGTCGGGGTCGGGGACGATGATCTCGGGCCGCGCCAGGTCGGTGTTGTCGACGATCCACGTCGGCGGGGCCGTCCGCGACTGCTGCCGGTAGAGCGCCTGGCCCCCGGTGTAGCGCGCGTTCGCGGGGTGGGCGGGGTCGTCGTCCCCGGGGACCGTCGGTCCGGGAACCGGGCGTTGCCGCGGGGGACGGTGACCCGGGCGGGGGCGGTCACCAGGCAGGTGGCGTCCCACTCCCCCACCAGCTGGGGGCGGCGCAGGTAGACCCCCTCGACGAGCAGCAGCGCGTCCTCGCCCGGGTGCACGGGGTCGGGGTCGAGCGGCCGGTCCTGGGCCAGGTCCCAGGAGGCCGGGACGACGGGTCCACCGTCCCGGAACGGCCGGAGCACCCGCTCCCGCAGGGCGGCGTAGTCGAAGGCGTCCTCGTAGTGGGTCCGGGCGTCCCGGCCCATCGCCCAGCGCAGCGCCCGCGGGTGGTGGAAGTCGTCGACCGAGACGGCCAGCACCTGACGTCCCGCCACGTGCTCGGCGAGGGCGACCAGCTCGTGGACGAGGTGGGTCTTGCCCGCCCCGTCCGGGCCGTCGACGGCCACGACGACCCGTCGCCCCGGACCGGTCGCCAGCATGAGGGAGAGCAGGTCCACGAGCACGAGCTGGCGGACGGGCGGGGCGGGCGGGGCCATGTCCTCAGGGTATGCGGTGGCGCCGGGCACCCGGGGCCCGCGCCGACCTCAGCGGCCGTCCGGGCACCACTCCATGTAGAGGCCGTTCTCGAGCAGGACCGCCCCGGGCGGAGCCTCCCGCTCCACGAACCCGAGGCCCGGTAGAGGCTGCGGGCACGGGCGTTGTCGGCGCCCACGTCGAGCCAGACCCGGCGCACGTGCGGGCGCCCCGCGGCATGCTCCAGCAGCTGGCGCAGCAGCAGCCGCCCCAGACCCTGGCCCCGTCCCTCGGGGGCCACGACCATCCGGCGCAGCTCGACCTCGTCGGGCCGGTCGAGGGCCGCCAGGATGCCGAAGGCCACGACCCGGTCCAGCCGGTCCACCAGCACCCAGTGCTCCTTGTCCGGGGCCTGCAGCACCTGCTCGTGCCACTCGCGGCCGCCCTCGCCCAGCCACTGCCCGGTGTCCTGGGCGCTCTCGATCTCCACGACCGTGTCCAGGTCACCCGGCCTGGTGGGGCGCAGGTAGGACCCGACGACGACACCGCCGTAGTCGCGCCGCAACGGCCGCGCCCGGTGGGCGTGGCGCCCGGAGGTCACCTTGGGCGCGGAGACGACCAGCAGGAGCAGCTCCTCGTCCGTCTCGTTGCGGATCTGGTGGCGCACCCGGGGCGGGATCTCGATGCCGGACCCGGCCGTCACCTCGGTCGTCCGGGGCCCGACCGCGACGACGGCCCGGCCGGACAGCACGTGGAAGTACTCCCGGGAGCGGTCGTGGGCGTGGGTGCGGGTCGCGCTGCCGGCGGCGAGGGACTCCTGCACCACCGACAGGTCGGACCGGTCCACGAGGTGCCAGACGGTGCACCCGTCGTCCCAGGTCGACCTCCGGGCGGTGTCGGGGCTGATCGGGTCCGGGGCCATGACGGCACGCTACCGGGTGCCGGGGCCCCGGGTCAGCCGACCTGGACCGAGGGGGACCCGCCGCTGTCCTCCAGCTCGCCGCGGGACTCCATCTCCTCGGCGATCCGCATGGCCTCCTCGATGAGCGTCTCCACGATCTGCGACTCCGGCACGGTCTTGATGACCTCGCCCTTGACGAAGATCTGGCCCTTGCCGTTGCCGGAGGCCACCCCCAGGTCCGCCTCGCGGGCCTCCCCGGGCCCGTTGACCACGCATCCCATGACGGCCACCCGCAGCGGCACCTCCATGCCCTCCAGGCCCGCGGTCACCTCGTCGGCCAGCGTGTAGACGTCGACCTGGGCACGGCCGCAGGACGGGCAGGAGACGATCTCCAGCTTGCGCGGCCGCAGGTTGAGGCTCTGCAGGATCTGGTTGCCGACCTTGACCTCCTCCACGGGCGGCGCGGACAGCGAGACGCGGATGGTGTCGCCGATGCCCTTGGACAGCAGCGCACCGAAGGCCACGGACGACTTGATGGTGCCCTGGAAGGCGGGCCCGGCCTCGGTGACGCCCAGGTGCAGCGGCCAGTCCCCCCGCTCGGAGAGCATCTCGTAGGCCCGGACCATGACGACGGGGTCGTTGTGCTTGACCGAGATCTTGAAGTCGTGGAAGTCGTGCTCCTCGAACAGGCTGGCCTCCCAGACCGCCGACTCCACGAGGGCCTCGGCGGTGGGCTTGCCGTACTTGTCCAGGATTCGCTTGTCCAGGGAGCCGGCGTTGACGCCGATGCGGATCGAGACCCCGGCGTCCTTGGCGGCCTGGGCGATCTGCTTGACCTGATCGTCGAACTTGCGGATGTTGCCCGGGTTGACCCGGACGGCGGCGCACCCGGCGTCGATCGCCGCGTAGACGTACTTGGGCTGGAAGTGGATGTCGGCGATGACCGGGATCTGGGACTTGCGGGCGATGGCCGGCAGCGCGTCGGCGTCGTCCTGGCTGGGGCAGGCCACCCGGACGATGTCGCAGCCGGAGGCGGTCAGCTCGGCGATCTGCTGCAGCGTGGCGTTGATGTCGGTCGTCGGGGTAGTCGTCATCGACTGGACCGAGATCGGGGCGTCGCCGCCGACCTCGACCTTGCCCACCCTGATCTTGCGGGTCGGACGCCGCGGCGCGAGGACCGGCGGGGGTGCGGACGGCATGCCGAGCGAGATGGGGGTGCCTGCAGTCATGGGATCGATTGTCTCACCGCCAGGGGCGGTGACCTCCTGTCGGGGTCGGGGTCGGGGTCGGGGTCAGGTGAGCCGGATCGGGGTGACGATGTCGGCGTAGATGAGCAGCGCGGTCATGCCGAGCAGGCCGACGGCGACGGCGTAGGCCACCGGCAGCGCCTTGGCGGTGTCCACCGGGGCGGGGGCGGGCAGGCCGCGCACCCGGTGCCACGCCTTCTTCAGGCCCTCCCACAGCGCCCCGGCGATGTGGCCACCGTCGAGCGGCAGGAGCGGGATGAGGTTGAAGACGAACAGGGCCATGTTCAGCGAGGCCACGAGGGACAGCAGGATCCAGAACCGGTCCGTCAACGAGTCGCCCGCGTCGCCGAGCGCCCCGTCGGCGACCTCGCCCGCCACGCGGCCGACGCCCACCACCGACATCGGTCCCTCCGCGTCGCGCTCCTCCACGCCCGCGACCGTCTGGGCCACGTCCACCATCCGCTGGGGAAGCGTGAGCACGATCCGGGCGGTGCCGGTGAACATGTCGCCGACGAAGCCGGGCACCGCGGTGATCGGCTGCGGCTCGTAGACGAAGGTCGGGCTGGCTCCCAGGAAGCCGACCTGCCCCAGGACCAGCTCGCCGTCCTCGTCCACCTGGTACTGCCCGTCGGGGGTCATCAGCGGCCGCTCGCGGAGCACGAGGTCGGCCTCCAGGGTGCGCCGTCCGCCGTCCCGCTCCACGGTGAACACGGCGGTGTCACCGGCGTTCTGGATGGCGTAGGTGGTCTGCGACCACGTGCTCACCGGGGTCCCGTCGACGGCCACGATGGTGTCCCCGGCCTGGAGCCCTGCGGCGAGCGCCGGGGAGGGGTCCTGGCCCTCGCAGCTGTCGTCGGCCACGTCGGTGTTGGCGCACTCGGCGACGGCGGAGACGGTGGGGGTCAGGGTGCCCACCCCGTGCACGGTGAGCAGCAGGGTGACGAGCACGGCCGCGATCCCCAGGTTCATCAAGGGACCACCGGCCATGACCACCAGGCGCTGCCAGACCGGGAGCCGGTAGAAGGTGCGGTGCTCCTCCCCGGGCTCGACCTCGTCCAGCGAGTCGGTGCGTGCCTGCTCGATCATCTGGTGGAAGGGGTTGGACGAGGAGCGGCGCAGCCGTCCGCCGTCGGCGGCCCGCGGGGGGAACATGCCGATCATGCGCACGTAGCCCCCGAGGGGGACGGCCTTGACGCCGTACTCCGTCTCGCCGCGGCGGCGCGACCACAGGGTCGGGCCGAAGCCGACCATGTACTGGGTGACCTTGACGCCGAACCGCTTCGCTGGCAGCAGGTGCCCCACCTCGTGCAGGGCGATGGACAGCGCGATGCCGACCACCATGACGAGCACGCCGAGCAGGTACATCACGGCTGGTCCTCCTGGTCGTCCGGCGTGGGCGTGGTCACGGGTGGGGCCGGTCCGGGGCCGCCCCGGCGATGCGGTCCGACGCCGCCCGACGGGCCCAGGCGTCGGCCGCCAGGACCTGGTCCACGGAGAGGTCAACTCCCGGGGCGTCGGATCCGTTCCCGCCGGCGTGGTCGTCCACCACCCGGGCCACGACGTCGACGATGTCGGGGAAGCGCAGCCGCCCCTCGTGGAAGGCGTCGACGCACTCCTCGTTGGCGGCGTTGTAGACGGCCGGGAAGGTGCCGCCGGCCCGGCCGACCCGTTCCGCCAGCCGCACCGCGGGGAAGGCCTCGTGGTCGAGGGGGAGGAACTCCCAGGTGGAGGCGCTGCTCCAGTCGCACGGGGCGGCCACGTCGGCCAGCCGGTCGGGCCAGGACAGCCCCAGGGCGATCGGGATGTGCATCGTCGGCGGGGACGCCTGCACCAGGGTGGAGCCGTCGACGAACTCGACCATGGAGTGCACCACGGACTGCGGGTGGACGACGACCTCGATGTCGTCGAAGGGCACGTCGAAGAGCAGGTGGGCCTCGATCACCTCCAGACCCTTGTTGACCAGGGTGGCCGAGTTGGTCGTCACGACCCGGCCCATGTCCCAGGTCGGGTGGGCCAGCGCCTGCTCCGGGGTGACGTCGCGGAGCTGCTCCCGCGTCAGGCCGCGGAAGGGACCGCCGCTGGCGGTCACCACCAGCCGGCGCAGCTCCTCGCGCCGCCCGCCGCGGAGGCACTGGGCGATGGCGCTGTGCTCGGAGTCGACGGGGACGATCTGCCCGGGGGCGGCGGCGGCCCGGACGATCGGCCCGCCGACGATGAGGGACTCCTTGTTGGCCAGCGCCAGCGTGCTGCCGGCCGCGAGCGCGGCCAGCGTCGGTCGCAGCCCGATGCTGCCGGTGACCCCGTTGAGGACGACGTCGGCGCCGTTGCCGGCCACGGTGGTGGCCGCGTCCGGCCCGGTGATCACCTCGGGACGGTATGCGGTGAGCCCGGCCTCCCTGGCGGCGTGGTCGAGGGCCTCCTCCACCCGGTCCCGGACGTCCGCCCCCTGGAGGGACACGGCGACCTGCTCCACCTGCAGGTGGACGGCCTGCCGGGCCAGCTGAGCCAGGTCCCTGCCGCCGGCCGCCAGCGCCCTCACCTCGAACCGGCCGGGGTGGGCGTCGATCACCTCGACCGCCTGGGTGCCGATGGAGCCGGTGGAGCCGAGCAGGGTCACGGAACGGGACGTCACCGCTCCATTGTGCCGTCCCCCGGGCCTGGTCCGGGGGCGCCCATGGCGGCCTCGACGGTCAGCGCCGCGCGGTCGGCCAGCCAGGACGCCGGGACCGGGTGGAGGAGGACCTCCCCGTCGCCGGGCGCCCCGGCCCGGCCGGCCCAGCAGCCGCCCGGCCCGAGGGCGAGCAGCACCCGGGTGGGGGCGACGGGCGCCGGCTCTCCGGGCACGAGGACCGTCAGCTCGGCGAGGACCGTGGGACCGCGCAGCGCCGCGGGGAGGGTCCCCAGCGCGTCCGGCCGGACCGGCACCGGCTCCCCGGTCCCGTCGACGGCGTCCGGAGGCAGGAGAGCCTCCACGAGCGACCCGGCCACCTGCCCGGGGTCGGTCGCCAGCGACAGCGAGACCAGCCCGTCCTCGTCGAGGTCCTCGACGCAGGCGCCGTCACCCGTCAGGTGCAGCACCCGGGCCGAGCCGACCGCCTGCGGACCGAGCAGGCGGTGGGCGACGACGACGAGGTCGGCCGCCAGCCGCACGTCGAGCGCGAGACCGACGACGCCGGCCAGGTCGGGCGGCCCGTCGCCCTGGTCGGTGCCGGCGACGAGCCCGCCGTCGGCGGTCAGCAGCCCGCGGGCCCGCAGGCTGCGCCGCACCTCCCCGTCGGACCTCGGGTCCTGCCGGGCCCGGTCCTCCGCCTCCCCCAGGGACCGCAGGTGCGCCTCCTCGAGCACGGCCAGCTCGACGTCGGTGAGCGTGACGAAGGGGACGACGGCGCTCACCACGACCCTCCTGGGGAGGGCGTCGGCACCGCCCCGCCGCGTCCGGCCGGCGGGTCGGGCAGGCCGGCGCCCACCGTCCGGCGCAGCTCGAGGGCCCACCGGCCCGTGACGGTCCCCACCCGGGTGGCGCCGGCACCGACGAGCCGCCGGGTCTGCGCCAGCCGCTGCAGCCCGCGGCGGGCGCGGTCCCTGGCCCGGCGCGCGGCGTCCCCGCCGGCCCGCTGGACCCACCGTCCTGCCCGGGCACCGCCGCTCCGGGCCCGCGACCAGGTGGCCCCGGCCGCCCGGCCGATGGCCTCTCGGTGGTCGTAGAGCCAGGACCCGGTGGTCCACGCGGTGTAGGCGCCCACCGCGACCATCCCGGCCAGGCCCACGGGCGGCAGGACCGTGGCCAGGGCCAGCGCCGGCACCCCGAGCACCGCGCCGGCGGCCACGGCCCGGGTCGCCCCCGCGCGCCAGCCGGTGCGGCCTCCCCCGTCCACCAGGTCGGAGAGGGCGCCGAACCAGGTCCAGGCCGGGGAGAGACGGCCCAGGAGGGCGACGGGGCCGCGCAGCGTGGCGGGACCAGCCTGCCGGGCGAGGGCTGCTGCCGCAGCTGCGCCCACCGACGGGGCGCGTCCCGCAGCCGGCGCGGGCGGCCGCCCGCGCCGCCGCGTCCCGGGCCCAGCTGGCGCGGGCCACCGTGGTGAGGCCGGCCGCGGCCACCACGGCCCGCCGCACGGGCCGGTGGGCCTTGACCAGCTTGTGGCCGGCCAGGCCCAGCGTGACCACCTGCTCCAGCAGGGCACGCAGGGGTGAGACGGCCTCCCGCAGCGCCCGCGAGGCCACCAGCCGGACCGTCTCCAGCTCCTCCTCCGTCCGGCGCATCCGCTCCGCGGCCCGCACGACCTCCAGCTCCAGCTGCTCGATGCGGGAGGCCACGAGCCCCTGGACCGCCGGCTCGGCCGTGGGGACCGCCGCCCGCAGACGCGCCAGCTCCTCGACCGCCTGGTCGGCCCGGTGCTGCCAGCGGGCCGTCTCCTGCCGGGCGTCGTCGGTCGCGTCGGCCACACCGCGCAGGACCCCCGCCATGTGCTCCAGCGGGTCCGCGAGCGCGGCCAGCAGGCGGGCGGTCGCCTCGGCACGGGCGGCCTGCTCCAGGGCCGCCAGACCCACCCAGGACGGACCGGCCCCCGGGCCCCGGACCTCGTCCGGCAGCCTCCGCAGCTCCGACGAGGCGGCCCGCAGGCCGTCGGCGACCTCCCGCAGCTCCTCCGCCCCGGACGCCGGCACGGGCGCCCCGGGGCTCACGCAGCCCACCCCTGGGGCGGAGCCTCCCAGCTGGCCGCCACGCGGTCCTCGACCTCGGCGTAGGCCCGGGCACTCTCCCGGGTCGCCCGGCCGAGGGCGTCCAGCGCGCTCCCGAGCGCCACCGCATACCGCGTCCAGTCCTCGCCCGCCTCGGTGACGGCCGCACGCAGGACCGCGGCGCCGGCGACGTCGCCGGCCCGTGCCCACGCGGGCCCGAGCGCACCGAGGACGTCCTCCAGCGTCCGCACGCCGCGGTCGTACCCGTCGGCGAGGGCCTCGACCGCCGCCACGTCGACCCCGATCCGGTCTCCCATCGGTCCACCCCTCCTTCCCTCCCGGACCGACGTCCGGGACGACCTGGTGCGAGGGTAGGACCGACGGCGCCGCGCGGGCGCCCGTCGTCCACAGGGCACCCCGCCGGGTGCCGTGCCGGCCGGCTGCCGGTCAGCGGCCCCGCAGCACGGGTCCGAGGTCGTCGAGGACGGAGACGTCCTCGATCGTCGAGGGCACGAGAGCCTCCTGCCCGTCGGCGATCTGGCGCATCGTCTTGCGCAGGATCTTGCCCGAGCGGGTCTTGGGGAGCGCCTCGACGATGTCGACCTGGCGCAGGGCCGCCACGGCACCCACCTCGGATCTCACCCGCTGCACCAACTCGGCGGCGAGCTGCTCCCGGCCCTGCTCGTCCGGGTCGATACCGGCCTTGAGCACGACCAACGCCCGCGGCACCTGGCCCTTGAGCGGGTCGCTGACGCCGATGACCGCGCACTCGGCGACCGCGGGGTGGCCGGCCAGCGCCTCCTCCAGGGAGCCGGTGGACAACCGGTGGCCGGCGACGTTGAGGACGTCGTCGGTGCGGCCCATGACGAACACGTAGCCGTCCTCGTCGACGTACCCGCCGTCCCCGGAGAGGTAGTAGCCCTCGAAGGCGGACAGGTAGGAGGAGACGTAGCGGTCGTCGTCGCGCCACAACGTCGGCAGCGTCCCGGGGGGCATCGGCAGCTTCAGGCAGATGGCCCCCTCGGTCCCGGGCCCCACCTCCCGGCCGGTCTCGTCCAGGACCCGCACGTCGTAGCCGACCGTCGGCAGGGTAGGGCTGCCCGGCTTGATCTCGAACGGGGCGAGGCCCACCGGGTTGGTGGCTATCGGCCACCCGGTCTCGGTCTGCCACCAGTTGTCCACGACCGGGACGCCCAGGTGGTCGGTGGCCCACCGCCAGGTGTCGGGGTCGAGCCGCTCCCCGGCCAGGAACAGGGTGCGCAGCGAGGAGATGTCGTGACCGGCCAGGAGCGTGGCGTCCGGGTCCTGCTTCTTGATCGCCCGGATCGCCGTGGGGGCGGTGAAGACGGCGACGACGTCGTGCTCGTCGACGAGACGCCAGTAGGTGCCGGCGTCGGGGGTGCCGACCGGCTTGCCCTCGAAGAGCACGGTCGTGGCGCCGGTGAGCAACGGCGCGTAGACGATGTAGGAGTGGCCGACCACCCACCCGACGTCGGACCCGCACAGCCACGTCTCCCCGGGCTGCACGCCGTAGAGGTTGGTCATCGACCACCGCAGGGCGACGGCATACCCCCCGCTGTCGCGCACGATGCCCTTGGGCTTCCCGGTGGTGCCCGAGGTGTAGAGGACGTACAGCGGATCGGTGGCCTCCACCGGCACGCACGCGGCGGGCGCGACCGCGTCGGGGTGCATGAGCTGGTCCCAGTCGAGGTCGCGCTCCCCCATCTCGCAGGTGAGCTGCTCGCGCTGGAGGATCACGCAGTGGTCCGGCTTGTGCGCCGAGCGCTCGATCGCCTCGTCGAGCATCGGCTTGTAGGGCACGGTGCGGCTCGGCTCGATCCCGCAGCTGGCCGAGACGACCACCGTGGGCTCGGCGTCCTCGATCCGGGCCGCCAGCTCGGCCGGGGCGAAGCCGCCGAAGACGACCGAGTGCACCGCCCCGATCCGGGCGCAGGCCAGCATGGCCACCACGGCCTCGGGCACCATCGGCATGTAGACGACGACCCGGTCGCCCTTGCCCACGCCCAGGTCACGCAGCACGCCGGCGAACCGGGCGACCACGTCGAGCAGCTGGGCGTAGGTGTAGCGGCGCTGCGTCCCGGTGACCGGGCTGTCGTAGATCAGCGCCGTCTGGTCGGCCCGCCCGTGGACCACGTGCCGGTCCAGGGCGTTGAAGCACACGTTGAGGCGCCCCCCGGCGAACCACCGGTAGAAGGGCGGGTTGCTGTCGTCGAGCACCTGACGCGGCGGCGTGACCCAGTCGATGAGGCCGGCCGCCTCCCCCCAGAACGTCTCCGGGTCCGCGATGCTCGCGGCGACCATTTCTCGGTAGCTCTGCCGGGCGTCGTTGTCCATGGCTTCTCCATCCGATCGTTCCGCACCGCCGCCACCCGGGTCGGGATGAGGTCGGTGACTACCCTCAGGGTATGCAGAGCAGCGACACCTCCGCCGGGCAGGGTTCCACCCGGGGCGGTGGGACGGCACCGGGCGGGCCCACCGGTGGCGAGGTCCGCTACGGGCGGGCGGAGGGGCTCCGGGCCGGCGGGAGCCGGGAGATCGAGGACCAGCACGCCTGGGAGCGGGCCCTGCGCGCCCCCGGCCCCCTGCACAACCTGCGTCTGCAGGGCCTGGACCTGCGCGAGCACCGGGACCTGCTGCTGGCCCGGGAGGACCTCAGCGACATCGTCGTGCTGGGCGGACGGCTCGACGACGAGGTCGAGGACCACCTGCGCTCGCACGGCTCGATCGTCTTCCCGGCCGACCCCCGGGCGCCGGTGGACCCCTACCGGGCGCGGCTGTACACGCCGCAGGAGCTCTACGCCGGCCTGGACGACGACGGCTACGGGCACACCGTGGACGCGCGGGCCTACGCCTGGTCCCGGGACGCGTCCGTGCAGCACGACGCCTACGTCACCGCCCTCCGGGCGATCCACGACGACGCGATGTCGGACGCGCTGGCCGCGGTGGTCGCCGGCCGCCGGGTGGTCGGGGTCATGGGCGGGCACGCGCTGCGCCGCGGGACCGGGGAGTTCGCGGCCGCGGCCGTGCTCGGGCACCGGCTCGCCTCGGCCGGGATGCTCGTGGTCACCGGGGGCGGGCCGGGAGCGATGGAGGCCGCCAACCTGGGGGCCTGGGCCGCGGACGAGGAGACGCTGACCCACGCGCTGGAGCAGGTCGCGGCCGTGCCGGACTTCGCGCCGGACGTCGCCGCCTGGGTGGCCCCGGCCCTGCGGCTGCGCCGGGAGACACCGACCGGGGGACCGCACCGCCTCCGCAGCCTGGGCATCCCGACGTGGTTCTACGGCCACGAGCCGCCCAACGCCTTCGCCCAGCTGGTCGCCAAGTTCTTCTCCAACGCCTGCGGGAGGACCTGCTCCTGGCGCACTCCCGGGCCGGGCTCGTGGTGCTCCCCGGCGCGGCGGGGACGGTGCAGGAGATCTTCCAGGCCGCGACCAGGCTCTACTACGAGGTCGACGGGGACGGCCGGCCGCTGCCCCCACTCGTCCTGGTCGACCGGCAGCACTGGACCGCGCACCTGCCCGTGCACCAGCTCCTGCGTGCGCTGGGGCGGGACCGGACGATGGGCCGCGCCGTCCACCTGGTGGACACGGTCGACGAGGCGGTCGGGGTGGTCGTGGACGCGACCGCGGTCAGTCGGTGACGGCGGCCAGCTGCCCGCAGGCCCCGTCGATCTCCGAGCCGCGGGTGTCGCGCACGGTCGTGGGGACCCCGTGGGCCAGGAGACGCTCGACGAACTGCTGCTCCACCCCGGGACGGGACGCGGTCCACCTCGAGCCGGGGGTGGGGTTCAGCGGGATCGGGTTGACGTGCACCCAGCCACGGCCGCGGGCGTGAGCTTCTCCCCCAGCAGGTCGGCCCGCCAGGCGTGGTCGTTGACGTCCTTGATGAGGGCGTACTCGATGCTGACCCGGCGCCCGGTCGTGTCGAAGTAACGGCGGGCGGCGTCCAGCGCCTCGTCCACCTTCCACCGGGTGTTGATCGGCACCAGCTCGTCGCGCAGTTCGTCGTCGGGGGCGTGCAGGCTCAGGGCCAGGGTCACCGGGATGCCTTCGGCCGCGAGCTTGTCGATCGCCGGGACCAGGCCGACCGTCGACATCGTGATGCCCCGGGCGGACATGCCCAGCCCGTGGGGCGGGGGGTCCACCAGGCGCCGGATCGCGTCGACGGCCCGGCGGTAGTTGGCCAGGGCCTCCCCCATCCCCATGAAGACCACGTTGGAGACGCGCAGGGTCTGCTCCACGCTCTGCCCGGCGGTCTCCTCGGCCCCGGCCTCCACCGCGGTCCCGGCGCGCAGCTCCCCGTGCCGCAGCGCCCGCGCGGCGGCCACGACCTGCTCGACGATCTCCGCGGTCGACAGGTTGCGGGTCAGTCCCTGCTGGCCGGTGGCGCAGAAGGGACAGTTCATCCCGCACCCGGCCTGGCTGGAGATGCACATGGTCACCCGGCCCGGGTAGCGCATGAGGACCGACTCCACCAGCGCCCCGTCGTGCAGCCGGTGGACCTGCTTGAGCGTGGCGCCCTCGTCGGCGGACAGCGTGCGCACGGGGGTCAGCAGCTCGGGGAGCAGCGTGCCCACCAGCTCGTCCCGGCCCGCGCCGGGCAGGTCGGTCATCCGGTCCGGGTCGGTGACCAGCCGTTCGAAGTAGTGGCGCGAGACCTGGTCGGCCCGGAAGCCCGGGACCCCCAGCTCGCCGGCCCAGGCCTTGCGACCGGGCAGGTCGAGGTCGGCGAGGTGCTGGGGCGCCTTGCCCCGGCGCGGCGCGCTGAAGGTCAGCGTCCCCGAGGCGGGACGGGTGGACGGGGTCGGCAGCTCGGTGGTCATCCCTGCCATTGTCGCAGGATCCTGGCTCAGACCAGGACGCGCAGCAGGGCCCAGCAGACGGGGGCCGTGACCAGGAGGGAGTCGAGCCGGTCCATGATCCCGCCGTGCCCCGGGAGCAGGTGGCCCATGTCCTTGATGCCCAGGTCCCGCTTGATCGAGGACTCGGCCAGGTCGCCGACGGTGGCGAAGCAGGCCGCGACGGCCCCGACGAGGAGCCCGGCCCACCATGGTCCGTCCAGGAGGAGCACCACGCGAGCATCCCGACGACCGCGCTGGTCGCGACCGACCCGGCGAAGCCCTCCCAGGACTTCTTCGGCGACAGCGACGGGGCCATCGGGGTGCGCCCCTTCAGCACGCCGACGGCATACCCCCCCGGTGTCGCTGGCCACCGTGACGAGGACGTAGGTCATGATCCGCCCGGCCCCGTCCGGCTCGGCGAGCATGAGCGAGGTCACCGCCGCCAGGACGGGGACGTACGCGACGACGAAGACCCCTCCGGCGATGTCCCGGACCGCGTCCTGGGGCGGGCCGACGGAGCGCCACAGCAGCACGAGGCAGGCCACCGCGGCGAAGCCCAGGGCCAGCCCCTCCGGACCGGTCAGGTAGGCCAGCGGGACCAGGCCGGCGGCGAGCAGCATCGGTGCCAGCGGCGGGGTGATCCGGCCCTGCCGCAGGGCGTGGTCCAGCTCCCACACCCCGATCGCGGCCACCAACGTGACCAGTCCGACGAACGCCGGCGGGGAGAACAGGAGCAGGACGACGATGAGCGCGATCAGGCCCAGCCCCACGGCGGTCGCGGCCGGCAGGTTGCGCCCGGCCTTCCCGGGGGGCCTCTTGTCCCCCGAGGGCGGGCGCGCCGTTGCCCGGGCCCGGTAGGCCCTGCGGGAGGACGGACCGGGCTCCTGGGTCGTCGGTTCCTGGCTCACGGTGGGTCGGGGTGGACCGGCCGCTCAGACGTCGAGCAGCTCGGTCTCCTTGTGCTTGAGGATCTCGTCGACGGCCTCGACGTGCCGCCGCGTCAGGCTCTCCAGCTCCTTCTCCGCGCGGGTGCCCTCGTCCTCGCCGATGTCCCCGTCCTTGACGGCCTTGTCGATGGCGTCCTTGGCGTGGCGGCGCACGTGCCGCACCGACACCTTGGCGTCCTCGCCCTTGGTGTGGGCCAGCTTGATGTACTCCCGTCGTCGCTCCTCCGTCAGCTGGGGCATGACGATGCGGATGGCGTTGCCGTCGTTGCTGGGGTTGGCGCCCAGGTCCGAGTCGCGCAGCGTCTTCTCGATGGCCGACATCGCCCCCTTGTCGTACGGGGTGATGAGCAGGGTGCGGGCGTCCTGGACCGTGAACGAGGCCAGCTGCTGCATCGGTGTCGGTGCCCCGTAGTAGTCCACCTCCAGCTTGGCGAACATCCCCGGGTGGGCCCGGCCGGTGCGGATCGAGGCCATGTCCTCGCGCGCCACCTCCAGCGCCTTGTCCATCTTCTCCTCGGCCTCCATGAGGGCCAGCTCGATGACCTCGGACATCCTCGGTACCGCTCCTTCGTGTGTGGGTGGTCGGTCGTGCTGCGTGCTGGTCGGTCTGCCGGCCGCGGCCGGCGCTCCCCCGGTCTCAGCCGGCGGTGACCATCGTGCCGATCCTCTCACCCGTGATCGCCCGGGTGATCGCGTCCTCGTCGTCCATGCCGAACACGAGCATGGGCAGCTCGTTGTCCATGCACAGGCTGAAGGCGGCGGCGTCGACGACCCGCAGGTTGCCCGAGAGGGCCTCCGAGAAGGTCAGCTCGTCGAGCTTGACGGCCCCGTCGTCGGTGCGCGGGTCGGCGGTGTAAACGCCGTCGACCCCGTGCTTGCTCATGAGGACCTGGTCGCACTTGATCTCCAGGGCCCGCTGCGCCGAGACGGTGTCGGTGGAGAAGTAGGGCATGCCGGCACCGGCGCCGAAGATGACGACCCGGCCCTTCTCGAGGTGACGGATGGCCTTGCGCGGGATGTACGGCTCGGCGACCTGGCCCATCGTGATCGCGGTCTGCACCCGCGTGTCCACGCCCTCCTTCTCCAGGAAGTCCTGCAGCGCTAGGCAGTTCATCACCGTGCCCAGCATGCCCATGTAGTCGGCGCGGGCACGCTCCATGCCACGCTGCTGCAGTTGGGCCCCGCGGAAGAAGTTGCCGCCGCCCATGACCACGGCGATCTGGACCCCGGTGCGGTGCGCGGCCGCGATCTGGCGGGCGATGCCCTTGACCACGTCCGGGTCCAGGCCGACGGCGCCACCGCCGAAGGCCTCCCCCGACAGCTTGAGCAGCACCCGCGCCCGGAGTGCTCCTCGTCGCCGGCGGCCGGGGAGGTCGGGGTCTGGACGGTGGCGGGCGCGGCGCTGGTCGGCATGCGGAGATCCTCCGGGGTTACGCGGTGGGCGGTCGCTCGATCCTGCCACACCCGGACGGGGGCGACCCACCTCGCCGCCCGTTCCGGGCCACCGTCCTGCCCCGGGCCAGGACGGGCCACGGGCCCGCAGCCGTGCGGCTGCGGGCCCGTGGCTCCGGAGAGGGCGTGGGTCAGACGCCGACCTTGAACCGGGCGAACCCGGTGACGGTGGTGCCGGCCTCCTGGGCGACCTGGGCGACCGACTTCTTGTTGTCCTTGGCGAACGCCTGGTCCAGCAGGACGTTCTCCTTGAAGAAGCCGTTGACGCGCCCCTCGACGATCTTGGGCAGGGCCTGCTCGGGCTTGCCCTCCTCGCGGGCGGTCTCCTCGGCGATGCGCCGCTCCTTCTCGACCGTCTCGGCGTCGATCTGCTCGCGCGAGAGGACCGAGGGCGCGAACGCGGCCACGTGCATGGCGATGTCGCGGGCGACCTGGGCGTCGCCGCCGGTGGCCGCCACGAGGACGCCGATCTGGGCCGGCAGGTCCGGGTTGGTCTTGTGCAGGTAGGACACGACGTGCCCGCCCTCCTGCGCCTCGACCCGGGCGACCCGGCGGACCTCGATCTTCTCGCCCAGCCCGGCGTTGGCCTCGTCGACGACCTCCTTGACGGTCTTGCCGTCGAGCTCGGAGGCCAGCAGCGCGTCGGCGTCGGTGGCCCCGACGGCGACGGCCTGGTCGAGCAGCTGGTCGGCCAGCTCGCCGAACTTGGGGTTCTTGGCCACGAAGTCGGTCTCGCAGTTGACCTCGACGAGGGTGCCCACCCCTCCGTCCACGTGGGCACGGACCAGGCCGTTGGAGGCCGAGCGGCCCTCACGCTTGGTCACGCCCTTCAGACCCTTGACGCGCAGGATCTCGGTGGCCCTGGACAGGTCGCCGTCGGCCTCGTCGAGGGCCTTCTTGACGTCCATCATGCCGGCGCCGGTGGACTCGCGCAGCGCCTTGATGTCAGCGGCGGTGTAGTTCGCCATAGCTAGGGTTTCGCTCCTTCGGGAGTGGATCGCTGGGGGTCAGGACTGGACGGACTCGTCGTCGGCGGCGGGCGACTGCTCGGCCACGGCCTCCTGGGCCTCGACCTGCACCGTCTCCGCGTCGTCCGACGACGTGCCGACGGCCTCGACCGGGCTCTCGGCGGGCGCCTGCGCGTCCTCGGGGACGGCGGCGTCCTCGGACGTGGGGGCCGCGCTCTCGGTGGCGGCCGGCTGCGCGGCGGCCGGGTCCTGCGCACCCTCGGCGCCGGCGAGGAGCTCACGCTCCCACTCGGCCATCGGCTCGGCCGCGGCGGGCTCGTCGGCGGACCCGCCGCCCGAGCGGGCGATCAGGCCGTCGGCGACCGCGTCGGCGACGACCCGCGTCAGCAGGGTGACCGACCGGATGGCGTCGTCGTTGCCGGGGATCTTGTAGTCGACCTCGTCGGGGTCGCAGTTGGTGTCGAGGATCGCGATGACCGGCAGGCCGAGCTTGCGGGCCTCGGTGACGGCCAGGTGCTCCTTCTTGGTGTCGACGACCCAGATGGCCGAGGGGACCTTCTGCATGTCCCGGATGCCGCCCAGGGTGCGCGCCAGCTTGTCGTACTCGCGGCGCATCATGAGGAGCTCCTTCTTCGTGCGGCCGCTGCCGGCCACGTCGTCGAAGTCGACCTCCTCGAGCTCCTTGAGGCGGGTCAGCCGCTTGGAGACCGTCTGGAAGTTGGTGAGCATCCCGCCGAGCCAGCGGTGGTTCACGTAGGGCATGCCGACGCGGGTGGCCTGCTCGGCAACCGACTCCTGGGCCTGCTTCTTGGTGCCGACGAACAGGATCGTGCCGCCGTGGGCGACCGTCTGCTTGACGAAGTCGTAGGCCTCGTTGAGGTAGGTCAGCGACTGCTGCAGGTCGATGATGTAGATGCCGTTGCGCTCGGTCATGATGAAGCGCTTCATCTTGGGGTTCCAGCGACGGGTCTGGTGCCCGAAGTGGACGCCGCTCTCAAGGAGCTGGCGCATGGTGACGACGGCCATGCCGTGGTCTCGCTCTCTGTCGAAGGTGCAGTTGGGGTCCTGGCCCGGGGACGTGCCCCACCCGTGCTGATCGTCGGCACGGGACCGCGGGGTGCGCCGCCGACCTCGACCGTCACCGGTCCGTCGGCCGCGCCCGGGCGCGAATTCGTGTGGCGGCTCCGACCGCGATGCGGGCAGGGCACACCACACGTGCCAGCATGATACGCCAGTGCGGGTGCCCGGCCCAATCTCCCGGGCGCGGCTACGGTGGGGGCCATGAGCTCGCCACTGGTGTCCAGGATGCGCCCGTTCGGCACGACGATCTTCGCCGAGATGACCCAGCGGGCGCTGGAGCACGACGCGGTGAACCTCGGGCAGGGTTTCCCGGACACCGACGGCCCGGCGCAGATGCTGGAGGCGGCGGCCGAGGGCCTGCGGACCGGCCTGAACCAGTACGCCCCGGCCAGGGGGCTGCCCGTGCTCCGGCAGGCCGTGGCCGACCACCAACGGCGCTTCTACGGCATACCGCTGGACCCGGACACCCAGGTGCTGGTGACGGTGGGGGCCACCGAGGGCATCGCCGCGGCGCTGCTGGCGCTGGTGGAGCCCGGGGACGAGGTCGTGGTGATCGAGCCCGCCTACGACTCCTACGACGCCGCCGTCGCCCTGGCCGGCGGCGTGCGCCGGTCCGTGGCGCTGCGCCTCCCGGACCTGCACCTCGACCTGGACGCCGTCCGCGACGCCGTCACCCCCCGCACCCGGGTGCTGCTGCTCAACACGCCGCACAACCCCACCGGCAAGGTGTTCACGACGGAGGAGCTCGAGGGGCTGGCCTCGATCGCCCGGGAGCACGACCTGTGGGTCGTCTCCGACGAGGTCTACGAGCACCTGGTCTTCGACGGCCGCACGCACGTGCCGATCGCGACGCTGCCGGAGATGGCCGGGCGCACCCTGACGATCTCGTCGGTGGGCAAGACCTTCTCCCTCACCGGCTGGAAGACGGGGTGGGTGACCGGTCCCGAGGAGGCGGTGTCGGCCGTGGCCGCGGTGAAGCAGTTCCTCACCTTCGTGGGGGTCACGCACGTGCAGCCGGCGGTCGCCCTCGGCCTGCGTCTGCCGACGGAGTTCTTCACCGGCTTCGCGGCCCAGCTCCAGGTCAAGAGGGACCTGCTCGTGGAGGCGCTGGCCCGGGTGGGCGTCCCCGTCGCGCCCAGCGAGGGCACCTACTTCGTGGTCGCCGACCTGGCCGGTCACGGCGTCGAGGACGCGGTCGACTTCTGCCGGCGGATGCCGGTGGAGCTGGGCGTGGTGGGGGTCCCGGTGTCGGTGTTCTGCAGCGACCCCGCCCCGGTGTCCTCGCTGGTCCGGTTCGCCTTCTGCAAGCGCGACGAGGTGCTGCAGGAGGCGGCGAGCCGCCTCCAGGTCCTCGGCCGGGGCTGAGACGCTGACGGCATGACGTCCGCCGAGACCTCCGGCACGACCCCACCGGTCGGTGCCCTTGCGCCGGAGCGCCATCGGTGGCACCCGTCGCCAGGGCCGCGGGTCGCCTCGTGGCTGGTCGACTGGCTCGTCGTCGGGGTCTGGCTCGCGGCGCTCACCCTCGTCGCGTTCCTCACCCGTGGCTCGTGGACGGCCGGCGCCACGGCCACCCCCACCGCGGGGGCCCTGCTCGCCACCGACCTGCTCGTGACGTTGGGCACCGTGCTGCCCTACGTGCTCTACCTGGTCCTGACCGAGACCTCGGGGGTGCGGGCCACGCTCGGCAAGCGGGTCAACCACCTCGTGGTCGCGGGCCAGGACGGCGGCCGGGCGACGGTCACGGCGGTGTGGCTGCGCAACCTCGTCAAGGCAGCCCCGTGGCAGCTGGCCCACCTCGGGGTCAGCCGGGCCGTCCTGGACGTCCAGCACGGCTGGGCCGTGGCCATGGTGGTGGCCTCGCTGGCCCTCGCCGCGGCGTGCGCCGTCCCCTCCCTCGTGGGCGGCCGGGGGCTGCACGACCGGGTGGCCGGGACCAGGGTCGAGCGCAGGGCGTCGGAGCCGGCCGGACCGGTCGCGGCGGGGCAGGGGTGGTGAGGATGGCCGGGCCCGTGGACCCCGAGCTGCTGGCGGCGTTCGAGCACCATCTGCGGGTCGAGAAGGGGCGCTCCGCCCACACCGTCCGGGCCTACCTCGGCGACCTGCGCGCCCTCGACGGGTTCCTGGCCGGGCGGGGGGTCGGGCACCTCGACGAGGTCGTGCTGGCCCACCTGCGCGCCTGGCTGGGCTCGCTGGGCTCGGCGGGTGCGGCACGGTCGTCCGTGTCCCGTCGGGCCGCGACCGCCCGGACCTTCTTCGCGTGGGCCCGGCGCACCGGCCGGACGTCCACGGACCCTGCCCTGCGGCTCGTGGCGCCGGGCCGCGACTCCTCGCTGCCGGGAGTGCTGCGGTCCCGCCAGGCGGAGCAGCTGATGGACCTCGCGGCGGTCGCGGCGGACGACGACGACCCCCTCCACCTGCGGGACCGGGCCGCCCTGGAGCTCCTCTACGCCTCGGGCATGCGGGTCGGCGAGCTGACGGGCCTGGACGTGGACGACCTCGACCTGCCGGCCGGCACGGCCAAGGTCCTGGGCAAGGGCGACAAGGAACGGATCGTCCCGTTCGGTGCGCCCGCGGCGGAGGCGCTCGAGCACTGGTTGGGCAGCGGGAGGCCCCGCCTGGTGACACCGGCGTCCGGGCCGGCGCTGTTCCTGGGCCGCCGGGGGCGGCGGGTGGACCAGCGGCAGGTGCGGGCCGCCCTGCACCGTCTCCTGGAGCACCTCCCCGACACGGCGAGCATGGGCCCCCACGGCCTACGGCACAGCGCCGCCACCCACCTGCTGGACGGGGGTGCCGACCTGCGGGCGGTGCAGGAGATCCTCGGTCACTCCAGCCTGGCGACGACCCAGCTCTACACCCACGTGTCCGTGGAGCGGCTGCGCGCCGCCTACGAGCAGGCGCACCCCCGCGCCTGACACCCCCCGTCGGGGGCGCGCGCCGGGAACCGTCCCATCCCCTCCCCCCCCCGGGTCCGCGCGGCCCGGGCCGGTCACCCGGCCGTCCCGGAGGACGGCAGCAGGGTGAGCCGCACCTGCCCGAGCAGCAGGGCCGGGTCGAGGTAGCTGTCGCGCCCACGCACGGCCCCCAGGTGCAGGCAGTGCAGCAGCAGGCAGTGGCCGCCCGCGTCCAGGTCGCCGATCTGCTGGCCCCGCGCGACCGTCACCCCGGCGGCCACCGAGGGCGAGACCGGCTGGTAGGTGCTGCGCAGGCCGTCCGCGTGGGTCAGGCTCACCACGCCCACCCCCGCGATCGTGCCGCTGAAGCTGACGACCCCGTCGTCGACCGCACGGACCGGTTCGCCCAGGACCCCGACCAGGTCGACCCCGCGGTGCCCAGGGAGCCACCGTCGGGCGGGCGGGTCGAAGGGCCGGGCGACGGCCCGGACGGTGACGGTCGGCCACTCCCACGGGGGTCGGCGGTCCCGGGGACCGGCCAGGACGGCGTCCCCTGGCGGCGGGGTGGTCCACGCCCCGTCCGCAGGTGCTGCGACCCCCGGAGCCGGGGGCGGCGGCACCGGCTCATCCGTCGGGACGCCCCCGGCCGGCGGGGGCAGGACCGCGACGAGGAGCGCGCACAGGGCGGACGCCGCCGGGCCGTGACGTCTCATCCTCGGCCCCGCCGTCCGCCGGCGCCGTGCCCGCCACCGGGCGCCCGTCGCCAGCCGTCGAGGAGCTGCTCGGCCAGCCCGAGGTCCTCCAGCTCCCCCAGCGCCACGAGCACCTCCCCCAGCTCGAGCCCCGACCGCACGACGAGCTCGTCGACGTCGACGCTGCTGCGCGGCCGCAGCCACTGCCAGACACGGCGCTGCTCGTCGGGCAGCGCGTCCTCCGGCAGGACCTGGCCGCGCTTGACCGGGGCGAGGTCGGCACCGACCCGGCCGACCAGCTCGGCCACCTCCGCCGCGTCGGTGACGAGGGTGCGCCCGCCCGGATCTCCTCGTGGCAGCCGGCCGACATGACGCTGGTGACCGGGCCGGGGACCGCCATCACGTGCCGGCCCAGCTCACGGGCCTCCCGGGCGGTCGAGCGCGCGCCGGAGCGCAGCCCCGCCTCGACGACGACGGTGCCGGCGGCCAGGGCCGCGATGAGCCGGTTGCGGGCCAGGAAGCGCATCCGCGCCGGTGCCCCTCCGGGCGGCGTCTCGCTCAGCAGCAGACCGCGCGCCCCGATCTGCGCGATGAGGTCGGCGTTGGCCCGGGGGTAGGGCACGTCGACCCCGCCGGCGAGCGCCGCCACGGTCGGGCCGTCGGCCGAGAGCGCAGCCCGG
Source organism: Ornithinimicrobium sp. CNJ-824 (assembly GCF_001942405.1). Classification (GTDB taxonomy): domain Bacteria; phylum Actinomycetota; class Actinomycetes; order Actinomycetales; family Dermatophilaceae; genus Ornithinicoccus; species Ornithinicoccus kibberensis. The sequence goes on from NZ_MKKA01000033.1 coordinate 139,670, forward strand.
TGGGCGGCGCCGTCGATGCCGTAGGCGGCGCCCGAGACCACGGTGAACCCCCGCTCGGCCAGCGCGAACGACAGCCGGACGGCCACCTCCTCCCCGTAGGCCGTGCTGGCCCTCGCCCCGACGACGGCGACGCTGCGCTCCCCGACCTCGTCGAGCGCCAGCGGGCCACGCACCCACAGGCACCACGGTGGCGCGCCGAGGGCGTCGAGGGCGACCGGCCACTCGGCGTCGCCCGGGACGAGCAGCCGTGCGCCCAGCGTGCGGCAGACCCGGTCCTCGTCCAGCTCGGCCGCCCGGGGCAGCCGGGCGGCGAGCCGTTCCAGGCCGACCCCGCCCGGGGTGCGGCCGTCCCTGAGCGCATGACCCACCAGGTCGACCGGACCGAGGTCGGCCACCAGCGCCTGGACCTTCTCGTCGTAGGGCTCGGCGGACCGGGCGAGCAGGACACGGGCCCGTCGCTCGTCGAGCGACCACGGGGCGGGCCGGGCGCTCACGCCGCCCTCACCCCGACCGCGTCACGCAGGTGGAGCGCCTGCCGCACCTGCGGGTAACCGGGTCGCTCCAGACCGGCGAGGTCGGCCAGGGTCCAGGCGATCCGCAGGCAGCGGTCGAAGCCGCGCAGCGTAAGCTGGCCGCGGTCGAGAGCCTGGTCGAGGGGACGGCGGTCGGGGCCCGGCAGCCGCCACCGGCCGTCGCGCAGGAACGCTCCCGGCGCCTGGGCGTTGACGGTGAAGGGCAGTCCGGCCCACCGGTCCCGCTGCCGTGCCCGGGCGGCCTGCACCCGGGCGGCCACCGCCTCGCTGGGCTCACCAGGCCCCCGGGACAGGTCGGCCCTGGTCACCGCGCCCAGCCGCACCTTGACGTCGACCCGGTCCAGGAGCGGCCCCGAGAGCCGGGAGAAGTAGGCCGCCCGCCGGGCGGGCGGGCAGCTGCACCGGCCACCGGTCTCACCGCACGGGCAGGGGTTGCAGGCAAGCACGAGCTGGAACCTGGCGGGCATGCGCACGTGCCGGTCGGCCCGGGCGACGACCACCTCCCCGGACTCCAGCGGCTGGCGCAGGGCGTCGAGGACGTCGCGCCGGAACTCCGGCGCCTCGTCCAGGAAGAGGACTCCGCGGTGGGCGCGGGACACCGCCCCGGGTCGGACCGTCCCGGACCCACCTCCCACCACCGCGGCCATCGAGGCGTTGTGGTGGGGCGCCACGAACGGCGGCCTGGTCAGCAGGCCGCCTCCCGCCGGCAGGGCGCCCAGCACGGAGTGCACGGCCGAGACGTCGAGGGCGTCCTGAGGGGTCAGCGCGGGCAGGATCCCCGGCAGCCGCTCCGCCAGCAACGTCTTGCCCGCTCCCGGCGGGCCGACCATGAGCAGGTGGTGACCACCGGCCGCGGCCACCTCCAGGGCGGCCCGCGCCTGGGCCTGTCCTGCCACGTCGACCAGGTCGGGGAGCCGCTGGTCCTGGTGCCGTGCCGGGCCGGGGCCGGGCAGGTCCGCGGTCCCTCCGGCCGCACGGGCCCGGTGGTGGTGGACGACGTCGAGCAGCGTGCGGACCGGGTGGACGTCGACGCCCTCCACCAACGCGGCCTCGCGGGCGTTGTCGACGGGCACGAGCACCTCCCGGACCCCCGAGGCCGCGGCGGAGACCACCATGGGCAGCACCCCCGGCACCGGGCGGACCGTCCCGTCGAGCCCGATCTCCCCGACGTGGGCGACCCGGTCGACGACGGCGGCCGGGACGTGCTCCTGGGCCGCGAGCAGCGCCGCGGCGACGGCCAGGTCGAGTCCGCTGCCGACCTTCGGCACCGCCGCCGGGGAGAGGTTGATCGTCCACCGCCGCAGAGGCAGCTCCAGGTCGAGGCTGCGGAAGGCGGCCCTGATCCGGTCGGGCCCCTGGCGGCAGGCGCTGTCCGGGCGCCCGCTCATGACGAAGGTCGGCAGCCCGTCGGCGCCGTGCGCCTCGACGGTGACCAGCTGCCCCTCGACGCCCGCCAGCGTGGTGCCGCAGGTGCGTGCCAGGCTCATCAGGCCACCGCCCGCAGGTGCTCGAGGCGGGGCGGCGCTCCGGCCGGGGCCAGGATCCCGATCAGGTCGATGCGGAAGGCGGCCGACCTGCTCCCGTGCTCGGCCAGCCAGGCCCACGCCAACCGCCGCAGCCGCCGGGCCTTGGCGTCGTCGACCGCCTCGACCGGGCTGCCGAACCGGGCCGAGCGTCGGGTCTTGACCTCGCAGAAGACGAGCTCGCCCTGCTCGTCCCTGGCCACGAGGTCCAGCTCCCCGTGCCGGCACCGCCAGTTGCGGTCCACGACCTGCCAGCCCAGCCCCTCCAGGTGGAGGCGGGCCAGCTCCTCCCCGTCGTCCCCGACCCGCCGGGCCTCCCGCCACGGCATACCCCCACCGGACATGCACCCCTCCTCGCGTCCACCGGCCCCGCCGACCGCGGCGCCGTGGCGTCAGTCAACGCGGCGGACCCGCGGCGGACCACCGGGCGAGCGCCCCCTGGGGACCGGGACGGGACGGGCCCCGACGATGTGGAGGGCCGGTCGGGGCTACCGCCCGAAGGGGGGCTCCTTGGGCACCTCGAGGTCGGACTTGGCCAGCTCCTCGACGTTGACGTCCTTGAAGGTGATGACCCGGGCCTGCTTGACGAAACGGGCCGGGCGGTACACGTCCCACACCCAGGCGTCGGCCATCGTCACCTCGAACCAGGTCTCCCCGCCGCCGGTACGCACCTGCACGTCCACCTCGTTGGCCAGGTAGAACCGCCGCTCGGTCTCGACGACGTGCGAGAACAGCCCGACGACGTCGCGGTACTCGCGGTAGAGCGCCAGCTCCATGTCGGTCTCGTACTTCTCCAGGTCCTCCGCGCTCATCGCGCACTCCCTTCGTCCAGGTCCGAGCCGGCCAGCCGCCAGGTGCGGCGGTGCTGCGCGCACGGCCCCAGGAGCCGCAGCGCCTCCTGGTGGTCGCGGGCGGCGTAGCCCTTGTTGTGGTCCCACCCGTAGGCGGGGTGCTCCTCGGCCATCTGCACCATCATCGCGTCCCGCTCCACCTTGGCCAGGACCGACGCCGCGGCCACCGAGGAGCAGCGCAGGTCGGCCTTGACCATCGTGCGCACCGGCGGCGGCGCGGGCCGGTCGTCCAGCAGGCCGAGCAGCCCGTCCCGGCCGGGGTCGGTGAGCCAGTCGTGGCTGCCGTCCAGCAGGACGAGGTCGACACCGGTGAGCAGCTGGGCCAGCGCCCGCTCGCCGGCCAGCCGCAGCGCCGACATGATGCCCACGGCGTCGATCTCCTGGGCGGTGGCGTGGCCCACCCCCCAGGCCACGCACCACCGCCGGATGGCCGGGACCAGCCGTTCCCGAGCCGCCGGGGTCAGCAGCTTGGAGTCGCGCACCCCGGGAGGCGCGCTGCGGCAGAGCGGGTCGACGGCCACGACCCCGACCGTGACCGGCCCGGCCAGCGCCCCGCGTCCGACCTCGTCCATGCCCGCGAGCACGGCATACCCCTCCCGGTGCAGGGACCGCTCCACGCGCAGGCTCGGTCGTCCCGAGGTGCCGGCACCCCGGCGGGGTCGGGCCGTCGTGGACGTCATCGCCCCTCCGGCTCCGGGACGTCGGCGTAGGTGTCGGGGACGGTGAACCAGGTGGCGTGGTCGAAGGGGTAGAGCAGCACGAACGCCTGCCCGACCACGTGGTCCAGGGGGACCGCGCCCTCGCCGGTGCCGTCGTCGTGCGCCCGGGAGTCCCGGGAGTTGGAGCGGTGGTCGCCCATGAGCCAGACGTGGTCCTCGGGGACGGTCACCTGGAACGGGGTGGTGCTGGGCACGTCCCCCGGGAAGAGGTAGTCCTCCTCGAGGGCCTGCCCGTTGACGGTGATCCGGTCCTGGTCGTCGCAGCAGACGACCTCGTCCCCCGGCGTCCCGACCACCCGCTTGATGAGGTGGTTGCCCTCGTCGGCGGGGGCGACCCCCACGAACCGCAGCACGTCGAGGACGGTCTCGACGACCGGTCCGCGCTCGGTCCGGGGCATCGGGCCCAGCCAGCCTCCCGGGTCCTCGAAGACGACGATGTCGCCCCGGTCCACGGCCAGGGGGCCCGCCTGGACCTTGCTCACCATGACCCGGTCCCCGACGGCGAGCGTGTCCTCCATGCTCCCGGAGGGGATGTAGAAGGCCTGGGCGAGGAAGGTCTTGACCACGAAGGAGATGACCAGGGCCGTCACCGCGATGAGGACGACCTCGCGCACGCCGTGCCAGAACCCGCCGGTGCGGGAGGGCCCGGCCCCGGCGGCGTGCGGCTGCGCGTCGTGGCTGGTGCGGTCGCTCACCTGCGTGGTCCTCATCTCGTCGGCGGGGATCCTCCCCCGCGGCACCGGGGCGCCGGGGCCGGGACGACCCTAACCCGCCGGGCTGGGAGAGCGCCGATCCCCCGCCGGTCGGTGCCGGGCGGGGGATCGGGTATGCGGTGCGCGGGCGGGTCAGGCCTGCTCGTCGGCCTTCTGGGCCGTGGCGGCGGCCTTCGCGGCGCTCTTCGGCGCGGGGCCGGACTCGCGACGCTCGCGGATCTTGGCGGCCTTGCCGCGCAGGTCGCGCAGGTAGTAGAGCTTGGCGCGCCGGACGACGCCACGGCTGACGACCTCGATCTTCTCCACGTTCGGCGAGTGCAGCGGGAAGGTGCGCTCCACGCCGACGCCGAAGGAGACCTTTCGGACGGTGTAGGTCTCGCCCACCCCGGAACCGTGGCGGCGGATCACGACGCCCTTGAAGACCTGGATCCGGGAGCGGGTGCCCTCGATGACCCGGACGTGGACGTCGATGGTGTCGCCCGCCCGGAAGTCGGGCAGGTCGGTCCGCAGGCTGGCGGCGTTGACGTCGTCGAGCTGGTGCATGGTTCGTCTCCTGCTGCTCATGGCCGCCACAGGTCGGCCACGGCACTCTGGTCCGCCGGGCCCGGGGGCCGGCACGGACGGTGTCGGTGGGTGTCGCGCGGGCCGGGTCCCCCGCGCGGCTCCCCCTGTGGCAGGGGCGCGAGGCTTTCGGCGAACCGGACCGGGACGCAAGGGTCAAGTCTGCCAGACCCCGGCCGGGCGTCCAAGTCCGTCACCGGCGGCCTACGATCGGCGCGTGCCCGTGCTGACGCTCCTCACCGACCCCGCCCGCACCCGCCTCCCCCGCACCGCGGCGGAGGGGCTGCCGGTGGCGTGGGACGCCGGGGAGCCCCGGTGGCTGGCCACCGGGGTGGCGGTGCAGGTCCCGCTCGCGGGCCGCGTCGCGGACGACGAGCTCCGCGACCTGCGCGCGGCCTGGTCGGACCGGGGCGTGGACGCGGTGGTCCAGCCGGAGGTCGTGCGGCGTCGGGTGCTGCTCGCCGACATGGACTCCACGATCGTCCAGCAGGAGTGCGTCGACGAGCTGGCCGCGCACGCGGGGGTGGGGCAGGAGGTGGCCGCGATCACCGCGGCCGCGATGAACGGCGAGCTGGACTTCGCCCAGCGCTGCGGGCCCGGGTCGCGCTGCTGGCGGGCCTGCCCACCTCGGTCGTGGAGACCGTCCTGACCGAACGGATCACGCTGACCCCCGGGGCCCGCGAGCTGGTCGCCACCATGCGCGCCCACGGGGCCCGTACGGCCCTGGTCTCGGGGGGCTTCGTCCCGTTCACCGCCGAGGCAGCGGCACGGGTGGGGTTCGACGAGCACCGCGCCAACGTGCTGCAGGAGCAGGACGGGGTCTTCACCGGCGAGGTGGAGGAGCCGATCCTCGGCGCGGAGGCCAAGGTCGCGGCGCTCCGGGAGATCACGGCCGGGCTCGGGCTGCGGCCCCGGGACGCGATCGCCGTGGGCGACGGGGCCAACGACCTGGGGATGCTGGGGCTGGCCGGCACCGGGGTGGCGCTGCACGCCAAGCCGGTCGTGGCCGAGCAGTGCGACGTCCGGGTCGACCACGGGGACCTCACGGCGCTGCTGTACCTGCAGGGCTACTCCGAGGCGGAGATCGTCGGCCGCTGAGGCCCGTCGCCGGCGGCGCGGCGGTCCAGCATGTCCGGCCGGCGCTGCGCGGTGCGCTCGACCCGCTGCTCGTGGCGCCACCGGGCGATCTGCCCGTGGTGCCCGGAGAGCAGCACGGCCGGGACCTCACGCCCCCGCCACACGGGCGGCTTGGTGTAGACCGGGTACTCCAGGAGACCGTCCTCGTGGGACTCCTCGACGAGGGAGGCCTCGTTGCCCACGACCCCCGGGACCAGTCGGACGACCGCCTCGGTCATCGCCAGCGCGGCCACCTCGCCCCCGTTGAGCACGTAGTCGCCCAGGCTGAGGACCGACAGGGGGTAGCGCCCGGCGAACTCCTCGTAGACCCGTTCGTCGATGCCCTCGTAGCGGCCGCAGGCGAAGACGAGCCAGTCCTCCTCCGACGCCATCCGCCGGGCCTCGGCCTGGGTGAACGGCTCCCCGCCGGGACCGGGGACCACGATCCGGGGGGTCCGGCCGCGCACGGCGGAGCAGATCTCGTCCAGCGCCTCCCCCCAGGGCTCCGGCCGCATCACCATGCCCGCGCCACCGCCGTAAGGGGTGTCGTCGACCGTCCGGTGCCGGTCGTGCGTCCACGTCCGCAGGTCGTGGACGTGCACCTCGACCAGGCCGTCGCGCCGGGCGCGGCCGATGAGCGAGAGGTCCAGCGGCGCGAGGTAGTCGGGGAAGATCGTCACCACGTCGATCCGGAGGGTCACCTCCCCTCCCCCAGCTCGAGCAGGCCCGGCGGCGGGTCGACCACGACCCTCCCGGCCTCCTCGTCGATCTCCGGGACCAGCTCCTCGACGAAGGGCACGAGCACGCTGCCGCTCCCGGTGTCGACCTCGAGCAGGTCCTGGGCGGGCCGCAGGTGGAGGGCGGTCACGGTGCCGAGGGGGGTCCCGTCCGGCAGCACGACGGCCAGGCCGAGCAGCTCCTCCTCGCGCCAGGCCTCGTCGTCCCCGGCGTCCTCGTCGGGAACGAGCAGGCGGGTGCCCCGCAGCGCCTCGGCGGCGGTGCGGTCGGGGTGCCCCTCGAACCCGAGGAGGTAGATGCCCTGGTGGACCCGCACCGACCGCACCCGCAGCGGACCGGCCTCGACGGGGTCGGTGGCGAACTCGGCCCCCGGCACGAAGCGCCGTCCGGGCTCGTCGGTGTGCACCTGGACGGTGACCTCCCCGCGGAGGCCGTGCGGCCTCCCGACGCGTGCGGCGACGATCTCCGGCCGGTCCTGGACCATGGGCTACCTCCCTTGTGGGGGAACTGCAGGGTATGGGGTGGGGCCGGACGCAGCACGCCCGCCGGGCGCAGGTGCGCCGGGCGGGCCGTGCTGGAGCGGGCGTGGGCTCAGCGCTGACGGTCGGTGTCGACGATGTCGACCCGGACCTTCTGACCGCCGGCCAGGGCGCCCACCACCGTGCGCAGCGCGCTGGCGGTGCGACCTCGGCGGCCGATGACGCGGCCGAGGTCGTCCGGGTGCACGCGGACCTCGAGGATGTCCCCCTGCCGGGCGCCGCGGGTCCGGACGGTCACGTCGCCGTCGTGGTCCACGATGCCCTTGACCAGGTGCTCCAGCGCCTCCTCGAGCACGGTCAGGCCTGCTCGGTCTGCTCGGCCGCCTCGTCGCCGGAAGTGGACGCCGCCGAGGAGTCGGTGTCCGCGGCGGGCGCGGTCTCCTCGGCCTTGGGCTCCTCGGCCTTCGCCTCGTCGGCCTTGGGCTCCTCGGCCTTGTCCTTCTTGCTGCGGCGCTTGGTGGCCGGGGCGTCGGCGTCGTCCTGGTCGGCGGCCGCGAGGGCCGCCTCGTACAGGGCCTTCTTGTCGGGCCGGGGCTCCTTGACCTTCAGGGTGCCCTCCGCGCCGGGCTCACCCTTGTACCGCTGCCAGTCACCGGTCACCCGGAGCAGGGCGGCGACCTGCTCGGTCGGCTGGGCGCCGACGCCGAGCCAGTACTGCACCCGCTCGGAGTCGATGTCGATGAGCGAGGGCTCCTCGGTGGGGTGGTACTTGCCGATCTCCTCGATCGCACGGCCGTCGCGCTTGGTGCGCGAGTCCATGACGACGACGCGGTAGTACGGTGCACGGATCTTGCCCATGCGCTTCAGGCGGATCTTGACAGCCACGTGTGGGGTGTCTCCTGTTCTGGGTTGTGGGCACGGCGAGACCGCAGGCGAATCACTGCGGGGAGTCGTGGCCCGGTGTGTAGGCGTCCGGTCCAGCCGGGGCGACCGGACGGGTACAGCGGTCCATTGTGCCAGACACCGACGTCTTCCCCAACCGCCCGGCGGGACCTCACTGCCGGGCGTGCTCGGCGACGAACCCGAGGACCTCGGTGTCGTCGACCCCCGGGAAGACGCCGGGAGGCATGACCGCCAGCAGGTGCGAGTGGGCCCGGGCGCTGGGCCACACCTTGCCCTGCCAGCGCCGGGCGAGCTCCGGCGGTGGCTGGGTGCAGCAGCGCGGGTCGGGACACCCCGACACCCGCCGCTGGGTGGTGTCCCGGCCACGCATCCAGCGCACCTGGTCGAAGGGCACGCCGACGGCGACGGAGAACCGGCCGGCAGGGGTCTGCTCCGCCACGGCCGTGCACCAGAACGTGCCGCGACCGGTGTCGGTGTACTGGTGGTACACCTCCCCCGTCGGCTGCTCGAAGACCACGCGGGCGGTCCAGGACCGGCACACCCGGGCACCCTCGATGCGCCCGAGGCGTCCATCGGGAAGCGGATCCCGTCGTTCTCGTACGCCTTGTAGACCACCCCGTCGGCGCTGGTCCGCATGAAGTGCACCCGCAGGTCCAGGTGGCGGGTGGCCAGGTTGCAGAACCGGTGGGCCGCCGTCTCGAACGAGACCCCGTAGGCGTCCCGAAGGTCCTCGAGGGCGATGTCGCGGTCCTGCTTGGCCCGCTGCAGGAACGGCACCGCGCTGGAGCGCGGGAGCAGGACCGCGGCGGCGAAGTAGTTGATCTCCACCCGTTGGGCGAGGAACTCCGCGTAGTCGCGCGGGGGCTCGTGCCCCAGCACGGTGTGGCCCAGCGCCTGCAGCGCGGTCGCCGGAGGTCGTGGCCGCCACGGACGGGGACGTAGATGCGCCGGTGCTCCAGGTCGGTCACGGTGCGGGTGGAGGACGGCAGGTCGGTGACCGGCTCGATGGTGAAGCCGACGTGCCGGGCGATGCGGTTGACCGCCTCCCGGGTGACGGGGCCGTGGGTGTGGTCGACCACCGCCGCCAGCTCGGCGGCCCGCTCCTCGATGAGGGGGAAGTAGTTGTCCGCCTCCCGCATGAGCCGACGCAGCTCGGCGTTCGCGGCCCGCGCGTACTCGGGCGTGGCCGTCCGGTGGTGCTGCAGGCCGACCACCGTCTCGTACATCCCCACCAGCGCCTCCAGGGCGTCGTCCGGCAGTCCCGGGCCGACCCGCACCTCGGGGATGCCCAGGCTCTCGAAGCCCGGCGAGCGCTGGGCCCGCTCCCACCGCACCTCGAGGGCCGCCCGCCTGCTGGGGGGCGCTCCGGCCAGCAGCTGGTCGGCCTCGACCCCGAGGGCCTGCGCCAGCGCCGTGAGGGTCGACACCCGGGCCTCGCGCCGACCGTTCTCGATCAGGGACAGGGCCGAGGCCGACAGCCCGGTGCGCCCGGCCAGCGCGGCGAGGGTCAGGCCGGCCTCCCGCCGGTGGTGGCGCAGGCGTCGGCCGAGGGCCACGGGATCCCCCGAGCCGGCCGTGGACCCGTCCGCGGTCCCCTCCAGCCGGGCGGACGGGGTGAACGGCAGCACCCGCTCGTGCACGGTAGTCATCTGTGCACGATAGCGAAAGAAGTGCGAAAGTTCACACCACCTCGGGGGTGCAGCGGGGCCAGTGGTGCGGCACAGTTGTCAACACGGACCGATCACCACGACAGACAGGGGTTCAACGATGACCACCACCACCCGGACGAACGACACCCGCCTCTCCCCGGCCGAGATGGCCGTCGAGCTCGAGCAGCAGTGGGCCTCCGACCCCCGGTGGGCCGACGTCCAGCGGCGCTACTCGGCCGAAGACGTGGTCCGGCTGCGCGGGTCGGTCGTGGAGGAGCACACCCTGGCCCGCCGTGGCGCCGAGCGTCTGTGGGAGGCCCTGGAGACCAAGCCGTTCACCCGGGCGCTCGGCGCGCTGACGGGCAACCAGGCGGTCCAGATGGTCAAGGGCGGCCTCGAGGCGATCTACCTCTCCGGCTGGCAGGTGGCCGCCGACGCCAACCTGGCCGGCGAGACCTACCCCGACCAGAGCCTGTACCCGGCCAACTCGGTGCCGGCCGTCGTGCGCCGGATCAACAACGCGCTCAAGCGGGCCGACCAGATCGCCTGGATGGACGGCGAGACCGACACCGACTACTTCGTGCCGATCGTGGCCGACGCCGAGGCCGGTTTCGGCGGCCCCCTCAACGTCTTCGAGCTGATGAAGTCGATGATCGCCGCCGGCGCCGCCGGCGTGCACTGGGAGGACCAGCTCGCCTCCGAGAAGAAGTGCGGCCACCTGGGCGGCAAGGTCCTCGTGCCGACCTCCCAGCACGTGCGCACCCTCAACTCCGCCCGCCTGGCCGCCGACGTCCTGGACGTGCCCAGCGTCGTCATCGCCCGCACCGACGCCCTCGCCGCCGACCTGCTGACCAGCGACGTGGACGAGGTCGACCAGCCGTTCATCACCGGGGAGCGCACCTCCGAGGGGTTCTACCGCGTGCGCAACGGCATCGAGCCGGTGCTGGCCCGGGCCAAGGCCTACGCCCCCTACGCCGACCTGATCTGGGTCGAGACCGGCACGCCCGACCTGGGCCTGGCGCGGGAGTTCGCCGAGGAGCTGCACAAGGAGTTCCCGAACCAGAAGCTGGCCTACAACTGCTCGCCCTCCTTCAACTGGAAGGCCGCCCTGTCCGACACCGAGATCGCCGAGTTCCAGGACAAGCTGGGCGAGCTGGGCTACGCCTTCCAGTTCATCACCCTGGCGGGCTTCCACTCGCTCAACCACGGGATGTTCCACCTGGCCCACGGCTACGCCCGGACCGGGATGAGCGCCTACGTGGAGCTGCAGGAGGCCGAGTTCGCCGACGCCGAGCGGGGCTACACCGCCGTGCGTCACCAGTCCGAGGTCGGCACCGGGTACTTTGACGCTGTGAGCACCGCGGTCAACCCGGAGTCCTCGACCACGGCGCTGTCGGGCTCCACCGAGACCGAGCAGTTCCAGCACTGAGCGACCCCACCACGGTGCACCCGGTGGCCGACGGCGACCTCGTCGCCGGCCACCGGGTGCCGCCGTCCCGCGGGGCCACGCCGGACCGTCGTGACCTCGACGGGCCGGTGCCCACCGTCCCCGACCGCAGAACCGCCCCGGAGGCAAGGACAGCCCGATGGACAGCTACCTCACCGACCTGCTGGACGACGACGGACTGACGGCGCTGGCCGCCGTGGAGCGCTCGACCCGGCCCGAGCGGCTGCGTCTGATGAGGACCCGCAAGGACCTCAGCCGGCGGGTGCAGGCCGGGGAGGACCTGGCGCTGGACGAGGCGACACGGGCCGTGCGGGAGGACTCCACCTGGCGGGTCTCCCCCCCTCCGCCCGACCTGACCTACCGCCTCGTCGAGCTGGCCACGCCCGCCACCGCCGAGGCCGCCAAGGGGGCCCTGGGTGCCGGTACCGACGTCTGGGTGGCCGACCTGGAGGACATGCTGGTCCCCACCCCGGCCCGGCTGACCGCCGCCCACCAGGTCATCGCCGAGGTGGCCGGCTCCCGCGCCGGCGACCCCGAGCCGAGGGTGCCGACCCTCATGGTCCGCCCGCGCGGCCTGCACCTGCCCGAGGCGCACCTGCTGGTGGACGACGAGCCGGTGAGCGCACCCGTCGCCGACGTGGTCACCTTCCTCGCCCGGTGCGGGCAGGGCCTGCTGGACAACGGCACCGGCCCCTACCTCTACCTGCCCAAGCTGGAGACGGGCGAGGAGGCCGCCTGGTGGGACGACCTGCTGACCCGCAGCGAGGGGGCCCTCGGGCTGCCCCCAGGGTGCACGCGGGTCAGCGTGCTGGTGGAGACCGTGCAGGCGGTCTACCAGCTCGAGGAGATCCTGCACGCGCTGCGCCACCGGGTCACCGGGCTGGCCGCCGGCCGGTGGGACTACGTCTTCTCCCACCTGCGCACCTACGGCCACCGCCCGGACCACACGCTGCCCGACCGGGACGCGTTCACGATGAACACCCGCTTCCTGCGGACCTACACCGAGGTCATCGTCCGCACCTGCCACCGGCGGGGCGTGCAGGCCATCGGCGGCCCCATCGCGCTGGCCGCCAGCGGTCCGTTCGACGAGTCGGTCGCGATGACCCACGCCCGGGTCCACCGGGACAAGGCCCGCGAGGCCAAGCAGGGCTTCGACGGCGCCTGGACCCTCCACCCGGCCCTCGTGCCGGTGGCCCGGGCGCCGTTCGAGGAACGGGACCGTCTGGCGGGCGCGGACGCGACCGGCCGGTGGCGGGCGCAGGGGGAGGACGAGCCCCAGGTGGTCGTGGACCCCGAGGCCCTGCGCGACGTCAGCGCCCTGCCCGGCACGGCCACGCTCACCGGCATGCGGACGGCGCTGCGCTCGTCGTTGACGTACCTGACCGGGTGGCTCGCGGGTGAGGGCACCGCCGTGATCGCCGGCCACATCGAGGACTTCGGCACCGTCGAGCTGGCCCGCATGCAGCTGTGGCAGTGGCTCGCCCACGAGACCCGGTTCGCCGAGGGACCGACGATGTCGACCCGTCTGCTGGACCGCGTGCTCGAGGACGAGGTCGCGCTGATCCGGCGGCGGGGGGCCCGGGAGGACCTGCTCCAGCACGCCGTGCGGCTCCTGCGGGACGCCGTCGTCGCCGAGGAGCCGCCCGCGTTCCTGTCCGTGCAGGCCTACGAGGTCCTGCTCGCCGTCTCCCGGTCCGCCGGGTCTCTCGAGGGCGGGTCGGCCGCCTGAGGCCGACCGGGGCGACCGGCGGCGTCGGGCCGGTCAGCCGCGTGCGCCGGAGTGCCGGTGGCTCACGCCCCGCAGGATGACCTTGTCCGGCGCGGCCATCGTGCGCACGTCCGCACGCGGGTCCTCGCGGTAGACGACCAGGTCGGCCGACTCGCCCTCCTCGATGCCCGGGCGGCCCAGCCAGGCGCGGGCGGACCAGGTGGCCGCCCCGATGGCCTCGAGGGCGGTCATCCCGGTCCGGGTCAGCGCCTCCACCTCCTGGGCCACCAGCCGTGGGGCAGCTGCCCGCCGGCGTCGGTGCCCACGTAGACGGGGATGCCCGCCTCCCGGGCCTTGGCGACCGTCTCGTAGCGTCGCTCGTAGAGGTCCATCATGTGGTCGGCGTAGGTGGGGAACTTGCCCCGTCCCGCCTCGGCGAACGCCGGGAAGTTGTCGATGTTGACCAGGGTCGGGACGATCGCGATCTGCTGCCGGGCGAAGGTCTCGATCGTCTCGTCGGTCAGACCCGTCGCGTGCTCGATGCAGTCGGTCCCGGCGGCGGCGAAGTCGACGAGGGACTGCTCCCCGAAGCAGTGCGCCGTGACGCGTGCCCCCTCCTCGTGGGCCGCGGCGATCGCCTCGGTCAGGACGTCGACCGGCCAGCACACGCCGAGGTCGCCCGTCTCGCGGTCGATCCAGTCGCCGACCAGCTTGACCCACCCGTCGCCGTTGCGGGCCTCCTGCCGCACGTACTCGACCAGGTCCTCGGGCTCGATCTCCCAGGCGAAGTTCCTCAGGTAGCGCCTGGTGCGCGCGATGTGCCGGCCCGCACGGATCAGGCGCGGCAGGTCCTCGCGCTCCTGGACCCACCGCGTGTCGGCCGGGCTGCCGGCGTCCCGCAGCAGCAGGGCCCCGGCGTCCCTCTCCGCGAGCGCGTGCTCCTCGGCGCGGGCATCGTCCACGGCGCCGTGCGCCTCGAGCCCGACGTGGCAGTGCGCGTCGACGAGCCCGGGGACGGCATACCCGTGCACCGTCTCCACGTCGCCGCCGGTGGGCGCGCTCAGGCTGAACCGCCCGTCGACCACCCAGACCTCGTCCAGCACCTCCTCGGGTCCGACCAGGACCTGGCCCTTGACGTGCAGCACCGGTGAACTCATCTGCGCCTCGCCTCCTCGCGGGTATGCCGTGCGGTCAGGCTATCGGTGCACCCGGCCCGGGTAGACTGGACCCTCGTGCCCGGACCCCACCAGCCCGCCCAGCCGCCGCCCTCCCGTGCCTCCCTGGAGGTCCCGCGGGTCGACCTGGGGGAGCTGATCCGCGACGCGGCGGAGGGTCGCTTCCCGGCGGCGGACGGCGGCTTCTCCCGGTCGACGCCCTGGGTGCCGGGGGTCGAGGCCGCGGTCGCCCTGACCGGCCACGCGGTGATGGTGGTGGACGAGCACGTCACCGACGGTCAGCTGGCCGCCCTGGGCGTCCACGGGTTCGGCGGTGCGCACGACCCTCGCGTCGCCGTCGCCCTGGCCGGCGACGGGCCGATCAACGTGCTCGACGTGCTCCTGGTGGGCCGGGGCACCGGTCGGGGCGGTCCCCTGGTGCACCGGCCCGACCTCGCCGAGACCGACCGGGCCGTCCATGCGGGCGAGTGGCGCGACCATGTGGACGTCTACGGACTTCCGGACCCCGCGAGCACGGCGCTGGCGACCCTGTCCCTGGGGATCGGCGGGCTGCCCGAGGTCGGCATCCAGGCGCAGGGCGGTGATGCCGACGTCCTCCTGGAGGGCATCCTCGGCCGGCTGCCCGCCGGGGATGTCCTCGTGGCCTCCGTCACGCCGGGCAACGCCCGCTCGCTGCGGTTCTTCCTGCGGCACGGGTTCGTACCGCTGGGCAGCGAGCAGCTGTGGAAGCCGTCGCGCCTGCGGCCCGTGGTCTAGGCGGGGAGGACCCCCGCGGCCCGGGCGGCCCGCGCGTAGGCGGTGGCGAGCGTGTCCACCGTCTCGTGGGCGTTGAGCCCGCTGGGGTTGGGCACCACCCACAGCTGCGCCCCCTCGAGGTCCTCCGGCTGCCGGCCGACGACCGCCCGGCGTTCGCCGAAGGCGGTCCGGTAGGCGGTGATGCCCGCGACCGCCACGACGACGGGCGGCGCGCGCCGGACGAGCGCACGGAGCCGGGCGCCGCCCTCCCGCAGCTCGGACGCCGTCAGCTCGTCGGCCCGGGCGGTGGCGCGGCGGACGAGGTTGGTGATCCCCAGCCCTCGACGGAGCAGGGTCTCGCGCTGGGCGTCGTCCAGGCCGGCGGCGGGGTCGACCGGCCCGGGCAGGATCCCCGCCCGGTGCAGCGCCGGGTAGAACCGGTTGCCGGGGTGGGCGAAGTGCGTCTGCGTGGCCGCGGTCCACAGTCCCGGGTTGATGCCCACGAAGAGCAGCCGTACGCGACCGTCGGACGGCAGCAGGTCGGGGACCTCGGCGTCCCGGAAGCCCTCCAGCTCGGCGCGGGTGAACCGTCGGGTCATCCGACCGGCACCCCCACGCCGGCCCACGCGGCCTGCAGGGCCCGCGTCACCTCCTCGCCCTCGGCCCTGTCGCCGTAGCGTCGCCGGGCCGCGGCGAGGGTCGCGTCCGCGAACCGGACGAAGTCCACGTCGCGCGGCACGAGGCCCCGCGTCGTCATGGTGTCGTACCAGACCTGCCCCGCCCGTTCCCAGGAGTGACCGCCCAGGGCGGTGGCGAACAGGTGGAACGCCTTGTTGGGGATCCCCGAGTTGACGTGCACGCCACCGTTGTCGTTGTCGGCGTCGTGCGGCAGCACGACGTAGTCGTCCATGTGCGCCGGCTGCGGGTCGCGGCCCAGGACCGGGTCGTCGTAGGCGCTGCCCGGTGCGGCCATCGACCGCAGCGCCACCCCCTGGACCCGGTCGGTGAACAGCTCGGCGCCGATGAGCCAGTCCGCCTCGTCCACGGTCTGACCCCGCACCCACTGCCGGACCAGCGAGCCCCAGACGTCGGAGGCGGACTCGTTGAGCGCGCCCGGCTGGCCCACGTAGGTCAGACCGGCGGTGTACTGCGTGAGCCCGTGGGCCAGCTCGTGGGCGACGACGTCGACGCTGCGGGTGAACCGGTCGAAGTAGACCCCGTCGCCGTCGCCGAAGACCATCTGCCGACCGTCCCAGAAGGCGTTGTCGTAGTCGCGCGCGTAGTGCACGGTGGCCACGAGCGGCAGACCGCGGCCGTCCAGGGAGTCCCGGTCGTAGACGTCGGCGAGGAGCTGCCAGGTCGCGCCCAGCCCGTCGTACGCCTCGTCCACCGAGACGTCCCCGGAGGGGTCCTCACCCTCGGACCGCACGAGCGTCCCGGGCAGGGACGTGCCGTGCCCCGCGTCGTGCACCGACCGTCGGGGCGTCGCCGCCGCGGGCACCCCGGCGGGAACGGCGTCGGTGGCCGGCGCGGTGGGCGCAGCCCGTTGCTGGAGCGGGCTGGTGATGATGCCCTGACCGGCCGGGGGGTGTCCCCCGGGCCACCGGGTGGCCAGGACCTCGCGCCGGTGGCGGACCTGCGTGCTGTCCCGCAGGGTGAACTCCACGGCCGGTCGCATCCCGGGCTCGGCCGCCAGGAGCCGTTGCAGCACGTGGGGCGGGATGATCGAGCAGCGCGGGAACGACATACCCGCACCCTGGCACGGCGCACCGACACCCCGCCGGTGGGACGGAGCGCTCAGCCCTCGGCGAGGAGCTCGCGGACCCGGGGGGCGACCTGGGTGCCGTAGAGCTCGATGGAGCGCATCAGCTGCCCGTGCGGCATCGGCCCGTTGGCGTACTTGAGGTCGAACCTCGACAGACCCAGGGACCGGACGGTCGCGGCGATCTTGCGGGCGACCGTCTCCGGGGAACCGACGTAGAGCGCGCCCTGCGCGATCTCCGCGCGGTAGTCCTGCGGGGTCAGCGGGCCCCACCCGCGCTCGGCCCCGATGCGGTCACGGTTGGCCTTGAAGTGCGGGTAGAGCTGCGTCGCGGCCAGCTCGTCGGTCTCGGCGACGTGGCCGGGCGAGTGCACCGCGACCGGCAGGACGGGGCCTCCGCCGTCGGCGAGGAGGCGTCGGTAGAGGTCGGCGAAGGGAGCGAACCGCTCGGCGGGTCCGCCGATGACCGCCAGCATGAGCGGGAGCCGGTAGGAGGCGGCCCGGACGACGCTCTGCGGCGAGCCGCCCACCGCGATCCAGGTGGCCAGCCGGCCGGACCCGGTGCGGGGCCAGACCTCCTGCTGCACCAGGGGCGGGCGAGTCGTGCCCTCCCAGCTCACCGGCCGCTCCTCGAGGAGACGGCTGAACAGGTCGAGCTTCTCGCTGAACAGCGTCTCGTAGTCCCGCAGGTCGTACCCGAACAGCGGGAACGACTCGGTGAACGACCCCCGCCCCAGGACGACCTCGGCGCGCCCGCCGGACAGGGCGTCGATCGTGGAGAACCGTTCGAAGACCCGGATCGGGTCGTCGGAGCTGAGCACGGTCACCGCCGAGCCGAGGCGGATCCGCGTGGTCCTGGTCGCCAGGCCGGCCAGCACCACGTCCGGGGCGCTCACCGCGAAGTCCGGCCGGTGGTGCTCGCCCACCCCGAGGGCGTCGACCCCGACCTCGTCGGCCAGCACCCCCTGCTCGACGACGTGGCGCAGCACCTGCGCCGCCGTCTCGGGCGTGCCGTCCTCGCGCACGCTGACGTCGCCGAAGGTGTCCAGCCCCAGCTCCACGGTCATCCCGGGTCCTCCTCCATCGTTTGTTGAACCGTCAACGATATGAGGAGCCGGACTGTTCCCCGGCTACTTCTTGCCCCCGTCCAGGAACTTCTCGAAGCCGGGAGGCAGCTTGAGCCCCGCGAGGTCGTCGGCGGAGGGGTCGGCCTGCCCCTCCCCCATGCCCGGGGCGCCCGCGCCGAAGGCGTTCTCGAAGGACGCCGTCCGGGCCTCCTGCGCCTTCCGGGCCGCCTCCTGCTCCTGCTGGGCCCGCTTGGCCGGGTTGCCGGACTTGCCCTTCTTCTTCTTCGGGGCCGGCTTGCCCCGCCTGCCGCCGCCGGGGCCACCCGCTCCCGGCATCCCGGGCATCCCGGGGATGCCGCCGCCCTTCTTGAGCTGACGCATCATCTTCTGCGCCTCGCCGAAGCGCTCCAGCAGCTGGTTGACCTCCGAGACCGAGGTGCCCGAACCGCGGGCGATCCGGGCCCGGCGGGAGCCGTTGATCTGCTTGGGGTGGTTGCGCTCGAACGGGGTCATCGACCGGACCATCGCCTCGACCCGGTCGAACTCGCGCTCGTCGAGGGAGTCGAGCTGGGCCCGCATGCCCTGCATGCCCGGCATCATCCCGAGCATCTGCTTGAGCGACCCCATGCGCTTGATGGCGGCCATCTGGTCCAGGAAGTCGTCGAACGTGAAGTCCTCGTCGGAGAGGAACTTGCGCGTCATCTCCTTGGCCTGGACCTGGTCGAACGCGCGCTCGGCCTGCTCGATGAGGGTGAGCACGTCCCCCATGTCGAGGATGCGCGAGGCCATCCGGTCGGGGTGGAACAGCTCGATGTCCTTGACGCCCTCACCGGTGGAGGCGAACAGGATCGGCTGCCCGGTCACGGTCGCGACCGACAGGGCCGCGCCACCCCGGGCGTCGCCGTCGAGCTTGGTCAGCACGGACCCGGTGATGCCGACGCCGTCGGAGAAGGCCTTGGCCGTCTCGACCGCGGCCTGACCGATCATCGCGTCGATGACGAACAGCACCTCGTGGGCGTTGGTCTCGATCCGGATGTCGCTGGCCTGACGCATGAGGTCGACGTCGATGGACAGACGCCCCGCGGTGTCGATGATGACGACGTCGTTGCCCTTGCGCCGGGCCTCCTCGACGCCGTCCACCGCCACGTCGACGGGGTCCCCGAAGGAGCGGGTCCCCTCCCCGCTCGCCAGCGCGGCGTCGTGGCCGTGGACGTTGCCCCGCTCCGGGGCGAACACCGGGACCCCGGCCCGCTGCCCGACGACCTCGAGCTGGGTGACGGCGTTGGGGCGCTGCAGGTCGGCGGCCACGAGCATGGGCGTGTGCCCCTGGTCGGCCAGCCACCGGCCGAGCTTCCCGGCGAAGGTCGTCTTGCCCGAGCCCTGCAGCCCGGCCAGCATGATCACCGTCGGGGGGTTCTTGGCCAGCCGCAGCCGGCGGGTCTCCCCGCCGAGGATCCCGGCCAGCTCCTCGTTGACGATCTTGACGACCTGCTGGGCCGGGTTGAGCGCCTGGTGCACCTCCGTCCCGAGGGCCCGCTCACGGATCCGCCCCGTGAACTGCTTGACCACCGGCAGCGCGACGTCGGCGTCCAGCAGCGCGATCCGGATGTCCCGGATCGTCGCGTTGAGGTCGGACTCGGTGACGGTGCCCTTGCGCTTGAGGTTCTTGAAGGTCAGCGTCAGTCGGTCGGAGAGGGAGTTGAACACCCCGCAAGGATACGTGCGGCCGGGCCGGCCCCGGGGACCACCGCCCGACGGGACGGCTGAGGCGGGCTCCCGGCCCGCGCCATACTGGCGGCGTGGACCACCTGCCCTCCGCGCTCGAACCAGCCCGCCGCCGGCTGGCGAGGGCCCTGCGCGACCGGGTCGCCGGGCCGGACGCCGAGCGACGTGCGCAGGCGATCTGGCTGGCGCCGGGACCCCGTCGCTTCGCGCCCGACGACCCGATCTGCCGGGTCCAGGGGCACGCCGCGATGTATGTCGGCGGGATCCGGGCGCTGCTGCTGCAGTCGCTGCATCCGCTGGCCATGGCCGGCGTCGGGGAGCACTCCGGCTACCGCGGCGACCCGTGGGGGCGGCTGCAGCGCACGAGCGAGTTCCTCGCGGCGACGACCTTCGGCCCCGTGGAGCTGGCCGACCGCGTGGTCGAGCGGATCAACCGCGTGCACACCACCGTCGCCGGGACGGCCCCGGACGGGCGGCCGTACGCGGCCACGGACCCGCACCTGCTGCGGTGGGTGCACGTCGCCGAGATCGACAGCTTCCTCGTCGCCCACCAGCGTTACGCGCGTCGCCCGCTGACCCCCGCGGAGGCCGACCGCTACGTCGCCCAGGCCGGGAGCGTCGCCGCCCGCCTGGGCGTGGTCGACCCGCCGACGACGACGGCGCAGCTGCGGGCCGAGCTCGACCGTTTCCGCCCCGAGCTGCGCACCACGGCGGGGGCGCGCGACGTGGCGCGCTTCCTGCTGGCCGAGCCACCGCTGCCGTGGCCGGCACGTCCAGGCTTCTGGATGCTGGCCGCCGGGGCGGTGGAGCTGCTGCCGCCGTACGCCCGCGGGATGCTCGACCTGCATCTGCCCGGGCCGCTGCGCCGGGCGGACGACCTGGTGCTGGGACTCGTCGCCGCGCCCCTGGGCCGGCTGGGCACGGCCGCGGTCCGGTGGGCGCTCGGGGACCCGACAGACCCCCGCAACCGGGCGGGCAGCTCGCAGGTCCCGGCCGGCTCGCGGTCCTGAGGGGTCTCAGCCGACGATCACCTCGGTCGGCCTCCGCCACCGGCTCCGGTCCTCGCCGCGCTGCGGGTCCTCGCCGGTGCGTCAGCCGACGATGGCGCTGACGAAGGCCTCCGGGTCGAAGGGTGCCAGGTCGTCCGGTCCCTCGCCGAGGCCGATGAGCTTGACGGGGACGCCGAGCTTGCGCTGGACGTTGACGACGATGCCGCCCTTGGCGGTGCCGTCCATCTTGGTCAGCACGATGCCGGTGATGGCCACCTCCCGGGCGAACTCCTCGGCCTGGCGCATGCCGTTCTGCCCCGTCGTGGCGTCCAGGACGAGCAGGACCTCGCCCACGGGGGCCAGCTTCTCGACCACCCGCTTGATCTTGCCGAGCTCGTCCATCAGCCCACGCTTGGTGTGCAGGCGGCCGGCCGTGTCGACGATGACGACGTCGGACTCCATCTCGATGCCGGCCTTCGTCGCCTCGTAGGCCACCGAGGCGGGGTCCGCACCCTCCTGGTCGGAGCGGACCGCCGGGACGCCGACCCGCTCGCCCCAGGTCTGCAGCTGGTCGGCGGCGGCGGCCCGGAACGTGTCGGCCGCCCCCAGGAGCACGTCCTTGTCCTCGGCCACCAGGACGCGCGCGAGCTTGCCGACGGTGGTGGTCTTGCCCGTGCCGTTGACCCCGACGACGAGGATCACGGCCGGAAGGCCGTCCGTGCGGCTGGCGGCGATCCGCCGGTCCATGCTCGGGTCGACGAGGGCCAGGAGGTCGTCGTGCAGCCACTGCTTGACCTGGACGGGGTCCGAGGTCCCGTCCACCGCCACCTGACGGCGCAGCGAGGCCACCAGCTCCTCGGTGGCCTCCACGCCCAGGTCGGAGGCCAGCAGGGTGTCCTCGACCTCCTCCCAGTCCTCCTCGCCGAGCCCTCCGCGGGACAGCAGGGCGAGCAGGGCGTTGCCGATGGCCGTGTTGGACCTCGCCAGCCGGGCCCGCAGCCGCTGCAGGCGGCCCCGGGCCGACTCGGGCCGTTCGAGGGTCGGCGCGGCGGGGCCCGCCCCGGGCTCCACCGCGACACCGCCACCGCGGTCCTCCACCTCGGTGCCGGCGGGCGGCTCCTCGGTGAGGACGTCCCCCTCGGTGCGCCGCTCGCCCGCACGCCCCGGCGTGCGGGGCAGGGTCGTGGACCTTCCCCCGCGGCCACGGACCAGCGCCACCAGCGCGACGAGCGCGCCGATGACGACGACGCTGACGAGGGTCAGGATCTCCCAGAGCTCATTGATCGGTCCCACCCGGCCAGTCTCCCAGACGCCGGGCCGCCGACCGAACGGCACCGACGGGCGGCGCCGAGGTCCCGACCGTCAGCTGGCGGGACGCAGGCGGTCGTCGTCCTCGCGGTCCGACCCGTCCGACGACCCGCGGGCCGGGGCCTGACGGGCGGTGCGGACCTCGCGCTCGCCGACCCGGGACCGGAGGGCCTGGGTCCGCTGCGAGGCGGACCCGGCGAGCTGCTCGCTGCGGGTGACCACCTTCTGGCCGGTGCGCCGCGCACCGGCGAGCAGCTCCTCGCCCTCGGGCGTCCAGAACTCGCCCCGGCCCTCCCGACGGGCCTCGAGCATGACGTAGCCGACGACCCCGGCGCCGAGGGCGACGCACATGAGCATGGCGAGGACGAGAGCGAACATGTCTCCCAGTGTGCCGTGCACGGGGCGGGACGACCCAACCGGCGGCGCGCGTGTCCGCACGCAGGGTGCCGATCGTGACCGGTCTCACAACCGGCGGCCCGCGGTCCCCGGAGACGGCCGTGCTGCGTCGGGGGCGACCCGTTCAGGCCGGGGCGTCGACGTGCTCCGGACCGGTGGCACCGGCGGGGGCGACGTCCCGCACGCGCTGGCTGACGACCGTCGTGACGCCGTCCCCGCGCATGGACACCCCGTAGAGCGCGTCGGCCACCTCCATGGTGCGCTTCTGGTGGGTGATGACGATGAGCTGGCTGGAGTCGCGCAGCTCCTCGAAGAGGGTGATCAGCCGTCCGAGGTTGGTGTCGTCCAGGGCGGCCTCGACCTCGTCCATGATGTAGAACGGGCTGGGCCGGGCCTTGAAGATCGCGACGAGCAGGGCCACGGCGGTCAGGGATCGCTCCCCGCCGGAGAGCAGGGAGAGCCGCTTGATCTTCTTGCCGGGCGGACGCGCCTCCACCTCGATGCCGGTGGTCAGCATGTCGTCGGGGTCGGTGAGCGTGATCCTGCCCTCGCCGCCGGGGAACAGCCTGGCGAAGACCCGCTCGAACTGGGCGGCGGTGTCCCGGAAGGCCTCGGAGAAGACCCGTTCCACCCGCTCGTCCACCTCCTTGACGATCTCGAGCAGGTCGGCCTTGGAGCGGCGCAGGTCCTCGACCTGCTCGGTGAGGAACTGGTGGCGCTCCTCCAGCGCGGCGAACTCCTCCAGGGCCAGGGGGTTGACCCGCCCCAGGGCGGAGAGCTGACGCTCGGCCCGCCGCAGGCGCTTCTCCTGCTCGGCCCGCACGAACGGGACCGTGCGGGGGCCGGCGTCCTCGTCCGTGTCCTGCCCGCTCCCCCCGTCCGCGACGGCGTCGTCCAGCACCGGCACGGGCAGGTGGGGGCCGAACTCGTCGACGAGGACGGCCGGGTCCACGCCCAGCTCGTCCATGGCCCGTGCCTGCAGCGTCTCGATCCGCAGCCGCTGCTCGGCCCGGGCGATCTCGTCGGCGTGCACCGAGTCGGTCAGCTCACGCAGGTCCCCGACCAGCTGGTGCGCCCTGGCCCTGGCCTGCGCCAGGGACCGCTCCCGGTCGGCCTGCTCCGTCCGCATCCGGTCGCGCTCCTCGGCGGCCCCGGCGAGCAGGTGCTCCACCCGACCCGAGAGGTATGCCGCTCCCGCGGCGACGGCGTCGGCGGTCGCCCGGTCCTGGGCCCGGCGGCGGCGACGGGCGGCGGCCCGCTCGCGTGCGGCCAGCTCGTTGCGGGCGGCCGCCTCCAGGGCATCCGCGCGGCCGCTGAGGGCCCGGGCCCGCTCCTCCTGCGTGCGCAGCGCCAGCCGCGCCTCGGTCTCGGCGCTGCGGGCCCGGGCGGCCGCCTCGGCCAGCCGCTCACGCTCCCCCGTGTCGGGCTCCTCGGGCTGCCCCTCGGTGGTGGCCTCCGCGTCGGCCAGTCGCTGCTCCAGCTCGGCCAGCTCGGCCCGGGTGGCCGCCAGGGCCTCCTCCGCCGTCCGCACGGCGGCGGTGTGCCGGTCGTGCTCGACCCGGGCCGCCCGGACGACCTGCCCCAGGTGGGCCAGCTGCTCGGCGACGGCCGTCATCCGCGCGTCCGAGTCGTGGAGGGCGTCGAGGGCGGCCTCGGCCTCCGCCTCGGCGGCCGAGAGCCGGTCCCGGGCGCCCGCGAGCTCGAAGGTCAGCCGTTCCGCCCGGCCGGTCGCCGCGCCGGCCCCCGCCCGGGCCTCGTCCAGGGCGGACTGCAGCTCCAGCAGGCTCGGGGCCGCGCTGGAGCCGCCTCGCACCCACCCGGGGCCGTAGACGTCCCCCTCCGGGGTGACCGCGGTCGTCGGGGGCAGCTCCTCGACGAGCCGCAGCGCGGCGTCGGCGTCGTCGACCAGGGCGACCCGGTCGAGGAGGGCGGCCAGGGCCGGCAGGAGCCCCACGGATTCCTCGGCCGGGCCGATGACGTCGACCGCCCACACGGCGTCGGCGGGCAGCGTGGGCCGCCCGGCCGGGGGGACCTGCCCCTGGCCGGGCACCAGCAGGCCTGCCCGGCCCTGGTCCTGGGCGCGCAGCCAGGCCAGGGCCTCCGCGGCGGTGGTGTGCCCGTCGGCGACGAGGGCCTCCCCCGCCCAGCCGAGGGCGGCCGCGACCGCGGCCTCGCGTCCCGGCTCCACCTGGACGTGATCGGTCAGCGGTCCCAGCAGCCCGGTGACCTCGTCGGTGGCCAGCAGGGCGGAGGCTCCGTCGGTCCGGCGCAGGCTGAGCGCGAGGGCCTCGACCCGGGCCTCCAGCGCGCCCTGCTCGGACTGGGCCTGCCGCAGCTCCTCGGCCAGGCGCTCCACCTCGGCACGCGCCTCGTCACGGCCCCGCTCCGCCGTCTCGAAGCCTGGTCGAGGTCCTCCTCCCCCCCGTTCCACGTCGAGCACGGTGCCCTCGAGGGCGGCATACTCCTGCTCGGCCGCCGACGCGCGCTCGACCGCGGCGGCGGCCGCGGCGGTGAGCCGGGCGATCTCCTCCTCACCTCCCTCGAGCCGGGAGCGGCGCGCGGCCACCTGGCCGGAGAGCCGGGCCAGCCCCTCCCGCCGGTCCGCGGCGGCCCGGGCCAGCCGCGCCAGGCGGTCCTGCTCCCGGGCGTGGGCCTGCTCGGTCTCCGCCCGGGCCTGCTCGGCGGCGGCGAGCGCCTCGGTCAGCTCCGCGACCCGGGCCAGCAGCGCGTCCTCCTCGACCCGCACCTGCCGGGCCTGGTCCCGCAGCCGCTCGGGGTCGCGGCCCCGCCCGGAGCCGGTCTCCTCGCCCCGCAGGTCCTCCTCCTCGGCGCCGAGCAGGCGGACCCGTTCCCGGGCGAGCTCGGCCAGCGCCCGCACCCGTTCGAGCAGGGAGGAGAGGGTGTACCACCGGTCCTGCACCTGCTGCAGCACCGGCGCCGCCGTCGCGACGGTCTCCTCCAGGCCGGCGACCTCGCGCTCGGCGTCACCCACCTGCTGCTGCACGGCCTCCCGGCGGCGCAGCAGGGCCTCCTCGTCGGCCAGCTCCTGCTCCAGGGCGCTCGTCAGCTGGACGAGGTCGTCGGCCAGCAGCCGCAGCCGGGCGTCCCGGACCTCCGCCTGGATCGTGGCGGCCCGCCGCGCCGTCTCGGCCTGCCGTCCCAGCGGTCCCAGCTGGCGCCTGATCTCGGCGACGAGGTCGGCCAGCCGGGTCAGGTTGCCCTCCATCGTCTCCAGCTTGCGCAGGGCGCGCTCCTTGCGCTTGCGGTGCTTGAGGACCCCGGCCGCCTCCTCGATGAAGCCACGCCGCTCCTCGGGCGTGGCCCGCAGCACGGCGTCGAGCTGGCCCTGGCCCACGATGACGTGCATCTCGCGGCCGATCCCGGAGTCGGAGAGCAGCTCCTGGACGTCGAGGAGCCGGCAGCCGGTGCCGTTGATGGCGTACTCCGAGCCCCCGCTGCGGAACATCGTCCGGGTGATCGTCACCTCGGAGTAGTCGATCGGCAGCGCACCGTCGGTGTTGTCGATCGTCATCGACACCTCGGCCCGTCCCAGCGGCGGACGGCCGGAGGTGCCCGCGAAGATGACGTCCTCCATCTTGCCGCCGCGCAGGCTCTTGGCCCCCTGCTCCCCCATCACCCAGGCGAGCGCGTCGACCACGTTGGACTTGCCCGAGCCGTTCGGGCCCACGATGCAGGTGATCCCCGGCTCGAGGCGCAACGTGGTCGTCGAGGCGAACGACTTGAACCCCTTGAGGGTCAGGCTCTTGACGTACACGCGGGCAGGCTTCTCACGGTCGACGGGCGGTGGTGCCGTCACGATACCCGCGTGCCGGTCGCGGGCCCGGCAGGCTCAGCGTTCGGAGAAGCCGGTGAGCCCGTCCCGAGGGGTGTGCCACTGCACGGTGACCGTGTCGACCCGGCCGGGGCGGCTGCGCACCGAGACCTTCTCGGAGAGCAGCTCCAGGAGGCGGTCGACGTCGTCCCGCTCCCCCTGCGCCTGCACCTCCACCCGACCGTCGGGCAGGTTGCGGGCGTGCCCGACGAGCCCCAGCTCGAGGGCCCGGGCCCGGGTCCACCAGCGGAACCCCACCCCCTGGACGCGGCCGCGGACGTAGACCAGTGCACGCTCCATGGCTCCGAGACTACGGTGGGACCCGTGAGCGAGCCGAGCAGCACCGCATACCCCCCGATCACCGACCGTCCCGTCCGCTGGGGCCTGCTGGCCGCCGGACGCATCGCCCGGGCGTTCGCCCAGGCCGTGGCGGCCGCGGAGGGGGGCGAGGTCGTCGCCGTGGCCGCCCGCGACGCGGGCCGTGCCCAGGCGTTCGCCGACGACCTGGGCGTGCCGCGCGCCTACGGCGACTACGCCGAGCTGCTCGCGGACCCGGAGGTGGACGTGGTCTACATCTCCTCCACCCACCCCTTCCACGCCGACCAGGCCGTGGCCGCCCTGCGGGCCGGTCGGCACGTGGTCGTGGAGAAGCCGACCGCGCTGACGGTGAGGGACACCGAGCGGGTCTTCGAGGCGGCCCGCCAGAGCGGACGGTTCGCGATGGAGGCGATGTGGACCCGGTGCATGCCCCTGGTCCAGGACCTCGTGGGCCGGGTGCGCGACGGGCAGATCGGCACGGCCCGCAGCCTCGCCGCCGCCTTCACCGTGCCGTTCGAGTACGACGAGGGCCACCGGGTCTTCGACCTGGACAACGGCGGTGGCGCCCTGCTCGACATCGGGATCTACCCGGTCACCCTGGCCCACCTGCTCCTGGGTCACCCCACGGACGTGCAGGTGCTGGGCTCGCGCGTGCCCACCGGTGCCGACGACCTCGTGGGGTTGCAGTGGATGACGCGGGAGGGGGCGGTGGCCCAGGTGCTGTGCGACTCCCGCAGCAGCGGCGCCAGCCGGACCGTCGTGCGCGGGACCGAGGGGTGGATCGAGGTGCACGGGCCGGTGAACGACCCGGAGGGTTTCACCGTCTACCGCGGCCGGGAGCCCGAGGGCGAGCTGGTGACCGGCGACCGGCGAGGGCTGGTCCACGAGGTGGAGGAGGTGCACCGCTGCCTCGCGGCGGGGCTGCTGGAGTCCCCCGTCGTGCCGCACGCGGACACGGTGGCGGTCATGACCATCCTGGAGTCGGCCCGGCGCGAGCTCGGGGTGCGCTACCCGCAGGAGGACGAACCGCTGCACACCTGAGCGTGGGGCAGACTGGGCCGATGACCGAGCTCCTCCTCTTCTCGGTCGGCGCCGTCCTGGCGCTGGCCCTGCTGGGCCATCTGGCCACCCCGCCGGTGGACCGGCTCCCCCCGCGCCGCTGGACGCCCGTCTACCTCCTCGACCGCGTCGGTGCCGGGCTGGGGCTGTTCCTGGGGGCCGGCCGGGAGCGGGCGGACCGGCTGGGACGGGCCGTGGACGAGCAGTCGCGCCGTCGGCGGCCGCCCCGGGACGGAGGCACGGACGGGGGCACGGACGCGTCGCAGGACGGTGGACCCACACCCTGAGGCGGGCACGCGGGTCGGAGCAGGATCCCCCGCGCGGCGCTCTCAGGCGCTCAGCCCTGTCGACGGTCAGGGACGGGGGCTGCGCGGCCGGACCTGGCACCGGGGGCAGGAGTGGGAGGAGCGGTTCATGAACTCCTCGCGCACGATCGGCGTGCCGCACCGGCGGCACGGGCGACCGGTGCGTCCGTAGGCGTCCAGCGACCGGTCGAAGTAGCCGCTGGCGCCGTTGACGTTGACGTAGAGCGCGTCGAAGCTGGTCCCGCCCTGGCCCAGGGCCGCTCGCATCACGTCGGTGGCGTGGTCCAGCAGCCGGCCCAGCGCCGGACGGGTGAGGGCGGAGGCCGGTCGACGGCCGTGGACCCCGGCGCGCCACAGCGCCTCGTCGGCGTAGATGTTGCCGATCCCGCTGACGACCCGCTGGTCGAGCAGCACCCGCTTGACCTCGCTGCTGCTGGCCTTCATCCGCCGCACCGCCGCTGCCCGGTCGAAGACGGGGTCGAGGGGGTCGGGCGCGATGTGCAGCACGGGCGCGGGTATGCCGTGGGGATGGGTCGGACCCCCGTGCGGGTCCGGGTGCAGCTCGGCGAGCGCCAGGCCCCCGAAGGTGCGCTGGTCGACGAACCGCAGCTGCGGCCCTGCGTCGGTGAAGTCGAAGGTGGCGTGCAGGTGCTTCTCCCGCGGTGCGTCCGGGGCCTCCACGAGCAGCTGCCCGCTCATCCCCAGGTGCACGACGAGCGCCTGGGGGTCGTCGTGCGGAGGACGGAGCACCAGCCACAGGTACTTGCCCCGGCGGTCGACCTGCTCGACCCGCGCGCCGGCCACCCGGGCCGCGAGGTCGGCCGGGCCGGCCGGATGGCGGCGTGCCACCCGGGACCCGGAGAGGACGGCCTCGGCGACCGTGCGCCCCCGGACGTGCTGCTCCAGCCCCCGCCGGACGACCTCGACCTCGGGCAGCTCAGGCACCGCTGCCGTCGGGGTCGTTCCCGTCGGCCGCAGGGGCGCCGCCGGCGGCGGGGGCCACCTCCACCACGCGGGCCGCCCGCTCGGTGAGGGTGCGCCACCCGGCCTCGGCGGCCTGCTGCTCGGCGGCCTTCTTCGAGCGGCCCTCCCCGGTGCCGACGACCTCCTCGTCGACGAGGACCCGGGCGGTGAACCTCTTGTCGTGGTCGGGCCCCTCGGACTGCACCCGGTACTCGGGCATGCCGAGCTCGGCCGTCGCCGCGACCTCCTGCAGGCTCGTCTTCCAGTCCAGGGCCGCCCCCAGAGCGGCGCTGCGCCGCAGCAGCGGGTCGAGCAGGTGGTGGACGAAGGCGTCGGCCGCGACCATGCCGGAGGAGAGGTAGACGCACCCGATGACCGCCTCGGTGGTGTCCGCCAGGATCGAGTCCTTGTCCCGGCCACCGGTGCTCTGCTCCCCCTTGCCGAGGCGCACGAAGTCGCCCAGGTCGACGACCCGGGCGACCTCGGCGAGCGCCCGGGAGTTGACGACCGCGGCCCTGAGCTTGGCCAGCCGCCCCTCGGGGAGCTCGGGGTGGGTCCGGTAGAGGGTGTCGGTGACGATGACGCCCAGCACCGCGTCCCCCAGGAACTCCAGGCGTTCGTTGTGCGGCTCCCCGTCGTTCTCGTAGGAGTAGGACCGGTGCGTCAGGGCACGCAGAAGCAGCGCCTCGTCGCAGGGCTGCCCGACGACCTGCGCGAGGTAGTCGTTGAGCTCGGCGACGGGGCGCATGCGTCGGCGCAGGATCGTCAGTCCTGGTGCTCGGTGCGCTCGGCAGCCGCGTAGTGGCGGCCGCCGTAGGTGCCGCAGCTGGGGCAGGCCTGGTGGGGGGTGCGCACCGAACCGCACTGCGGGCAGGTGCTCAGCGCGATCGGCGCGGCCTTCCACTGGGAGCGGCGGCTCCGGGTGTTCGAGCGCGACATCTTCCGCTTGGGGACGGCCACGTCAGTTCCTCTTCTCGTCGTCGTCGGTCGGTGCGGCCAGGGAGGCCAGCGCCGACCACCGGGGGTCGATCACGTCGTGATGGTGGTCCGGGTCGTCCGCCAGGCGCGCCCCGCACTGGGAGCACAGTCCTGGACAGTCGTCCCGGCACACCGGTTGGAAGGGCAGCGCGGTCACGACGGCGTCCCGGACGACCTCCTCGAGGTCCATCAGGTCGCCGTCGAGCACGTACTGCTCCTCGTCCTCGGTCTCGTCGTCCCGTCCGGACGTCCCGGCCACCTGCTGGTGGTGGGCCGCCCGTTCGGGATAGGCGAACAGCTCCTGGAGCTCCACCTCGAGGTTCTCCTCGACGGGGTCCAGGCACCGCACGCACGTCCCGCTCGTCGAGCTCCTGACCGTCCCCGACACCAGCACGCCCTCGACGACCGACTCCAGCCGCAGGTCCAGCTCGACCTCACGGCCGGGCGGGATCGCGACGACGTCGGAGCCGATGCGCTCGGGTGCCTCCACGGTCCACGAGGCCCGACGCATGGTGCCCGGGCGGCGGACCAGCTCGCGGGTGTCCAGCACCCAGGGGCCGTCCTGCTCGTGCGCAGCCATGATCCTTCGTCCTCGTTCGCGGTGGTGGGAACGGCCCGGTTTCCACGACGTGGACACGGACCGACGCACCAGACTAGCGGAGCGGCGCCCGTGCGACCAAGTCTGCCAGGCACGTGACGCCGGCCGGGTCACCAGGCCCGCAGCGGGGGCCGTGCTCACCCGTCGGCGGCGCGCGCGAGCTCCTCGAGGGCAGCCAGGACCACGTCGGGGACGAGCCCGGCGACGTCGCCCCGGTAGCGGTGCACCTCCTTGACCAGGGAGCTGGACACGTGCTCCAGGGTCGGGTCGGCGGGGAGGAAGACGGTCTCCACGCCGCTGAGGTGCCGGTTCATCCGGGCCATCGGCAGCTCGTAGGCGAAGTCGGTGCCGCCGCGCAGCCCCTTGACGACGGCTCCGGCCCCGACCTGACGGCACACGTCGACCAGGAGGGTGTCGGCGAAGGCCTCGACCCGGACGCGGTCGGCCAGGTCCGGCTCGAGGGAGCGGCGCACCAGGTCCAGGCGCCGCTCCACCGGGAACGAGCCCTGCTTGGCCGGGTTGTGCAGCACGGCCACGACGACCTCGTCGAACAGCGCGGCGGCCCGGCGGACGACGTCCAGGTGGCCGTGGGTGACCGGGTCGAAGGAGCCGGGGCACACGCAGCGGCGCTCGAGGTGCGTCATGCCCTCGACCCTACCGAGCCGGGAGCCGTCAGCCCTCCGAGGTCTCCTCGTCCTCGCCGAGCAGCCCCTCCTTGCGGGCCTCGTCGACGAGCCGCTGCACGTTCTCCACGGAGCCGCACCCCTGGTCCAGCTGCTCGCTGCGGGCGGCGAGGAACTTCTGCCCGAGCTGGGCGCGGTCGTCGTCGGAGACGTCCTCCCTGGCCGGGTTGAGGATCGTCAGCTCCTCCTCCGTCAGGTGGTGCTGGAGGACCTCGTTCATCCTCTCCACGGCGTCGTCGAACTTCTGGGTGTCGGTGCCGACGCACTCCAGCAGGGCGAGCAGGGCCTCGTTGATCTCGGCGTGCTCCTCCTCGCCGTGCTCCACCTCGTGCTCGCCGACATCCTCGGTCCGACGCCGCAACCGGGGGTAGACCTCCTGCTCCTCGGCCTCGCCGTGGGCGACGAGCACGTCGGCGAAGGCGGCCCGGGCGCCGGCGCGGTCGGCCGTGCTGTCGCGCATCTCGCGCAGGAGGGTCTCGAAGAGCCGGTGGTCGTCGAGGATGAGGTCGACGACGTCTCCGGACACGGGGCGGGGGATGGGGTAGTCGGTCATGGGGCGATCATCGCAGCCGCGCCCGGCCGGCCCCGCCACCGGGGTCGGCGACGACGGTCAGCCCGTCGGCGGCGCGGGCTCGGCGAGGTGCACGGCGGTCTCGCCGTAGGCGCGGCGGTCGAGCGGGCGCAGACCGGCCGGCCAGGTCGGTGCGGGCGACCGGGCGCTGCGCTCCACGAGGACCAGCGCGTCGGGGTCGAGCCAGCCGGCGGCGACGAGCAGGGCGAGCACGGCGGCCAGGTCGTCCTCGGCCAGGTCGTAGGGGGGGTCCAGCAGGACCAGCTGGTAGGGCTCCTCGGGGCCCTCGTCGAGCACCGCCCGAACGGGGGCGGCCCGCACCTGCACCTGCTGCGTCATCCCCAGGGTGCGGGCGTTCCGGGAGACCAGCGCCGCGGTGGCCCGGTGCCGCTCGACGGCGAGCAGGTGCCCCGCCCCCCGGGACACCGCCTCCAGCCCGAGCGCCCCCGACCCGGCGTACAGGTCCAGCACCCGCACCCCGTCGAGGTCCATCAGCGACTCGAGCCGGGAGAAGACCGCCTCCCGCACCCGGTCGGTGGTCGGACGTGTCCCCGCCCCCCGCGGGGTCAGGACCGTGCGACCGCCGGCACGTCCGGCGATGATCCTCGTCACCGTCGGCTCACCCCCGCTCCAGGAAGGCCGCCCGCTCGGCGTCGAGCTGGTCGAGCTCGCGCCGGAGCACCGGATGGCGGTCCAGCCCGGGGTCGGCCCGGACGGTCTCCCAGGCGGCCTCGTGGGCGGCGACGATGAGCTCCTCGTCACGGGCGAGCCGCAGGAAGCGCAGGCCGCTGCGGCCGCCGCTCTGGCTGGCCCCGAGCACGTCGCCCTCGCGGCGGGTCTCGAGGTCGAGCCGGGCCAGCTCGAAGCCGTCGGTCGTGGCGGCCACCTGGTGGAGCCGTTCGACCGCCGGCCCGTCCTCGGGACCGCCGGCCTGCTGCGTCACGAGCAGGCAGAGCCCCGGACGCCCCCCTCGACCGACCCGGCCGCGCAGCTGGTGCAGCTGCGAGATGCCGAACCGGTCGGCGTCCAGGACCACCATCGTCGTCGCGTCGGGCACGTCCACCCCCACCTCGATGACCGTCGTGGCCACCAGGACGTCCACCTCCCCGGCGGCGAACCGGCGCATGACCGCGTCCTTCTCGTCGACGGGGAGGCGGCCGTGCAGGCTGGCCAGACGTAGCCCGGCGGTGGCCGGCAGCTGCCCCAGGGCGCGCGCCACCTGGTGCACGCCGTGGAGCGTGGGCTCGGACGACTCCTCACCCGTGACCGTGGGCCCGGCGCCGTCACCGTCCTCGTCGTCCCCGGCGGGGACCGTCGGCCCCCCGGGTCCCACGACCGCCCCCTGCGGAAGGTCGGGGTCGTCCGCCTCGCCGATCCGGGGGCACACGACATACACCTGACCGCCGGTGCGCACCTCCTCGGCGACCCGCTCCCACGTGCGGCGGACCCAGTCCGGCCGCCCGCCCGGCACCACGTGCGTGGTGATCGGGCGCCGGCCGCGCGGCAGCTCCCGCAGGGTCGAGGTCTCCATGTCCCCGTAGACGGTCATCGCCACGGTCCGTGGGATCGGCGTCGCGGTCATGACGAGCACGTGGGGCGGGTGGTCCGCCTTGGCCCGCAGGGCGTCCCGCTGCTCGACCCCGAACCGGTGCTGCTCGTCCACGACGACCAGGCCCAGCTCGGCGAGCTGGACGTGCTCCTGGATCAGCGCGTGGGTGCCCACGACGATCCCGGCCGAGCCCGACGCCGCGGCGAGCAGGTTCTCCCGCCGCTCGACGGCGGACTGGCTGCCCAGCAGGAGCGCGACCCTGGTGGCCCGGTCGTCCCCGCCGAGCATGCCCGCCTCGGCCAGCGGACCCAGGAGCGCACTGATGGCCCGGTGGTGCTGCACGGCGAGCACCTCGGTGGGGGCGAGCAGGGCGGCCTGACCGCCCGCGTCGACGACCGCGAGCATCGCGAGCAGGGCCAGGACCGTCTTGCCCGAGCCGACCTCCCCCTGGAGCAGCCGGTGCATCGGCACGGTGCCCGCGAGGTCGGAGCGCAGCTCCCCGAGGACGCGCTGCTGCCCCTGGGTGAGGTCGAAGGGCAGCCGCCCCAGGAGGGCGTCGACCAGACCGTCCTCGACGGGCGGGCGGGGCACGGCGGTGGTGGCGTCCTGGGCCAGCCGGGCCCGTGCCAGGGCGGCCTGCACCACGAACGCCTCCTGGAACTTCAGCCGCCACCGGCCCCGGCGGTGGTCGGCCTCGCGCTGCGGGCGGTGGACCAGCTGGTATGCCTCGCGCAGGTCGGGCAGCCCGTGCGTCCGCCGGACCTCCGGCGGCACCGGGTCCGGCAGCTCGTCGAGCGCGTGCAGCACCAGGTCGAGGGTGTCCCCGTGGACGATCGGCGAGACCTTGGGGGTGGCCGGGTAGACCGGCACCAGGCCCCCGAGCAGCCACCCGCCCGAGGTCGCGCCGGAGGCCTCGCCCAGGACGGCGTAGTCGGGGTGGGTCAGCTGCAGGGAACGGCCGTAGCTGCCGACCTGGCCGGAGCAGACGACGCGCACGCCCGGGACCAACCGGTCCTGGTGGCCGTAGGGCTTGAAGAAGGTCAGCTGGATAGTGCCGCCGACCTCGTCCTCGACGTCCACCACGAGGATGCGCCCCCGCCGCTGCCGCATCTGCCGGGTCGTGGACGCGCGCACGGTCCCCACCACCACGACGTCCTCGCCGTGCGGCAGCTGGGCGAACGCCGTCGGGCGGGCGGGGTCCAGGTAGGTGCGTGGCAGGAAGTCCAGCAGGTCACGGACCGTCCGCATCCCCCGGGCCCGCTCCAGCCGGGCGGCGGTCGCGCCCACGACGGTCCGCAGCCGGGTGTCCAGGTCGACGCCGCTCACGACCGCGCCCTCCCGACGGCCACGTTCACTCCACCCCCAGCAGCCAGGGGAAGGTCGGCTGTCCCCCGTCGAGCCGGACGACCTCCACCTCCGGGTGCTCCGCCAGCGCCGGGCCGAGCACCGCGTCGAGCTCGTCCTCCCCGGCCCGCTCGCCCCGGACCACCGTGACCACCTCGGCCCCGGGGTGCCACAGCAGGTCCAGCACCGTCCGGGCGGCCTCCGCCGGGTGCTCGGCCACCGCCACCACGGTGCCGTCGACCAGGCCCAGCCACTGGCCCCGGAGCACCCGGCCCACGGGCGTGTCGGCGTCCCGGTCGGCGGGGGTGAGCGCACCGGAGCGCACCCCTCCGCACGCGTCGGCCATGTCGGCCACGGTGGTCCGCGGGTCGGCGTCCTCGTCGAGCACCGCCAGGGCCGCGAGCCCCTCGACGACGCTCCGGGTCGGGACGACGTCCACGACCAGTCCCCCGGCCCGCGCCTCCTGGGCCGCCGCCCGGGCGACCATCACCGTGTCGGGGTCGTTCGGCAGGAGGACCAGGTGGGGCGCGTCGGCCGCCCACAGGGCGGACAGCAGCTGCCCCGCCGAGGCCCGACGGCGCGGGCCCGACGGCACCACCTGGGCACCACCCGCGGAGAAGATGTCCTGCAGCCCGGGGCCAAGGACGCAGGCGACGACGCCCAGCCGGACGACGGCGGACGGCCCACGGCCGTCGTCGTCCTGGGTGCGGGTGGTGCCCGCCCCCTCCCCGGCTCCTTCGAGCCGGCCGCCGTCGGCCAGGGAGGTCAGCCGGACCTCCTCCACCTGACCGGCCGAGCTCCCGGCCTCCACGGCCGACCGGGGGTCGCGCAGGTGCACGTGGACCCGGTAGTCGTGCGGCCCGCCGGCGACGACGACCGACTCGCCGAGCCGGCGGAGGTGACCACGCAGCCGGTCGGCCCGGACGGGGTCGCTGCCGGTGAGCAGGTACATCACCTCGACCTGGTCCTCCCCCGTCACCGGGGCGCAGGCGTGCACCCCGCCGTCCGCGGCCGACCCGTCCCCGGCCGCCCCGGTCGAGGGCACCTCCCACCAGCGCGGCAGCTCGGCGACGACCGCGTGGGTCCGCTCCTGCAGGACGGCGTCGAGGGCCTCGACGACCACGACCAGACCCGCACCGCCGGCGTCCACCACTCCCGCGTGCCGCAGCTCCGGCAGCTGCTCCGGCGTCCGGGCCAGGGCCACCCGGGCCTCCTGGAGCGCCGCCGCCACGACGTCGGCGACCTGGGTCCCGCCCGCGTCCACCACGGACCGGGCACCCTCGGCGGCGGCCCGGGCGACCGACAGGATCGTCCCCTCGACCGGTGCGGCCACCGCGTCCCAGGCCGCCCGGGCGGCCGTCTCGAAGGCGACCGCGAGGTCCTCGGGCCCGGCCGCCCGCACACCGGGGCCGACCGCCTCCGCGAGACCGCGGGCGAGCTGGGAGAGGATCACGCCGGAGTTGCCCCGCGCGGAGAGGAGCATCCCCCGGGCGATGAGGGCCAGGCCCTCGTCGAGCCGTTCCGTCCCCGCCCCCAGCTCGAACTGCCCCCGGACGAAGTCCAGGGCGCCGTCCATCGTCAGGAACATGTTGGTGCCCGTGTCCCCGTCGGCCACCGGGTAGACGTTGAGCGCGTCGATCCGCTCCCTCGCCGTGCCCAGCGCCGACCGTGCCGTCACCGCCCACCGGCGGGCGGTGACCAGGTCGAGGGACGGGCGGGACACGAGGCCAAACTACCTGTCGCCCCAGGTGCGTCGGCGGTGTCCACACCCCGGGCGCGAACCCCTCGCGGCGGGGCGGCCGGCGATTTGGGCCCCGCAACGACCCTCCGGTACGCTGACGAGGTTGCCCGGCGGCGACGGCGCGACCCGACCTCGCCCAGGACGCCGGCACGACGACCATCGCACCGACCGACACCAGGAGAACACCGTGGCTGCCACTTGCGACGTCTGCGGCAAGGGACCGAGCTTCGGTCACAGCATCTCGCACTCCCACCGCCGCACCAAGCGTCGCTGGAACCCGAACATCCAGCGCGTCCGGGCGATGGTGGGTTCGACCCCCAAGCGCCTCAACGTGTGCACCTCCTGCCTGAAGGCAGGCAAGGTCACCCGCTGAGCGTCCGGGGCCTGCCCCGACCCGCCTGAGCCGGCCGCACCCGAGGGTGCGAGCCGGCTCTCGTGCGTCGTGGTGGTGGGTCCGGGCGGTTCACCCGCCGAAGTGGTCCCAGCCGCCCGTCCGGGGGTCGAGCCGGCGGCCCTCCAGCCAGACCCCGGCCGGCGGCTCGTCGTCCGCCTGCGAGGGCACCACCTGCCCCAGGACCGTCCAGCCGTCCGGGGGCCCCGTCCGGGGCGGGAACGTCGCGAGCAGCTCGTGCTCCTCGCCGCCGGCGAGCACCTGCGCGCGGGCGTCGGCGGGGGCCAGCGCAGGCTGCAGCAGGCCGGCCAGCCGGTCCAGCGGGCCCGGGTCGAGCCGGACGCGCACGCCGCTGGCCCGCGCCACCCGGTCGGCGTCCCGCACGAGCCCGTCCGAGACGTCGATCATCGACCGCGCGCCCGCCCGGGCCGCGACCGGGCCCTGCTCCAGGTCCGTCGTCGGACGACGGTGGTGGTCGAGCAGCCCGGCCTCCTGCCCGTCCCGGCCCGGGGCCACCCCTCGGCGGAGCAGCAGCAGCCCCGCGCCGGAACGGCCCAGCGGCCCGGACACCGCCAGCACGTCCCCCGCCCGCGCGCCGCTGCGCAGCACCGGTCGGGCGACCCCCTCCCCGAGCTCGCCGAGGGCCGTGACCGACACGACCACCTCCTGCGCCCCGGCGGACGAGAGGTCCCCGCCGACCACCGGCACGCCCGCCCTGGTCGCGGCCCACGCCGTGCCGGCGAGCAGGTCGCGCACCCAGTCCACCGGAAGGTCCTGCGGGGCGACGAGGGTGACCAGCAGACCGGTCCCCCGGCCGCCCATGGCGGCCAGGTCGGC
The DNA here is from genome assembly GCF_001942405.1 of Ornithinimicrobium sp. CNJ-824. Classification (GTDB taxonomy): domain Bacteria; phylum Actinomycetota; class Actinomycetes; order Actinomycetales; family Dermatophilaceae; genus Ornithinicoccus; species Ornithinicoccus kibberensis. Next base: position 176,936 of record NZ_MKKA01000033.1, read on the forward strand.
CAGGTTCTGGGTGACGACCTTCACCCCCACGTCCTCGCCGGTCGACCACTCGTCGCGCCAGTCGCGGCCGCGGACCACCGTGTCCGTGGTCGCCAGGACGGCGCCCGACGGGACCCTCAGGTAGGCGGTGTCGTCCCCCGGCCCGACGAGCACCCCGCCGCCGGGCAGCCCGCCGTACGCGGCGAAGACCTCCTCGAGCAGCCGGCTCTCGCCGAGCCCCGCCAGGGTCGCCCGGTCCGTCTGCGGCACCTGCTCGGGGTGCTCCATACCTGTCCCTCCGTCGTCCGGCTGCCGGTGGCACGGTAGCCTGCCCACGTCCCGTCCCGGAGGTGCACCGTGATCAAGGCCTACATCCTCGTCCAGACCGAGGTGGGCGCCGCAGGGCAGGTGACCGAGACCGTCCGCTCCCTGCCCGGTGTGCGCAGCGCGGAGATCGTCGCCGGCCCCTACGACGCGATCGTCGTCGCCGAGGCCCCCACCGTGCAGTCGCTGGGCCGCGAGGTGATCGCCGCGGTCCAGGAGGTGCCGCGCATCACCCGGACGACCACGTGCACCGTCGTCGAGTTCTGACGGTCCTCCCCGCGCTGGCCGTCCTGCCCCTGCTCGCCGGGTGCGGGGAGCAGCCGGTCCGGGCCGCGCCCTTCGACCGGTCCGACTCCCCGGAGTGCCGGCGGGTGGCCGCCCACTGGCCGGGGACGGTCGCTGGCCTGGAGCCGAGGGTCACCGCCGTCCAGTCGGTGGGGGTGGCCGCCTGGGGCGATCCGCCGGTCGTGGCACGCTGCGGCAAGAACCTCCGGGCCCCACGACCGATCCCTGCATCGACGTCAGCGGGGTGGACTGGGTGGCCACCGAGCTGGAGGACGGCACGATGTTCACCACCTTCGGCCGGGACCCGGCGCTGGAGGTGCTCGTCCCCTCGGAGCACGGCACCGCACCGCTGCTGCTGCCCGCCTTCGAGGAGGCCGCCCGCCAGGTGCCCCAGGACCAGGGACGGTGCGTCGCGGTCGACGACGCCGACGGCTAGGAGACGCCTGGCGGCCCCGACCTGGGTACGCTCGACCGCCCTCCCCGGCCGCCGCACGGTCGCGTCAGCGCAGCCCGAGGGGGCGGTCCAGGGCCAGCTGCAGCAGCTCCTCCACGAGCTCGGGGTAGGAGACGCCGGAGGCCGCCCAGGCCTGGGGGTACATGGAGAACGGGGTGAAGCCGGGCATGGTGTTGATCTCGTTGAGCACCACGTCGCCGGCGGGGGTGACGAAGCAGTCGACCCTCGCCAGCCCCTCGCACCCGGCCGTCTCGAAGGCGGTGCGGGCGATGCGGTGGATCTCGTCGCGGACCGGGGGCGGGACGTCGGCCGGGGCGGTGATCCGGACGCTGGCCTCGTCGAGGTACTTGGCCTCGAAGTCATAGAACTCGTGGCCGACGCCGGTCACGGTGATCTCGCCGCACTCGCTCACCCTGGGGGGCTCGGTCCCCCGGCCCTGCAGGACCCCGCACTCGATCTCACGGCCGTCGATGCCCTGCTCGACCAGCACCTTCGGGTCGTGCGACCGGGCCTTCTCGATGGCGGCCTCCAGCCCGGCCGGATCGTCGACCTTGTGGACGCCGACCGAGGACCCGGCCCGGGCAGGCTTGACGAAGACCGGGAGGTCCAGGGCCCGGGCCGCCTCGAGGCAGGCTGCCCGGTCGCGCCGCCACGCCAGGTCGGTGATGACCGTGTAGGCCCCCACGGGCAGACCGGCGGCGGCGAAGACGACCTTCATGACGTGCTTGTCCATCATCGCCGCGGAGGCCAGCACCCCGCAGCCGACGTACCGGATGTCGGCCAGCTCCAGCAGGCCCTGGATGGTTCCGTCCTCCCCGAAGGGTCCGTGCAGCAGCGGCAGCACGACGTCGATCACGCCCACCTCCACCGTCGACCCGTCGTCCTGGACGAGCCGCCACACGTGGTCCACCCCGCCGAGGGGCACCATCACCTGGGCGCCCATCGGCGGAACCTCGGGCAGCCGGCCGTCGCGGATCTCCAGGCTGCCGGGTCGTCGGGGACGAGCACCCAGTGCCCGTCGCGGGTGATGCCGATCGGCACGACGTCGTACCGGTCGCGGTCCAGGGTGCGCAGCACGCTCGCCGCGGTCGCGCAGGAGATGGAGTGCTCCTCGGAGCGGCCGCCGAAGACGACGGCGACCCGGGGGCGCACGGGCTGGGCGTCCGCCGGCGGGACGCTGGGGGCAGGGGGCTGGCTGTCCATCGCGACCGAGCCTAGTCGGCGTGCGCAGGAGGCCCGGGGCAGGACGCGCCCTGCGGCCGTTCCGGCCGTCCGCTCCCGGGGCGGTCGGTCGCGGTCAGCCCCGCTCGTGCTTGCGGGCCCGGGACATCAACGCCCCGGTGAGCTGTCCGGGGGTCACGTGGCCCTCTACGACGGCGGCCACGCCCTGGCAGATCGGCATGTCGACCCCGTGCCCGGCGGCCAGGTCGACCACGGAGCGGCACGAGCGCACGCCCTCGGCCGTCTGGTGGGGCACGGCCACCATCTCCTCCACGGACCGTCCCTGGCCCAGGGCCACCCCCACCCGGTGGTTGCGCGACAGCGGTGACATGCAGGTGGCGATGAGGTCGCCGACGCCGGCCAGCCCCATGAGCGTGGCGGGGTCGCCGCCCAGGGCCTCGCCCAGCCTGCTGATCTCGGCCAGGCCTCGGGTGATGAGCGAGGACTTGGTGTTGTCGCCGTACCCGAGGCCCTCGGCCATCCCCACCCCCAGGGCGATGACGTTCTTGACCGCCCCGCCGATCTCGGCCCCGACGACGTCGGTCTGGGTGTAGGGCCGGAAGTAGGGGGGCGCGATCATCGCGGCCACCCGCTCGGCGGCGGCGAGGTCGGTGCAGGCGACGACGCTGGCGGCGGGCTGCCGGGCGGCGATCTCCTTGCTGAGGTTGGGGCCGGAGACCACGACGATCCGGTCCCGCTCGATCCCCGCCGCCTCGACCACCTGGCTCATCCGCAGGCCGGTGCCGCGCTCGATGCCCTTCATGAGGGACACGACGAGGGCGTCCTCCGGGACCACCTGGGCCCAGCGGCCCAGGTTGTCGCGCAGGCTCTGCGAGGGGACGGCGAGGACGACGAGGTCAGCCCCCTCGGCGGCCTCCGCCGGATCGGTGGTGGCCGTCACCGCCGGCGGCAGCTCGACCCCGAGGAGGTAGTCGTCGTTGGTGTGCCGTTCGCGGACCTCCTGGGCGACCTCCTGTCGACGTGCCCACAGGGTCACGGACGACGCACCGCCGTCGGCGAGCACCTGGGCGAAGGCGGTGCCCCAGCTGCCGGCGCCGAAGACGGCCGCCCGCGTCACCGGGACTCCCCCCGGTCGAGGGGGGAACCGGTGGCGCCACCGGTGCGGGTCACCGGGTCGTAGGGCACGGAAGGGGCAGGTTCACCCCTCAGCCCGGCCACGATCCCGGTGACGGCCGCCATGACGCGTTCGGTCGCCTCGACGTGGGCCTTGGGGTCGTCGGCCCGGTCGTAGAGGTCCGACAGGTCCACCGGTGGGCCGGCCTCGACGTGCTGGACGGGTCGGCGCAGCAGGTTCCCCGGGCGCCGCGCGTAGCGGCCGAGGACCTCCTGGGCCCCCCACTGGCCGACCGGGACGACGGGGGCCCGGCTGGTGAGGGCGAGCCGACCGACACCCGCCTTGGCCCGCATGGGCCACAGGTCCGGGTCCCGGGTGAGGGTGCCCTCGGGCATGATCGCGATGCACTTGCCCTCCAGCAGGGCCCGCCGTGCCTCGTCCAGGGCGTCCCGGGCCTGGGTGCTGCGTCGACGGACCGGCACCTGCTCCAGGTGCCGGAGCGCCGCGCCGAGGAGGGGCACCTCGAACAGGGACGACTTGGCCAGGAAGAACGGCGGTCGCCCCTGGTCGACGAGGAAGTGGGCCAGCATGAAGGGGTCCACCTCGGAGTAGTGGTTGCTGGCGACGATGAACCCGCCGGTCGCCGGCACGTGCTCGGCGCCCGACCACGACCGACGGGTGATGCCCATCAGCACAGGGCGGACGGTGCCGATGACGGCCCGGTAGGACCAGGGGATCGGTTGGCGGACGGGCTGACGGGTCACGGCGCCATCTTGTCACCCGTCCGGGCCCGTCCACCAGAATGGCCGGGTGCGGAAGATCTGGAGGGGCGACCCGGTGCGCTGGGGGCTGGTCGTGCCGGTCAAGGACGCCCGCCTGGGCAAGTCCCGGCTCTCGGCGCCGACCCCCGACGCCCGCAGGCAGCTGGCCCGCGCCATGGCGTTGGACACCCTCGAGGCCGCGGCCGCCACCGTCGGTCCGGCATCGCTGGTGGTGGTCACCTCCGACGGGCCGGTGGGGCAGACGGTGCGCACGTGGGGGGCCACCGTGGTGCCTGACCCGGGAGAGGGCCTGGACGGGGCGGTGCGCACCGGTCTGCGGGCCGTGCGGCCGCAGGGGGGTCGACCCGGGTGGGCCGTCCTGCTGGGAGACGTGCCGGCCCTCAGACCGCGTGACCTGGGCGAGGCCCTGGCCCGGTGCGCGCGGCACCCGGCCGCCGTCGTCCCGGACGCCTCGGGCGACGGGACCACGTTGCTGACCTCGACGATCCGCCCGCCGACCCCCCGCTTCGGCCCCGGCTCGGCGCACCGCCACGCCGAGGAGGCGACCCTGCTCCCCCTCCCCCTGCCCCGGTTGCGGCAGGACGTCGACGTGGCCCAGGACCTGGTGCGTGCGGCGGCGTTCGGGGTCGGTCGTCGCACCCGGACGCTCCTGCTCGGTCGGGACCGGGCCGCCTACAGTGGGCCCATGCAGGCCAGCGTGCACACCTTCGACCTCGCGAGCCGCTCCGGCTCGGTCCTGCTGGACACCGGACGGATGCTGCCCTTCGACGCCGACGTCTTCGAGGCCAGCGGGCTGCGGCACGTCCGGGTAGGCCAACGCGTCAGCGTCGAGGTCGGACCCGCCGACCCCGAGGATGCCGGTGCCCACCTGACCCGTCTGTGGCTCGTCGGGGTCGGGCCCGGGGAACCGATCCGCTGACGGTCAGGACCCCTTCGAGGCCTTCTTCTTGCTGCCGGCCTTGCCCTTCTTGCCGTCCTTGCCCTTGCCGTCCTTCCCCTTGCCCTTGCCGCTCCCCTTGCCCGGCTTGTCCTTCGTGCGGCGGTCCTTGTCCTTGCCCTTGCCCTTGCCCTTGCCCTTGCCCTGCGCCTTCTTCCCGGACGCCTCGTCGACGGCGACGACGTCGTCGTTCTTGACCCGGGCCAGCTGGGCCTTCTTGGCGGTGATCATCCCCATGGTGATGTCCTGGCCGCCGGCGGGCGTCCGGTCGCGGGCAGTGGCTGAGGCCTTCGCGGCGTCCGCCGCCCCTGCTGAGGCGTCACCGGTGGGGCGCCGGTCCTCGTCCTGCCGGGCGCGGACGGTCGCCGGCGTACCGCTGGCCGCCCGCCGCCTCCGCGGGACCTTGGGGCCGCGGTCTGCGTCGTCCGTCCCGGGGTTCACCGTGCGACGGGAACCCTGCCGCCCCTCGTCGGGCCGGCCCTGGGCGGCGGTCCGACGCACGCTGCTCGGGCGGCTCGCCGGCTCCGGATCGGCCATCTCGCCGTGGCTGCCCACCCGCACGCCGGCGAGGCCGTCGGTCGGCAGCCGGTCGGGGTCGGCGACGACCTCCTTGAAGTAGGCGCCCGGCCGGAAGCGGGGCGAACTGGTCGCCGCGATCGGGACCGGGGCCCCCGTGTGCGGGTTGCGGCCGGTCCGGGGCGCCCGGTCCACCTTCTCGAAGGTGCCGAAGCCGGTGATCCCCACCGTGCCGCCGGCGGCCACCTCGCGAAGCACCGCGTCCACCAGCGCCTCGACCGCCATGGCGGCGAGCTGGCGCCCGCCGAGCCTGGGGGCCAGGGCCTCGATCAGCTCCGCCTTGTTCATCGCACCCACTCCTTGCCGGGACGGGGCGGGTGGGGTCGGCCACCTGCCCGGGACCGCCACGCTACGCCCGGACGACGCCGGTGTCGATGCAGCACACGAGATCCGACCACCCGCCCGCACGACGAGAAGGACCCCCACCAGGTGCGGTGGGGGTCCTTCTGCGACGTAGCCCCGACGGGATTCGAACCCGCGCTACCGCCTTGAGAGGGCGGCGTGCTAGGCCACTACACAACGGGGCCGTGCGTCCGGCGCGGTGGCGCCGACCCGCAACCTTACCTGACGGTCAGGTGCGGAGCGAAATCGACCGGGGGTCGATCTGCGCTGGGGTACCAGGACTCGAACCTAGACTAACTGAACCAGAATCAGTCGTGCTGCCAATTACACCATACCCCAAGGGGTATCTCCGCCCCGCTTCCGCGGGCGGTGAACCGAGGAGAAACCTTACCGTGCTCCTCAGCCGGACCCAAATCGCGGTCGTCCCGCTGGCTGGTCACAGCTCAGCGCGCAACCGGCGCAGCCGGGCGAGGGTCTCGTCCTTGCCGAGGATCTCCATGGACTCGAACAGCGGTGGGCTGATCCGCTGCCCGGACACCGCGGTGCGCAGCGGGCCGAAGGCGAACCGGGGCTTCAGGCCCAGGCCGTCGACGAGCGCCTCCCGAAGGGCCTGCTCGATCCGGGCTGCGGTCCACTCCACCCCTCCGCCGAGTGGCTTGGGGTAGGCGCCGGAGATCTGCTCCAGGGCCGCGTCGGCGGCGTCCAGCACCGCCCCCGCGTCCTCCTTCAGCTGGGCGCGGGCGTCGTCGGCGATCGGCAGCTCCTCGCCCCGCACGTAGAACGGCGCGACGAGCGGCACGGCCTCGGAGAGCACCTGGACCCGGGTCTGGATGAGCTCGGCCACGGCCTCCAGGCGGGCCAGCTCACCCATCCCCGACTGCGGGCCCAGCACGCCGGCCTCCCGGAGCACCGGCAGCAGCCGGCTGGTGAACTCCGCCAACGGCAGCATCCGGAGGTGGTCGGCGTTGATCGCCTCGGCCTTCTTCTGGTCCCACCGGGCAGGGTTGGGGTTGACGTCGTGCACGTCGAACGCGGCGACCAGCTCGTCCGGGGTGAAGACGTCCCGGTCGGGTCCGATCGCCCAGCCCAGCAGCGCCAGGTAGTTGATCATTCCCTCGCGGACGAACCCACGCTCCCGGTGGCGGAAGAGGTCGGACTGCGGGTCGCGCTTGGACAGCTTCTTGCTCCCCTCCCCCAGGACCAGGGGCAGGTGGGCGAACGTCGGCACCCGCTCGGCGACGCCCAGACGGACCAGGGCGCGGTAGAGGGCGATCTGCCGCGGGGTGGAGGAGAGCAGGTCCTCGCCGCGGATCACGTGGGTGATCCGCATCATCGCGTCGTCGACGGGGTTGACCAGGGTGTAGAGGGGCTGGCCGTTGCCGCGGACGATGACGAAGTCCGGCACCGACCCCGCCCGGAAGGTGACCTCGCCGCGGACCAGGTCGACGAAGGTGATGTCCTCGTCCGGCATCCGCAGCCGCAGGACCGGCTCCCGCCCCTCGGCCCTGAAGGCGGCACGCTGCGCCTCGTCCAGGTCGCGGTCGTGGTTGTCGTAGCCGAGCTTGGGGTCCCGGCCCGCCGCCCGGTGCCGCTCCTCGACCTCCTCGGGCGTGCTGAACGACTCGTAGGCCAGGCCGGCCTCGAGCAGCCGGGCCGCCACGTCGGCGTAGACGTCGCGCCGCTCGCTCTGCCGGTACGGCCCGTAGGGACCACCGACCCCCGGCCCCTCGTCGTAGTCCAGGCCCAGCCAGGACATGGCCTCCTGCAGCTGGTCGGCCGACTCGGCGCTGTCGCGGGCGGCGTCGGTGTCCTCCAGCCGGAAGACGAAGGTGCCTCCGTGGTGCCGGGCGAAGGCCCAGTTGAACAGGGCGGTCCGGGCCATCCCCACGTGCGGGGTGCCGGTGGGGCTGGGGCAGAAGCGGACCCGCACGTCCGGGCCGGTCACCTGGTGATCGACCTGCTCGGACTCGTGCGGCGCAGCGGGAACGGGGTTCGTCGTCATGGTGCGGTCAGACTACCGCCGGGGCTCACCCCTCGAGCATCGCCGTGGTGATGCTCTCCTGCACCCAGGAGAGGAAGTCGTAGTAGGCCATCTGCTGGGCGAGCACCGGGTCCAGGTCGGTCTTCCCCGCGAGCGCGTCCTCCAGCTGCTCGTGGAGCCGTTCGGAGTCCTCGTCGGTGCGCAGGCCAAGCCGCTCCCCCAGGATGAGCCGGACGTCGGTGAGGGCGACCGCGAGCGCGTGCGCCTGCGCGGTGTCCAACGCCAGCTCCGGCGGTTCCGCCTCCTGCAGCGCCGCGACCGCCCTGGCGATCGTGGCGGCCTTCCGGCTGCGCAGCCCGTGCTCGGTGAGCCGTCGGAACTCCCTGGCCTGCTCCTCGTCCTCCCTGGAGGCCGGGGGAAGCAGGCGGGCCAGGGCGGGGTCGGACGGCTCCTGCGGGTCCGCGTCCTCGCCGAGGCCGGCGATCAGGTCGAGGAAGGGGTCCGTGCTGCCGGGCCGCTCCGGGGCGACGAAGTCGCGGGTCAGCCGCAGGACGTGGAGGACCACCTCGACCTCCTCGGCGTCGAAGCCGCCCACGAGGCGCTCCCCCCGCCGCCGGAACGCGGTCGCCATACCTGCTCCTAGCCCTGGTCCGCGTGCTGGAAGGTGGCCCACAGCCCGTAGCCGTGCATGGCCTCGGTGTCGGCCTCCACCTTCTCCCGGGTGCCGGTGGACACCACGGCGCGACCGAGGGAGTGCACGTCCATCATGAGCTTCTCCGCCCGCGCCCGGGGGTAGTGGAAGTGCGTCTGGAAGACCCAGGTCACGTAGCTCATCAGGTTGACCGGGTCGTTCCACACCAGGCAGACCCACGGGGCGTCGGCCTCCGGGCGGTCCAGGACGGCCACCCCGCCCTGCTCGCGGGGCGAGGTCCGGGGTCCGGCCGGCGGCGCGGGAGGGGACGGGACGTCGACGGGCACCCGACCACTCTAGGCGGCCTCGCGGCCGGGCTCTAGGCTGCAGGGGTGAACCCGAGCACGGCCCTGCTGACGGACCACTACGAGCTGACGATGGTCCAGGCGGCCCTGGCGAGCGGCCACGCCGACCGCCGGTGCGTCTTCGAGACCTTCGCCCGCCGACTGCCGGACGGGCGGCGGTACGGGGTGGTCGCCGGGACGGGGCGGGTGCTGGAGTCGTTGCGCGACTTCCGGTTCGGGGAGGCGGAGCTGGCCTACCTGGAGGAGCAGCAGGTCGTCGACGCGCGGACGCTGCGCTGGCTGGCCGACTACCGGTTCTCGGGGGAGGTCTGGGGGTATGCCGAGGGCGAGATCTACTTCCCCGGGTCACCTCTGATGGTGGTCGAGGCAGGTTTCGCCGAGGGCGTGCTCCTGGAGACCCTGGTCCTGTCGGTCCTCAACCACGACTCCGCGGTGGCCTCGGCCGCCTCGCGGATGACCGCCTCGGCGCACGGGCGCCCCTGCATCGAGATGGGGTCGAGACGCACCCACGAGCAGGCGGCCGTGGCCGCCGCCCGGGCGGCCTACGTGGCCGGCTTCGACTCCACCTCCAACCTGGAGGCGGGGCGACGGCACGGGGTGCCCACCGCCGGCACGGCGGCGCACTCCTACACCCTGCTCCACGGGGACGAACGTGAGGCGTTCGCCAACCAGCTGGCCAGCCTGGGAGGGTCCACGACCCTGCTCGTGGACACCTACGACGTCAGCGCCGCGGTCGAGCTGGCCGTCGAGCTGGCCGGCCCCGGGCTGGGCGGCGTCCGGCTGGACTCCGGCGACCTCGTCTCCCAGGCCCACGAGGTGCGTGAGCAGCTCGACTCCCTCGGTGCCACCGGCACCAGGATCGTGGTCACCTCCGACCTGGACGAGTACGCCATCGCGGCCCTGCAGGCCGCGCCCGTCGACGCCTACGGCGTCGGCACCCGGGTCGTCACCGGGTCGGGGCACCCGGCCGCGGGCATGGTCTACAAGCTGGTCAGCCGGGAGGGGGCGGACGGCCGGATGGAGGGGGTGGCCAAGGCCAGCACGGACAAGGCGTCCGTGGGCGGCCGCAAGTACGCCCTGCGCCGGCGCGGCCCGGACGGCAGCGCCCAGGCCGAGATCATCGGCATCGACGAGCAGCCCGGTGACGACGGCGACGACCGCACCCTGCTGGTCCCCCTCGTGCGTGGCGGCGAGGTGGTCGCCCCCACGGACGCCCGCACCGCCCGGGCCCACCACGAGGCTGCGCGCGCCGAGCTGCCCCAACGTGCGCTGCGCCTGTCCCACGGAGACCCTGCCATCCCGACCATCTACCTGGACGACTGGAGCTGAGCACCATGAGCCGAGCACTGATCATCGTCGACGTGCAGAACGACTTCTGCGAGGGCGGTTCCCTCGCCGTGGACGGAGGGTCGCAGGTCGCGGCCGACATCGGGGAGCACCTGGGCCGGCACGGGCAGGACTACTCGGTCGTCGTGGCCACCGCCGACTGGCACGTCGACCCCGGCGACCACTGGTCCTCCGACCCCGACTACCGCACCTCCTGGCCGGTCCACTGCCGTGCGGGCAGCGAGGGCGCCCAGTTCCACCCGAACCTGGCCCCTGCGCTGCAGCACGTGCAGGCCGTCTTCCGCAAGGGCGAGCACGAGGCGGCGTACAGCGGTTTCGAGGGGACCACCGAGGCGCACGGCCGCACGACCGGCCTCACCGAGTGGCTCATCGAGCGCGAGGTCCGAGGGGTGGACGTCGTCGGCCTGGCGACCGACCACTGCGTGCGGGCGACGGCCCTCGACGCCGCCAGGGCCGGGTTCCGGACCCGCGTGCTGACGGGGCTGTGCGCGGGCGTCTCGCCGGAGACGACCGAGCAGGCCCTGGCCGAGCTGCGGGAGGCCGGGGTGGAGGTCGTCGAGGGGGCGCCCGCCTGAACCGGCTGCCGCTCCGCGTGGGCGCTCCCGCGGGTCAGCTCGTGGAGAACACCTCCCCGGAGCCTTCCGCCCCACCGCCCAGGGCGCGGTTCCACGAGCCGGCGTAGACGCCGTCGTCGACGGCCCGACCCGCCTCCCCGAGCTCGAGGGGCCGGAAGGTGTCCACCATGACCGCCGTCTCGTCGAAGTACTCCACCCCCAGCGAGGCCTCGGTGGCCCCCGGCTGCGGCCCGTGCGCGTGGCCACCGGGGTGCACCGAGATCGACCCCTTGCCGATCCCGCTGCCTTGCGGGCCTCGTAGTCGCCGTCGACGTAGAACATGATCTCGTCGGAGTCGACGTTGGAGTGGTAGTAGGGCACCGGCACCGCCAGCGGGTGGTAGTCCACCTTGCGCGGCACGAAGTTGCACACGACGAAGTTGTGCCCCTCGAAGACCTGGTGCACCGGCGGCGGCTGGTGCACCCGGCCGGTGATCGGCTCGAAGTCGGCGATGTTGAAGGCGTAGGGGTAGAGGCAGCCGTCCCAGCCGACCACGTCGAAGGGGTGGTAGGGGTAGGTGTAGACGGTGCCGACCAGCCTCCCGAGGAGTGCTCGCCGGAGCCGCGGTGCTTGACGAGCACCTCGGTCGGCGCAGCCGGGTCGGCCCCCACGTCCTCGGCCAGCAGCGGGCCCTGCGGACCGCGCAGGTCACGTTCGCAGTACGGCGCGTGCTCCAGCAGCTGGCCGAACCTGGACAGGTAGCGCTTCGGCGGCCCGATGTGGCTGTTGGCCTCGATGACGTAGGCCCGCAGGGGCTCGACGAAACCCTCGTCGCCCTCGACCAGGGGCAGCCACCGGTGGGTGGTGGCCCGGGGCAGGATCAGGTAGTCGCCCTCGGCGACCTGGAAGGAGCCGAAGACCGTCTCGACCCGGGCCCCGCCCCGCTCGACGTAGACGCACTCGTCCCCGATGGCGTTGCGGTACAGCGGGCTGGGGGTGTCCGCCACGACGTAGAGCAGGCGGACGTCGGCGTTGCCCAGGACCAGCCGGCGGCCGGTCACCACGTCCACGCCCTGCTCGAGGGCCGGCCCCGCGTCGGCCCCGGCGTCGCCGCCGTCCTGGACGAACAGGTCGTGCAGCTTCAGGTGCCGGGGCAGCAGCGGGTGGTTGGGCACCGTCGACATGTCGCCCAGCTCCCAGACGCGAGCGTCCGCCACGGCCGAGGGGATGTTGCGGTGGTAGAGCAGCGAGGAGTCCGAGGAGAAGCCCTCCTCACCCATGAGCTCCTCGGAGTAGAGGCGACCCTGGGGGTCGCGGTGCTGGGTGTGCCGCTTGGGCGGGACGTCGCCCGTGCTGCGGTAGTAGGCCATCGACGGCTCCGTTCGTGCGGTGGTCGTGGACGCCGTCCCCGGTGACCCCGCGAGGGAGTCGGCGGGCCGGGACGGCGGTGTCCTCGTGCGTCACTGTGCAGTAGCCTCCCGGGCATGTCAACGAGGACGGCACCCCGGAACCTGTTCCGCGCTCTCGTGGACGACGCCGCGGTGTTCCCGCCCGGGAACGCCCCCGTCCCCCGGGCCTGGGAGGAGCACCTGCGGCTGCGCCGCGGAGGGTATGCAGACCTGCTGGGTCCCCTGCTCGTCGGCACCGGGCACGCCGCGCAGCTGGGGCAGGCCGCCGCCGGTGCCGAGCTCGCGGAACCGGTGGCGGTGGCCGTGATCTCCCGCCCGGGCACCGCGGTCGAGGACCTTCTCGACGCCGCCGACCTCCTGCGGGACGTCGCAGCCGTGCAGGTGGTGACCGTGGAGACCGCGCTGGACCCCGCGGGGTCGTGGCGTCGTGCCCTCTCCCTGGGGGTGCCGGTGGCCGTCGAGGTCGACCGTGACCGCACGCAGCTTCCCCGGTCCCTCGACGAGGTGGCGACCGCCAGGTCCGACGGGCAGGGAACGGTGGTCCTGGCCAAGCTGCGCACCCAGGCGACGCCGCAGCGGCCGGTGCCCTCGCCGTCCGAGCTGGCCGCCTTCCTCCTGGGCGCGGACGCACGGCACCTGCCGGTCAAGCTCACCGGCGGGCTCCACCACGCCGTGGCCCGGCGGGACGATGACGGTCGCACGCTCGACCGGCACGGGGTCCTCAACGTGCTGGCCGCCCTGGCCGCCGTCGACGCCGGCGCGACGAGCTGGCCCTCGTCGGGACTCTGGCGGAGGAGGACACGGACCGCCTGGTCGACGCGGTCGCCGGGCTCGACGAGCCGGCGGTGGCCAGGCTCCGGGGCCGCTTCCGGTCCTTCGGCTGCTGCGGCGTGACCGACCCGCTCGACGAGCTGCGCGAGCTCGGCCTGCTGACCGACCGGCCCTGACGTCATCACCCTGGAAGGAACCCATGAGCACCTCCCCCCTCGACCTGCCCGCCGACCACCCCTACGGTCCGCACCACCTGCCCTACGGCGCGGTGGCCCGTGACGGGGACGAGCCCTGGCTGGCGGTCCGGGTGGGCGACTCCGCCCTGGACCTGGCCTCGGCCACCCGCGACACGCCGTGGGCGGAGGCGTTGGCCGGGCCGGTGCTCAACCCCTTCCTCGACCTGGGGCCCGCGGCGTGGTCCGCGCTCCGGTCCTGGCTGCAGGCCCGGCTCGCCGAGAAGGAGGGACGGGAGCGACTCGCGCCGCACGTGCACCCGCTCGAGGAGCTGGTTTCCCACCTGCCGTGGCCGTGGCGGACTACGTGGACTTCTACGCCGGCGAGCACCACGCGACCAACGTGGGACGGATCTTCCGGCCGGACGGGGAGCCGCTCACCCCGAACTGGAAGCACCTGCCCATCGGCTACCACGGCCGCTCCTCCACCGTCGTCGTCAGCGGCACCGACGTGGTGCGCCCGCGGGGGCAGCGCAAGGGCAAGGACGACCCGGCCCCGGTCTTCGGCCCCTCCGTGCGCCTGGACATCGAGGCGGAGCTGGCGTTCGTCGTCGGCGGTGCCACCGCCCTGGGCACGAGCGTCCCGGTCGACCAGGCCGCCGACCACCTGTTCGGGGTCGCCCTGTTCAACGACTGGTCTGCCCGCGACGTGCAGGCGTGGGAGTACGTCCCGCTGGGCCCCTTCCTGGGCAAGTCCTTCGCCTCGTCGATGGGCGCGTGGATCACCCCTCTGGCCGCCCTCGAGAAGGCCCGCGTCCCGCTGCCCGGGCAGGACCCCGAGCCACTGCCCTACCTCAGGGGGCGGGCCGAGCACCTCTTCGGGCTGGACCTGACGATGGAGGTCCGGCTCAACGGCACGCTCGTGGCCCGCCCGCCCTACCGCGCCATGTACTGGTCCCCCACCCAGATGCTGGCCCACCTGACGGTCAACGGGGCCAGCCTTCGCAGCGGCGACGTGTTCGCCTCGGGCACCGTCTCGGGCGCGGAGCCGCACGAGCGGGGCTCCCTGCTGGAGCTGACGTGGAACGGCACCCGGCCGCTGACGCTGGACGACGGCTCGACCCGGACCTTCCTCGAGGACGGCGACACCGTGACCATCACCGCCACCGCGCCCGGCCCGGGAGGAAGCGTCCTGCGGCTGGCCGAGGTCACCGGGACGGTGCTGCCGTCCCCGTGAGGGCGGTCAGCGGTTGCGGACCACGTTGGTCCGGGCCGCCTTGTCGTGGAGCGCCTGGCGCTTGCCGTCCCACAGCGGCCACAGCCCGTTGAGCAGCATGAAGATCTGGCCGAACCCGTTGATCGCCGAGGGCCCCTGCCAGACCAGCCCCCGGATCGCCGCCGCGCCCCAGGGCAGCTGCCCCGGCGTCTCGCGCATCCGCACGCGCAGCCCGGTGACGAGCTTGCCGACGGTGGCACCGACGAGGCGGAGCATGAGGATCTCGTAGGCCAGGCCGACGACCAGGCTGACCAGGCTGACCCGCATCAGGCCCGAGGCCAGCCCCTCGGGCACGTCCAGCGCCGAGGCCGGGTCGGCGGTGGTGATCCAGGTCGTGTAGTCCTCCAGCAGGGTCGGGTCGACCAGCGGCAGGATGACGAAGCCCGTCACCAGGCTCAGCAGGATCCCGTCGACGATCCGGGCCAGCAACCGCATCCCCCAGCCGGCCAGCGGCTGGCCGTCAGGGGTGGTGTCCCGGCGCTGCGGCTGCTGCCCCCACGGGTCGTCCGCACCCGGCATGGGGGCCGACCACTGGCCCTGCTGCTGGCCGCCCCACCGGCCCTGCTCCTGGCCGCCCCACCGGCCCTGCTCCTGGCCGCCGGAGGGGCCCTGCCCGCCCCAGACCTGGGCCGGCTGGTCGGCCGGCCCAGGTTCGTGGTGGCTGCCGCCCTGACCGGCCTGGTCCAGGCCGGGCATGCGCTTGGGGCTGGTGTGGTGGCTCCACTGCACCCCGTCCCAGTAACGGAGGTTCTGGTCGTCCTGCGGGTCGTCGTACCACCCTGGCTGTTGGCTCATGGCCCCAGGGTGCCACGTCGGGTCACAGGTTCCCGCGCGTGGCCTGCTCCCGCTCGATGGCCTCGAAGAGCGCCTTGAAGTTGCCCTTGCCGAAACCGAGCGACCCGTGCCGCTCGATGAGCTCGAAGAACACCGTGGGCCGGTCCTGCACCGGGCGGGTGAAGATCTGCAGCAGGTAGCCGTCCTCGTCCCGGTCGACGAGGATCCCCCGGGACTGCAGCTCTTCGATCGGCACCCGCACCTCGCCGATGCGGCCGCGCAGCTCGGGGTCCTCGTAGTAGGAGTCCGGCGTCTGCAGGAACTCGATCCCGTTGGCGCGCATGTGGTCCACCGTGGAGAGGATGTCGTTCGTCGCCAGGGCCAGGTGCTGGGCCCCGGGGCCCTGGTAGAACTCCAGGTACTCGTCGATCTGAGACTTCTTCTTGCCCACGGCCGGCTCGTTGAGCGGGAACTTGACCCGGTGGTTGCCGTTGGCCACGACCTTGCTCATCAGGGCCGAGTAGTCGGTGGCGATGTCGTCGCCGATGAACTCGGCCATGTTCACAAAACCCATGACCTTGTTGTAGAACTCGACCCACTCGTCCATCCGGCCCAGCTCCACGTTGCCGACGATGTGGTCCAGCGCCTGGAACAGCCGCTTGGGCTCCCCGTCCCGCTTGACGTAGGTGGAGCTGCGCTCGACGTACCCGGGCAGGTAGGGGCCGGTGTACCCGTACCCCTCCCCCTTGCGCTGCACGAGGGTGTGCCGCGTCTCGCCGTAGGTGGCGATCGCGGCGACGCGCACGGTGCCGTGCTCGTCCTCGAGGTCCTCGGGCTCCTGCAGGACGGTGGCCCCGATGCTCCGGGCGTGCGCGATGCAGCGGTCGACGTCCGGCACCTCCAGGGAGATGTCCACCACGCCGTCGCCGTGCCGGCGCACGTGCTCGTGCAGGGGGCTCTCCGGGTCGACCCCGCCCTTGATGACAAAGCGGATGGAGCCGGACTTCAGGACGAACGCCTTGTGGTCCCGGTTGCCGGTCTCCGGCCCGGAGTAGCCGATGAGCTCCATCCCGAAGGCGGACTGGTAGAAGTGCGCGGTCTGGGTGGCGTTGCCCACGACGAAGTGGATGGAGTCCCACCCGGTCACCGGGAAGACGTCGGTGGTCTCGTCGTAGGGCACCAGCCCCACGAGCTGCTTGAGCTGGTCGAGCTCGAGGTGGGCCTCGCGCTCCTGGTCGGTCAAACGGACGTCGGTGTCGGTCATGGTCAGAGGGTGCCGGGAAGGGGTATGTCGTGCAAGGAACCACGATGCGGGCGGACGATCTGTCCACCTTCAGGGCCGATCCGCTCGGCATCCTGCACACTGTGACCATGACGAACCCGGTCGACGAGCTGGACGCCCGCCTGCTGACCCTCCTCGAGGAGGACCCCCACGTGGGGGTGCTGGGGGCCTCCCGCCGGCTGGGGGTGGCCCGGGGCACCGTCCAGAGCCGGCTGGACAAGCTCGTGGTCCGCGGGGTGATCCGCAGCTTCGCCCCGCAGCTGGACCCGGCGGCGCTGGGCTACCCGGTGATGGCGTTCTGCACCCTGGAGATCCGTCAGGGCACCGGCGGAGGACCGGTCGTCGAGCACGTCGCGGCCATCCCCGAGGTGCTGGAGGCGCACACGATCACCGGGTCCGGGGACCTGATGATCCGCGTGGTCGCCCGGGACAACGCGGACCTGCAGCGCGTCATCGACCTCGTCGTGGCCCACGAGATGGTGGAGCGCTCCTCGACGGTGATCTGCCTGTCGACCCGGGTCCCCTACCGGACCTCGCCGCTGGTCCCCTGACGGCCCCGACGGGCGTCCCGCCGGTCGGTGACGACCGTGTGGCCGACGAGCACGAGCCCGGCGACCGCGGCGACGACGAAGAAGACGATGGCCACGGCCGGGTAGCCGAAGATCGTCCAGGCGGCCTCCACCCCCATCATCAACGCCGCGCCGACGATGATGGCCGAGAGCACCATGCCCACGACGACGCGGGTGGTCAGGTGCTGGGCGACCCGCAGCACCCGCTGCTCGTCGAAGGCGTCGACGCGCACCGTCAGCTCCCCGTCCACGAGGGCGTCCATGATCCGGTTGGCCCGCCGCGGCAGCTGGGAGGTGAACTCCTTGGCCTCGATCGCCGCGGCCATCACCGAGCCGGGCGAGACCGACATCCCACCACGCAGGATCTGGTCGATGTTGCGGCGGACCGCGTCCGCGGGGGAGAAGGAGGGGTCCAGGTGCCGGGTGGCCTGGTCGAGGTTCAGCAGCGCCTTGCCGATCATGGCCATCTCGGGAGGGGGACGCAGCCCGTGGCGCCCGGAGAGCCGGGACAGCTCGACCATCACGCCACCGGTGTCCAGCTCCTCCCCCGCACCGACGGCCGAGGACACGAGGTGGCTGACGTCGTCCCGGAACCGGGCGGCGTCGTAGTCGGCGAGCGGGTGCCCCATGCCGGCCAGCACCCGGGCGGCCTCCTCCCCGTCGCCGTCGGAGACCGCGATGAGGAGCTTGACCACCTGGTCCTGGACCCTCCTGGGCACGGTCGCCACCATGCCCAGGTCGATGAGGGCCAGCCGGCCGTCGGCGGTGAGGATCATGTTGCCCGGGTGGGGGTCCGCGTGCAGCAGGCCCTCCTCGAGGATCATCCGCAGGTAGGCCCGGAACAGCTCCTCGCCGATGGGGGCACCGTCGACCTCCAGCATGCCCACGCCGCCGATGTCGGTGACCTTGCGGCCCTCGACGAACTCCATCGTCAGCACCCGGGAGGTGGTGTAGTCCTCCAGCGGGGCCGGCACGAGCAGGTGGTCGTAGCCGGCGGTCAGCTCGCCGAAGGTCCGCAGGTTGCGGGCCTCCTGACGGTAGTCCAGCTCGCCGGTCAGGGACCGGCGGAACTGCTCGAGCAGGTCCTGGGCACCGAACCGGCGGCCCAGGTCGGTGTGGAGGTCCGCGGCCCGCGCCAGCCGGGACAGCACCTCCATGTCCCCGGCGACCACCTCCCGCACGTCCGGGCGCTGGACCTTGACGACGACCTCCCGCCCGCTGCGCGTGCGGGCCCGGTGCACCTGCCCCAGGGAGGCCACGGCCAGGGGTTCGGTGTCGAAGCGTTCGAACAGGTGGCGGATCCGTGCCCCCAGCTCCTCCTCGACGATCGCCACCGCCTCCTCGCCGGGGAAGGGCTCCACCCGGTCCTGGAGCCGGGCCAGGGCCTGCGTCCAGGCCGGTGGGAGGAGGTCGTGCCGGGTGGAGAGCAGCTGGCCGAGCTTGATCCAGGTCGGGCCCATGGCCTCGAGGTCGGCGGCGAAGGACTCGGCGGTGGCCTCGTCCCCGCCGTCCAGGGCCGGGTCGACGCTGTCGGGGTCCCCCAGGCCGCTGGCGGTGACCAGGTCGGAGCGGCCGTAGCGGACGAGCAGCCTCACCAGGTCGCGGTAGCGGCTCAGCGAACCGGTCTGCTCGTCGGGCACGGGGCGTCTCCTTCGGGTCAGGGCGAGCGCCACCCTACTGGGTGGTCTCCGGCGCCCTCAGCGGCGCCCGACGAACCACCGGCGGATCGTCTCGATCCGCGACGACACCTGCTCGCTGCTGGCGGTGGCCAGCTCGGGCCCGCCGCAGGTGCGGCGCAGCTCGGCGTGCACGACGGCGTGGGGCCGGCCGGACTTCTGCGCGTAGGCGGAGACCAGCTTGTTGAGCTCCTTGCGCTGCTCGGCCAGCGCCCGGTGCGCCGAGACGGCGCGTGCCCGCTCCTGGCCGCCGCCCCGGGTGACCTGCTTCTTCTGCCGCTCGCGCAGCACGTGGGCGACCTGGTCGGGCTCCAGCAGGCCGGGCAGACCCAGGTACTCCTCCTCGTCGTCGGACCCCGGCAGACCGCCGAGCCCGAACTGCTCGGCGTCGAAGAGGACGTGGTCGAACTCGGCCGCCGAGTGCAGCGCCTCGAAGGATCCCTCGAGCTCGTCGCTGGCCCCCTCGGCGGCGTTGGCCTGGGCCACCAGCTGGTCCTCGGGCGCCCACACCTCCTCGTCCTCGCCGGTCGACCGACGGTTGAGCACGTGGTCGCGCTCGAGCTCCATGCTGCCCGCGTGCTGGAGGATCAGCGGCACGCTGGGCAGGAAGATCGAGGCCGTCTCCCCCCGACGTCGGGCACGGACGAACCGGCCCACGGCCTGGGCGAAGAACAGCGGCGTGGAGGTGGAGGTCGCGTAGACGCCCACGCACAGCCGAGGCACGTCCACCCCCTCGGAGACCATCCGCACCGCGACCATCCAGCGCGAGGCGCCCTCGGCGAACTCCTCGATCCGGCCCGAGGCACCGCTGTCGTCCGAGAGGACCACGGTGGGCCGCTCCCCCGTGAGCTCGTGCAGCTGCCGCGCGTAGGCCCGGGCCGAGCTCTGGTCCGTGGCGATGACCAGCCCGCCGGCGTCCTCGACGTGCCGCCGGACCTCGGAGAGCCGCTTGTCGGCGGCGGCCAGCACCGAGGGCACCCAGTCGCCGGCCGGGTCGAGCGCGGTCCGCCACGCCTGCTTGCTGACGTCCTTGGTCATCGGCTCCCCGAGCCGGGCCTCCAGCTCGTCGCCCACCCGGGTGCGCCAGCGCATCGTGCCCCCGTAGGCCAGGAACAGCACCGGGCGCACGACCCCGTCCCGGAGCGCGTCGGCATACCCGTAGGTGTAGTCGGCGCTGGAGCGCAGCTCGCCCCCGTGGTCCATCTCGTAGCGCACGAACGGGATGGCGGCGGTGTCGGAGCGGAAGGGGGTGCCGGTCAGGGCGAGGCGCCGGGTGGCCGGCTCGAAGGCCTCGCGGATCGCCTCGCCCCAGGACAGCGCGTCGCCGCCGTGGTGGACCTCGTCGAGGATGACCAGGGTGCGGGCGGCCTCGGTGCGGGAACGGTGCAGGAGGGGCTTGCTGGCCACGCCGGCGTAGGTCACCGCCACCCCGTCGTAGTCGGCGCCGTGCCGGCCCTGGGCGTTGGCGAAGCGGGGGTCGATCCGGATGCCGACCTTCGCGGCGGCCTCGGCCCACTGGACCTTGAGGTGCTCGGTCGGGGCGACGACGGTGACGCGGGAGATCTCCCCGCGGTCCAGCAGCTCGGTGGCCACCCGCAGCGCGAAGGTCGTCTTCCCGGCGCCCGGCGTGGCCACGGCCAGGAAGTCACGGGGCCGCTCGGCCAGGTAGCGCTCCAGGGCAGCGGCCTGCCAGGCGCGCAGCTTGTTGGCGGTTCCCCAGGCGGCCCGCTCCGGGTAGGCGGGGGGCAGGTGGGACGCGGCGGAGGTCGACATGGCCGACCCAGGATAGGTGGTCCCGGGGACAGACTCACCCGTCCCGGCGCGCCCGCGGGGACCGCCTCAGCCGTGGTATGGCGTGTCGCGCCTCAGTCCCCCGCGCCGCCGGAGTCCTTGCCGCCCCCGCCGTCCTGCGGGTCACGCAGACCGTCGTAGATCTCCTTGCACATCGGGCAGACCGGGAACTTCTCCGGGTCGCGCCCGGGGACCCACACCTTGCCGCAGAGCGCGATGACGGGGTTGCCGGTCATCGCGCTCTCCAGGATCTTCTCCTTGCGCACGAAGTGGGCGAAGCGCTCGTGGTCGCCGGGTTCGGAGAGCCGTGGGTCGGCGCTGGTGTCGGTCCGTTCCAGCACTGCGGTCTGCGTCTGCGGTCCGGAGGGCGCCTCGGGGGTGTCGAGCGGCTGGTCGGAGCTGGTCACGGTCGCCATGCGGCCAGTCTATGACCGGAGCCGCTCCGCCGGGAGGTCTCGGTGGTGCCGCTCAGTTGGTCTC
The DNA here is from genome assembly GCF_001942405.1 of Ornithinimicrobium sp. CNJ-824. Taxonomy (GTDB): domain Bacteria; phylum Actinomycetota; class Actinomycetes; order Actinomycetales; family Dermatophilaceae; genus Ornithinicoccus; species Ornithinicoccus kibberensis. The sequence goes on from NZ_MKKA01000033.1 coordinate 197,990, forward strand.
CGGCACGTCGGTCCACGTGGTGACGAAGGCCATGCTGCTGCGCTGCCGCAGGAGCACCTCCCGCCACAGGCCGGCGACGTCCTCGTGGAAGGGGTCGCGCGGTTCCCGGGGGACGACGTACCAGGCCCCCCGGCGCAGCTCGGACTCCACCTGTCCGGCGGCCCAGCCGGAGTATCCGACGAAGATGCGGAACGCCCCCAGCTCGGGCACCACGAGAGGCGCGGGGGCGTCGAGGTCCACCAGGCCGATCCCGCCGAAGAGCAGCTGGGTCCCCAGGGGCGGGTCGTGCGGGTCGTGCCCCGGGACGCTCACCAGCCCCATGGCGGTGTCCGGCCCGACCGGCCCGCCCCGGAAGAGCACGCCGGGTGCGGTGACGAAGGGCTGCCACTGCGGCAGGACCGCCTCGACCCGGGCGTCCATCGGGCGGTTGAGGATGAGCCCGTGGGCGCCGTCGGCGTCGTGGTGCAGGACGAGCACGACGGCCCGCTCGAAGACGTCACCGGTCAGCGGGGTCGCCACGAGCAGGGACCCGGTCAGGTCCTGCCCGTCGGCGCGGCCCGGGCCTCGCGCCCCCGGCTCACTCACGCCGTCCCCTCGCGCGTCCTCATACCTCCATCTTGGCCCAGGACCGTGCCAGCCCGCGCGCCACGACGACCCCGACCGCGACACCCACGAGGTTGGCGGCGGCGTCCCAGGGGTCCGTCATCCGGCCGGGGGCCACCCAGGACTGGACCGGCTCGGCGACGAGGGCGTGCAGGACGAGGACCGGCACCAGCCACCGGGCGCCGAGCAGCCACGCCAGGGCCGTCGGCCCGGCGAAGGCGAGCAGATGGCCCACCTTGTCGCTGCCGTCGGGGCCCTCCGGCCCGGGGACCGATGCGGAGTAGAGCCCGACCACCTGGACGGCGAGCATGACGAGCAGGGCGACCCAGCCCAGCAGCCGGACCGGGTCCTGGGCCGCTCCCCCGCCCGGTGCGCTCAGGAGCCCTCCCCCGCCCGGCGGTCCCGCGCGGCCTGCTCGACGGCCCGGGCCACCGCCGTCGTCGCGGCCGTGTTGAACACGCTCGGGATGATGTAGGTGGGGTTGAGCTCCTCGGGGGTGACGACGTCGGCGAGGGCCGAGGCCGCGGCGAGCAGCATCTCGTCGTCGACGTGGTCGCTCTGCGCGTCGAGGAGGCCGCGAAAGACACCCGGGAAGACCAGCACGTTGTTGATCTGGTTGGCGAAGTCGCTGCGGCCGGTCGCCACGACCGTCGCGTGCCGGCCGGCCTCGACCGGGTCGACCTCGGGCACCGGGTTGGCCATGGCGAAGACGACGGCGTCCTCGTTCATCTGCGCGATGTCCTCGCCGGTGAGGATGTTGCCGGCGGACACGCCGATGAAGACGTCCGCCCCGACGAGGGCGTCCTTGAGGGTGCCGGTCTCCATGGCCCGGTTGGTCTGGCTGGCGATCCAGGCCAGGTTGCCGTTGGTGCCGCGCATGACGTCGGCACGGCGGGAGTGCACCACGCCGTCGACGTCGGCCACGACCAGGTCGGTGGCTCCGGCGAGCAGGAGCAGGCGGATGATCGCCGAACCGGCCGCGCCGGCCCCCGACATGACGATCTTGACGTCGTCGAGCTCCTTGCCGACCACCCGGAGGGCGTTCTTCAGGGCGGCCAGCGCGACGATCGCGGTGCCGTGCTGGTCGTCGTGGAAGACCGGGATGTCCAGCTCCTCGCGCAGGCGTGCCTCGATGTGGAAGCAGCGCGGGGCGGAGATGTCCTCGAGGTTGATGCCGGCGAACCCGGGGGCGAGCGCCTTGACGATGCGCACGATCTCGTCGGCGTCGTGGGCGTCCAGGCAGATGGGGAAGGCGTCGATGTCGGCGAAGCGCTTGAACAGGGCCGCCTTGCCCTCCATGACCGGCATCGCGGCCAGCGGGCCGATGTCGCCCAGGCCCAGGACGGCCGACCCGTCGGTGACGACCGCCACGGTGTTGCGCTTGATCGTCAGGCTCCGGGCGTCGGCAGGGTTCTCGGCGATCGCCTGGCAGATCTTGGCCACGCCCGGGGTGTAGACCAGGGACAGGTCGTCCCGGTTGCGGATCGGCAGCTTGGACCGCACCTCGAGCTTGCCCCCGAGGTGGGCCAGGAAGGTCCGGTCGCTGACCCGTCCGATCTCCACGCCGTCAACGCCGGCGATGGCCTCGACCACCTCGGCCGCGTGGGTCGTGCCGTGGGTGGCCACGGTCAGGTCCGCCTGGAGCCGCTCGGTGCCCGACTCGCTGATGTCCACCGCCGTGACCATCCCCCCGACGTCGGAGACCGCGGTGGTGATCTCCGAGACGGCGGTGACCCGGGCCGGGAGCTCGAGCCGGACGGTGATGGAGTTGGACACGGAGGGCACAGGGCTCATGGGGGGACATTCTTCCCTGCCGGCTCGCCCGTTCCCGCATCCGGGTCGCCGGCGGACAGAGGGCGGACGGGCACGTCGCCGGCGGCCGTGCGGTCCGGGATCCGACGGGAGAGACTGGGGCATGTCGTCAGCGCCGGACCGCGAGCCGACGTCGGCCGGTCAGGGGGCCGGTGCCGTCGACCCCCGCCAGATCCCGTGGCGCGGTTGGGGGCTCGTCCTGCGCCGGGTGCTCCGCCGGATCGGGGGCGACCGCTTCTCTCTTCACAGCGCCGCCGTCGCCTTCTTCGCCGTGCTCTCGGTGGCACCCGTGCTCCTCACCGCGCTGTCGGTCTACGGAGCGGTCAACACGCCCGTCCAGGCGATGGCGCACCTTTCCGGGGCGGTCGCCCTCCTTTCCCCGGCGGTCGGCGACGTGCTGGCCGACCAGCTGGTCTCCATCACGGCCGCGTCCACGCAGGTGCTCACCGTCCGTGGACTGCTCGCCGTGGCCGTCGCCCTCGGGACGGCGACGACGGCCATGACGTTCCTCATGGAGGCGCTGACCGTGGCCTACCGGGAGGAGGAGACCCGCGGGCCGCTGCGCCGAAGCGTCGTCGCCCTGACCCTCGTGCTGGGTGGCGCCGTGGTGCTGGGAGCGGTGATCAGCGCCAGCACCGTGCTGTTCCGCAACCTGTCCGGCGCCCCCGACGTCGTCCGGTCCGTGGTGGTCGCGGGGGTCTGGGTCGGGCTGGCGCTCCTCATGGTCCTGACGCTGGCGGTGCTCTACCGCTTCGGCCCTGACCGGCGCGGCCGGGCCAGGTGGCGCTGGATCAGCGTCGGGTCCGTCTCCGCGACGGTCGCCTGGCTGCTCACCTCCGCAGCGCTGTTCACCTACGTCCGGAACTTCTCCAGCTACGAACGCACCTACGGCTCCCTTGCCGGGGTCGCGATCAGCATGCTCTGGCTCTGGCTCACCGTCCTCCTGGTCGTCCTCGGGGCGGCGGTCAACGCCGAGTCGGAACGACAGACCGCCCGCGACACCACGGTGGGGACTGAACGCCGTCCGGGGCGCCGGGGAGCCGTCGTGGCCGACGACGTCCCTCCCCACGCCGAGGACCCAGGGTGATCGGTGCCACGGAAGAGATCCGCCCCGTCATGACGTTGACGGGTCCATGAGCACCGTGAACCTGACCGCAGAGACCTTCGAGCAGACCGTCACCGGCAACGACATCGTGCTGGTCGACTGGTGGGCCGAGTGGTGCGGCCCGTGCAAGATGTTCGGCCCGGTCTACGACAAGGCCGCCGAGCAGCATCCCGATGTCGTCTTCGGCAAGGTCGACACCGAGGACCAGCAGGCGCTGGCCGCGGGCGCCGGCATCAGCTCGATCCCCACCCTCATGGCGTTCCGTGACGGCATGCTCGTCTTCCGCCAGCCCGGCGCCCTGCCGGCCCGCGACCTCGAGTCGGTCATCGACCAGGTCAAGAAGCTGGACATGGACGACGTCCGCGCCAAGATGGCCGAGCAGCAGAAGGCCTGAGCCGACCGGCACCTCGACGCAGAGGGACCTCCGCATCCGACAGGGTGCGGAGGTCCTTCTCATGGTCGGCGTCCTTCGTGCTGTCGGACCGCCCTCCCGCTCACACCCTCTCGACGCGGTCGGCCTGGGGTCCTCGATCGCTCTGCCGCACCTGGTACCGGACCCGGTCGCCCGGGTGGAGCACCTCGCCGCCTCGCAGGACCGACACGTGCACGAACAGGTCCGCGCCGCCGGTGTCGGGGGCGATGAAGCCGAACCCCCGCTCCGCGTCGTAGCGAGCGACCACTCCCTCGCCGCCGCGGGCGGGGACCGCAGAAGCCTCCCGTCGCCCCGGGCGGGCGCGGGCCGTCGACCTCGCGGGTGCGCCCCGCGGTGGTGAGCTGCGCGCGAGGCGTACGTCGCGTGCCTGCGGGCCCCGCTCGCTCTCGACGACGTCGTACCTCACCCGGTCCCCCTCGCCCAGTTCGGAAAGCCCGTCGGCCAGCTCCCGCACGTGGACGAAGACGTCGGAGCCGCCCGTGTCGGGGCTGATGAACCCGAAACCCTTGCCCACGTCGTACCAGGACACCGTCCCGTCCGCCCCGTCGGAGGCCACGGCCGGCTGGGCCGCGTGGTCGTCGAGGGGAAGCAGATGGTCGGCCTGCGGCCCCTTCTCCCCCTCGACGACGAGGAACGCCACCCGTTGCCCTTCCCGGACGACGCCGCCGACCACGATGGCCGAGCTGTGCACGAAGATCTCGGCACCATCCCCGTCGGGCGTGATGAAGCCGTACCCCTTGGCAGGCTCGTACCAGGAGACGGTGCCGAGCTGGCCCACCGATACGTCGGCGGCCTGGTCGGCCGTGACCCGGACCCGGCGTGCCTGCGGCCCACGATCCCCCTCGCCGATCTCGAACTCGACCACCTGCCCCTCCCGGAGCAGCTTCATCGTGTCGTCGCTGACGATCTCGGACGCATGCACGTACAGGTCCTCTCCCTCCTGGTCGAGGGCGATGAAGCCGAACCCCCGGTCGGCATCGAACCAGCGGACGGTTCCCTGGGTCACGACCTGCTCCTTCACGACGTTACGGGCGGTGTCCCCCCCAGTGTCCCCGACGACGGTGCGACCAGCACCTGCGCCCTGGCACGACGGCACCAGCCGACGGAGCGACCTACGCACGAAACCCCCAGATCCGCGTCCTGATGCGGAATTCTGGGGGTTGACGTGCGACAGCCGCACGACGGAAGACACGGGAGTGGAGGTGGCGGGAATCTCCTCGCCTCTGTTCTGACCAGCACTTTTCGAGTGACCTGATCAACCTGTGTCAGATCTGTGTCAGATTTGCCCGCGTCAACGACCCCCCAGGCTCTCTCGTCATATGGTCAGCCGAAAGGTCCGCGCTCCAGCTGGCCGCACATAACGCCGGGCGTTATGCTGGGCGGGTGATCAGGTCGTTCCGGGACACTGCGACGGAGCGCCTGTGGTCTCGCCAGCGGGCCAAGGGCCTCGATCCACGGATCGAAAGGACCGCCCTGCGCAAACTGGTCATGCTGGACGCCGCCGAGACCCTCGAGGACCTCAGGGTGCCCCCGGGCAACCGACTTGAGGCACTCAAAGGCGACCGGTCCGGTCAGCACAGCATCAGGATCAACCAGCAGTGGCGAATCTGCTTCGTCTGGACCGACGCGGGCCCGCAGGACGTTGAGATCGTCGACTACCACTAGAGGAGGTGCCCCAGACATGACCAAGACCATCGCTCCGATCCACCCCGGTGAGGTACTGCTCCAAGAGTTCATCGAGCCCCTGGGCGTCACCCAGCACCATCTGGCCGTCTCGATCGGTGTGCCACCGCGGCGCATCAACGAGATCGTGCACGGCAAGCGCAGCATCACCGCGGACACTGCCCTTCGGTTGTCCCGGTACTTCGGAACCAGTGACCGGTTTTGGCTCAACCTGCAGACCCGGTACGACCTGGAGACCCGGAAAGATGTCATCGGGGCCGACCTCAACCAGATCCGCCCCCTCCAGACCGCTTAGAGACATGGCGCCGGATGCGGCGAGGTCGCTCGTCGTGCTCACCAGCTGGGAGCTACTGACCATTTCGGCGCAGCAAGCGGATTCGTCGTAGCCAGCCCGGGTAGAGACCGCACCGGCCACAGGTCCGCGCCCTGCCGCGACGCCATGAGGACTCCCGCTGCTGCGCCGAGGAGGCCCTGCTCGCACTTGGCGCACACCTGCCGCCCCGTCGCCGTTCGACGCGCCTGCCCCCTGAACATTCGACCGCACTCGGCGCAGGTGAAGGTGCTCATCCCCGAACCCTACGGCGGTTCCTGTTCGATAGGCAGAGCGCGTTGCGGCAGCAATGTCTGGTTTGCCACGCGCCGCCGGCCGAACGGTTTGCGGGGCTGGACCCCGCGGGCATGGTTGACAAGTCCACTTGACAGGCCTGCGAGGTGACGAGTACGCATGACACATGAAGACTTCGCACGTCTGGCTGATCGCCGGGGCCTTCGCACTTGGAGGTCTGGTCCTGCAAGGCTGGGGGAACGCCGAGGCCGACAACCCGCTCCACGATCCGCTGGGCTCCCTCGGCATGTTGCTGGTGATCCTGCCGCTGACCCTGGCGCTGAACATCACGATGCGCCGGCGCCGGGACGCCCTGGGCGAGAGCTCACCGGACAGCGTGGAGTTCCGGGCCGCGCAGCAGGCCCGCAGCCAGGCCTACGGTGATGCCGTCATCCTCGGAACGGTTCTCTTTGCCGTCCTGGCGATCGTTGCGGACACGCTCGCGGCCCTGACGGCGATGGCTTTCGTGACGCTCGCGGTCGGAGCCTTCTGGGTCCGCTACCGCCTAGCCCTGCGAGCCTTGGGTGCCTGAGACCATCAACAGCCTTCGAGCGCTCAGAGAGTCCCGCGGCTGGAGCCAAGGGCGGCTAGCCAAGGAGCTCGGCGTCTCCCGGCAGACGATCAACGCCATCGAGACCGGGCGCTTCGACCCAAGCCTCCCGCTGGCCATGCGGCTGGCGCACACTTTCGGGCGCACGGTCGAGGACCTCTTCATCCTCAAGCAATAGAAGCTGCGACCGCCTCGCGGAACGCAGGCTGGGCTTCGAATGGCGTGCCCCCCTGAGGGACCCAGAGACGGTGTCTTCCGATCGAGCTGGAACGGAGCGACCAGCGGCATCAGAGTGACGGACAGCAGATCGACTGGCGAGGGCCACGCGGCCAGCCTGTGGCACGCTGCGTCAATGGACCCACGAGTTCTGGTCGCAGTCGCGCTGGTTGCCCTCGGGGTTGGGATAGTCCTCAATCTCGTGTTTCTGAGGAAGAACCGCAACGATGCAGCAGACGCAAAGACCCGCCCCCTGATAGGAGGAGCGTCGGTCTGCTACGGAGCGGCCGGGCTCGTACTGCTGGTCGCCGCATTCCAGTTCTAGACGGGTGTGCGAGCTGTTACACCCACGCGCCGCTCGGAGGGCCCCTCGACGGCGGCAGAGGAGTGGCCCGCGGAACACCGCGAGTCAGTGCAACCAACCGGCCCGCGGCAGATGAGTGCATACGGCCGCGCGGCCCGAAGTCCTGATCCTCAGCTCCGCCGCTGCAATACTGCGGCATGCCGTCAGACGCCTTCCTGAACCGTTCACGCGCGAAGATCTTCATCGTCCTCGGCGTGGTCCTCGTCCTCGGCGCTCCTCTGATCCTCCTCATTGACGCGAGCCCGGCGCTGGGTTGGATGGCAGCTGGCGCAGGGATGGCCTGTCTCCTGGTGGGTTTCGCGCAGCGAAGTTATGCGCGAGACCAGGCTGCCAACGGGCCGTGAAGCACCACGGCAGCACCCGGACGTGCGTAGCTGTCCGCAGCGCGGCAGGAGCGGATACTGCATCCGATCCTGACGTCGTCGTCCGGACGCCCCAACCTCTGCATCTGGGGCACGATGGCGTGGTGCTCGAATCCACCGAA